>JANNPW010000127.1:0-44452 GCA_031400405.1 Mariniblastus sp.
GGTTTGATGTCGCGGTGAATGATTCCTTTCTGGTGCGCATGTTGCACGGCCGAACAGACATCGGCAAACAACTCCAGCCGTTTCGGCAGCGAGAGTTTGAGCGCGTCGCAATATCTCGTGATGGGAGTTCCGCGAATCAACTCCATGACGAAAAACGGTAGGCCGGATTCGGTGACTCCACCGTCGAATACTTTGGCAATATTCGGATGGTCCAGAATTGCCAGCGCCTGTCGTTCCGCTTCGAACCGGGACAACACCAAACGCGAATCGCGGCCATGCCGTACGAGTTTCAAAGCGACCTGCCGTCGGACCGGTTCAATTTGTTCGGCCAGCCAGACGGTTCCCATGCCGCCTTGACCGATTTTGGAAATGAGCCGGAATCGATTGTTGATCAACTGCCCAATTAAATCGGGCTCGGCTTCGGCTTCGACCAAGTCACCGTGATCAACGGAAGATGCGAAAGCCGCCGCCAACCCGGCATCGAGTGCATCGGGTTCTTGCCTCCCGCCATGCTCGATCGACGTTTTCGGCTCGTCGAACTCGGAGTTTTCTGGATCGTCGCTGGTCACTGGAAAACTCGCTGGAAGGAAACAACGTCTCGGGTACCGGATGGGCTAATCTTACCAAAACGACGTTGAAAATCAGTGCCTTCGCCAATCGCAGCGAAGTTTGGAAGTTTTCTGGTCGCATAGTCCAAACAGAATTCCTTTTGAAACCGAGTCGAATGGCCCCGAACGCATCGAAGAGATGCGACTTTTGGAAAAATCCGGAAATTGCCAATTTTTCCTGCCGCGAAAACCCCTGTGAGTTGGAACCTGAGTTTGCCACGTTGATTGAAACGAGTTAACCGTATCAATCGACGATTCACGAAACATATTTTTCCAGGAGATCAATTTCATGTTCCAATGCAAGTTAGTTTGTTATGCGCTGAGTTTAGTTTTGATGTACAGTGGCTCTTCGACGGTACAGGGGCAATTAATTCACGATGCGAACGCGGATTTTGTTCCCAATGTATCCAATCCCAACGGGGTCTGGAGTTACGGATACACGACGGTTCTTGGCGGGAGCTTTGTTCAACATTTGGAGTACGCGACCTCTTCAAATGGTTTCGCTTGGCGCACTAATCTGTCTTTGGGCGCACCCGCATTCGGCAAGATAACGACTTTCGCACAAAATGGGATTCAACCGGGGCAAACTTTTCTCCACGGTGGCCCAGGCGGTCAATTCGCGGTTTTGCGGTTTACCGCGCAGACATCCAACATCTACAATCTATTTGCTGAGTATTTCACCGGTGATTCCGGAAACACGGACGCCCACATTTTATTAAATAGCAACATCGTTTCGCAACTATTTCAAACTCCAAGCACAACAGGGGGCGGGACGTTTTCGCAGAACGGCCTGTCACTCGCCAGCGGCGATACTGTGGATTTTTCACTTGGTACAGGTGGAGACCTTTTTTTTAGTGATTCCACGCCGGTGAATATGATCTTTACGACGTCAGCGGTACCGGAACCGGGAACTTGTTTGCTGTTTGCCGTTGCCGCATCGACTGTTTTGTCCCCCCGGCGGCGGCGGCGAAAATAGATCGACGCTTCGAAAGGTTAAACGGAAATTCGTCAACGAACACGCCATTAAAAAAAGAGAGAACCGTGTCCGTAACGCGAAAGTCCGCGAAGGGTTGCGAAAGTCCGCGAAGGGTTGCCGCGAAAGTCCGCGGACTCTTTTCTCCTAATCCGTCAACCCTTCGCGGACTCTTTCGCTATGTTCAACGCGCGAAGCGAGTGTCCTTTATTTTTAGCCGCGATAGTGGCGTTAGTTCGTAGCCCACGGTGTAAACCGTGGGAAGAGAGACAATAACATCACCTCAGCCCCGGATAGGGGCGGCAGTAAACTTGCAGAATCTGTTGCCCCTATTCGGGGCTGGATGAAAATTCTCGGGAACCGAACCCACGATTTACACTGTGGGCTAATGACTGCCGTGCCCACCGGCACTCAAAAACGAAAACTGGAAACGAAAAATGGTGCCACCCCAAGGAACGCCCCAAGGAACGAAAATTGGTGCCACACCAAGGCGTTTTTCGATCCATTGCTTGCCGTCAGATTAAGTGCTTTCCGAGTTTGCTGGCTAGGAATTACGTAAGACGAATCCGCGAAGGGTTGCCGGATTCCGCTAGCAAAATCCGGCAACCCTACGCGGACGATCACGCGACCCTACGCGGACGATCTCGCGACGCGGACGATCACGCGGACGATCACGCGGACGATCTGAAAATGGCGATTATTCTTGAGTCGGCTTGGCCCGCGCTGAGTTGATGATGAGCGATGAGGAGTGCGGTGAAAGCGAATCCTAGTTTTCCGTCGGGCTTGTCTCGATCGGAAACACAACTGACTGGCTACCTTCCCGAAAGATAAAGACCACCTCCCGCTGGCGGCGAGTCCATGATAGAGTCGTGCACGGGTTTTCGATTGGCCAGAATCAACCGTCAGAGGTGTCCCCGCAGCTCAGTATGCCGTACTCAAGTGCACGTCCAACAAGATATCCGGCATTGGCCTCATCGCCGATATCGGGGACGCAGGATTATTGCAGCGATCAATAGGATCGCGGTCGGATTGAGGAACTCGTCCAACGCAAATCACGCCGCCAGTGAACGGGATCCGGTGCAATTAACGCAGGTCCAAGAGTCCGAACTGAATAGTTTCTACGGCGGCTTGAGTTAGCACAATCCGCCGCTAGAGTTGTCGTCGCCGTAGGAATCGCGCCAGGTGTCGCCGCAGGATTCGCCATAGGCTTCATCGTGCGATTCGTCAAAATTTTCTTCGTACGTGTCGCCAGTATTTTCTGTTTCGTATTTCTCGCGGTCCTGGTTGCCATCCAATCCCAGTTCAGTTCGGAGTTGATGGAAACGCAGTGCGTAGGATTCGGTCGATGAATGGATATGTTCCGATTCCGTGATCAGTTTCATCTGTTGGTTTTCTTTGACTCCGTTGGACTCGAGGACAAACTCGAACTGCTCCAACGGGCTGCCGTAGACGATCAACAATTTGTGCTCTTCGAATTGAACTTCCTGGGGCGTGTTCGGATTGAGAACGGCGATCCCGGTACAGCCATCATGGAGCAACAAATCTTCATAATCCATCAAGATGCTGGTCAACACCGGCATGTCAATGGACTCGCGATACATGTCGACATGTTCGCCGTTGTTTCCCGCGTGACTCGATTCCAATACGACATCCACAACGGGTCCGAGTTTCTGGATCAAATCGATAAACAGCGGAAACAGGCGCTGCGCATTGGCAGCCGCCATTACGACCGGAACCTTGGCGTTTGTTTCTTCGTCCACATAGACTTCGTGACGATAGCCTTGTGTGGGTTTAATATCGGAACCCGGGGCGGGCCGAACCGCCTCCGTTAATTCAAACTCGCCAAACTTCCAAGTTTGTAAATGCCGAGCCAATTTCGAATCGGCGATGGAGTCGAAACCATTGCTGGGTCGGTTTTGCGGGGCGGAGCCATCCATCGGTTGGCGATCGGAGTTACTCATGGTCTGTCTCGGGTCAGGAGTTGACCTCGGTCAGTCGGAAAAGGAAAATGACTGGTGGTGCCGAGGTCGACAGGAAAAGTTAGGTTATGAATACCGCCAAATGCGGAGCCAGCCAGACACGCCACTTTTTTCGATAGATATTCCGCCGTCCAAGCGTTAAAACCGATCCCACCGCACCTGCCAGTAGATCGATCGTCAATCTGCCTCAAATTGAGACGGTTTGCCGCCTACAGCGGTCGAGCACCGGCCATAGCATGGACGATTGAAGTACAGATCGTGGCCTTGAACAGGAATTGTTTCACCGATGAATCCCGATTCAGATTTGACAATCTCTGAAACGTCGAATCCAACGCCCCAACGCCAGGGCGAGACGGAGGATACTCGCCCACATTTGCGCACGCCCCGATTACTGCTGCGACCGTTTCAAATGGCTGATGCGTTACAATTGGAAAAATTGATCAACGACCGAGTGATTGCCTTCAATACCTGTTCGATCGATTATCCTTATCCGCCCGGGCAGGGGGCGGAATGGATAAGGCCGCAAGCCGATTCGTGGCGCGAGGGGAGGGCGGCCGTGTTTGCAATTTGTGCGTCGGAGACCAATCAATTGATGGGAGCCATCGGATTGGAAATTAGTGAAACCGACCAACGCGCCGAGTTGGGGTTTTGGTTGGGACAAGGATACCGTCAACAGGGTTACTGCTGTGAAGCGGCGCGGGCCGTGGTTGAGTTCGGATTGACCAAGCTTGCGCTCAATAAAATTCAAGCTCAATATTTCCGTCGAAACCCGGCTTCGGGGAAAGTGCTGCAAAAAATCGGCATGCAACGCGAGGGCCTCCTGAGACGCCACCGGCGTAAATGGGGAGTATTTGAGGACGTGATTGTTTATGGCATGCTGGCTGGCGATCTATAGGCCAGTTCCCAGATTCGGCGGTCTGGCAGTCGATCCTGCGTAAATTGCTGGGATCTGAGTGGTCCCCGGGATTCCAGATTTTGCTAAAATTTAAGTGTTCTGTCACAATATTGGCCGGATCAGGGCGAATAGTCCCCCACCCCAATTGGCTTCGGCCGCTCAGTTTTCAACATTATCTATCTTTCGAGGGAATCAAGCACATGACCGAAACAGCCGAACAAAAAGGAACGAAAGTCACATTTTTGGACCAAACGGGAGCGAAATCCGTCGAAGCAGTCGTATCCGATACCGTCACAGTACAACGGATATTGCCCAATATTATCACCAAAATGAACTTACCCATGGTCGGACCGGACGGTCAGCCCATGAGTTACAGTCTCGATCACAAAGAAGGCGGACGCCGGTTGCACGAAACCGAAACGCTGATCCAAGCCCATGTGTCTAACGGCGACCATCTGATTATCTATCCCGAAATTGTGGCCGGCTGATAAATTCGGCCGGTTGATGTCGGTTTGGCCCGGATGACAGCCGTCAGGTTTTTGCCCGGTCTATTCGTTGCTGTCGGGTCGGATTTTGTGCTGCTGATACGGCATTTCAACACGCGCATGGGCACTGTACGAATGGCGTCACAATACCCGTTGGGGCACGCATTTTTTTCGGCGCTGGATTAAAATAAAAACCTGATTCCCAACGCCCAAAAATGAGCCAGTCACCACTCTGCTAAACGGTTAATCCATTTTGTTCCGCGATTCATTTCGAGCCCCATGCGAAAATCCCCTCGAGACCGCCGCTTGAATTCCGATTTCCAATCGGTCCACCAATTGCAGGTTGACAGTACGATCTTCTCGTTTCAAGCAATCGGTGATCCGCCTCAGCGTTATCGGATGACTTTCAAAGGAGCTGGATTTAAACGTGATTCCAGTGGTCGGATCGTGGTTAGCTCACACCACGAATTGATTGTCGATCTCGGTGCCGCCTATCCGCGGATGGTTCCGAATCTGGCTTGGCAAACACCGATTTTTCATCCGAATATTTCCAACAACGGAGTGGTATGCCTGGGTGGCTATGGCACGCATTGGGTTCCGAGTCTGACGTTGAGTGAAATGTGTACCATGTTGTGGGAAATGATTCGCTACAAGAATTTCGATTCCGAGAGTCCGTATAATCGAGAAGCGGCGCTGTGGGCGAAACATCAAACCGATTTCAAATTTCCCATCGATCCGCGATCCATTCGCGATCGAATCAGCGGCGTGAAAACAACTATCGTGCCGGCCGAACTTCGACCGTCCATTATCCCGTCGGTTCCGTTGGGTCAACCCGTTTCCGGACCAGCGCTGTCAGCGCGGGAAATCGAAATTCTCGAAACTGGAATCGAGATCATTGAGCAGCGAGACAACCATCGACCCAATCAAGATGATATTCTGTATATCAATTGACTTCCGTCTACAATTGAGAAATTATTGACACACCCCACCGCCAACTCGCCCGCCGATTTGATCATTGACGATGAAGACCGCTATTCCAGGCTCCGGTTGATTGGTTGGTGGGACCAAGACCGAATCGCCAACGCCAAGATCATGGTGGTTGGCGCCGGCGCGCTGGGCAATGAGGTGCTGAAGAATCTGGCGCTACTTGGCTTGGGCCATATTTACCTGATTGACTTCGATCAAATTCAAGGCTCGAATCTTTCCCGCTCCGTTTTTTTTCGCGCTCACCATTGCGGACAATCAAAGGCCACGGTCGCCGCTCAAATGGCGATCGAGTTGAATCCGGATTGTCGCATCACGTCGATCGCTGGCGATGTGTTGACCGATATTGGGTTGGGTCTCGTGCGGGATATGGATGTCGTGATTTGTTGTGTGGACAACCGGGAAGCACGACTGTGGATCAATCGGCTGTGCTGGAAAGCCAATACGCCGTGGATTGACGGTGGTATTCAGGAGATCAACGGAGTCGCCAAGGTTTTCATGCCTCCGGCGGGGGCCTGTTACGAATGCGCGATGACGGAGAACGACTACCGGTTGATTTCGCTGCGCTACAGTTGTCCACTGTTGAAACAGGAAGACATTCAAATGGGCAAGGTACCGACGGCTCCGACCATCGCTTCGATTATCGGCGGTCTGCAAGTTCAGGAAGCGCTCAAGTTGCTGCATGGCTTGCCCGCTGCCGAGGGAACAGCCCTGGTTTTTAACGGTGCGGCCAACAAGTTTTATCAAACCAAATATCCGCGGCGTGAAAATTGCCTGTCCCACGAAACGTACGACGAAATTGAAGAACTTGATCTGGGTGCCGATTCGACGGTGCAGATGCTATTTGATGCTGCGGCCGCAGTGCACAATGTTTCAGCCGATTCCTGGACACTGGTCTTGGATCGAGATTATCTGATACGGTTGGTCTGTCGAAGTTGTCAGACGGAAAAAGCCGTTGATCTACCGTTATGCAAGGTCGGTTCACGGGACGGAGTTTGTCCCCACTGCCAACAGCCGCTGGCTCCCGAAACCACTTGTTCGATCGATGGTCATTCGCCATTGGTCAATCGAACTCTTGGTTCGTTAGGGATTCCCAATTACGATATTGTGAAACTGAACAGCGAAACCGAGAGCTACTTCGTCTTGTTGGCGGCAGACAAGCAAAAAACCGAAGTCGACGTACCGTAGTCTGGTTTTCCATGGACATCCAATTTGGCAATCTCGAACAGGCTGAACCGCAGCGCGCGCAACGCCCGGATCAAGATGGCCATTTTGCAGTCGCCACAATCGGCTCGCCGGGGAGCGACGAGTTAAGAATCTACGTGGACCTCGATGTGATGCGGGATATGGAGGCACATGCCCACAGTAACACGCGCGTCGAACTCGGCGGGGTCATGTTGGGCCAGCAGCGGATTGACGACGAAGGCCGCCCCTTTGTGGTAATTACCGACTGCTTGCGGGCGCTCCATTACGAAGCAACCAAAGGAAGTTTCAAATTCACTCACGATACCTGGAGCCAGATCACGCGCGAGCGAGCAGATTTCCGTCCTGATTTGGAAATGGTAGGCTGGTATCATACTCATCCGGGCTGGAGCGTTTTTCTCTCCGGCATGGATTTGTTTATTTGTAACCATTTTTTCAATCGCCCCCTCGATGTGGCGCTGGTGATTGACCCGTGTGCGGACGATCGGGGCTGGTTTCAATGGCTGTCTCCATTAGCGTCGACAGCCGTTGAAACCAGCTCCCAGCCTGCGACCGGCGCGCGATCGACCACGGCCCGGACGGGTGGTTTTTTTTTGACAACTGGCCGATATCGGCGAGCGGAACTCGAATACTTTGCGGGCCTCTACAATAAAGTGTCAACCATGAACCAAGATCCGCGTTACGGTGGTCAAACCTATGGAAACAATCAACCGATGGTGAATCTGGTGGACAATCGAAAGCCAATCTTTGAAGTTGCGATGATGTCGATGCTGTTGATGCAGTTCTTGTTGTTTGCGGTGATCGGCTGGCGGATATTATCGCCGCCCATGGCGACGCCGACGGCGGTTGTCGATCCCGAACAGGTGATCGCCTTGAAACAAAAGCTGGTGGAACTGGAGTCATCGCAATTGCAACAAACACGCCAACAGGCCTATCAGGAGGTACTGCAATCGATTGTGGGCGCGCAGACGGGGGAGGCTAATTTGGTCGATGATTTTGTCAAACTGAAAGTCACCAACCAGCAATTGCAAGCCAATGTCACGGGCCAAATGGCGCTCGCTGAGAAACTGGATCTTGAACGGGAGCAGGCAAGTCGGGCGTTGGTGTCCAAAACCGAAATTGCTGATAGTTTGGGTGCACAACTGCTGACTGCGCGCGAGAAACTTGAGGCGACCAACAGCCAACTGACGGAGTTATCGGCAGAACTGAAGTCTCGCTCGACCGCTCAACCGGATAACTTGATCGCCAAAACACCAGGTAGGATAGAGTTGCCCTGGTGGTGGGCGGCGATCGCAGCCGGCGGTATTTTCGTAGTTGCCACCGCGCTTGGATATTTTTTCGCACGCGGCGAGCGGACGTCCCGCGATCGGTTGGATGATCGCTTGGAACCCGATTCAATCGATCGTTCCTTTGGCGCAATGGTCAAAGCCAATCCGAAGACTGAAAAGCCCGCTTCTGCCAAGACCCTGTAGGCCGATTAATCGTGATCCCAATTTTCGCTAAACAACCACCTTCACGCCAGCATTCGACGGGCTAATTGTATATGGGAATTCTTTTCATCATTGTGCTGGGCGGCCTGCTGTTTTTCGGCGGATTTTTGCTTTCCGTGATTCGTGGACTCGGTCAATGGAATCGCAATTATTTTCGATTGAGCAAAAGGTATGGCGGGAAACAGTCATCCGGTGGTGTGTTGTATGGCTACTTGCTCAGCAATCCGAGTTTGCTGTTTGATTATGGTCGCACGTTCTGCGTGTTGAAAAATCGCAAATCGTTTCGGTATTCCGCCTCGCGGCAGACCGAATTGATAATGACTTGGCCGGACAAACGCTTGAAAGTCGAAATATCGACAACACCGACCGGTAGTCGTCGCTGGGGATTTGGTGCGTTAAGACAGGTCGAACATGAAGACCCACAGTTCCAAACGAATTTTTACGTATCGTCCAATCAACCTTTGAATGCGCAGAAGCTGCTCTCGCGGGCCGTTCAATGGCAACTCGAACAGTTGCGACAACTAACGGGCGACCGACAACTGGCGGTCTCACTGCATCGCGGAAGTCTGTCGATCAGTAAGCCGGGCTACCTGAAAGACTATCAAGTCCTGGATGATTTTGTACGCCTGAGTTTGGAATTATTCGACCACCTGATGATGACCTACTCGGTGGGGATTGAGTTCTTGCACGAGGGTGAAGCGACCATTGTCACCGACGTAAAATGCCCTATCTGCAGCGAACAGATTGTATTGGAGATGGTGATCTGTCAGCGTTGTCGGACGCCGCACTGTCTGGACTGTTGGCACTATAACGGCCAATGCGCGACCTTTGCCTGCAGCGAAACCCGCTTCGATCGAGTCACCGGACTGACACTAACTGAGTGAGTCAGGCGGCTGGTTTTGCCAAAAACGATTGACTTCTACGAGCAATGGGTTGACAGTTTTTTCCTGAATCGCGTGGGGCGGATTCCAATCGAACCACTCGTAACTCATGTGTTCGGTCGCGATGATCTCGACCGGCTGAATCAGTTCAGCCAGGTAAATTACCAGGGTCTTTTCTTGCGGCGAACTTAATCCGTAGCGTTCACCTGGGACCACATACCTTTGTTTGTATTTGAATCGACCATCCATGCGGATGGCGTCGGCGGTAATGCCCGTTTCTTCCAGTAATTCTCGATATGCGCACTGGATTTTCGATTCGCCAGCGTCGACATGTCCTTTCGGCAAGTCCCAGCGATCATGATGTCGCATCAAGAGAAATGAGCGAGTGGGAGCAGTGCGATAAACGAGAAATCCACAGGATTTAATTTTCGCCATCGATTTCGTGAGTCCTGGTCTACGAGTTGGAACGCGAACGGTTACAATCGACATGCCGATTTGTGGGCAATTTACATAACTTCGCCCCAAGTGTGTAGATCGATTTACCAGAGTCTGCCAACGGTCACCCGCGAAAACTCGCGGCGTGGCTCGGATTCTGTTTCGCGACGCGACCATTTGGGAACCCACAAGCATTTTTATCAATATGACCTTTCACCGCCGAGTTTACGAATTTGAAAATCTATACCAAAACGGGCGACACTGGAAAAACGGGTTTGTTGGGTGGAGTCCGCGTTAGCAAATCGCATCTGGCCGTCGAAGTCTGTGGTTCTCTCGATGAAACCAACAGCCTGATCGGCATGGCGATCAGCCAGTCGCTGTCGCTCGACCTGGTTCCACATTTAACCCAGATTCAAAATGATTTGTTTGACTTGGGTAGTCGGGTCGCGGCGTGCGAATCCGAGACCTCGCGACCGGCGGTATTTTCCAGCCAACGTGTCATTCAGCTGGAACAGTGGATTGATCATTACCAAGCTGAGTTGCCGCCATTACAGGAATTCATCTTGCCGGGGGGCTCGCCGGCGGGCGCGACCTTGCATTATGGCCGCACGGTTTGTCGGCGGTGCGAGCGAAACTTGGTCGGTTTGATCGAGTCGGGAACGGGCCGAGATTTAGCGGTAGAACTGACCTATCTCAACCGCTTGAGCGATCTGTTGTTTGTTTTTGCCCGGTTCGCTAATGATCGGGCACGATTACCGGAAACGACTTGGACCGTGACCCGTTAAAAACCTCGTCTCACCGATTAGAATTTTGTACAAACTAGTTACAATAGCGGTCCGCCGTGCAACCGATGGATGATTGGTTTGTAGCCAATCGCCGGCGCGCTATCGTATTTCAACACGCCACGACGGCGACGAAGTTGTGTTAGTAGAAAGATCTGTAATGAAGAAAATCGAAGCGATTATTCGTCACTTCAAACTCGATGAAATCAAGAACTCGCTCACCGAATGTGGTGTCGAAGGCATGACGATTACGGAAGTCAAAGGATTCGGTCGCCAGAAGGGCCACACCGAAATGTATCGGGGCAATGAATATGCCATTGACTTCGTTCCTAAAGTTAAAGTGGAAGTCGTTGTTCCAGAAGATAAACTGCGGAAAGTCATTGAGACCATCATGAAAAAAGCCCAAACCGGTCAAATGGGTGATGGCAAGATTTTCGTGACTGACTTGAGCGAGGTAATTCGCATCCGCACCGGCGAAACCGGTTCCGATGCGGTTTGACGATTCAATGCGCTTCGTTTATTTGACCCATCGTTTATCGGCAATGTCGTGTGATGTTTGATTTAACGGTGAATCTGTCCCGCAGATTTTCCGGCGAAAACGCTTGTGCTTCCGTGCGTGATGATTTGACGTGTTTACCAGTTCGGAAAACCGGTTTCGAGGTTAATCAGCAAAATGACGACGGCCTGGGGGGGAGCTCGCGCCAGCGTGGTGCAGGCCAAATCGGACTGGCGCGCCGGCCGTCAATTGATTCGAGCCCAACACGATGAAGGCTCTACCGGTGTGGCAGTCTCTTGGGCATTGTCGCAGCTACAGGACGCAGTGCTGTTGGCGCTGTACCAAACGGCACTTGCTGAGATTGATCCGGATTTGATTTCGCAAATCGCGGTGGTCTTACTCGGAGGCAGCGGTCGACAGGATATTGCCCCGTTCTCGGACGTCGATCTTATGCTGCTGTACCAAGGTGCAATCAGCGAACAGCTCTCGGCCTTCTCGCGGCGCCTAAGTCAGGACATAACCGATACGGGCTTGCAGCTGGGATTCAGCCTCCGGACGCCGCGCGATGCCTGCAGCCTGTCCGTGAAGGATGCCTATATTTTTTCCTCGCTGACAGAAGCCCGCTTTTTGGCTGGCAATCAACAGCTGTTTGACAATTTCCAGGGTCGGTTCAAGCGTATCGCTCAACGGCGTACGAACGACTTGATTCGGGCGATCATTCACGCGCGCGAACATGAACGAACGGAATTCGGCGAGACCGTCTATTTGCTGCGACCCAATATCAAAAAATCGCGCGGCGGATTGCGGGATATCCACTTGATTCGATGGTTGGGATATGTCCAGTATTCGGCGACGGGACTCGACCAGCTTCTCGAAGCGGGTGGGTTGTCGACCGCGGATTCGAGTCAACTGAAACGCTCGCAAGAGTTCCTGTGGCGAGTTCGTAACGAAATGCACTTCCACGCCAACCGGGCCAACGACGGATTGGGAAGAAATGAGCAAGTCCGCCTGGCCGAGTTTTTTGGTTACGTGGGTGACGATGCGATGTTGTCGGTCGAAGCCTTCATGCGCGATTATTTTCGGTTTACCAGCCGCATCAGTTACATTTGTGATCATTTCGTATCCAAAAGCACGAATCGGAAACAGGGGGCGGCGGCCAGCATGTTGGGCCCGTTTGTCACCCGTCAGATTGACCAACATTTTCGGATGGGCCCGACTCAAATCGGAGTGGTCAAATCGTCATTGAAAACCGTCAAGATGGATTTGGAGCAGGTTTTGCGATTGATGCAGTTAGCCTGTCTGCATGACAAAAAAATCGAACATGCAACCTGGATTTCGATCCGTCACGCGATGTTAAAATTCCCGGATATCGCCTTTACCCACGAGGCCGCGCGACGGTTTATGGCCCTGTTGTCCAATACCAGTGGATTGGCCGATCTGTTGTTCAAATTGCACGAGATGCAGGTGCTCAGCAAAATCATTCCCGGTTTTGATCACGCCAGAGGATTGTTGCAATTCAATGAATATCACAAGTACACGGTCGATGAACATTCGTTGCGGGCCGTAGCCAACGCCACAGAATTTGCCCATGACCCGAGCGTCGTCGGCCGCACCTATAATCAGATCCGTGATAAAAATGTGTTGCATTTGGCGCTGTTACTGCACGATTTGGGCAAAGGATTTCCGGAAGACCATTGTGATGTGGGTTGCCGGATGGCGGCCGAAATTGGCGAGCGATTGGACCTGCCCGATGACGTGACGGAAGACATTAAATTTCTGGTGCAAAATCATCTCGTCATGTCGCATCTGGCCTTTCATCGTGACATCAATGATCCAGCGCTGGTCGCGGAATTCGCCTCGAATGTGGGATCCGTGTCTTTGTTGTCGATGTTGTTTGTGTTGACCTGTGCTGACATTTCAGCCGTCGGCCCCGGCGTACTAAGTCCCTGGAAATTGGGCCTGGTCACCGATTTGTTCTTGCATGCTAAAACGATTTTGACGGGCGACGATTCCGCCGACTCGGTGTTGGGTCGCTACCAGCGGATTCATGATGCGGTTTCGTTGTTTGGCGAAGATCAGGAGACTCAGGAATGGCTGCGCGATAGAGCCCGTATTCTCCCGAACAATTACTGCACGACTCATCCCCCCGAGATGATTGCACAGCAGTTATTGCAATTGAAAAATATTGGCGTCGACGAAGCCTGCTGTTGGGTAAGTCCAGTCTCAGGCACCGCACTCTATGAATTGTGCGTCGGCAAAATGGCGAAACGTCGATCAGGAATTTTCTACCGCTTGACCGGCTTGCTCAGTAGTTTCGGTTTGCAGATTCGGGCCGCCGATATCAAACCGCTGGGTGACTCATTGATGTTCTACTGGATTCAATTTGAAGATCGGGACTTCCTGGAGTCGCCGCGGGAACGATTAGACGAGATTCAGCAGAAGGCCCTCGACCTGGTCTTGGGGCTGGATGATGCGCCCCCCCGGTTCCGGTCCGTGTGGAAAAAAGAGGAAAGTCGCGCCTTACAATTGTCCCGGCCTAAAATTGAAGTCAAAATTAACAATCAAACCGTCGATGCCGCTACGATTATCGATGTGTTTGCCTATGATAAAACGGGATTGCTATACAAAATCGTCAAAAAAATCTATGCCTTGGGTTTAGATGTAACCAATTCCCGCGTTTCGACCTATGCCCATCAAGTCATCGATGTATTCTATGTTACCGATGAACTGGGAAATAAAATCCGCAACAAAAATCAGGTTCAAATTATTCGCAAAGAGATCTTGCAAGCTGTTACGGAGTTTTTGGAATCCGATAACATTTGAGATTTTTGCCGATCACAGAATGTAGTTTGAATATGCGCCATGAATTCCTGAACCTCTGAAACCTGAACTACTGAACCCTGAACCCTGAACCCTGAACCCTGAACCCTGAATCATTACATGCCGACGCTCTTCCACAAACTTCTATTCTGCCTGCCGCTCGGCCTCGTGACGGGCTGCCAATCCGAGCTGGCCAAATGGGAATTTGCGGAAGCCCAACTACAAGCCGAATTTGGCGATCGAGTTGCGGCCATTCCATGGATGAAAAAAGCGGTCGAACAAACCTCGGACGATCTGGTTTTGGCGCTTCAACTTGCCGGCGAATTAGCGGAACTTGGCGATCCCGAATCGGTGCAAATTTGCGATCGCGTCTGGGCCAAACTGGGTGCCAATCATTCGGTTGATTTTCGGAGACAAGTGCAACAGGCCAAAATTCAATGTCAACAGAAAAGTGGCGACTTTATTGGGGCCTTGGTTTCTTACAAAGAGTTCCTCACCGACCATGTTTCACGCGACGACAATGAACTGAATACGCTGGCCTATTGCCGCGCGCTGGCGAAACAGGAACTGCGATTAGCGGAAGCTAACATTGAAAGCGCGCTCGAGGCTTTCAGGAATGTACAGGGCTGGGAGAACGCTCAGTTGTTGTCGGCACAAGGGAAGACCTCCGTCGCCATTGCCTTGTTGGCGCGAGAGCTCGCTCATCAAGCGAAATTACCAACGCAGAACGCCGCCAGTCCCTCAAGCGCCACCACCAAGCGACTGACCCAAGCCATCAATTTTTTGGAGTTCCAGATTGAGGAATACGAGATTCTTATTCAGCAATTGTCAGCCTTCCCCGTTGACGAAGAACGCGATCGTTCGTTCAAGCACGCTCTTGCGATCTTGTTGACTGTCCGAGCCTTGATCCATCAAGACCAGGGAGATTCAACGGCATGTAATCAATACCGTTATCGCGTGAAACAATTGGAGTTGGGGCTCGATGCCGATCAAATCGTTGCGGCATTGCCTGCCGTCGACAATTGTCTGGTATTGCTCCAGATTTCGTCGATGTACCTCGACACTTTGGGATTCATTCAATCTCAGATGCCATGGAAAGACAAAACTGGGGTCTGGAATCAATCCAACCCGTTGTACGAGTCGCGAATCGAATTGAATCCGAAGGTTGCCGCCAATGCAACTGCGACCACTGAGCCCGCCGTTCAACCCTCGCAAGTTTCACAGCGCAAGGACCCCGGATTTTACAGCACCTATGATGAATCATTGAGAAACGTGGATTTGGGTTTGGAAGCCGTGAAGATTCGCCGAATGGCACTTTGCGGCCAACAGTTCAACCGGGCCGATTATCCGGTCCCCGAAGTTCGTCGCCTACAAGTCGAAGCCAAAAAAAGCGAAGCGACATTGCGCTACCACCGGCTGCTGATTTTTCAACGTCAAGGCGAAACAAAATTGGCCGAGCAAGAGGAACAAACAATTTTGAAGTTGGGTTTCGTGCCCTCGGATCGGCTATTCTAGATTCTAACTGGGCGATCCATAGCTTTGAAAAAGGGTCCAATCAGGTGCTGGCTGGAAATGCCATACCAGGATCCGCAGAAGTGCCAAGCCGACTCAGAGATTCAGGAATTCAGTGATTCAAGAATTCAGGTACTTCGAAGCACATTTCCGCGCAGGAAAAAGAAACCGAGCAAAACTGCGACGATCGCGACGACCGCCCAGGAAGTCGGGTCCATTGCCGCAGCGATTTGGCCGAACTCATGATAGATGTAGCGTAAAAAGGAGTTAACGTGGTTCATGGTAGCCTCGAATATAAACTAGTCCGCTTGGGAATCGGGAATGAACAACGGAGCAACCAAATCCTGACACGCCAGCAGTTTCCAAAAACACTGCTCCCGGAACGGCCATGATCTGTCAAAAACATACGACCCAAAGCTCCCTCACCGCCGTTCGGAACCGATTATCTTTCGAAATCAGCACAGCTTCCCGCCAAAGATGCCGGTTTTGCGGATTGGGCCAATCCAGCCGCTCTGGTCGTATTCGGCATCGACTGAATTCAGCGATCGTTCAAGCCCCTTTCAGAACAACTTTCACCGGATAACGATGCGTGCCGGCTTTCGACGATTTCAGTTGACTCCAAGGGTTTTTAGATTGGAAATCGCACCAGTGAGTTATCGGCAATCGGAGCGTGAGTCGGACATTGATTGCCAAACCGTCTGGACGAGAAACCGTTGATTTTTGGATCGAATTCAGAGCTTAAACTGAGGATTGAGGATTTTGAAGCGGGGCAAATACACCACATTCAAGGACAGTCAAAAAAACGAACTAATGGAAAAATAGCGTCGTATTATGTTAATCGAAAAGCCGAAAATGACGACATTTGATTTCAAAACGGGAAAATCAACGATTTTCCAATTACGACTTGCAAAACTGGGTGATTCAGGATAATTTTTGACATTCTTCAACGAGGCGCTGTAGCTCAATTGGTTAGAGTACTGGACTGTCGATCCAGTGGTTGCGGGTTCGAGTCCCGTCAGCGTCGCTCCCCAAACCCCGTAGAAATAACGTTTTTTGCGGGGTTTTGTCGTTTTTTGAGACCGCCACCAAACTCCCCATTTTGTCAGGAATTGACTCGAAATGTAACGTTGGGGCAACAGTTGGGGCAACCGTCGGGTCAACGAAACTTTGTCGGGTATCGGTCCCGGTTGCTTGTTGGGGTTCCCGCCCCGGTCGCGTCAACGAATTTGACAAAGGCAATGACGGCAATGAGTCCATTGCCCCGGCGACGTCCAATAATCGGGGGTCGGTGCAGACGTTCATCGTCAGGTCGATGGTCGAATGCCGCATCGCCTGTTGTGCCGTTCTGGGAGTAACCCCGCAGGTACTCAACAAAGTACCGAACGAATGCCGCAGCGAATGAAAATCAATCGTCCGTCCCCGAGCGTCAGCTTTTGCGATTCCAGCCGCCGACAAATCGCGGTTCAGGATTTTTACGAACTGTCTTGGAACGTCGAAAAGTGAATCGGTAGCCTTAAGCTTCGGTCCCGTTGCCCGCAGGGGTAACACATCCCCGCCGTTTTCCAGTTGTTTCAGTCCCGTCCGTGTGAATTCCAGCCATACCCGCTGGTCGTTGGCTAATTCGGCATGTAACGGGATGTCGGCGGCTTCCCTGTTTTTCGTATCTTGGGCTTTCATCCGAATCCATGAACTGGCTTCGTGAGGTCGCAGGACTCAAGACCACGTAGAAAATCAGTGCCCCCGGCAACCTTTACCCAGACAGCAATTCGACTGATTTTCGCAATTGCCCTGTGTCTAGTCGGGCCTGCAGTTCATCCGCGATCCCAACAAAAAAACGACCTTCGCCGGTCAGGCCAAGGTCGTTGAAATTGCGGATACGACAAACTGAAATCGAGACTTACTTATTGCGTCGACGAATCGGTAGGATTCCAAGCCCCGCGATACCTAATATGACAAGGCTGGTCGGCTCCGGTACCGAAGTAACTTGAAATAAAGTCGCTCCCGAAGCTGTTGCCCCGTTGTCTCCACCATTCTGAGCCGCTTGGATAAAAGCGGTCGATTGCCACTGGTATTGGTTACCCGAAGTGAGAGAGCCTGTCAGGTTGCCAAGGAGGGAGTTGTTGACGTTCCCCGCTAAGCCACCGAGCACGTAATTAATGGAACCAATGTTTTCTTGTTGGCTGTCAAAGACGGTAACGTTAGTCGTTACGTTAATTAAAGTAGCTTGAAAAAATGAATAACCGTCGCTAACAAAATAGCCACCACTGATTGAGTAAGAATTAATGTTGGCATCGGCCGTGAAAACTGACTGGGAACTGCCGCCGGAAAGGTCGAACTGGGCGCCAGCCCTGAATTGATTAAATGAGGTTGAAAGAGCTGTGCTTGAAAAAGCAGTTGAAGTGAAACTAGAAAAACCAAGAGCGGACGCGGAAACCGTTGCGCCCGCAAGGGTGTTTGAGGATGGTGGAGCGTTACCGGTAACTGATGCGGAAGTTAGACTACTATTGTTGACAATGTCCGCTCGGGTCTGCCAAGTCACCGACAGTCCAACGGCAATCGCAAAAACAAAAATCAAGAGTTTTCTCATCGTTGACTCGTTAGGAAAAAAGGGTTGGCAATCTATTTCGATGCACTTTCGGTCAACAAACTAATTATCAGATTGTAATTTTAGATGGAGCATTTTTTGAATCAATCCTCTGTTTTCGCTGATTGATCAAAAATCTAAGTCCGACACTACTCCGACGACAGATCGGCTAACCTCCCCTGTTCATCCGCGATCCCAACAAAAAAACGACCTTCGCCGGTCAGGCCAAGGTCGTTGAAGTTGCAGATATAACAAACTGAAATCGAGACTTACCTATTGCGTCGACGAATCGGTAGGAGTCCTAGTCCGGCGATTCCTAGCATAAGAAGGCTGGTCGGCTCCGGTACCGCAGTAATATGCAATAAAGTCGCCCCCGGAGCTGTTGCACCGTTATCTCCACCGCCACCTAATTGCTGGATAAAAGCGGAGGATTGCCACTGATATTGATTACCCGACGTGAGAGTGCCGTTTAGACTGCCAAGAAGTGAGTTGCTAAAGTTCCCCGCTACACCACCGAGCACGTAATTAATGGTACCAATGTTTTCTTGTTGGCTGTCAAAGACGGTAACGTTAGTCGTTACGTTAATTAAAGTAGCTTTAAAAAGTGAATATCCGTTGGTAACAAAATAACCACCACTGATTGAGTAAGTATCGTTCGCGCCGGCCGTGAAAAATGACTGGGAACTGCCGCTGGAAAGGTCGTTCGTGGAACCAGCCCTGAATTGATTAAATGAGGTTGAAAGAGCTGTGCTAGAAAAAGCAGTTGATGTAGTACTAGAAAAACCAGGAGCGGACGCGGAAAACGTCGCTCCCGTAAGGACGGCTGAAGCTGGTGGAGTGTTACCGGTAACTGATGCGGAAGTTAGACTATTATTGAGGATAATTCCCGCTTGGGCCTGCCAAGTCACCGACAGCCCCACGGCGATTGCAAAAACAAAAATTAAGTGTTTTCTCATGGATGACTCTATAACTGAAAATTGCAAATCTATTTCGACAAACGATCGGTTGAAAAAACCGGTTTCGTGCCTATTCTAGCGGCAGTATTTTTTGAAACAACCCCTGGTTCCCTGATTAATCAAAATAATCAAAAAAATCCAAGTCCGAGACGATTCCCGCAAAAGTTTGACCAACCGCCGCCGTTGGTCCGCGTTTAATTGTGCCCGCAGGTCGTCCTCCAATTGCACCAAATCGAGTTCGTGGGGGCAACCGTCGGGGCAACGAATCCCGGCCGCTTCGATTTGACCCACGTTTTCCCGACTAATTGAACTATCCGGTTTCGGACTGTCGATCCAGTGGTTGCGGGTTCGAGTCCCGTCAGCGTCGCTTTTGGGGTTTGAACGTTTTGACCTGGTAGTAGTTTCCTCGGGCACAAATGTGGCTTCGGTTGCGACAGTATTGCAAATTTCATTTGTCTTTGGGAACCGGCGTCCATTCAACTGTCGACCCTCAAACGCTTGGGGCTGGGGGTTGCAAAATCGGCACTACGATGAGGCAAATTGGTCCATTGAAATTGGCCTACTTGAAGAGTCGGAATAGTGGGTTGTTTTTTGCTTGGTATTCAGGCTGCAAGAAATGTGCGAGCAAGAGCCTTAGGTCCTCACCTTGGCTCGGACCTCTCGATTAGGACTTCCAAGCACCGGCCTAATGGAATCGCAACAAGGAAGCGCAACAAAAAAGCCCAGAGTCATCGACTCTGGGCTGAATTCGCAGTTGAAAACAAACGAATCAATTTTAGGCAACTAGTCCAAGAGTGAAGATCTGTCTCCCCCGGTTCCGCCCACTTTTTGAGCTCCTTGTCCGACTGCGTTACTCGGAGCTCCAGAATTCGAATTGGTTTGCAATTTCGTCTCAACTTTCGGCCACTCGGTTTGGGTAACTCCTTGGGGAGGAATCACTGCCGGCCCTTTACCACATCCAATTACCAGGAAACCACTGGCGACGATCAACACAGCGATCAAAAATTTAGCCTTCATTCAACAACTCCAATCAATAACTGACTATTTGCCAATCGAGGCAACTCGGCCGTCTTCTCTACCGCCAAGGTAAATAAAAGTGGTCCGATCGAATGACTTTTGAATGGTATGAACCGAAGCATCGCCCATGGCGAAATTAACCCCTCCCGAATGGTTACTTGCCGGAGTATCGAAATCGTTTGGATACCATTCCCAACCCCACGTCGCAATCATACTACTGCCAGGCCAGGCATAATACCATTTATAGCCGATCCAATTGGTCTCGGTATCGGATTTGACTTCACCGAACAAAAAGGTATTACTGCTGCCATCTGGAATCCCTCCAAACCCCATCTCGTTTCGATTAAAGAATGGACCAACATATCTTGTGCCTTCACCCATCTCTCCGTTCATTGGCAAGTAATTTGTCTTACCCGGACGCTGTCCAGTTGTGCTCAAATCTGTAAAGTCGTAAGGCCGAAATGCGTACCAACCAAAGCCTCCATTTTGGTCAAAATCGTACCATCCACCGCACAAGACACTGGTGGCACCTGAATTATCATCCGTCGGGCATTCGAATCCGGTTACTCGATAAAATCCAGCAGCTCTGGTGTTGCCAGCATTCAGCCAGTTGGTGTCAAAGTTTCGCACGTTAAAGGAAGTCGTAAAAATGTCGCGCAAGATGTTCTGTTCCATAAAAGGAAGAATCTGGGGAAGAACACCAATCGCCTGCTCTTGGCCGCCACCGAAAGTAGTATTAGTTTCCGGTTTTGCCCATTCCAACATGCCGGGCGGGAATTTCATGGTAGCGCTCTCGTAATTGTGAGTAGCGATGGCAATCTGCTTCAAATTGTTGAGGCAAGCTGAACGGCGTGCCGCTTCGCGAACCTGTTGCACAGCTGGCAACAGCATTCCGATCAAGATCCCGATGATCGCGATCACGACCAACAACTCCACCAATGTGAAGCCAAGACTTCGTTTCTTTTTCATTTACGTTACTCCCAAAAATAAAAATATCGAGTAATACGAACTAGGTGGCAAGCTACCAAATGAGATCACCTATGTCAATTTTTTCTTGTTGCGAGTGGTTTTGTGTTCTAATTTTTGAAACCTCCAACTGAATCCATTCCTGAACATGGCGAGAAAAGCGGGAACGGTATTTGCATTTTCCCGCAACAGTCTGGTTTTTAACGGGCTTTTTTGCATTTGGGTGGTTGTTAAGGTACAACCTCCCAACCTCCGAAAATGGTCCCTCATCATTTCCATGTTGCGATCTTTGCTAGGAACCGTGAAAGTTTGAGCGCCCCAGCCATGCAATTCAGGCGAAAGATTACGCTGCCCGGTTTGTTAGCTTTGCTGGCGGGCGCGTTGATCGTTCGAGTGGTGATCGTTGTCGCGTTGAGTTATCGCCATTATTTTCCGCCAGATTTTCAGAACGATTTTCTACTGGGTCGAGAGTCGTATTTTTTTGGCGTCTATCGATGGGCCTTTTATGGACATATCCTGCATTGCACTCGGCTGGAGGGCAGCCGTCAAGAAACGATTTGCCGGGCATCGCCGCTGGATGTTTCGGTGTTACATGCTGCTTTGTTCGGCGGTTGTTCTTCGGTTGATCGGCGGAGCTGCAACGTTGATGGACATTTCAGCCGAGTGGGTTTATGCGAGCGCGGCCTGGCTCAGTTGGTTGGTGCCTTGGTTGGCCTATGAATTGATCCGAGTTTTGAAAACCACCGCTGTTAATAGCAACGGGCCTACGAATCAGGCAACTGAACAATCATGGTATCGTCCCTAAAAACTTTGACCATCAACGGAATCCTTTCCGGCGACCGTAATCAGTTTTCGCAGTAGTGTGGGGGAAACATCGATCGGGACATTGTGGACACTGCCATCGGCGTATCCGGCCTGGAATGATCCTACATGCGCCAATTTCGTTTCGGGACCAATGCTGGCTATTATTTTCTCGTCAGCATCATAGGGAGACATCCAGTGAACGGCGTGCTCTTGGCCGACCTCGATCAGCATCAATGTCTGAGACGTACCGTCGGTAAAATCACTAAATGTTCTCGGTGCATCCAAGCCGAAACTACCACCCGTCACAACGATCGCCAAATAAGTCGTCAGAGTGGATGGAGTTTTGGACGATGGGCAACGGAATACCTCCGGCGACGATTCATGGGCTTTTGCGTTGACCGGATCATCCCACGGTTTCGACAAGTCGATGGTTTCGAAAAGTGCCGTCTCTTCGATGTAAGGCAGAATTAACGTTCGCCAGCTATGCAACCGGTTTCCCTCCGCGTCAACGGTAAAGGCGGGAGGTAATTTGCCATGCTCGGTTTCGTAGTCATAAATCGCAAAACAGAGTTGCCTTAGGTTATTTTTACAAGCAGATTTCCAGACTGTTTCTTTCACTGGTCCTCGTCGAGTCAAAGGCAGCAGCATCATACCGACCAGCAATACGGCGCAGCCGCAAAACAGTAACTGCCAGAAACTGAAAAAACGCCGAGGTGAAGGCGCTGCGATCGAACCCTCTTCGTCGGGTCCAATATAGGGGTTTTCGATCATGGATTGGCTCTCCTATTACTTTCGAGACGTTCAATCATATCCAGATTGTTCGAAGACGGTTTTAGGTCGCACCTCGGAAAATGGGGTTCCACTAAAGGCAGACTAAATGCTATTATAGTCGTTTAGTGGTGCATTGACCGTCTTTGTTGTTGTAATTAGACTAATATTTAGCGTTAATGCCTGAAAATGGCAGTTTTCTACTGCCTCCCGCCTGTCGCCGAACCGTCCTAATTAGAAATTCGAAAATGTTGCACGAACCAAGAAATACCCCGCCCGCGATCACGATTCAACAACACATCCTCGAAGAGCAACAAAAGCATCCTGGCGCCTCCGGCGAGTTTTCATTTTTGCTGTCCGGAATCACGTTGGCGACCAAAAAAATTCAAGCCGCCGTACGAATGGCGGGGCTGAATGATATTCTCGGTTTGCATGGTGCGGAAAATGTTCAAGGCGAATTGCAACAGAAATTGGACGTGTTCGCCAACGATACGCTGATTCAATGCTTGGGCTGTCGACGCAGTGTCGGTGTATTGGCGTCCGAAGAGAATGAAGCGCCGATGGTCACACCGCATCTGTCACCGGATGCAAAATATGCGGTCGTGTTTGATCCGCTTGATGGTTCGTCGAATATCGACGTGAACGTCAGTGTGGGGACAACATTTTCAATTTTCGCGCGGCCGGATCAAGGCTGTTTTGATAATCCAGAGGCGTGGGTGTTGCAACCGGGCTCGAAACAAATCGCCGCCGGCTATGTCGTCTACGGTTCGTCAACGGTGATGATTTACACGTCCGGAAACGGAGTGTTTGGATTTACGCTGGATCCCAATATCGGCGCTTTTATCTTGAGCCACCCCAATATTCGCATGCCGCAACAAGGCAAATATTATTCCGCCAATGAAGCCAATCGCGAATCGTTTCCAGATAAATATAATCGCTTGATCGATTCGATGAGGAAGGGCAAACTGGGACATGTGTATAGCTCGCGCTATATCGGTTCACTGGTGGCGGATTTTCATCGAACGTTGTTGCGCGGTGGTATTTTCATGTATCCCCCAACCGCGGCTCATCCGCAAGGAAAGCTTCGATTGTTGTATGAAGCCAACCCGATTGCTTTCATCGCCGAGCAGGCGGGCGGGATTGCCACCAATTCCGAACAACGGATCCTCGATCTGCAACCGAGCGGAATTCACGATCGAACACCGCTGGTAGTTGGAAGTGTCACCGAGATGCAGGCCTTGGAGGGAGCGTAGTGTTCAGTGTTCAGTGTTCAGTGTTCAGTGTTCAGTGTTCAGTGTTCAGTGTTCAGTGTTCAGTGTTCAGTGTTCAGTGTTCAGTGTTCAGTGTTCAGTGTTCAGTGTTCAGTTTTCAGTTTTCAGTTTTCAGCGATTGCCGCTTAAGTTCCACTGAACCTCTCAACCTCTGACTAATTGAACCTCCGAAGACCTATTCCACATAAATGGCCCAAGCTTCGAAATTACCTTTTTCGAGCGCTTGGTGATTGTGCAGAAATCGCCAGGCGTCGGCACGGCCGAGAAACTGTTTTGAGCCCACATATTCCAAGATACGGTAATGCTTCGGTTTGTCTTGCCAATTTTTCGGTTCGAAGCCCGCCAGCGGTTGAACCAGAAACGCGTGGTAGCCGGCGGCGGGTCTAGGTCGTAATTTTGTCATTGATCGTCCGCGTTAATAAATCCATTCGGGGCCCAATTTCATCGCCGGGAAAAGCCCGTCGAGTCCATGGGCTTGGTTACGTTTGAATTATTCGCGACGACGTGGACACGTCTGGTCCGAGCAGTTTTTTTCCGGCGAAAATTGGGGTTTTTACGTGCTGTCAGGCAAAGCTTGACGATCCCGGAAACCCGGCGGGGGCACTGGCAGTTAATCGACGGCAGAGTTACTGGTAATCTGCTCACTCAATTCGACTTCGTGCCCCATTTCGGCCAACAAGATTTTCAGCCCGTTATCGATGGATTCAGCCGAACTTCCTTTATAGCGAATCACACCGTACTGATCAATCAAGTAAATCGTGGGCCAGCCCTCGATGTTCCAGGCACTCGATAAAGGCCCTCCAGTTCCCGCCGTGCCATTCCAGAAATGACGCCAGCTGAGTGTTTCTTTGCGGACGGCCTTTTGTGCCGTTTCCAGTTTAGGGTCGCTATTGATTCCCAATATCACAAACGGCTTATCGGCCAACGTGCGGTTAATAAATCGCTCGTGATCGTACAGCGCACGACAGGGAGGACACCAATGTCCCCAAAAATCGAGCATGATGATTTTGCCGCGATAATCCGACAAACGAAACTTGACTCCATCCAAATCCGTTCCTTCCATATCCGGCGCGACTTGACCGACATACAGGTTCCTCAATTCGAAAAGTTCCGTCGAGGCCGTATCGCGAATCGCCTTGTCGGAATCAGAGGCCAGGTCATCGGACTTCGCCATCGCTTGTTCCAAGGCAGTGGCAATCGCGGCCCGTTCAGCCTCCGTGCGCGGGCGAGAAATGTAGGCCGCTTGTTCAGCTGAGAGTCGCGCTACGACCGAGGGGTTCAAATCCAGTGTCTCTTTGAACACAGGAATCTGACGAGTATATTTGGCCCAACCAATCGCCGCGTAAGCTGCGTCCGATTCGGTGTTCGCGTTGGCGATCAACAACTGAAACCACTGGTCAATAATGGACCGGGGCATTTCGTCTTGAAACGAGTCGACAATTTTGTTTGACTGAATCAGATCATTGTAGTTACTGAGCAAGCGCGTAGTGGCAATTTCCTTGTCGGCGGGACTGCCGTTGGCGATCACAAACAACAACGCATCGC
This sequence comes from Mariniblastus sp., assembly GCA_031400405.1. Classification (GTDB taxonomy): domain Bacteria; phylum Planctomycetota; class Planctomycetia; order Pirellulales; family Pirellulaceae; genus Mariniblastus. Next base: position 25,455 of record JANNPW010000127.1, read on the forward strand.
GAGCAGCAGTGGAATGAGCGAATTGTGTTTCCAACGACAGGTATTCGGTGGACATCTGGCGGGCGGGGCTCGCATCCGAAAGTAATCGCAGTTGTTCTTCTTTGGAATCGGTACTGCGGACTTGCTGTTTCAAGTTTTCGACCCGTTGTTTGAGTTCCGTATCAAGTTGATCGAGTCGTTGCTGGGCCGCGAGCTCACGATCTACGACTGGCTGGATGTCCTGGGCTGGCTGAGGTGGTTCGTTCGCCGTCGCGACGTTTGCTGCCGGGGACTCGTCCATCCGGGTCTTCGTGGCATTGGGTGTCGATTCACGAATACACGAAACGCCAGTGGCGACAAGTATTAACAGGCAAGAGTATTTCATGAACATTTTGAAAACCTATCCGGACCGATCAAAGAAACGAAATTCCGCTGCGTTTGATAATTGTAATCGCAACCGGGATTATAGCCTAACCGAGTTGTTCTGGTTGCAACCAAGGCGGATGACTCCGAGATTTGCGATTCCGCACGGTATCGCAAGTCGTGAACCAGGATACCTTTGCTTGGTTCGTTGGGCAGTGTCGGCGCACCGTTTTCGCTTCGCCAAACCCATCAAATCAGACTTACGGCGTCATGTTGTCGACGCACCATTTCGGCATAATGTCCATCGTCAGCCATGAGTGATTCATGCGAGCCGGTTTCCACGATCTTTCCATCCTCGATGACGACAATCTGATCGGCGTGGGTAATTGTCGACAGTCGATGGGCAATTATGAAAGTAGTTCGGTTTTTTAGCAGTCGCATCATCGATTGTTTGATCAATTGCTCACTCTCAGTATCCAGGTTACTGGTGGCTTCATCGAGAATTAGAATTTGGGGATTGGCCAGCAACGCGCGGGCGATCGAAAGTCGTTGTCGCTGGCCACCCGACAATTTGACACCGCGCTCGCCAATGATCGAATCATAGCCTGTCGGGAGTTGGTCAATAAACTCGTCCGCGTTCGCTTGCCGAGCCGCTTCGACAACCTCGTCAAACGTCGCGTCGCGATTGGCGTACGCAATATTTTCAAACACTGTGCCATCAAACAGAAAAACTTCCTGCTGCACCACGCCGATCAGATTGCGAAAACTGCTCAACTGATAGTCACGCAAATCAACGCCATTGAGAGTGATGCGCCCCCTGACCGGATCGTAAAAACGCGCGACGAGATCGGTGATGGTTGTCTTGCCGGCACCACTGCGCCCGACCAGCGCCACCACGTTGCCACCGGGTACCTTCAAGGTAAAATCTTGAATCACAAATTTCGGTTCAATCGTTTCGAGAGCGGTAGTCGAGACAGACAGTTCGGACGCGGCGGGCCGTTGATTGGCTGGGTTGGATTTCTTGGACCCGGCCCTGGAACCAGAGGAATCTTCTTCTAGTTTTTTGTCATCGGAGTAGGCGAACCAGACCGACTCGAAACGGATTTCATCCACGCTGTCGCTGGCGGGTTGAGCATCGTCGCGATCCGGTTTGTCGATGGGCGACTCGAGGACTTCGAAGACGCGTTCCATGGAGGCCAGCGAACGTTGCAATTCTGTCATGGATTCGACGATCTGCCAGACGGGAGCTAACAACAACAGCGTATAAAATTGAAACGCGGAAATATCTCCGATCGTAGTCCGATGGGCCGCCGCGACATTGCTGGCTTGGTCGGACAAATACCAATAACCACCGGCCCAGGTGATGACAACTCCGATCAGGGCCATTAACAAACCCCAGGTGCTCCACAGCAGAATTTCTCGACTGGCCGCGAACATTTTCATGCGCGTAATCAAATGATGTCCCACGGTAAATTCATGTGATTCGCGGGATTCTCCGCGAAACGCGCGCACCGCGCGAATGCCTTGAAACGCTTCTCCGACGCGCCCGTCGACCAGCGAAACATCCTTGCGAATCGCGCGATAAATTGGCCGAATACGTCGAATCGCAATCAAGCTAAGTAACATGATCGGCGGGATGATGCCCAGCGCTGTTAGGGCCAGTTTCCAATTCAACCAGAACAGAATTCCCATCGCCATTAACAATCGCAACAGCGCCACACCTGGTGAGATGACGGCCATCTGCAAGAGACCGGTGGTCATGTTGATGTCGTCGGTCAAGCGGGACAGGATGCCGCCGACTTTCATGTTCGAAAGTTGATCCAGTGGCAATTGCATCAATCGTTCAAACAACGCCCGACGCAGTGTCAGGATCACGCGCATGTTTAACAACCGTTGGTTCCAGTTGCGCACGACTCCCAGGAATTGTACGGCCAACACGACCGCCAGAAAAATTCCGCCAACCACGTTAAGTTGAAAAATTTTAGCAGTGAAGTCGCCGTCACCGAGCAACACATTGTCGATAATGTGTCGGGCAAACAACGGTTGAATCAATTCCAGCGCCGCCACCAGGATGGCCAACAACGTCAACAGAAAAACCATCTTCCAGTGGGGCCATAAGCGACCAATATACAGGCGCAGATAAGCGCGTCGCCGTTGGCGTTTCTCCGGATTCGGTTTTTTTCGATCCGGCTTGGCAGAAGAGTCAGTCTGGTCGCTGGCCGATTCTTCATCGGTGTCCGATTTGAAACGGCCCTCCCGGAATTTTTTCAGAAACTCGGTGAATCGTCCATGAGAAGTTTTCTGAATCATCGACCGGGAGAATCTCGAAAAGTTGTTCGGAGTACTGATGAAAGGTGCAACTGCAGCGACATGTCTCTCGACCGAAACTGCCCAGGACCTGCCATCAAAAAAATGGAATCAATCAATCAAGCTCAGTCCCCAACCGAGTCTTTGACTTCTTTGGCTGGGTCGGCGGGCGGTGCTGTTGCTTCAACCGCTGGATCCGGTTTTACTAGGGATTTGATGTCAATTGTGTGTACGCCACGTCCATGAGTGCCAATGACCAACGTCAAATCCCGCTCTTGAATCGCAATATCGTGAACAAAAGTGATGGGTAATTTGCTGCCCAAAACTTGCCAGTTTTCACCGGCGTCGGTGGTCACATACACACCCATGTCAGTCCCGACATACAGGACGTCGGCGGAGCGGGGATCTTCACGAATCACATTAACCGGACCGCCAGGAATCCCGGCACTAATGTCCGCCCAGGTTTTTCCATAGTCAGTGGAACGCGCGACATATACTTGAAAATCGTTGTCCGGTTTGCCGTTTTGCGTCACGTAGACCGTTGCTTCGTCAAATCGCGAGGCGACAACCCGAGAAAACCACTTGCGGGTTGGGAGGCCAGCGACAATTTCCGACCAAGTCTGCCCGCCATCGCGTGTCACGTGCAAACGTCCATCATCGGTGCCAGCGTAGATCAAACCAAATTTCAAAGGAGACTCCGCGATCGCCGAAATTGTAGCGTAAGAAATGTTCCCCTGTTTTGCGGGATCGTTGTAAGTCAAATCCGCACTGATCGCCTCCCAATCATCGCCCCGGTTTAAACTTCGAAACAGCCGGTTCATGCCGTGATAGATAATCCGCGAATTATGTTTGGATAACTGAAATGGTGCCAGCCACTGTCCACGCAATTCTGGTTCGCCAGCGGCAGGCTTTGGCTTGATGGGCTGAGTTTCATTGGTCACCAAATTGGACCTCGTAATGCTGCCGTAAAACAACTCGGAATAGAGTGTGTTCGGATCATCGGGATCAATTGCGTGATAACTGGCTTCCCCACCGGGCGTCGGTTTCCAGTCAAACGGATCGCTGCGACCGGGCGAGAAATTCGACGGACCAACCCAGCTGAAATTGTCCTGAATCGATCCATAGACATTAAATGGTTTCTCGGAATCCACTTCGACATTATAGAATTGCACAATCGGCAAGTTCTCGAGGTTCTTCCAGGACTGGCCACCGTCATAGGACAGGTTGACTCCGCCATCGTTTCCATTAATGAGGTAGTTCGGATTGGTCGAATCAATCCACAAGGCGTGGTGATCGGCATGCAACCCGCGATCCGACAACGCTTTAAACGTGACGCCACCATCGGTCGATTTCGCCAGCGAGACACCCATGATGTAAACGGTATTTTCATCGCTCGGATCCACCCGGATTTGGCTGAAGACCCAGCCATAGGTCGAAAACAGACTTTCCATCAAACGGCTTTTCTTACTGACCAATTTCCAGGTCTTGCCGGCATCGTTGGACCGAAAAACTTCGGCGCCCTTGATGACATCCTGTTTCGGTCGATTGTAACTATCCAATTCACCCGCTTTCGCTGGGCGCGCAACTTCGTGATTATCAATTAAGGCGTACACGACATTGGGATTCGAAACGGAGATCGACAACCCCGTGCGGCCGCTGGTTTCGCGTGGCGGTAATCCATCGGTCAACATCAACCACGACTCTCCGCCATCGGTTGATTTATAAACTCCGCCCCCCGAGCCTGGTACCGGATCGGACCACGGTCGACGAATGCGATGCCACATCGAGGCATAGAGCGTTTCGGGATGTGCCGCATCGATCACCAAATCGTTGGCTCCGACCAGATCCGATTCATAGAGCACATTTTTCCAAGTCTGGCCGCCGTCGGTTGTTTTGAAAACGCCGCGCTCTTTGTTCGGTGTATATTCGTGTCCTCCAGCGGCCACCCAGACAATATTGGAGTCGGTCGGATGTACGACAATCCGGGCAATATGTTGGGTATCCGTCAGTCCCAGATGTTGCCAGCTCTTACCGGCATCTTGCGATCGATAGACTCCGGTCCCTGCCATGCTGGAACGTAAGATGTTCGATTCTCCGCCGCCAATCCACAAAGTATTCGAGTCCGATGGATCAATTGCGATGGCCCCCCAAGCAGCTGAAGGTGCATCGTCAAACAGTGGCTGCCAGCTGGTACCCTCGTTGACGGTTTTCCACACGCCCCCAGAGGCTGAAGTCACGTAGATGGTAAATGGCTGATCCAGTGGCCGGGCAATATCCGTAATGCGACCACTCATATGCAGCGGTCCGATATGCTTCCAGTCGAGTTTGGCATAGGGAGAAGCATCGCGCATGATTAGATGTTGGGCATGCCAGTCCAATCGAGTCTGGGCGTCCAGCATGGGTTGTTTGAGCGCGGCTGCCGTTTGAGCAAAACACGGCTTCGCCAGCCGTTGGCCGCCTGAAAAACCGACGATCAAACAAAGGAGCAGAATATAGCGGTGTTGCATAACAGACTCGTGTGAGAGTGGAATTGCCAGGGTTCGTCGTGGCTTAGTTATCAAGTTATTAATGACTTTAATCGGTCCTGTAATCCTAATCTAGACCCTCGCTCCAGGCGGCAGCCGAACAGCCAATTTCACGGTTCTCGAGATTCTCACCCATTTGTGCAATCGTACGCGGGATAAGCGACGGGCTAGTCGTTCCAGCGAAAAATCCACAACGCGACGACAAAGGGGACAACGCACCAGCCACTCATGATCAGCAGCTCTGGCCCCAAGGAGAATATCGATTTGCCGTCCAAGATCAACGCCCGCAGCGAATCGATCAACGGCGTTAAAGGCAATAACTTGATGAAGGGATGGGAAATCGCCGGGAATCGTTCGTACGAAAAAAAGATCCCGCACAAGGTGTACATCGGCAGCATGACGACGTTCATTAGTCCGGAGACCGTCTCCAGAGTCTGCGCGCGGGCTGCCACCAACAGTCCGATTACCGAAAACTCGACGGCACCGATCAACACGACAATCAAAATTGACAACCAGTTGCCGTAGATTCGCACGTCGAAAATCCAATAGGAAAACAACAGGAGGATGACGATTTGAGGAACCATAAAGATCAATCGGCTGGCCATCATGCCCAACAAAAAATGGGAACGTGTCATCGGAGTGGCCATCAGACGTTTCAGTAGTTTGCGAATTCGCATATCGACAATCGCAAATCCGATACCCCACAAACCGCCCCCCATCAATCCCATTGCCAACAGTCCGGGCACCAAAAAATCAACATAGCGACCGCCCGGTTCAGCGAACCGAATGTTCTCCGATTGGATCACATCGACCCGGCCCAGCAGGCGTTGCAGGTGGTCATCGACCAGATTGCGGGCGGTTAAACTGCCGGGGCGCGTTGGATCGAAAGTGTAGTCCAAGTCATTTGCGCTGCCGGATTTGGGCGCGATGATCAAATTTGTTTTCCCGGTCCGCAACCGAGCCCTGGATTCAGCGGCCTCGAACAGATGCGGTCTGATTTGTGGCGCGGTCGATAATTTTTCCAGCAAACTCTCTGAGACGGGACTCTTGGCCACATCGACATCAAATTTCTCAGCCGTCTGATTGCGAAACGCGATTCCCAGCACGACGATCATCAAAACCGGAAAAAAATATACCCAAAACAAGGTTTCGGGCCGTCGAATAAACTCTCGCAGTCGGGCGAGCGTGATGGCAGAAATCGGCGAGAGGGTCTTCATGAGCTGTTTCGAGATTGGTTCTGATCGGTTAGATGTCGTCCTGTTAAACCGACGAACACATCTTCGAGGCTCGCATGTCGGGTGGTCAAACTGGCCAAGGCAATCTGTTGTTGGGCCAAATTGTTAATCAATTCCGGCAATACGATGTGCGGTTGTCCCACCGTAATTCGAAAGCCACCCGCGAGCTGTTCGAATCGCTCCAGTGTCGGCAAGCGCCGAATCAGTGAGTCGTCGAATTGGTTCAAATCGCGATCGATGGAAAACTCAATGATGTGCTCGGCCCCAAGCGAATGAATCAAATCCGCCGGGGCCCCCTCGGCGATGATCCTGCCTTGGTCGAAAATTGCCACTCGGTCGCACAAACGTTCGGCTTCCTCCATATAATGCGTCGTGAGCAAAATTGTCTTTCCCTCCCTGCCGAGAGATTCCACAATTTCCCAAATCTGGCGACGACTGGTCGGATCCAAGCCGGTCGTTGGTTCGTCCAGAAAAATCAAATCCGGTTCGCCCACCAACGCCGTGGCGACTGCCAGACGTTGTTTTTGACCGCCCGATAGAGTCTTGACCCAGGCATTCGCCTTTTCTTCGAGCGATACACGGCGCATCGCTTCCTGAGCGTCGATGCCCGTCTTATAGAAACTACGGAACAGCTGCAACGTTTCGCCGACGGTCAGCCGTTCGCTGAGCTGGGTCTCCTGGAGGGACACGCCAATTCGTTGGCGAATCGCTGCGCCGTGGACTCCCCATTTCAAGCCGAAAATTTCTGCCGTGCCCGAGCTCGCCGTTAACAAGCCTTCCAGGATCTCGATCGTGGTCGTCTTGCCCGCACCGTTGGGACCCAGCACTCCGTAACATTCACCGTTCTGGATTTCGAAATCGATGCCCCGCACCGCTTCGACGGGTGGTTTGCCGCGATAGGTCTTGACCAGATTGCTGACACGAATGGCGGGTTGCATGGAGGAATTTTTCTGCGGAGCAAATCTCAGGGACGAAATCGTCTTGGGATTTCAAATGCCAGCTAGGAGGCGGCGAATTCCGGACTTAACATCGATCGGACATGCGCCAGGACAAGTGGCTGGACGATGGCCAAATCCGAGTTGTCAATAAACGCTCCGGCCGCCGCTTTGTGTCCTCCGCCACCGAATTCTGCGGCGACTTCATTGGCGGCGGTTTGGCAGCGACTGCGGAAACTGATTTTATAACCACCCGTTGTTTGGCCAACCATGATAACGGCAAAGACCGTTCCTTTAATTTCTAACGCGAGATTAATCAGGTCCTCGGTGTCGGACGGCTTCGCTCCGGTTTTCTCGTAGTCCTCCGGCAAGAGGTAAGTATGCGCCAATCGACCATCAAGTTCCGTTTCGATTCGCGCCAACACCGTGCCGCGCAAACGAACTCGACCGACGGTTTCTTGTTCGTACAGCACACCATAAATTTCCGACGGCACCGCGCCACCGCGTAAAAGTTTGGCCGCCGTTTCATAGGTAATCTGGGAAACCGAATTGAAACGAAACCAACCCGTGTCCGTTGCCAGTGCCGCAAACAAGGGCGTCGCGATCGCGGGCGTCAGCCCAACCCCCAGGTGTTCAGCGGCCTCAACGCACATTCGCCCGACGGCTTCCGCCGTCGTGTTCTTGAAACATTCGGCGTCAATGTCGTCTTCGCCAACATGATGATCAAAAATGATTTTTTTGGTTTTTGAGTTGCGAATCACATCCGCCATCGCGCCCAATTGAACCCAGGCGCTGGTGTCGAGAATGATGTGCAAGTCGGCATCGGCCAGTTCGGCAACTTGAATGTCTGTACCGATCTGTTTGATTTTTTGGTCGGGATCCATGAAAGACAAATTTGGCGGAACGGCCTGTCCGCAAACGATTCGCACCTGTTTGCCCAACGCTTCCAGAATCCCAGCCATTCCCAGGCAACTACCCAGCGCATCGCAATCCGGTCGAATGTGACTGGTGAGAATAATATTTTCGGCAGCGCGGATAACCGAGCAAAATCGTGGCCAATCAACATTCATGGTTTTTTCAGTGGTTCAGTGGTTCAGTGGTTCAGTGGTTCAGTGGTTCAGTGGTTCAGTGTTCTGTGTTCTGTGTTCTGTGTTCGGAGTGCGATATCGAAACTTGTGACTTTGGCGAGTCGTGGGATCGAGTGGAAATTCAATTGAACTTGTTAATCGTGATCTTGTTAATCGTCAGCCCTTGTTGACGATGGAATTGGAAAACTGTCGCGCAAGGTTGCGGGTTTTCGCCACATCCTGTTGCAACTGCTGACTCAATTCGACGGCCGAAGGGAACTGACGAATATCCCGCAAGCGGCTGACAAAATCAACCTCGATCGGTTGTCCATACAGGGATCCTTCGAAATCCAATAAATGCGATTCGACTTTGACGCATTGTTCACCAAACGTCGGGTTGGGGCCAATATTAATCGCGGACCAATGCGACCGGCCGTCCACGTAGGTTCGGCCAGCGTAGACTCCCATCGCCGGAACCAGCGTGTCGATGGCATCCAGATTCGCCGTGGGAAAGCCAATTGTCGTTCCGCGCGCCGCACCATGGGTGACCATACCCCGAATCCGGTAGGGATGAGTCAGGAGTTGAGCCGCTTGGTCGACATTTCCGCTGCGAATCAGATCGCGAATTCGGCTGCTGGAAATGTAGTCGTTGGATTCCAACAAGGGTTCGACGATTCTCAGAGCAATCTCGTCGCGCCGGCATAATTCCGTCAAGGTCGCCGGATTGCCTTCTCGATTGCGACCAAAGTAAAAGTTGGGTCCCTCCACCATCGCTTTGGCGCCAATTTTCTCGACCACAATCTGTTGAAAAAAATCCTGATAGGACAAACTCAATAACTCGTGGTCGGTAGGATACGCCACCACGATATCAACTCCCATTTCGGCTAACAGATCGGCTTTTCGATTGGTCCAAGTCAGCGGCGGCGGCGATTGAGCGGGGCGCAGAATTCGGACCGGATGGGGGTCAAACGTAAAGACAATCGCGGTGCCGTCCAACTCATTTGCTTGTTGCGTCAATTGGTGGATGATTTTTTCATGGCCTCGATGAACGCCGTCGAAGTTGCCGATCGTCAACGCACCGCCGCGAAGGGAGGGAGGAAATTCGGTCAGTTTTCGAAAAAGTTGCATGCAGGTTACGGGACAGCGTTATTTGTTTGGGACTGTAGTTTTAAAAACCAGCGAACAATCCGCACCACTGCTGGGATCAGGTTCGCACAAAAAGATCAGGAATTCAACCCGCAACCACCCGATTCTTCAACACGCCCAGTCCTTCGATCTCGACCTCCAGTTCATCCCCCGGTTTCAAAAACAGGGGTGGTGTCCGCCCCGCGCCAACACCGGCTGGAGTTCCGGTAAAAATCAAATCGCCGGGTTTCAACGTAACGAATTGCGATATATGAGAAATCAGAAAGTCCACTGGAAAAATCAGTTGGTTGGTATTCGAGGACTGCATCGTTTGTCCATTCAAGCGGAGCTCGATTCTCAACGAATGCGGATTGGGAACTTCGTCGGCGGTCACAATGATCGGGCCCAGAGGCGCAAAAGTATCGAACGTTTTTCCCAACAACCACTGTCCGCCCGGTTTCCCTTTTTGCCAATCGCGGGCTGAAATATCGTTGCCACAACAGTAGCCGAATACATGTTGCCAGGCCGACTCGCGCGGAATATTTTTTCCCGCTCGGCCAATGACCACTACCAACTCGGCCTCGAAGTCGACTTGTTGGCTGATCGGTGGCAAACAGACATCCGCGCCGCAAGCGATGATCGTCGAAGGAAATTTATTGAAGACCACCGGAATCTCGGGTGGGGCTCCACCCATTTCGCGGGCATGGTCCGCATAATTTGTGCCGATGCAAATCACTTTTTCCATTCCCGTAATTGGCGCCAACAAGCGGGCGTCCGCCAGCGGAATTTGTTCGCCACCGATCCATTCGGGCAAACCACGATCGGAATTCCAGATTTCCATCAAGCCTTGGATGCTTGTCGGCCAATCCCGATCGGGATTGGGCAAACCGACTTGTGTCCCTTCGACGCGTGCCAAACAGACGGCCCCTCGATACTCTATGCTGGCCAGTTTCATGCTTTCCTCTCAGCTGGTTAGTTCCAGTCGCATCAATCGTCACAACCGAACCCTTGGGCAGCCGAAAAAAGTTCTCCGGAGCAACCGGGCCACGGTTTTCGACCTACAGTTTAAAGTCACGGGGGATCCGTGAAATGCCATCTGGCAGACTAATTTCAATATTTTGCTGAATTTCGAGTAGATTCATGTCCATCTCAATCCCCGATAATGTGGGAACCGACGTTGGCAATGCGTTTTTGTCAGCCCTACGCAGCGCTCCGTCGCCCGAAACTGGTTTGAGTTCCAGCGTCTGTCTGAAAACATTACTGGACAATTTGCGTGACGGAATCGTATTCGTTGATCCGAATGGAAAAATCGGATTGTGGAATCAAGCCGTCGAAATCATGACTGGCATGAGCTCGTCGCGAATGGTCGGCCAGACGTTTGAGCCTGGCTTGTTGAGTCTCAGTGACGCCAACGGGATTCCGGTTTTCCCCACCGATTGCCCGTTACGGGAGTGTCTGCAAACCATCAAAAAGAAATCGGGCGAGTACCGGATTGTCGGCCGCAGCGGACGCGAAACAAAAGTGGAAATTTCGTTCACGCCGATCAAATCGGCGGACGACGCCCTCGCTGGAGCGATGGTGTTGCTACACGATGCCTCGGTCCAAATGGACTTGAAACGACAATTAAAAGACCTGTATGAATTCTCAATGGTTGACCCGCTAACCCAAGTCAACAATCGAGCCGAATTCGAACGCGTACTCGATCAATACGTTCGCGCTAATCACACTGGCGATTTTACGTGCAGCCTGATTATTTGCGATATCGACTTCTTCAAGTCGATCAATGACAACTTCAATCATCATATTGGCGACCAGGCGCTCATCTCATTTGCCAGTCTGCTAAAGAAATTTGTCCGGTCCCAGGATATCGTAGCGCGCTATGGTGGCGAAGAATTCGTCATTTTGTGCGGTGACTGTGATAGCGCATCTGCCGTCGAACGGGCGGAGGAGATTCGTGTCACCTTGACCAAGACACCTCAACAAATGCTCAACGGCAAATGCATTACCGCCAGCTTTGGAGTGGCGGAGTTGCAAAAATGCGATACCGCTACCGAGTTTTTCATCCGCGCCGACACGGCATTGTTGAAAGCCAAAGAGCTCGGAAGAAATCGCGTTGTCGAAGCCAGTTCGGTTTCCAATCCGAAGTTAATGGCCGCCAGCGAAACCTCGCTGTCGGGAGTTTCCTGGCGGAATCTTAAATCAGCCAGTCTTGTTTGTGAAGAGTTCGTGAGTTCCACACCGCTGTCGGTGCTCGTGGAAAAGCTGCGAGGCTTCATCGTCGAATGCGAGGCGGACATTCGCCGGGTTGAACCGGACTACGCCAACCTGTTGTTGCAAGTCGACGACGAGAACAACCCAGGGCGCAAAGGCAATTTCATTATTGATATCGAGTTTCAGGAACACCAAACCACCTCTGACAAAGCCAAGCTCGTCGGCAACCGCACGCAAACGTTCATCCGGATCATCATTCGCGAAGGCAAAAAGAAATGGTTTTCGATGAACGCCAACGAATTGGCGACGACGGTATTGAGGGATATTCGGCGCTATTTGATGATCAGTGACGACAGTGCCAAACTGAAAATATCGCCCGTAGCAACCAAATCGACTCGCGACGCGCACTAAAGAGTTCTCCTGCCACTCCTCCAGCCAATTGTCCTCGCCAGCCTGATCCGGTAAATTGCCAGTCGTAACAGACTTTCAAATTTAACTCTGGGCGAGGCACTATAATATGGCATATCAACTTCCCAATCTCCCGTACGCCGCCAACGCGCTCGAACCGCACATCGATGCGAAAACGATGGAGATTCATCATGGTAAACACCATGCAGCCTACATCGCCAAAGTCAACGCGGCGATCGCGGGCACTGATCTCGAATCAAAATCGATCGAAGACCTGATTTCCAATCTCACAGCCGTTCCGGCCGCCCAACAGGCAGTCGTCCGAAACAACGGTGGCGGCCATGCCAACCACTCGTTGTTCTGGACCATTATGAAACCGAATGGAGGAAGCCACCCGACGGGTGAATTGGCAGTGGCAATCAATACAACTTTCGGTAGCTTCGATGAATTCAAAACGAAATTCTCCGATGCCGCCGTCACCCGTTTTGGCAGCGGTTGGGCTTGGTTGTCGGTCGATGCTGGCAAGTTGTTGATCGAAAGTACACTCAACCAGGACAGTCCACTCATGGAAGGTCGTACGCCGATCCTGGGATTGGACGTTTGGGAACATGCCTATTACCTTAACTACCAAAATCGTCGCCCGGATTACGTCAGCGCTTTCTTCAACGTCATCGATTGGGATGCCGTCGGCAATCGTTACGCGGCCGCGCGAGCTTAACGCACGTCGTCCAGTTGCCCCAAGATAAATTGAAACAATTGATCATGTTGAACGGCGGTTTGAGCCCGCCGTTATTTTTTTGCTAGCGATTCAGGATTGTGACCGTTCGTTCACGGTGCCAATGTCCCTTGAATACCCAACCCAACATTTCCCAACTTCGACGTTGACGATTTGACGCCAGCTTTCTAACATCCGCCGCGAATTGGATTCCGGCGCGCGATAAAAAACTCATTTCGCCGCAAGAAACTGAATCGATTATACCGATTATCAGACAAAGGATGATTGTTTGGCGAAGTGCGGAACCGCCTTTGACCAGCAAAATTCTCAGGTAATTATTGCTTTCGATTTTGTTAATTCACTCCACGTGATTGGAATCACAATTTCGATTCGAAGTCACGAATTTGACAACAGGGTGCGACGAATGCCAACTTTTCCCCATCGACAAATCGCTCGTTTGACCTGTCTGACGGTTTGCGTGATTTGCGTTTCCTCGGGATGTCGATCTGGCATTTTCAAAAAATCGGAAACCGAATGGAAACGGCCCGACATGTCCGGGCTGGCTTTTTGGAAGAAAGGGGAATCCAAAGCGGTTCCTCCGCCACCAGCGTTGCATTTTGATCCGGCCCCCGCGACGGGAGATGTACGGCAGGCCAGCTCTCAACCGGCACGCAAGACTGCGGTCGATCCCGAGTTGCAAAAACAAGTCGAACAAATGGCGGAAGCCTCGAAAAAGGCCTCAGCCGAATTGGACCCCAAAGTTGCGCAGATCTCAGCGGATGGAAAAAGTAAACCCATTCGAACTCCCTACAGCCTATCCGGAAATGCTAATCCTACCGAATCGAACGGTTCCCGGACCAATAGTTTTGATCCGCAGGCTCTGAAGCCGGCCAAGGCCGACATCGCATCGAGCGTAGAACAGGCCCAAGCTGACTTTAACGCAGTGGTCGGCGACAAAGGCAAGCAAACATCCAACTCCATGGCAACAAAATCAAAGTCGCTCCAGCCAATGGGTGAGACGTTAGCCAATGACTTCCAATTGCCGGCCAAAATGGCCGTCGCCAAAAATCAAGTCAACTCATCGAAAAACAATCTCGATACCAAACTGTCCAATGTTAATCGGTCCCTGGATGACGCCTCCGGAAATCTGGTTTCGAAAGCCAAGAATTCCCTGCCCGAAACTGCTAACAAGTCGTTGCAGCCAAGTCTCAATGCGATAGCAACCGGGGCGAATGAATCGTTGGCAGCCACGACCAAACAAGCCAAACAGGCGACGAACAATTTCTCCACCAACCGTCCCGTCGGCAACGAAAATTCTGCAGAGCTGCAACGTGTTCTGGCAGAGGTTGCCTCGGCCCAACAACAAATCGCTGAACTGAGAGCACAAATCGCGGCCACCCAACGCCCCGTTGTTCCGGTCGCCGGCTCCACGCCGAATCAAGCGCTGAACATGGCGTCGACAGGTATGAACCAACCCGTAGAACGTGTGGCCCAATCGAATTCCGCCAACTCCAATGGCCTTGCTCCAAGTTTTACGCCATCAAATTCCAACAAGCCGTCGGGGAATTTTTCGCCATTGCAACCATCCCCCAGCAACCCAACCAGCGATTCGGGCAACGTTTTGCGCGCCAACACGAAATTGTCCAATGCCGGCGGTTCGACGGGTGGGAATCAGGTGATGTTTCCAATTCCATCCGACGCCCAGCCGACTGGAAATTACCCTTCGACACCGCACAGTGGTTACTCGTCTCCGAACGCCAATCTTAGCTCGGCCGGTGGGGCCAGTAATGGATTTCCGGTTCAACCTGTCGGTTTGCAGGCTCCCATCGGACAATCCAACGCTGGACAGCAGAATGGCGCGACTGTGATGCATGCCCAAACTGGAAATGCTCAGCAATTCGGCTCGCGCCCGGATGCCGCCACCAATCATGTTTCCGAAGTTGCCATTCCGGCGGCGGTTTTGCGCGGGAGTGGGAGTTATGCGCCGGGGAGTGTCAACCGATTGACACCCAAGCAATAGACGCGATTGGATCGACCACGATGGATGAGCAATCGCTACCCGATCTACCGGTATCATTTTTCGGCCGGATCGTAAAGCCATCCCATGAGTTCTTTTGATCTGATTAAGATTCGAGCTGAGTCGGGAATCTTTTGCCTGGACCATCATGCCGAATTGGGCTCAACCAACGACCGGGCGATCGCGTTGTTGAAGAGTCACGAGACGGCAATTCCAAGTTTTGGGCTGCCGTTACTGGTGTTGACTGACCACCAAACGGCCGGTCGAGGTCAACATCAACGGACCTGGATCGCTGCGCCCGGGAGTCTGACCTGCACCCTGTGTTTGCCGGCCCGCAATGATTCGAGCGATTTATGGATGTCGTTGGCCGCGGGTTTGGCCGTTTGCAACAGCGTGGAAGAACTCATCCCGTCGATTGATTTGAAAATCAAATGGCCCAACGATGTATTGTTAGATAATCGAAAACTGGCGGGCATCTTGATCGAAAAAGTGAGCAGCCAGCTTTTTCCAGTATCCAAGTCGGTGCTCGTCATCGGAATCGGGATCAATGTGAACAACACAATTGAGGCAATGGATCTGGCCGCAACTGATCATCGTCAACCCAATCCAACCAGCATCTTTCAATCGACCGGACATTCGATTGACTTGACGGTCTTGTTGAATGGCTTGATTCGAACATTGATTCAAATGCACGGCGAACTGTCCCATTCGACAGATCGGATCCGCCAACAAGTACACGAGCGCCTGTTGTTCCTCAATCGTTGGGTGGAAATTGAACTTCCCGATCGAACTCGCCTATCCGGCCGTTGCGTTGGTCTCGGCTCGACCGGTGAATTGCTGATTGGGGTTGACCACGATCATCGCGCGATTTCCAGCGGGACGGTGGTCGGCTGGAGATAGCCGTTGCTTCTTCCAGATGCGTCAAAAGATCACACGACCCAATCGGTGAAACAATTGACAGACTGCCCGTGATGCCGAATCAATCGAGTGCTTCAGGCTTCGAGTATCCCACACGAAAAAACGTTTTTTCCAGTATCCACAGGATTGATTTGGATGTGACAATCAGCGTGCAACATAGTCCGATTAATACGAACAAGCACACTTGGCGGCGGGGCATTGTTTCCGCTTCAGTTAGTCCAAGGTTTGGCAAGATGTTTTCTCGGATGTGGGAAGCCCCATTGATTGCCGCCAGAATGAAACAGAATGCTAAAACAAAGACCATGAAGCCACGCAACGAAAACTGCCAAATTGACGATTGTCTACGTACTGCGTTAAACAGCAAATACGTCGAAAGCGTACCGAGTGTCATTAGTACCGTATTGGCGATCATTCCTGCATCGTCATAGAACCCGTAACGAACTGAACTCCGCAAATAATCGATGTCGGCATAGTACCAATCAATAAATGGCCAGCCATGGGATGAATGGAATCGCACAGATTTCGATCCCATCCATTTCCCAATCGGCTTGACGCTACCTTGGTACGAGTCAAATGGAATCAAGAAATGGATGAAAACCAGAAATGACATTGACGCCGGAAGAAATGGCGTCCGCATCAGATTTCGCAATTTTTGCAATTCCGATGTCATGTTCACTTATCACATTTCAAAGTGGAGTTAGACGAAAAAAACGATTGGCGACAGCATCAGACTCGATCGTGTGGTCCATTTTTAGATCTAGAAAAACGCTACACTCATTGCTATTTTGATTTCGAGTTGGGAGAAATCGGTGATTCCGGCTGACACGCGACATAAACAAACGGGCAAATTGTTGAATGATGAATCATCCAGTACAGCCCGGCGATAAAGGGGCCGCCCAGAAGCGTCGCCAGAAACCAAATAGTCGGGCCGACAAATTCAGGTCGTCGTCCCCCAGGGAGGGAACTGCCGTCAATGGCTACCGCAAATGCGAATGCAAGATGGACAATAAAAATCGGAATGAAAAAAGTGGCCAACATGATGTACAAGAAGGCTGGGTCATCGTTCGGCAGAATCGGGTAGTTGACATTGAAATTGAGGTTCATTGTGCTGTCGTCCAAGGTTTGAGATGAATAGTCGAGTTCTCGAATGTAAACTCTTGGCGATGGATTCGCTAGGATAATTGATTACTCACAACAGCCTTTAAATGGCGATCGATCCTCGGCGGAACAATGATCGACGAGCGGCGGAACTACCCAATAAGCAGGAAGAATTCGATGGATTATGATTTTGTTGACGACGAGCCTGACGATGCGAATGGGAATGAAAATTCGGACGACGATTGGGGCAGCGGCGCTGCGAGTGACGAGGGCGAAGTCCACGAGGGGGCAGACTTGGATCTGGCCGAACAAGGCAGTTACACCTGTGCCACTTGCGGCGAAGAGATCATTGTTCCACTCGATATCTCCCAGGGACGCGAACAGGAGTATGTGGAAGATTGTCCGGTCTGCTGCCATCCCAATGTGATCGAAGTGCATTTTGATTCAAACGGCAATGCGAACGTCGATAGTCACTCCGAATAACTTGCTGGGTAAATCGAAGCTGGGAATCACTTAAAAAATCGACACTTCTCACCAAACGCCACCATTCCTATTGCTTCGCCAAAAATCCCGCAGGCTTGTCCTGCGGATACTTCGGTTTTTTACTACACAACGAGTCCACGCCATCCTCGCTTTGACGCCGGATTTGCCGGAGGCAAATCCGGCGGCAAAGCCGGCGGCAAAGCGAAAGGGAGTGCGTTGTTCTTATAGGTAGCGAAAAGCCCAACGATCCGCAGGGCAAGCCGGCGGGATTTATGAAAACGAACATCCACTTTGGTGGCGTTCGGCGAGAAGTGTCAAAAAAAGCACCCCGGTCCGCGCTATTGGATCTAGGGTGCTATCAGGGGTTACGTGGAAATTTGACGAGCAGCCTGAATCAACGACGCCGGCGCCGCATCAGCATTCCCAGTCCGGCCAATCCGAGAATTGCTGCGGAAGTCGGTTCGGGTATAGTAGTGTGAAAGAGCCTCAATCTCGCACCTCCCACGCTCCTCGCAGCCGCCGGTAGCCCATTGTTGTCCGACTGAACGGAAGACCTCCAACGGTATTGATTACCATCTACGAAACTTCCGTTGGGAGCGGTGATGGTATTGTCAAAATCTAAACCGTTTTGCTTTCCGAATGTCCTAGAAAACATTTCATTGTTGTTGGTAATATCGAAAAGAGAAAAAGTGGTTCGACGGTTTAAGCCAGGAAAGTCTGGATCCGCTCCCGTATACGCGAGCACGTCGTAACCTGTAATCAGACTTGTAGTAGCTGTGAAAAAAACCTCTGCGGATCCGAAAATAAACGAAGTCGGTGCGGTAGCCGCCTGAGACGGAACAAATTGTTCGTAGTCTGTATTTAGTCCCCCAATGTTGGGGCCGGATACCGAAGGGTATTGGCTTGTTAGGTAGCTACCATATCTGACACCTCCAGCGAAAACATTGTTTACTGAAACTATATTGCCAGGAAGTTGGTTGCCCGATTGAGTGTCATCAAAAGGCGATGAGTCGGGAGCTAGGCCCTTGACACGCACCGTGTCAGTAACGCCAGTTATCGTAATAATGTCAGCCTTGACAGTACCAGCAGTGAGCGAACAAACTGCCAACAACAGAATGGTTAACAACCGCGTGAGGGTCTTCGATTTCGCAGAAAAGAATTGGTGATGAATCATTGTGGCTCCTAACCGTGGGGTATTTTGAATTCTCTGAAACAGGATCAATGCAATCCCGACAAACTACATATGGAATCCAATTCCGTTACCCTTCAAACCTTGTCTGAATTAATAATAATTTTTTTCCGGCCCTTGAAAATCTGGAGAAGCAAACCTCACATTTTTCAAAATAAAATTGAAGTGCGGGTTGGCACAAATCCACAATAGATGCGTGGCAACTATTGTGATCCTTCTGGTAGCGGAACGGCGCGAGCCGTCCGGTTTGTTTGCGCTCCTACACGACGTACCGGATGGCTTGCGCCCAATGCCACTGACTTTCATTCTAGGGGGGCGGTAGAGAGCTGTCAGTTGCGTTTTTTTTTCGTAGTGATTTTTGAAATTTGGTGGTTTTGGGGCGGCGTGGATGAGCTTGTCGAGGGTATTCACGCGGCTCTTTTC
>JANNPW010000085.1:0-46135 GCA_031400405.1 Mariniblastus sp.
GCAATCTTTGTGATCCAACGTCGCAACAAACACGATCAGCCATCAACATCTTGGAGCGGCGGCTATGATTTACAAATCGTTGTACAGTAATACGACCGTTTGTCAAATTTCTGCTAGCATGACGTATGAACACGGAGTGGCTTGATTGTGCGAACAGGGCTGTGATCAAAAATGGCTTGGTCTGGCCATTTGCGTCTTCCACCTCAAATTTCTGCTAGCATAACGTATGAACACGGAGTGGCTTGATTGTGCGAACAGGGCTGTGATCAAAAATGGCTTGGTCTGGCCCTTTGCGTCTCTCTTACTTTGGTGGATTGGCCTTGGTCTGGCCCCGTTTCCCCGTTCCGTTTCCCCGTTTCCGTATTCCTCGATCTGGCCCGGTTTCCGTTTTCCTTGGTCTGGCCGCTTTTCCGTTTTCTTTTCCGTTTTCTAATCCGGCTTCCGTTTGATCAAGCTTTGGGTAGGCGGGAGTCCTCTGGACCGTCGCAACTTTTGACTGAGTAGTATCATAGGGCCGGAAAAACCGAGCGGCTTTTTTCTTTCCTGCTGCTCGCTTTAGTCCGACATACGCAGGCGGGAACGACTCCGCCTGTTTGGATGCATCGGTCGATGTGACCGAAGCGGGTTCGGGGAAGCAAAAAGGGACATTCTACGTTTCCTGTTTCTTTGGTCTGCTTCGTGCGGCCACAACAGCAGGTGGAAATAGTCTGTCATCAAACGAAAACCTGTCGGCGGCATCGGCACCTTTTCGTGAACCTCCCGCATCAGGTTTACAAACGCGGCGAAGTCGTCATCCTGATGAAAGACATCGCTGCGGCCATTGCCCCGGTTCAGGACATGGTAAACAAGCCCACCTCGTGATGCTCTGGATGTGCTTGGCATGCCCGAACTCTCATCAGCCGAAGCCCCCTCGTAAAGTAGAATGTTCCCTTTTGCGATTTTCGACTGCCGGGCTTCGGTATGCGCTGCGCCTGTTCGCGCTTTCCAGCCCGTCGTACGCGCAGGAAAAAGAGATCGAAAGAAAACCGAATGAATTCAGGCACCAGCTAGGCCGTCAGTGAATCCCAAGGTCCTGTGATGGCCAGTGAAATACCCGGCGTTTGCAAGTTCGCAAACATCCATTTCCCGTCTGGGCTGAACGTAACTCCGGCCCATTCTTTCCCTCGGAAGTCGCCTTCAAAGCCGTTTTTCTCGCCTTTGAGTTTAACATCGTTAAGTGCGAATGGAGTCAGTTTACCGTCCTGTGACAAAAGGTGGATTCGCTGCGGATACTCACTGTTGCCATAGTCACCGTCTTCACAAAGGGCCAGACCGCCGTGCGGGTTCACGCACAGATTGTCGGGCATGTTCAGGATCGGTTTGCCTGGGCTTTCAAAAAGCATCGTCAATTTTTCTGACTTTGGGTCGTATTGCCAGATCTGACCAGCTTGTGCTCCGCCGCCGCTTGTGGCGTCAAAAAAGATCTTGTCGTTGCCCGCCCAACAGCCTTCGAGACGACTGAATGTCGTCCCGCCGAGCTTCTTGCCCTGTTTGAATACACCAAGTTCATCCGCTTCGTCCAGGCCCGGAGTATGAGCCAGTTTCGGATCCGTGATCGTATGCCAGCGAACGTCGAATGTTGCATTGGTTTCGACATGGCCACGCAGATCATCCTTTCCGATGACCTCCGCAATCTGGAGCTTGCCACCTTTCGAAAGGTCACCATTTTGGTTTGGAATGAACCGATAAAACCCGGCTGTATTCCGGTCTTCCGTTTCGTAGACGATCCCAGTGTGCCGATCAATGGCGATCGCTTCGTGTACAAAGCGTCCCATGGCTTCGAGGGCTACGGGTTTTTCGACTCCGGCTGGATCGACTTCAAAGACCCATCCGTGATCCCGTTTGAAGGCGCGTTCGACGTCACCTTTGTAGTGGTCACTATCACCAATACCAAGAACTGTCTCTTCCGCAGTTAGCCACGTTCCCCACGGCGTGACGCCGCCGGCGCAATTTCGACTGGTCCCGCTGATCGATGCAAAGCTTTCCAGCCACTCGCCTTTGTTGGTGTCAAACTTCAGTGTCGTGCATCCGCCGCCTGCCTTCAGGTCATAGGGCGTTCCACCGGCGACTTTCCAGGCGTCCCCGTCCTCACTGATTTCATGATTTCGTACAAGCGTCACAATGCCGTTGACTTCGGATACGACTCCCATGCCGTCATGATCCTTTGGAGTAACTGTGCCATCGGTCATCGGATCGCCTGTCCAGCCGTAGGTGATGTAGCGGAATCCTTCAGGAAGGTGAATCAGTTTAATGCCTGTGGTTTCGTCCGCGGTTGGAATGAGCTTGTGACCGCGTCGAGCGAACTCGCCGAGAGCAAACCTGCCGCCTAGCGACGATAGCGCCGACGCGGCTGCGAATCCGGTTACTGATGAAAATGTTTCACTTAGAAATTCGCGTCTTGTTTTCATAACTCACTTGCTCCGTGCTGATTCAGGGTTCGTTGTTTTTGCCCGGCAATTGCTCGGGAGTTGTTAAGATTATTGTATCAATGCTGATTTTTTTCTTCGCCAGCCTGGAGTGAATCGAGGCGGATACTCTGCTCCATCAGGACCTTCCCGCCTTCACCGTGGCCAACCAATTTGATTAGCGTTTCCGTTCCGACAGCCTCCCATTGAATTTCAATGATGCCAAAATTTTGCTCCCGCTTCACTGGACCGATGCGATAACGGTTTGATTCGTTGACGGTTTCGGTTTCCTGGGTCAGTCCACTGCTGGTAAAGTCCCACATGGGGTAGCCGGATGGACGTGATTTTTCACAGCTGATTTCCATCAAGTGCCGGTCGCCCGAAATCATTACAACGCCAGTGGCTCGGGTTTCTTCAATTAATTTGAACAGCCGTTCACGTTCGTGTGGAAAGTTGCCCCAGGTTTCCCAACCGTGTTCGTCGGCAACAACCTGAATGCTGCTGGCGATGACACGAACCTCAGCCTTTTCCCCTAGCTGTTTTTCCAGCCATTTCCATTGCGCTTCCCCAAGGACGGTCGTCGTGGTGTCGTCGGTTGCTTTGTAAGGCCCTTTTCCGTCTTGTAAAGCCTCTGCCCTGACCAATGGATCTCGATGGTACCGGGTGTCAAGCATGATGATTTGGACCCGTTTTCCTTCCGGGCCGAACACACGGGAATGATAGACGCCTTGCTGAGTGCGGATCGGGTCGCCTTTGGCAAACTCAAAGAATCGAATGAACTCCTTCTGGCTCTCTTCGCGAAGTTTGAAATCGTTGCCCATGTCATTGGCGCCGTAGTCGTGGTCGTCCCACGTTGCCATGACCGTCGCCTTGTTCTTTAGAATCTGGAAGCCCTCTTTGTTCCCAAGGGATTCGTAGGCTTCGCGAATGCGTTCGACGTTGGGAACCGGACGCATCACCATTTTTCCGTCTTTTTCCCAAAAGTCAGCATAGTGGTTGTCGCCAATCATCAGAAACACGTCGGGCTGCTGGGCGATAATGTCTTTCCAGACTGGCTGCTCTTTTCTTTCACTCGCACAAGATCCGAAAGCGATAACCGATAGAGTCTCCTGATTTTCCTGAGCTTGAAGGACAGGAGAAATGGAAAGGAATAAAGCCGTTGTGACGGCCAGTTTCAGACAGTGCATTGTTGGTCCAGTAGGATTCAAATCAAGAATTGATTGAGATCCATTGTCCAGAGACCGGAGCGTTAGGGAAGTGGAAACACATGTTAGTAAAGGAAACTTAACGCAAGTGGCCGCAGTATATCTGGAGCCAGATCACCCGAATGGACAGAGACTAAGCATGGCGCGAGCCGACTTCCTCAATGAATTTGTTGTTAAACCAACTGCGTCGGTCCGACAAACCAACTGCTTCGGTCCGACACGCCGGAGCTTCGAAAAACTCAACGACCCTTCAAAAACTTTCTCATTTGCTGAGTCAAACAAATGACGAAATTTTATCGACATTTGCTCCCCTCTCCCCGAAAATTCGGCGAGGCCTTGAAGCCCTCGCCGGGAAGGATATTTGCGGTTGAGATTAGCCGTTTTGGCACTAGTGCCCCAAATCAGAATTGACCTGTCACCAAAACAAGTAATTGCCCAATTTACCGTACTGTTTGTTAAACCAAATCCGCAGGCTGATATTGACTTCAAAGTCGATTATCATAAGGGATTCGATTAGCCCTACTTGCAGGTTCGTTCTGGTTTAAGCTGGGTTGCGTTTGGGTAGTTTACGTAAGAATTTGTTCTGGTGATGTATTACTTGCGATTTGTGGCACTAGCGTTAAAACGGCTAATCATCTCAAAACCGCCTCCAAAATCCTTCACGGCGTAGCCTTGAGGCCCAGGCAAATCGAAAGTCGGTCCAGCGTAGGCGGGAATCCAGCGTTGGCCAGACTGGATTCCAGAATCCGATCCGAATGGATTCCCGCCACGCGGGAACGACTAACTTACGAAACGTGAACGGTTACGTTTTATTCAACCTGCGAACCTGGATGCGAGAACTTTGTCTGTTCTACGTCAGCCGAAAAAGATTGTGATTGATGACGCGGGCACAAATCGGGAAAATTTCCCATTTTTGTCCAACCATTAGTTGCATTTTGCCGTATCGATAAGACAATATGTAAATCGTTTCGCAGTTACGCGACTGCGAGAGGCCAATCCTCCCTCAAGTTCCTTACTCTACGGCAACGGACTTGACGGACTGTTTGAACGAAAGGAGGTTTTCAGTGAATTATTTCTGTACTAGCCGAGGTGGCACCGCATAAGTCGGTTGCCGGCGGGTAGCCGTCGTGCCACCTTTCGCGGATTGCAGCATTTGAACTGCAGTCCCTGCGCGAAGAAGGCCCGCTCCATTTCTTGGGGCGGGCCGTTTTTTTTGTTAACCGCCAACCAGGCAACGACCAACTGAGGTCACCAAAAGAAAACGCCCGAAAAAATCGGGCGTTGTACAGCCGTAGGTTAGACAAGGTTGCTTTATTCGCGTGGGCGAACCGCTCCAGTCAATCCCGAGTAATCCTGACGGTCTTCGTTGTGCCAAAGAGGCATGCCGGACATGACTCGCTGGCGCAAGGCTTCAATTTTTTCGTCTGAACCGGCCGGCGCATCGGTCGGGATAAAATCATCTCCCTCGCGTGGCGCAAAATCTTCGTCATGGCCATATTCGAGGATCGCTTCGAAAACATTGTTGATTTTTTTGCCGTTCGACATAAAAATGTACCCTTATCTGAAATGGTGAATTGATGGCGAGAATCATTCTCGAAGAGGTGTTTCCTAAGACGCTGCGAAGCGCTATCGCGTTACTGACGACAGGCCGTCCCGAATCTTTTTCGACCGGTTACGTTGCATCAAAAATGGTTCACAGAAAAATTGTGGCACGATGAAACGAACTCGTTAAGGCGAAACTAACTGACGGAATCATGATGGACGGGTCAAGGAATTGTTTAAGCGTTTGCTCGAACAATGCTCAGATTATTGACGAGTAAAAATCAAAGTCAAGAATTTTCCGGGAAGATTTCTTAATTAGTTTGTATCGACTATTTCACGGTTTTTGCCCGACCATGCGACTTGTCGGACCACCCTGATTGTGACGTGCCGTCGAATTTCCAGTCGTAACAGCAATGGAATTGATTTCGCCCTTGCGAGCAGATTATGGATACATGATCGGGACAATGTCAAACTGCGTCGATCGGTTGGAATGGCCTGCGGTCAAAATCCGACTTGCCCGCATTCGACCGACATCAATCGGGAACGTACAGTTGCGTACCATTTATTCGCTGGACAAAAACACCGCATCTCACTTTTCATCGTTCGTGATCGGCAATTCGATTGGCTTCAAACGAAACAGCATCGGTATCAATTTTGTCATCAGAAGGGTGGCAACTTCTGATAATGATCCGGCATGGTAAACTGACACACAGTTTTGGTTGGCCATTTACCTCCAACTTAGGATCACCATGAACAAGCGAACTGACGCGAATCCTGACCAATCGCAGGATCGAGATGATCCCAATTTCACATCCAGCGCAGGATTTTCATTCGGCCGGCTATTAATCGGATTGCCGGGCGCAATCGCCGGCGGGGCATTGGGTTATTTTGTGTACAAATGGGCACTTTCGCAGGGATTCTATGCCCTCGTAATTCCCGGTGCCTTCCTCGGGTTTGGATTCGGATTGGCGGCCCGCCGGTCCCATTGGGTATTTGGAATTCTCTGTTTCGTATTGGCGTTCGGGCTGAGTTTGTTTGCGGAATGGTCGACGTGGCCGTTCAAAGCCGACGGGAGTTGGTGGTACTTTTTGACGCACCTCGATCAACTGAAGCCGCTGACGTGGGTCATGATCGGCGTCGGTTCCCTAATTGCGTTTACCCTCGGTCGCGGACGTGGGTGAAATGATTCGAGTCGTCGGTGCAAAGACTCATAGTCTCAAAAACATCGACGTGGACATTCCGCGAGATCAATTGGTTGTCATTACCGGACCCAGCGGAAGTGGAAAATCGTCGCTGGCGATCGATACGATTTTCGCCGAAGGACAGCGCCAATACATCGAGTCGTTTTCGGTCTATTCACGACAGTTTTTTAAACAACTTCCGGCCGCCGACGTGGACCTGATCGAAGGTCTACCCCCCATGATTTGCCTGGACCAAAAACATGGGACCACCAATCGCCGGAGCACCGTGGGAACGATTACCGAAATTTATGATTATCTGCGACTGTTGATGTCCCGGGTAGGCAAAATTCATTGTTATCAATGTCAGTTGCCGATCACACAGCATACACCGAAGCAGATCGGTGAGTTGATTCGCCAACTGCCGGAGCGAACTAAAGTCATGGTATTGGCTCCGCTCGCCACGCACGCCGACGGCGATCATGCCGCTGTCTTGAAAACGATTCGACGCGAGCGGTTGGTGCGTGTTCGTATCGATCGAGAGGTCTATGATATCGATCAAGTCCCCGAATTGAATCCGGCCAATCGACATTCGATCGCTGCGGTCGTCGATCGCATCATCGTTCGCGCTGAAGTTAACAACCGGCTACTCGAGGCGATTGAGTTTGCCGATCGGTTATCCAATGGCAAGGTGGCTATCGCCAACCTGTTGCCCGATGCCAGGGACGAAAACTGGTCCGAACAGGTTTTCAGCACTCGTTACGCTTGTGCACAATGCGATCTTTTGTACGGCGAAATCCAGCCACGCACGTTTAGCTTTAACAATCCGGGCGGGGCCTGTGAATGTTGTGAAGGCCTGGGAGAAGTTGAGTTGGCATCGTCGGATCAAACTAATGCGACACTGGAGTTCGACGGAAACGCAACTGCCACGTGTTCGGCCTGTCAGGGTTCGCGTTTGTCCAGGCCTGCGCGTTCGATCTATTTTGGGGGACTGCATCTTGGTCAGTTGGTAAGCTTACCCATCGACGAGGCGATTCCGTTTTTTGAGGGAGTCGCAGCGCCCGAGCTACTGGAACCTGTTACAGCGCCGTTGATACGGGAAATACTGCACCGCCTGAAGTTCCTCCGACATGTGGGAGTGGGTTATCTGACCCTTGGTCGCGGCACGAATTCACTTAGCGGCGGCGAGCACCAACGGGTTCGGCTGGCGACTTCAATCGGTTCTGGACTGTCGAATGTCGGCTATATACTCGACGAGCCCTCAATCGGATTGCATCAACGGGACAATGAACGGTTGCTCGAATCGATTCGGGAATTGCAACGCAGTGGCAACTCCGTACTGTTGGTCGAACACGACGAGGCGACGATACGAAGCGCCGATTACGTGATTGATTTAGGACCGGGGGCCGGCCAACGGGGAGGCCGCATCGTTGCTGCTGGTTCGCCGCTGGAAATTTGTGATGTGGCCGGAAGTTTGACCGGCGATTATTTGGCGGGCCGCAAAAAGATTCCAATTCCTCTGCAGCGTCGACCGATCAATCCAGCGAGAGTGATTTCATTGACGGGTGCCAGCGGACGAAATCTAAAATCAATTGACGTGCAGATCCCGCTCGATGTGCTGGTGTGTGTCACGGGTGTCAGCGGCAGTGGCAAGAGCACTTTAATTAATCAAACGCTCGTGCCGGCAATTTTGACGTTGCTTGATCGCGGCGCACCGCTGTCGCAACCCTACAAAACAATGACCGGTGCAAATTTGATCAACACGTTAATCGTTGTGGATCAGAAACCGATCGGGCAGTCTGCCCGTGGTTGTCCCGCAACGGTAACTGGCATCCTGGACAGTTTGCGAAAGATTTTCTCGGCAACGAAACGAGCCAAGCAACTTGGTTTCGGTACGACTCGATTCAGCTTCAATTCTAAAACAGGTTGGTGCCCGCTCTGCCGTGGTTTGGGGGTACAGAAAATCGAGATGAGTTTCATGCCTGATTTCGAAGTTGCCTGCGAAGCCTGTGGCGGACGGCGATACAATTTGCAAACGTTGCAGGTTAAATTCAATGAGCTGTCGATAGCAGATGTATTGGGATTGTCCATCGAGCAAGCGCGTGATTTTTTTGACGGCTTCGAACAAATCGCTCGGCCGTTGCAAAGCCTGATGGACGTCGGGCTCGGTTATCTGGAACTTGGCCAGTCTACGACCACCTTGTCCGGGGGTGAGTCCCAACGTTTGAAACTGGCCACCGAATTGGCGAAACAAGATCACGGTCATGCGTTGTACGTTCTGGACGAACCGACAACCGGTTTGCATTTTGAAGATATTCGCGTCCTGTTGGCAGCATTGAATCGACTCGTGGACCGCGGGAATTCCATGATCGTGATCGAACACAACCTGGACCTCGTGCGAGGTGCCGATTGGGTAATTGATTTAGGACCGGAGGGTGGTTCCGGCGGAGGAGAACTATTGGCTGCTGGAACTCCGGAAGACGTCGCTAAAGTGTTGCGTTCCTTTACGGGGCAATACTTGTCCAAACTAATTTCCCCGCCGCCAGTCTGAATCGAGCGGTTGCCGCGACCGCTTGACGATACAAAACAATGGTCGCCGATGCTATTTGACGTGTTCGGGAATTCCCAGCAATTTCGCGTCGCCCGTGTTTTCTCCCTCGATCTCCGGGATGGGTCGAAAGTCGAACCATTGGTCGAGTTGAATCTCCGACTCGCGCGGAATCAACACGGTGCCACCCAGATCGTAGGTCGAGCCCATCCACAACTCAGACACATTGGAGATTTTATTGTCGACCAACTTCAAATTGTATTTGATTCCAAAATGGACTCGACCTTGGTGCCCATCAACCATTTGAGCGCCATAAAACAGATACACCATTCCTTCGGTCGCAGCATCTTTCCATTGGAGCGCCGGCTCCAGCGGAATTCTAGCTTCCCATAGTTGTTCGGGTGTCAGTTCGGACAAATTAATGCGGTCCGATTCGGAAGGCAGGGAATCGGTTACCAAATCGGACTGTCGAAACCGGCGCAAATAGGTCGATTGAAATACCGTCTGACTGAACAACATGGGTGTCGTTCCCGGCCCACGTTGGATATTTAACGAAACGAACAAGGGGCTTGCGGGGATTTCATCGCCCCATCGGTATTTCCGGTTCTGGTCATCGACCAACCAAAGTTCCATCGTTGCCGTCCGATAGAATCCTCCATTAAATAGCGCTGGACTGCGTTCGTCGTTGCCGCGATAGTAGACTCCACCCAGTCGACGAGGATGCATAGGGTAGGGGGGCAACGTCAAATTTCCAGGATTCAACGAGACTTGAAACGGGAGGCGTTTTGCCAGCGCCAACTGGCTCGCGAGATCCTGATTCGAGTATTCCAACTCCTCGACCAATCCAAACTGGAATAACCATGCTCCCACCCCCACAATGGCGATCAAGCAGATCGCTTGCCGAATCAAACCGAAGTTCGCGAACCAAGTAAGGGATTTCCGGCTGGCAAGTTTTCGCGCGCGCGCCCTTGCCAAAATCGATGCGAGTACCAATACGATCCACACAATGATCGGCACAACCAGATATTGAAGGTAAAAATATCTCCGCATTGACATGATCGCGTCGAAACGATTGAGTTGTTCACCCCAATAATCAATGGTTGAAACGGGCTGCGCAGGCAAGGATTTCGTTGCTGGCCAATTGGCACCCTGTTCGATCCACTGGCGAAACAAATCAATCTCAGCGACCGATAGGGGATCGCCCATTTTCGGCATTCGATAACCTATTTCGGTCGACGTAATTCGGCGAAACAATTCGCTCTCTTCGGGAAGGGCGGCAATAATCCGATTGCCAGTATGGCCTCCCTGATGAACCGACGCTTCCAAATCCAAACGGAGATCTCCTTCCGACTTGGCGGCGGAGTGACAAGCAAAGCAACGAGCTTTCAGGATCGGCAGGATTTGAGAATTAAAGTCGATGCTTGCTGCCACCGATGCCGTTTGCCGGGCGGAAATCTCCGTTAGAGGGTTCGTCGCGAAAATCACGAACAGAATGCAGGCGACGATTTGTGGAAAAAAATTTGGAGCGACCATCATTTGAAATTGGAGAACCGATACAATACTACCCAGTTATTTTTTAAATCTGTTCGGAGGCTATGAATAGTATTATGCCCGCGATCGTAAGAATTGCTACCTCGGCCGATGCCGCTGCAATTGTCCGGTTTCAAATTTTGATGGCAAAAGAAACGGAAGACAAGGACTTGGATCCCGCCGTGGTCGCCTTGGGCGTCAAAGCTGTGCTTGACGACGGTCAAAATGGGTTTTATCTAGTCGGTGAAATGTCCGGTAAAGTGATCAGCAGTTTGCTGATTACGTACGAATGGTCCGATTGGCGAAATCGCAAAATCTGGTATTTCCAATCCGTATTTGTCGATCAGGACTATCGACGGCAGGGAGTTTTCTCGCAGATGTATCACGCCGTGATTGCCCAAGCTCAGGCCAACGCCGTGCAACATGTCAGGTTGTATGTGGAGCTGGACAATGACCGCGCGCAAAAAGTCTATGAATCGCTCGGTATGCAACGGCTACCGTATTGCATGTACGTGGCGGAGACTTCGTAGCCCTATTTGTCGCTGATCAAACCGAGCTATCGGCAAATCGCGTCAATCTAACTGGGCCTTCTCACGCACCTGGCGGCGAATTTGCCAACGAAACCTCATCGACAACAGCAACGCCGCTGCGGCCAGGCCAAGCGTCATTCCGAACCACAGTCCATTGCCTCGGTAATCAAGTCCGTAACACAGACTCGCTCCGGCGACGGAGCCGATTCCCCAATAGGCAATGAGTGTCAATACCATCGCCGCCGTCGTGTCCTTCAAGCCACGCAACGCCGACGATCCGCTGACTTGTAGTCCATCGAACAGTTGAAACAATGCCGCAATGGCCAGAAAACCGGTCGCCAGTTTCACGACCGATTGATTTTCGACGTTGGAAATATCGATGTACAAACCAATGATCCAATGCGGCACGATCCAAAAAGCGATCGCACTAACTGACATCACGCCGACGCACGCAGCCATGCCAACATAGCCGGCGATTTCAGCCTCGCGTGGCGCGCCACGACCGATCGCTTGTCCGACGCGAACGGACGAGGCGATCGCAATACCCAACGGGACCATAAACGAAATCGACGCGGTTTGAATGGCAATTTGATGAGCGGCCAATTCGTTCTTGCCCAAGTTCCCCATGGCAAACGCTGCCGCGCTAAACATGCTCATTTCAAATCCAAGTATCAGACCGATCGGCGCACCGACTCGAATCAACTCGCCAATCATCGCGGGATCAGGAGTCCGAATCCGGCTGAAGACATGGAGTTCCGGATATCGATAGTGGATGTACACGGCCAGCATCACAAACATCAAACCATAGACCAGCGAACTCGCATAACCTGTACCGACCAAGCCGAGGGCCGGCAGGCCATACCAGCCGAACATCAACACATTGTTAAGAAAAATATTCAAACCCACGCCAAGGAAGCTGATCAACATGATCGGCCGCGAATTCGAAGTTCCTTCGAGCAGCCCGCGCAGCGACATGATTCCCAGTCCCGGTAGCAAACCCCATGAAATCGCGCGCAGATAGTCGCGGCCAACGGCGGCCAGATCCGCCGGTTGTCCCAGGAGAATCAACAACGGATAAATGTTCCAAAACAGAATAAAAGCCGGAATGAATACAATCACACTCAACCAGAGTCCTTGGCGAGCGGCGCGCCCGACTGTTTCCTGGTCGTTGGCACCGACGGCGTGTGAAACCACTGGACCGACTCCCAATACCAATCCAGAAGCGACGACAAAGACTGAAAAGAACGCCGTGCTACCGATCGCGATTCCCGCGAGGGCGTCTTTTCCCAATGCACCCACCATCAGCGTATCGACAAACGAAATCGTCGTCTGGGCGAGCTGTGCAATGATCAGCGGCACCGCCAGTTTTGTCAGCGCCAAGAATTCCGTTTTATACACGTTGAATTCCGTTGGATTTCTTCCGGTGCGTTTTGTTTTATCAGGATTAACAAAAAAGCAGGGCGATTTCAAGGAAATCACCCTGCGAAAGTAGACTAAGCAAAGAGCGAACAAGTGGGATAGGCTTCGAGCCTGTCAATTTTTTCAAGACAGATTGGAAGTTGACAGACTGGAAGTCTATCCCACTTTTTTTCATGACCGACTGGAAGTCTATCGCACGTGACTCAACTATTTTTCGGAACCTTTAGTTGCCCCGTCGTTGTCGTCGGCCTCTTCCGATTTCTCGGACTTGCTGAAATCGCCAGCCGTGATGATGACCAATTTGTCCGGCTGGATCAATCGTCGCAATGCTTCATCGACCCGTTCCTTGCTCAACGTTTCAATTTTTTGATCACTGTTGGATTGGAAATCCATCGTGCGACCAGTTTTCAAATTGGTCAGTAATTCTCCAGCGAGACTGGCATCTTTGGCACGTTTGCCTTGCCGGTTCGTCAAATAACTGGTCTTGGCTTTTTCCAGTTCCTCACCGGTTACGCCGCTGTCCAACATTCGTTTCACTTCTTCCGCCACGGTAGAAACCACTTTTTCCGTATTCGACGGATTAGAAATGCAGAACATCATGAACATCCCTCGTTCGTCTTCAGAGTCGGCCTGAAACCGCGTCATGGCAGTGTAAGACAACCCATCCTGTTTGCGAACTCGGTCGGCGATTCGCGACGACAAGGGACCTCCACCCATGATGTAATCTCCCACGAGCATCGCTTCATAATCGGGATCATCATCTCGCACCGGCGCCGACACTCCAGCGATGTAAACGGCATTCGCTTTATCGGGTGTGTCGATGGTAAACCGACCCGCTTCGATTTTGGAATTGGTCGGTTCCTCGATTCGAGCATAGGGTTGCGGGGATTTCCAACCGGCAAAAATGGAATTGAGATTTTTCAACGTTTCTTCTTCGTCAAAATCACCCACGACGACGATTTCTCCGTGTTGACCACCAATGTAATCAGTGTGCAGTTTTTTTACATCCGCCAAAGTTACTGCTTTCAACCGATCCATGCTTTCCTGCATGGTCGGCGTGTAACGCACGTTGTCGGCGGGTTGCGGATCAATTCTCCGACCGAACTCCACAAACGCGAGCATTGTCGGCTCGGACAAACCATTTTCGATTTGGGTCATTCCATCGTTGCGCACGATTTCAAATTCGCTTTCGACCAACGCGGGCTCTTGAAGCGATTGTTGGAGTAAGTCCAACACCTGACTTAGATGTTCGCGTTTGGTTTGCACATTGACACTCAATGTGCCAACGGACCCACCGATACTCAAAGTCGCTTTTAGCTCATCGAGTCGATCACGAAACTCCTGGAAGCTCAACGACCGCGTACCGCGAGTCATCAACTGCGGCAACAACTCTGCCGCTGATGTCAGTCCTTGAAGATTGGTTTCGTTTCCATAATGCAGTTCGGCTTGAACAACGACTTCGGCCCCCCGATTTTTCTTCGAAAGCAGCGCGTATTTCAGTCCGCCGTCGATTGTGCCGGTGGAGGTGCGGGCTCGAATGTTGTCGGGTGTCGCCTCAAACGCTTCGCCGGCTGCCAGTTTCTCACGGCCTTTATAACCGGCGACCAGCGTCTTCAGATTCGGTTGTTCGCCGATGGTCGCGCGAACCGCTTTTTCGGTAGGGACAAAAATTCCAACGGTACGGTTACTTTCGATCAAGTAACTTTTGGCAACCTGTAGAACTTGTGCGGGTGTGACCTTTTCCAATCGATCGCGATGCAAGAAATACAATCGCCAATCACCATACGACTCCCATTCGCTCAAATTGGTCGCAAAGCTCTCGGTATTGGCAAAGCCACGTTCGCGCTGCTTCAAGATTCTTCGCACGGCACGATCGACGTCCGTCTTGGTGACTTCCGTCTCGGCCAACGCCTCCAAGGACGCAATCAATACCGATTTCGCGGCATTCAAATCACCAGTACTGGGCACTTCGGCCATCGCGATCAACATGCCAGGATCGTGCCCGACCAGGTCCATCGCTGAGGCCGATGAAGCTAATTTCGTTTCGACCAGTTTTTTGTATAGCGGTCCGGATGGTTCCATGCTGAGCAATTCACCCAGCACTTGCAACGCCGGATACTCATCGCTTGAGGCCGACGGAACGTGGTAGCCCAAACCGACCAATTGCACATCGCCCGACCGGCGCAGCATCGCGATGCGTTCGCCGTCTTGCGCAGGCTCTTCGGTGTAAGTTTTGGGTAACTCGCGAGTGGGGCGCGGAATCGAGCCGAAATGTTTCTCGGCCAGCTCCAGTGCCTTTGCTTGATTGAATTTTCCAGCGATCACGACAGTAATATTGTCGGGTTGGTAGAACTTTTTGTAAAACACGCGGAGGCTGCTGGCTGGAACACGCATGATGTCGGATCGGTTGCCGATTGTCGACTTGCCGTAGTTATGCCATTCATAGGCCGCCGTCATGATGCGCTGAAACAAAATCGCTTGCGGGCTATTTTCGCCGCTCTCGAATTCGCTGCGGACGATCGTCATCTCGGCTTCGAGATGCTCTTGTTTGATCCAGCTGTTAACCAACCGGTCGGATTCCATATGAATCGCAAATTCCAAATTGTCGTCACTGGCGGGGAGTGTTTCAAAATAATTCGTGCGATCGAAAGAAGTCGTGCCATTCATATTGAGGACGCCACGATCTTTTAACAATTTTGGAATGTCCGGAAATAAGTCGGTTCCGCGAAACAGCATATGTTCCAACAGGTGTGCCATTCCGGATTCGCCATAGCCTTCGTGACGCGAGCCGACCAAGACGGTCATGTTGACCGTGAACTGGGGTTTCGAATCATCGGGAAACAAGAGTAATTTCACGCCGTTGTCGAGCTGATATTCGGTAATTCCCTCCACCGAAGTGACTGATTTTGGCTCTTGAGCTGCGACAGCACCGATCGAAAAAACCAAGGCCAAGGCAAGTCCACTTAGCATATAGAAGTTGAATGTTGAAAACGACAAGTTCATGATTGGAT
Source organism: Mariniblastus sp. (assembly GCA_031400405.1). Taxonomy (GTDB): domain Bacteria; phylum Planctomycetota; class Planctomycetia; order Pirellulales; family Pirellulaceae; genus Mariniblastus. Next base: position 15,408 of record JANNPW010000085.1, read on the forward strand.
TCCTGGGGGAGGGGTGAATAGGGTATAAATTACCAAAGCCAGTCCGGTCTTGGCAGGGCGTCTGCCAAAATATGAACGGTTTGCCCGCAGGTTCGGCGTTGGCCATCAGCCAATGGTGGGCGAACAAAGGTTGTTTGCGAGTGGACCGTGACAACAAACTGGGATCCGCCTCCAACCTGTCGATCGAACAAGACATTCTGGGAGATTATCCCACTCGTCGAGCCCAGCCGATTCAATTGTTTCAAATCTCACCAGCCGCCAATGAAACTCCCACGATATCGATTCGATCTTCGACTGGCCGTCAGCGTTTGGTTGTTGCTCCCTATGTTGGGCGGGTGGGGATTGACTTCGGCTCAGGATTCGATTCCGCGCCAGGAATTGCCGGCGCGTGCCTTATGGCGCATCGGTGAGTTTGGCGATACGCCGTCGGCCAATGGGGTGTATCGTTTGGAATATTCTGACGACGGTCGATACTTGGCCGCGCGAAATCGCGAAAACGTCGTCATGGTTTACGAGGTGGCGAACCAAAGAAAGTCTTTCGAGATTGCCGGTCACGAAAACAATTGGATTGAAACGATTGATTTCTCTCCAGACTCAAACCATTTCGTGACGGCTGCTGGTTCCACCGAAAAAGTTAAAATCTGGAACGCACGCAACGGAAAGCTGGAGTTAGAAATCGACGTCGATGCCAAAGCCGCGTATTTTTCGGCCGACGGCCAGGAGATTCTGGTTTTAGGTCGTCGACATGTAGTGCATTATTCCTGGCCGGGCGGGAAAATTTTAGATCAGCAGAAATGGGAATCCAATGGTGAACTGCCAGTCGCCATGTCGCGAGACGGCACGCTCGTCGTGATGTATCGTCCGCTAGGTCAAGAAATGCACCAAACGGAGATATTGGATCTGACAAACAAAACACGAACGGAACTGCATGGCGACAATTCGATACCCAAATTCGTCGTCGTATCGCCGGATAACAATTGGGTCGCCGCGGCATATCAACAGGAGTTCAAAGTACAAATTTGGAATTTGCCTGACCCTCAAAACCGGCATTACGTTTTAGAGGCTCATCGGGACCAAGTCCAATCGTTGGCTTTTTCGCGTGACAGTCGCTGGTTGGCTTCGAGTGGGTCGGATCAGACCGCGTTCGTCTGGGACATGGTGACCCGTCAATCACTGGGCGAATTTGCCGGACACACCGGTCACGTTAACGCAGTCGCATTTTCTCCGCTAGATTTTGCGCTGGCCAGCGGGGCTTCGGGGGTCCGCGACACGTCCGTAATTGCCTTTGACCTGACGTCGGTTTTGTTTCCACAGACCGAACGAAAGCCACTTTCGTTTGACGAGATATGGAATGGATTGTCGGCCAGCACGGCCGACACCTCATTGGGCGCCACGAGTCAGTTGATCCAGCGGTCAGCTGAATTTATGCCGCAACTACAGCAGTTGGTCACGACTGAGACACTCTCCGCGTCCAATGACAACGTGACGAAACTGGTCCAGGAATTGAACAGTCCAAATTTTCGGTCTCGGGAAGTCGCCAGCGAGCATCTCATGACGCTGCGTGAGCAAGCAGAACCCCAACTGCGTCAAGCATTAAATCAAACTTTGCCGATTGAATCCCGTTATCGAATCCAGCGAATTCTCGGCGACCAGCCCGCTCGACCACGCGTCAGTATCGTCGATGCGCGACGTTGGAATCGGGTGATATTTGCACTGGAAGTAATTCGTTCTACGGAATCCGAACTACTACTGCGGCGGATCGCCACCGGCCACTCCGACCAGGAAATTGCCGCGATTGCTCGCGGTGCATTGGATCGGAATGATCAACGTTTGTCACAGTAATTTGAATCTTCGATTCGCCTTGGCGACCCTGCCCGCGTTGCCCGGTTCGACAGTGAATCGAAATTCGATTAGATTAATCTGCTTCCGTATTCTCACGGGCCAGTAGCTCAGTTGGTTAGAGCAGGGGACTCATAATCCCTTTGTCGCGGGTTCAAGTCCTGCCTGGCCTATTCAATTGGCCGATGAAACAATTTTTTGACAGGAAGTTGGCCAGCATAGTGGATAACGCACCAGAAATTCTCTAAAACTATGGGACTGGCCGTTCAATCGTTGTCTAAAAATCGGAGATACACCCATGCCAATGGTCCTCGTTGTGGATGATACAGCTGTTGATCGACGGCTGGCCGGGGGGCTGCTTGAATCGGTTCCCAACATGGAAGTCTGCTATGCGCAGAATGGTAACGAAGCGTTAATCAAGATCGGGGTCTCGCTGCCTGATATTGTGGTCACCGATTTGCAAATGCCCGACCTGGATGGCTTGGAGCTGGTCAACGCGATCGCGGAAAAATATCCCGGCGTGCCGGTCGTCTTGATGACCGCGCATGGTAGCGAAAATATTGCGGCGCAGGCACTCGCCAGCGGTGCCGCCAGCTTTGTCCCCAAATCCGATTTGGCTCAGAGCCTCGTGCAGACCGTGATGCACGTTCTCATGATGGTGGAATCGGAAGCCCGGTATAAGAAATTGGTTAACTGCGCAACGAAAACCGATTTCGAATTCGAGCTAAAGAACGATCTTTCAATTATCGCGCCGCTAATTGACATGATTCAACAGATCACTTTGGGACACGAGTTGTTTAACCAGAACGGTCAGCTACAAATGGGTGTGGCGTTAGAACAAGCCATTAACAATGCGATGGTCCGCGGAAACTTGGCGATCAAACGCGAAGAAGTCGCCTTTGTCAGCCGCCGGTTTTTTGAGGAACGGAGCCAACAAAAACCCTATTGCGATCGAACGGTCTATTTTCGTGCACTGGTAACTCCGGAAGCGGTCAAGTTCACCATCCGCGACCAAGGTTCGGGGTTTGACACTTCGACGATTCCGCCCGCCGCGGATCCAGAAAGTTTCCGCGAGGGTTCGGGACGGGGATTGGTGTTGATCCAGACGTTTATGGACGAAGTGAAATTCAATGAACAAGGCAACGAAGTTCAGATGACCAAATTTCGCAATTCCTAGTTGGCACAAACCGCCGACTGGTATTCACCTGTTCGCACAACGGGTTTGCTCGAGGGAAATTTTCGAAGTTACGAGCGCACCGGGGAATTGGCTTCCCACCAAATGTCTTCGTTGCCCGAGATATCAATCGGATTCACGTGGTTTGGCGAAATGTAAACTAGTTCATGCCGTAAACGATGTTCCTCGCGTTGGTCGGATACAACCGCCGACAATTCATATTCCAACTCAGGATCATATTCATCGGTTTCCAGGCTGATGCTCGGGCCGGCCATCACATACTCGACTGGAATTGTACGAGCCGATGGCGTTTGTAGCGGTGGTTCCACGACGTTTAAGCGGGGTGCGACCGGAGTCGCGCCGGCATAGATCAAGGGAACTGCTTGGGACTCCACCACATCTCGATGGTGCGGCAGAATGCGGACATCCGCGCCAAGCGAATGAAATAGATCGCGCATATGGGCATGACAGGTAAACATCAGGATTTGATAGCCATTGCGGGCAAAATCAATCAGCAATTCGGCAGCACACTGAGCGCGATGACCATCGAAATTGACCAGTACATCGTCTAGCACCATTGGGATCAAAGCACCGCGACGGGCATAAGCGCCAACTAAGGCCATTCGCAGGCTTAGATACACGGCTTCCCGTGTCCCGCGGCTGAGTTTATCGACCGGGATGGTTTCTTCCTGTTGGTTGTCAACCAACAATTCTTCGCCGACCAACCGGGTCCAGATCCGTGGATACTTGCCTTCGGTCAAGCGCTTCAGATAGGTCGAGGCCTCTTTCAAGGTTTCGGGTTGGCGTTTCGATTCGTAGGTCTCGCGGATCAACTCCAGCATTTGCGTACTGGCGGCCAGCACTTGCCATTCTTTCTGCTGGTTCTCAATCTCGTTTTCGACGGCATTGAGTTCGAGGTTAACGACATCGAGTCGCGAGTCTTCGCCCAGCATTTTGACTTCCTGAATGAACTCGCCGCGCTGCTGGTGCAGTTTTGTCTGATGTTGTTTGACCCGCTCGATTTCCGCTTGAACCTGTTCCCAACGTTTTTCCAAGCCGCTGGTACCGTAGGAGTCAAGCAGGGTCCGCAGATGCTTTTCCTCAAAGTTTTTACCGAGTGCCGCGGTGATTTGCTCGGTTAAATTTTCACGTTTTTCAACCAGTTTTTTCAGTTCGCGATGCTTGGTGGAAAAACCGCGATACATGTCTTCCGTCTCAGCGCCGACGATGGCCAACAGACGTTGTTTCTGCCCGAGCAATTTTTCGTAGTCGCGTTTGGCTTTCCCCAATCGCGTACGCAGGGCTTTGTATTTGGCAACAAACTCCCGCCGCGCGTTGACAAACGACCGCTGTTCGTGAATCAAGCGAGTAATATGGTTCAGTCGATCGAGCAGATTTTTGTTTTGGAAGGAGATGCCAGATTCCAGCAGGAGCGCATCGATCCGGACTTGCAACGAAGAGAGTTCTTTGTCCCGCTCGATTTTTTCCGACTTCAGTTGGTCCAGACGCAAATTGAAAGCGGAGATTCGTTCGCTGCGCTGGGTGATTTCTTTTAGTTGATGGGGCAAGAGTACCTCGGGGAGACCAGCCGTTCGCAAACTGGCCTTCCATTGATCTTCCGCAATGGCGACTTCCCGCTCTTGAGCGCCCATGCGTCGGCGCATGTCTTCGGAGGTTGACCGAGTCGCTTGAACCCGGTTCTCCAGTGGCACCAACTCTTCCATCATCGCCAATCGGCTTTCCGCGTCTTTCAGCTCCAGGTCGTACTGTGTAATGGACGACGGCAGTTGTCGTTCAACTTCGTCGCGTTCGGTTTTGGATCGTTTGAGTTGTTGGCGGATGATGTCCATTTGGTGGCGGAAATCGTCCAGTTCATCCTTGGCCATCCGCTCCCAATGGTATTTCAAGCCCATTGAAATGAAGCCCGCAATGGCTCCCATAAACATGAACAGGATGCCGATTTGTTGGCTGGTTTCTTCGACCCACCCCAGGATCTGGCCTTGCGTCAGTACGCCGATTAGTCCGAAGCCCAGAAAAATAATCCCCAGGATAAAGACAATCCCGATCACCGAGAGTTTTCCGACCGGCAGAACTTGTTCATTCACGATCCCGTCGATGTCCCGTTCGAGATCATGACGAGTCTGATTCAGTTTCTCGATCTTTTCTTCCAGTTCGATTCGTCGGCGCAGCCGATTCACGTATCTCCCGATGTCTTCCAATGTATCGGTAGTGCCACGTTCCGAGATCGAATTGCCCAGGCGATCCTGATGTTGCAGCAAATCGAATTCGACTTTTTCGTGTTCCTGTTGAAACTTTCTCAGGCGTTCCTGTTGCTCTTCAAATTTGCGCCCCGTCGATTCGAGTGCCAGCAAGCCCCGACCGCTGAGGTCGCGGACGTCTTTGGCTTTGATTTTCAGCTGCGTACCCAGCCCATCCACTTCGCCAATCAAACTGTTTTCCAAACCGTCGACTTCGGATTTCAGTCGATCCGATTGTCGTTGCAACGACTCAATCCAGGGTAGGTGTTCGGTGATGGCTGCGACGCGGGTCTTTTGCGCCCACAGAGTCCGATTGATGGGCAACGCCATCGCTTCCTTTTTGATCTCCCGACGCTGAACCTTGATCTGATCGACACGCTCGCGAGTTTGCGCAATTTTCGTATTGAAATCGTCCAGTTTGCTGATCGAGATGTCTCGTTCATCAGGCAGCACACCAAACGCGTTGACTTGGTCGATTAAGTGGCGACGGGAATTCCAACGGTCACTGATTTGCATGGCAATCTCGACCAACCGAGATTCCCGTTCCTTCACGACCAGATCTTTTTCGATATCCTTCAGTTGATTGCCCAGGTCGGTTGATTCGGCAGCCAGCCGTGACCAGCGCTTGGAGCGTTGTTTGAGTTCGTCAATTTCCCGCAACAGTTTTTGGCGGCGTTCCGACAACTCTTCCAGTCGCGAAAGTGTTTTCTTGTTGGAACCCCAGATTTTCTCGCGTCGCGTGCGCAGGTCTTTCATCACATCGATGAGCGAGACGCGGTCCAGGCCACTGGTCAACCGGTACAAATGTTCGGCAGCGGCGGTACCATTGAGCGCTCCCAATTCTTGAATCTCGCGCAAGCCAATAGCAAACACGTTGTTGAATATCGATTCGTCGATATCGGATAACAGGCTGCTTAAATGCGCGCGTCCATGAACGGAACCATCGTGTGCATCGGTAACAGCGAGATCACCAATCGGATCGGAATGTCGACTGGGATCAACATGTCGCTGGATCTCGAATACTCCGGTGGGCGTCGTCACGTCGAGCGAACCACCGGCCAAACCGCCATAGATCGGTGGCGTGTACTTGCCCAACCGATCGGTCGAAAATCCGAACATCATCGAGCGAATGAATTGCATCAACGTCGTTTTGCCGGCTTCGTTTTCGCCGAAAAAAACCGTCATTTCGTCGGACGCGGATTCAACAGTGAGTCCTTTCCAGACGCCAAATCCGTCAACTTGAATATCCGTGATTTTCACGGTTCGACTCCTTGTAAGGGGGTGCAGGTCGAGCAGCAGTGCCCACCGTAAATCAATTTGTTATCGCTCAGCTGTTGCGTTGCTCCGGCTTTAGTCCGGCGTTACTCTTCACTTGCAGATTCGGCGAACTCTTTGTGTTTGGCTAAATACTCGATGCCGACCATGGCTGCCCGCCGCAATATTTCGACACGCGTCAATTCCGACATTTGATTCAAGCCCTGAGTCAAACTTCCATCCACCGATTTGGGCATGTATTCATGAAAATTCAGTTTCAACGAGTCATCGCTTTGATAGCGTCCTGTCGCGCGCATGTACTCGCCCAGAATCGTGTCCTCGTCGTACCACTCGAGGGGCAAGTTTTGAGGCGACTCCACGGTCAAGGCCACCGACCACAGCCCGCGATCGGAGCGACCGAACTCATCGCGCAACCATTTCAATAATTCACTTTTCCATTCTCGGCTGCGAATGCGAGGATTGAAATCGCCAGTGGTGGTGAGATGCCAATCGCACAGGATCACTTGGTCGGTCGTGTCGGTCATGATTTTCAGAGCCCGTTCGCCGAGTTCGTTTTTCAATTCCTGGAGTTTGACTTGTTCACTGATCGCGACTTTTTGCGGTAGCCAGCGAACACGATCCGATTCAACGGTTTGGACTCGCAATTTCCCGCCCGCATCGACGCGGCAAACGTTGAATCCATGGGCGCCAGATTCCTGGGGTGACCGCCCTTGTGGTGTGCCCGGGTAGGCGACGGACGTTTCGGTTTTTTCTAGTTTCGAAGATTTGTGTCGGCCACCCAGTGCCCAATACCGAATGTTGTTTCCGGTCAACGAATTGGGTTCAAACTCGCCATGTCCTAACGCAATATTGAAAACTTCATTGTCCGGGGCACCGTAGTTTTCCGCCGTGCGGCGTTTCGAATCGAATCCGCTGGCCATAATCCGCGCCACTAATTTCCCCTCCCGGCGATGCTCAATTTGTTCCACCAAACTGGACGAAAACGTCACGACCGTTTCCGGGAGTTCAATCGATCCGGGCCAACGATCGGGATGGTCCGTCTCGCCCGCGCACCAATAAACGCGAATCTCTTTTTCGGCCAATCGTTGAAATTGATTTAATAAAAACGCTGCAGCGCGAGCATTGCCAGAATCCGAATCGAACAAATCTCCAGCCAGCAGCAGGAAATCGACGCGCTCGCCGATCGCGATATCGAATACTTTTTGGGCGGCCAAATAGGGAGCATTGGCCAGCGCATCAGTCAGGTGGTTAGGGATTTCCGAGAGGCCCTTGATCGATTGATCCAAATGGAAATCAGCAGCGTGAATGAATTTGATCGGTTCAGCCATAGGAGTCCTCCCTGCGATGTTCTGACCGGGGCTCGGCAACGAAAAGGGATTTCGTTGGCTTTGAGCGATAGACAGAATTCGTTTCCTGTTGGAGCTGAGACTCGTTTTCCCAGCGATTTTCGACCAGTTTATCCCATCGTCCGGCAACCTCCTAGATCAATCAAACGATATTAAATGAACAAACTGCCTAATTTAAACTCGGGACAATTTTTCATAAAACTGATAGAATGCAGGGTTCCCGCCAGGTGGGAAACTTAATCACCCTTTTACGCAAAACACGCATGACCGCTGATTCTTCCACTGATCTCGCCCGTTTTATTTACGTCGTGTGCCAACATGGGGCCGAAACTGCCGCCAAAAAAGAAATAACTGCTGGGAATCCGGAACTTCGATTGGCGTTCTCTCGTCCTGGTTTTTTGACCTTCAAGCTGGCTGCTGGTGTGAGTTGGCCGGAGAAGTTTACGTTGCGGTCGACACTTGCCCGAACCTATGGATGGTCGTTGGGACGAACAATGGGCGCTGACGCAAAATTGTTGATTGACGAAATTCTTCTGGAAACCAAGTTGAACGGTCCGCAGACCAGAAGTTTTGGGCCAGATGATTTTCGCCATTTGCATGTTTGGGAACGAGACGGTCGAGTGCCCGGTCACAAAGGATTTGAACCGGGGCCTACCGTATTGGCGACAGAAATTGGTGCCTTGTTTGGCAAGCAATTCGAACAATTTAAACGGGCGATGAGCATCAACGAAATTGCTCGACCCGATGATAAAGTGCTTGATATCGTGTTGGTTGAGCCGGATCAATGGTGGTACGGTTATCACTATGCGACGACGATTCCGGGACGCTGGCCGGGTGGTGTCCCCTTGATTGATACGACAGTGGAAACCGTAAGTCGCGCCTATTTCAAAGCGGTCGAGGCATTGGCTTGGTCCGGGATCGAAATTCAAACGGGAGATTGGTGTGCCGAAATCGGAAGTTCACCGGGTGGATGTTGCCAATTGTTGCTGGAAAAAGGGGCCAATGTCATTGGGATTGATCCGGCGGAGATGGAACCTGAGCTATTGGCGAACAAGAATTTTACCCATATCCGACGCCGGGGAAACGAAGTCCGCAAACGGGATTTGGCGGACGTCAAATGGCTGTTCGCTGATCTGAACATCGTGCCGAACTACACGTTGGACACCGTTACCGAAATTGTCAGCCATGAAAGTGTGGACATCAAAGGGATGATCCTGACCATGAAACTGCCGGATTGGAAATTGGTCGAAGAAGTGCCGGCGATCATGAATCGCGTTCGAGAGTTGGGATTTAGCGTCGTAAAAACACGTCAATTGGCCTTCAATCGACAGGAATTTTGTTTGTTCGCCGTAAAAGACAAATTTCTGCTGCGTGAAGGAAAAAAACAAGCCCAGCAGCAACGCCGGGCCGGCAAATCTTGATTTTGAATTCCGATCGGCAGTGCGCAATAAAAAATGCCACCCGAAAATTTGGTGGCATCTGGATCGATAACAAAAAGGCAAGAAGTATCCGTCGTCAAATATCTCAAGCAAATTTGCAGGTTGCATTCTTGTCCAGAATTTTGCAAATCTTGAACAACAAGACGTTGGAATATTCATTTTCGTCAATGGTTTCACCTTTTTGGAGCCTCTCGGCTGTCTGATAAGAGTCGACGACGCTAAGAATCCCAATTACGACTCCGGGCAACACGCACAAAAAACTCCCGATAATTGTCGCGATAAAAGTCCACAGCCATTTGTTGGTTTGACCGTTAATTACGATGTGGCCGATGCCGAACACGAACCACGTCAACAATGCGGCCACGATCGGGTTGGCATCCGGTTTGGAAATTTTTGTCATTTGGTCGTTCCTGTTGGTTAAATTTAGAATCGTTCAGCACTCTAGGATGCGAATTTTTTTGACAATTGCAAGCGAAAAATTTCCAGAATGTCAATGAATTTGCAAACTTGCTCAATTGCCACAACGACGAATGCCAGATTTGGTATTTTCTGTTTCGAGATTGGTGTTTTCAAGCTTCTTCCGATTTGACACCGGTGATCGCTGCCAAAAAAGACTTACAACTAGACAACCGTTTCACGGGATCAGCGATCAAACATTTATGAATCGCGTCCGCAAGTCGAGGGTCCAAATCAGGACGATGTTTGAGAATTGAAGTTGGCTTTACCGTGTCATGAATCAACGCCGCTTTGCCAGTCGTGTCGGTCGAACTCCAGGGATGCTCAAACGTGAGCAGGCGATAGGCCGTGACACCAAACGCAAACACATCCAAGGTTGGACTCGTTTCGCGACGTCGGACGATTTCGGGTGCCATGTATTGTGGAGTTCCAGTTCGATTACCGGGCATCCGATACGGCGGTTCGTTCGGAACAGTCAAACCAAAGTCAATCATCTTCAACCAGGAATGGTCCCGATTACAAATGAAGTTGCGCGGACAAACATCGCGATGAATGAAGCCCTGATCATGGACGGCTTGAATGGTTTCGGCCATCTGACGTATTAAAACCATACGATCGGGAAACACACTGGCATCGCGCAACCGAATGACGGTGTCCAAGCCAGGGCCGTCAATATACTCCATTAAAATGTACTCTTCGTTGGTCGTCGTAAAACCATATTCGTGCGTCTTGACAATTTGCGGATGGACGATCCGCATGGCGATTTCGCCTTCATGGGGTTTATTCAAGCCTTTGAAACGGGCATTGAAATAGGCGGATTTTTCGGCGTCGAGAAATTTGATCCCGAAGTACTTGTTGGAACCGATTTCCTTGGCGACATGAAATCGGGACATCGTGCCAGTAAAAGCATGTCGATCCAAACGAAAGCGCGCCGAAACATCGAGCCGAATCGGGTTCGGACCGAATTTTGCTTTGTCGGACGAGCCTTTGGAACGGCCGAAAAGTTTGTCGAGAAAACTCATGTCGTGTGGTTCACTTGCCGCAATAGTCAATCGTGCGCGCAATTTCCGATTTCAGTTTTGAGCGGGAAACGATGCGATCGATAAATCCGTGTTTGAGCAAAAATTCGCTGGTCTGGAACCCCTCGGGTAACTCGATTCGAATGGTGGCCTTGATCGTTCGAGGCCCCGCGAAACCAATCAACGCCTTGGGTTCAGCAAACACGACGTCGCCGAGCGAGGCAAAACTCGCGGCAACGCCACCCATCGTGGGATTTGTCAGCACAGAAATAAACAGGCCGCCGCTCTGATCGTAACGGGAAAGCGCCGCAGAAACTTTCGCCATCTGCATCAGTGAAAAAATTCCCTCATGCATCCGCGCGCCGCCACCCGATCCGCTGATAATAATCAGCGGCAATTTTTCTTGAGTCGCCCGTTCAACCAAACGGGTCAGCCGCTCGCCGACGACGGATCCCATACTGCCCATGATGAACTGGGAATCAGTGATTCCAATCGCCACCCGGCGGGCTCGAATCATGCCAGTGCCCGTGATCGCGGCATCGCTCAGACCAGTCTTCTTGCGTTCCTCAATCATTCGATCGGGGTAAGCCCGGCTGTCTCGAAAACCGAGTGGGTCGGCGGCCAATAAATTTCCGTCCCATTCTTCGAACGTCCCATCGTCAAGGACTTGTTCAATCCGCTGGTTGGCGGAAACGTACATGTGATAGTCGCATGTCGGACAAACTCGAAGTCGTTTTTCAGCCTCTTTGTTGAAGATGGGGGATTTACATCCCACGCATTGAATCCAGGTGCCTTCTGGGATTGATCTTTTAGGGCGTCCGGTCACGGTAGTTGGTGTCTGCGACATGAATTTGAGTTAGTAACCGAAAATAACGATGGCGAAGCCTAGCTGATTCCATACATTGTCGCACAAAAGGGTAGTAGGTTTCAACTGAGGAACTTGTCGGAAACGTGAATAACCGGCAGGAGGTTGAAAACCAGCCTGGTCAAAACGCGGGACCGGCCCGCTGACCTTAATCCGCCGGCTGCAAATCCTCGCAAGGCCCGACGACCACGGTCATGGTTTCTTCCAGTGAATATTGCCGTATTGCCTCATGAATTTGTTCTAAAGTCACTGCTTCGTAATCGGCCGCGACCTCGGCTACGGTGCGAAATGGCCGCTGCGTGAGCCATTGGGTTCCCACGGAGAACATGCGGTTTTCCGTCCGTTCGCTGCCTAACACAATCGCCGAAGCGATCTTGCGTTTGGCTAGATCAAGTTCTTTTTGAGTGATTCCCGCCTCGCGAACCGTCCGTTGAAGTTTCAGCAGCCGCTGGAGATTCGCTTGGGCCTCATCCGGCTCGCAACAAATGAAGGTCATGATGGCACCACACTCGTCATACTCGTAGCCCCCCATGCCAGCCGAATCAGCCAATCCGTTATCCAGAAAGTCCCAATACATCCGGCTGCCGCCGTCGTCGCCAATCACGGCCGACATCACTCGCGCCGCAAAACGCAGTTCGTCGTTTGCGGAGGGGCCAGGAGCAAGCTGTAGAATGTACTGCTGCGTCGAATTCGGTTCCGGCATGGTCACGAAGCCACGTCGATACGCCGGTTTGCTCATGAGGCGATTGGTTGACAAACGTGGCCAATGTCCGCAGCATTTTTCCGTTTCTTCGACCAGCCTGTCAAAGTCAATTTTTCCAGCGGCCGCCAAAGCCATGTTGGACGGGCTGTACAACGTTTCAAAATACTGCATCATTTGAGCCGCCGACATGCCGCCCACGGAAGCTTCGGTACCCAAAACCGAAAGTCCCAGTGGATGGGTTCCAAAAAATTCTTCCATGATTCGCTCATAACCTCCATAGGGCGGTTGATCGGCGTACATCTTGATTTCTTCAATGATGACTTGTTTTTCCATCTCGAAGTCTTCGACTCGCAGCGATGGACGCATCAAGTCGCTTAACAACTCAACCACATCGGATTGAAACTCGGGCAACACGGAAGCATGGTAAATCGTGCTTTCTTCGCTGGTCCGGGCGTTGCTGTTGGAGCCAATTTCGTCGAGCAACAGGTTGACTTCTGCGGCAGTTCGACGGGGCGTTCCCTTGAAGACCATATGCTCGAGAAAGTGGCTCACGCCGCTGATTTCCGCCGATTCATCTCGCGCACCAGCCCGGACAAAAAATCCGAAAGCCGACGTGTGAGCGCGGTCGTTCACTTCCGCCAAAATTCGCAAACCATTGGCCAGTTGGTGTTCCCGATATTCCATCCTATTTGATCTCCAAAGGTTGCGCGCCGAGTGTGACAACGTCGAAATTTCGGGGTGGGTTTTCGACCAAATACTGGTTGATCGTTTCGACGGTTAAACTATTGATGCACTCGTTGACTTGATCGAGAGTTCGCACTCGGCCCAGATGAAACCAGTCACCCGCAATGGAACTGGCGCGGGAACGGCAGGACTCCTGCTGCGAGATCAGACTGCTACGAATCTGGATCTTCAATCGACGCAATTCATCTTCATGAATGCCTTGAGCTAAATCCGTTAATTGTTCGAGCAGGACATCGAGAGTTTCCTGGGCGCGAGGCGTGCTTGTCCCGCTGTAACAAATCACTGATCCGCGGTCTTTCAAGGAATGACACGAGGCGTAAACAGTGTAACAGAGTCCGCGTTTTTCGCGGATTTCATTGAACAGACGAGAACTCATGCCGCCGCTGAGCACGCCGATTGCCCCGCGGTTCAGGTAATAGTCCGCGTGGGCATAAGCCACCCCGGTAAAGGCAACGGCGATATGTGTCTGTTCGCTGTCGTGTTGAATATGATGGACTCCATGTTGTGGCTCAACGGTGGTTACGTCATCAATTGCCTGTGGCGACCAGTCACTGAACAGTCGGTCGACATTTGTCTTCAACTCGTCCCAATTCAATTTTCCGGCACAGGCGATGATCATTCCGTTCGGACGATATTGCCGTCGATAAAAGGTTTGCAAATCTGCCAGGTCGATTGACGCAATGGTCTCCAGGACGCCTTCCGAATGTCGACCGTCGGGGTCTCCATAAAATCGCTTGCGCAATTCCAGAATCGCGCGATGGGAGAGATCGTCTTCCAGCGATTTAATTTCTTGAACACAAACCAGCCGACCGTCTTCCAACTGGTTTGCGGGAAAGTGCGGGCGTCGTAACAGATCGGCGTAGATCGCCAATGCCGCGTTCAACTGCCCGGCTGGCATGGCCCCACCGTAATTTGTGTTGTAGGTCGAAACACTGGAACTGAAATCAACACCTAACGATTCAAGTGATTCGATAAAATCACGACTGTTCAGCTTGCCACAGCCCCGTTGCGCCATTTCGCAAACAAAATTGGCCGTTCCCAGTTGTGCCAGGGGATCAAACCGGCAGCCTGCCGGAACGGCGATCGAGAACGCGGCGGATTCCAGCCAGGGCATCGGTTCGGCGACCAAAGTCAATCCGTTGTCGAACGTATGATGCAGGATTTGTTGCGGCAAACTCATACGGGCTTTCCGGATGGGGAGGTGGAAACCAGAGCCCGAGTCCCCTAAACTGGGGAGTAGTCTCAGCTCAAATGAACTCACCATTCTACAAATCTGGGCCGCTTCGCGAAGGCGGCAGGAGGAACCTTGATGACCACGACAGTGGAAATACTGACCGAATTGAAAAGCAAAGGTAGCGATCAAACGCGGAAAACATTCTTAAACCATGGTGCTCCGTCCGATCAGGTCTGGGGTGTCAAAGTCGGCGACATGAAGCCCATTGCCAAAAAAATAAAAGGCAATCAGGCGGTGGCAGAGGAGCTGTTCGAATCCGGTGTGGTCGATGCGATGTACCTGGCCGGAATGGTTGCCAACGGCGCGCTCATGAAAAAGACTCTGCTCGATCGCTGGGCCAAGCAAGCGGGTTGGCACATGATCTCCGAATTCGCAGTGCCGGCTGTGACCTGCGAGAGTCCATTCGCCCGTGAATTGTCACTGAAATGGATGAAATCCAAACAGGAGTCGGTGGCGGCCTGCGGTTGGTGTACCTATTCCGGTGTGTTGGCAATGGCGCCCGACGAAGAGTTGGATCACGCTGAAATTCAAGCGTTGCTAAAACAAGTCGAGTCGACGATCCAACAGGCACCCAATCGGGTGCGCTATACGATGAATAATTTCGTGATCAGCGTTGGGTCCTACGTACCGAAGTTGTTGAAAAAGGCACAAGAATCGGCCAAAGCAATTGGCAAAGTGGACGTCAATGTGGGTAATACCGCCTGCAAAGTTCCTTCGGCGAGCGAATACATTGCCAAGATCGTGTCGATGGGACGAGTCGGCAAGAAACGAAAAACTATGAAATGTTAGATTTTGCAAATCTGTCAGATCACTTAGACTATCGCCCTGACAATTCGAACTTACATTCAACGAGACCGACCCGTGCGTCAAATCTATTTGGACTTTAACGCCACCACTCCGATTGCGCCGAGCGTGGTGGAAGCGATGCTGCCGTTCTTGCATGGGCATTTCGGCAACCCCTCGAGCGTTCATACCATGGGGCGTGCAGCCAAAGAGGCGATTCAAGATGGCCGTGCGAAAGTAGCCGGATTGTTGAGTTGTGACCCAGACGAAATCGTTTTCACGAGTTGCGGGACGGAGAGCAATAATCTGGCGATCAAAGGCGTGATGTTTAATGGTCGTCCGACGTCGCGGGGACACTTGGTGGTTTCAGCCATCGAACACGCGGCCGTGCTGTTGCCGGCCCAGTTTCTGGAAAAAATGGGATACGAGTTGACGGTCGTGCCCTGCGATGAAAATGGCTATGTGCGTCCTTCGTCGGTCGTAGCCGCGTTGCGACCCAATACTCGATTGGTCAGCATCATGCATGCCAACAATGAGATTGGCACCATTCAACCGATTCGACAAATCGCTGAGATCTGCCATAGTCGAAACATCTTGATGCACACCGATGCGTCACAATCCGTGGGCAAGATCGCCACGATTGTCGATGAATTGGATGTTGACTTGTTGAGTCTGGCGGGTCACAAGCTGTATGCTCCGAAGGGAATTGGCGTGCTGTTTGTGCGAAACGGGGTCACTGTGGAGCCGTTATTGCACGGTGCCGCCCACGAAAATGGTTTGCGCGGTGGCACGCAAAACACGCCGTATATTGTGGGACTGGGACAAGCCGCCAATTTGGTCCGGAAGTGTCTCGATGAATCCGCTGTCCATATGACTGGCCTGCGCGATCGCTTACAGCATCGCTTGATTGATGAAATTCCGGGTTTGATTGTCAATGGCGCCAACGCCACGCGATTGCCCAATACGCTGAGTGTCGCTTTTCCCCACATCAAGGGTTACGACTTGCTGCAAAGATTACCGGAAGTCTGTGCGTCACTGGGTTCGGCGTGCCACAGTGATGGTGCAGTTTCGTCAGCGACTTTGGCGGCCATGGGTTGCAGCGAAGCCCGGATGGCAGGCACCATTCGGTTCAGCGTCGGTTGGTACACGTCACAAGACGAAATCGATCGCGCGGCAGGTCTGTTGATCGGTGCCTGGGAAGCGTTAGCGTAGAGGCTGATGGCACCTGTCGTTTTCCGATACATTTTTTGGAATCGCGGAATGGCTTGACCGCAGATGTCGCCGATTCACGCAGATAAATTCATGCTGAATTTATCCTTCGTAAATTGCAAAATCAAACGAAGGCCCCGACGAGATGTCGGGGGCTAGCGAGATCGACGATGGCGAGTAGTAAAACTCACCTTCCAACGGCGAATCAGTTGGCAGCTGGCCCCATGGTTGGAACGATTATTCGAGAAATGATCGAAAGGTCGTACTAACATCCTGGGCCGATCGTATACCGCAGCCGCTCAGCCACTGTTTCGACGTCTAACACAACTTCCACGGCTAACGGCTATTCTTCGTCGGCCGCTTTTTCTTCGACGGCTGCTTTCTTTACGTAGGCTTGGTCCTCTTCGCACAACTTGTCTAAGGGTAGATCGACGTTGGAACCGTCCTCTTTGAGCAGCGTCACGTTGTTGCCATCGAGCTTGACAAAAGTCGCCGAAACTTTGTGCTTGCCGGTCTTGTCGGTGAAAACTCGGCTCTCGCCCGCTTCACTTGCCGTGGCCACCGAAATGTCGGCGGTTTCTTCTAGATACCCGCCTTTCTCCAAATAGTCCTGGTCTTTTTGACTAAGTGAATCGAGTGGGAGAATAGATTTTTCACCTGATGATTTCACAAGCGTGACTTCACCATCGGCGAAAGACTCGAATTTTGCCATGATTTTGTGTTTGCCAGTTTTATCCACAAAACGTCTCAATTTGGGCGGCGAGACCACAATCCCACCTTTGGCACCATCTTGTTCGGCTTCAGTAACCAGCAGTTCTATCGCGTGGTCAAGTTTAGCACCGCGAAGATTTTTGTAGCGAATGACGCCCTTGTGATCGACCAGGAAGATGGTTGGGAAACTACGGATTTCGAAATCCTTGACGATCGGTCCGGAATTTCCATCAATCCAGGACCGCCAGTTCAGCTCATTTTCCTTGACTGCTTTGCTGACGACGGAAATTTCTTCGTCGTTGTTTACTCCCAACAGGGAAAAAGGACGACTTTGCATCGAGTTAACGAGCGACCGCTCGTGAGGGTACATGGCCCGGCACGGTGGTCACCAATCGCCCCAGAAATCCAACATCACCACTCGGCCGCTGTAGTCGCTGAGCTTGAACGAAACCTTGTCGAGGTCTTTGCCTTCGATTTCCGGAATCAGGTCGCCAACTTCGGTTCCTTTTTTTCCGGACGGGCCAGGAAACTCAGGCAGCGTTATGTCTTCATTGTCTTTGTCGGAATCGCCGGAAGCCGATTCATCTGCCGTCGGATCAGCGGCAGATTTTTCGTCTTCAGATCGCGGGTCACCGGATCGGCCAACGGACGCTCCACCAATTTCTGCCGGAGATTCGGGCATTGCTGGAGGATCAGTGCTCGCATTGTCCATCGGCGAAGGCGCGCGTTCATCCCGTGATTCATCAGATGGATTGGCACCGCCAGACCCATCGCCAACAATCCCAGTCCTTTCGGAAGAAGCAGTCTGCTGATCCGCTGGTTCGCCGGCTCTCGGGTCAGATCTGTCGGCGAAAGCCGGGGGATTGTTGTCGACTTTTTTGACAGTAGCAGTTGGCTGGGGGGGGCTGCAACCGTTAACAGCAATCAAGCCGATCGGCAACAGGCAAAGCAAATACCATTTGAGGTTAACCATAATTGTTTACCATTGAATAAAGGCCAACGTAGTGGAAGGGGTTCGATTTTTATTTTGCCGATTGGTCGTGAGACCGGTGGAAGACACACGTAACGGACAAAATTGCCGCGCCATTCGAAACTGGCAACTCTAATATGCTAACCGATTGGATCAACGGTTACAAAAGCTTTTCGCAGTTTTCGTGGAATCCTTTCGATGTTTGGGGCGCTTTCCATCGGAAATTAGCAAAACAATTCTGTGTTTCATGACATAAGAGCTGGAAGTTGCGAATTTCACTGCATCCCCGGGGCAAAAAACCCAGCGAATTCCTGCTTCAATCAATTTGTGCGTCCGAATAACGAGTGGGACGAAACAAGCCAAGTTGTCTCAGTATCAAACAACAAAAAAAGGTGGCTCGATCAAGTTGATCGAGCCACCCTTAATATGAGACCAGAATTTTGTCCTGGTTTAGAAACCTAACTAGTTGCAACCACAGCTGGGAGCAGCAACGCCTGCACCACAACCTGAATCGCAACCGCAATCAGATCCGCCGAAGTTGTTGCCACATCCGCAACCATTGAACAGGCCACGAACTCGCGACAACATTCCACGCAGACGACCACGAACTCGACCGTTGAACAATCGTCCACCGTTGTCGCAGCAAGCGTTTGCTTCGCAACCACAACCGTTGTCAGCAGCACCGCAACCACAGCCATTGTCGGCTGTTTCGCAACCGCAGCAAGCGGATGGAGCTGGATTAACAACAACTGGAACTTGAACTTCGATGCAACGAGGAACGCAGATCGTTACAGTATAAGGAACTTGCGAGCAAACTCGTCGGCATTTAGTGACACATTTCATTTCCGTTACTTGGTTACAAACTGTGTAAGGAACTTGACGTGTACGTGTTTCGCAGACGATTCGTGTTGTGCAAACTGGAACTTGTTTGGTTCGTGTTTCGCAAACCATTCGTGTTACGCAGCAGTTTTCAACTCGTGATCGGTTTTCGCAAACGATTCGTGTGGTGCAGTAGTTAACAGTTTTGGTGCATGGCTCGCAAACAACACGAGTTTCGCAGTAGTTAACAACTTTGCTGCATGGTTCGCAAACCATACGAGTCGTGGTGCAAGGAACTTGTTCGCAAACTGTTTCGCAACGATATTTCGTTACGCAGACTTCGCGAGTTTCGCAAGTCGGAACCCAAACTTTGCGGCAAACGGTGCGATCAGGAGTTTGGCAGCAAATGGTGCTGCAAGATCCTGGGCAGAATGTTCGGCAACCGGTGCAAGGATCACATGACCAAGTACCACGTGTACGAACTCGTTTGCTGTACGAACGACCTGGGATCACATCGGAAACTGTTTCGAAGTGGCCGCCACGAACGTTGATCGTTTTGGTTTCGGTGTAAGGAACTCGGATTGTCTTGCTGACAGTTCGCATCGTGGTTTCAGTTACTGGGCGACGAACGTTGTAATTTACAGTTCGTTGCTTTTGTTCAGTAACGTTACGACGCACGTAAGTAGTAACTTCTTTGCTGTGTTGTTCGGTCACTGGAGTTTTGACAACGTAGTTGATCGTACGTTGTTGTTGTTCCGTTACAGGAACTTTGACCGAGTAGTTCACAGTTTTGAAGCTTTGTTCGCGAACCGGACGGGAAACATTATAAGTTTCTGTGCGGTAAGCGGTTTCGCGAACGGTTCGAGTTACGGGAACTTGAACTTGTTCGGAAACGTTTTGATAAACCGTTCGGTACCGAGTAACTTGTTGTTGCTCGTTGACGGTTTGTGTGACTGTTTTCATAACGGTGTAACCGCAACCGTCTCCGGTTGAGGGGGCAGCTGCACCAACGGCATCGTAGCTTGCGCCACCACAACATTGGGCAAAACTAAATCCAGCTGACAAGACAGCCGCAGCAAATGCAGCGGAGGTCAGCATGCTTCGTACCAATTTCATCGTAACATCTCCCAAAAACTGACGTTTCTAACCTTGGAGGCGGCATCTGGTCTGGTGAAACATTCACCATGCCATCTTTGTTTTCTTCCACCGACGACTCTGACAACTGTGTGCAGTGAGTCGTCCGGTAGTGGACTGACAGACATTCCCGGCCCGTCTTCGAAAGAGTCCTCCCGACCATGTAAAAATCGGCCAGTCAGGCAGAGTTGGATGAATAGATAAGCAATTTTGAATAAGAAACTTTGAAAGCGTGAGCCGATTTTGACGGTTATGACAGTTGATCCACGGTCATCGATTCTGGCTACTCAAACTCAGCCAAATGGATAAAATGAAACGGTACTTGCCCCTGAGCCAATCTATGAATTCAGACCATCATGCCGCGCGGCCCGACGTTCCCAAAGCGGTCGTTAATCGCTTGAGTCTGTACCTGCGCGAACTTCAGCATCTGGTACGTGTCGGGAAACAGACGATCAGTTCGGTCAAACTTGGCCAAAGACTTGGTGTCACGGATGCCCAGGTTCGGAAGGATTTTGCCTTCTTTGGACAGTTTGGTCATCCAGGAGTCGGCTACTATTGCGAAGAGTTGATCCAAAGGATTCGCTGGATTTTGGGAACCGATCGTTTATGGCCGGTCGGTTTGATCGGTTGCGGCAACTTGGGACAAGCCCTTTTGGGCTATCGAGGATTTGACAAACAGGGGTTTCGGGTCGCGGCGGCGTTTGATGTAGACCCGGCAATTATTGGTAAGGTATTTGAAAGACTGACAGTCTTGGATATTGCGCGGTTGGACGACGTCGTTAAAGAGGAAAAGATCCGATTGGTGATTTTGGCTGTTCCGGCTAAAGCGGTTAAATCGTGCGTCGATAAATTGGTTGCCGCTGGGATCAGCGGAATCCTCAATTTCGCGCCTATTACCCTCACGGTCCCCAAAAATATCAGCGTAATTGGCGTCGATTTAGCGATGGAATTGGAGCAACTGGCCTTTGCGGTTGTCAAACACAAATAAGTCGCCGTGGGCTGTTGAACTCGCAAGCGTGATGGCTTGCCGAATTCTCGGTTCCGTTCGAATTCCCGAGGTAATCCGTTTTTTTTTGAAACCCTATTTTTCAAACTGCAACTTTTTGGTAAAAAATAGGGAGCAGGCAACCTTGCCCGATGGTGTAATGGTAACACATCTGATTTTGGTTCAGACATTCTAGGTTCGAGTCCTAGTCGGGTAATTTGCCGTTGTTTGTTGTTTCTTTCCAGACTAATCTGTCTGTGGACTCCAAAGGCGATGAAAAAAATTGGGCTAGGATCTTCATGTTTGGCCGAATTGGGCCAAAGCAAGATGAGCAACTAATGTGTCGATTTTCGAGATTGATTGGACCCCTGTTGCCAGTCGTTTTGATAGTTTTGCTAGTCAATTCGAGTTGTGAGGGGCAAAATGTTGGGAGTGCGGTCCAGTTTGGGTTTCCCGACGCGGTGGATAACGGATCGGACTATCGAAATCCAGCACTTCAGACGTTGGGTCCACCCGCATTTAATTCGCCGCAACCATACAATTCGATTTCGAATTATGGATCGTGGCCGCACTACAACTCGGTTCCGGGCTATCAATCGCTATCTCGATTCAATCCGGTGCCAAGTTATAGGTTGTCTCCTAAATATAATTCCATCGAAAAATACAATTCGATTCCCCGATACAATTCGGTTCCTGTGTACAACCAGGTTCCCAATCATAATTCTTTTCAGAGATACAATTCCGTCCGCAAGTACAATCGGTCGGTTGGTGGCAAGTTCTCCCGTTAATGGCGACTTACAAAGGTCTGGCGATCGCATTTTTTTCGAAACAATTGCTTGGACGATCGACAACTTACCGAACAGAAGCAAGATCGATCTTCCTCAATGATGTCCGAAACGACGATTGTCGGAATTCTGCGGGTCTGGGTTTCCCAAGGGAACAAAAACGAACATGATGATCGAATTTCAATGCCAGAACCTGGTTTTCAATCCGGCGCTTGGTTTCGGAGAACCTTGCGGTCACCGCATGATTGTGCCGGATTCTAGCATCGGTGAGCAGGTCGAATGTGGCCAATGTCATCAACCGACGGAGGTGCCGTTCGACAATTATGCTGCGAAGAAACGCCCGTCGCCCGAACGGGACCCAAGTTTGAATTCTAATTCGAAAGCGCCGCGATCCAATCCAGCAAAATCGAACTTGGGGCCAAAGTCAATGCCGCCGGTTGTGAGTAAATCAAGCACGACGACTTCGCAACAATCAAGCGGAAAAAGCCCCAGGACTCCTGCAACGACTGAAGCGAAAAAGGATGAGCTAAATCTCTTGCCGCCGACGAAACGGACGAAAGCCGATCTCTCGGCGTTGGTTTTTGGGGACGAATCGCCAGGGTCGAAGCGTCAATTGGCTACCGATAATCGAGTGCGCTGCACGAAGTGCGGTGAGGTAACTGGACCTCAAGGGCGCTGTCCGGCCTGCGGTTTTTCGCCTCCCAAATTTGAAAAAGCGACCCAACCTCTATCCGAAATCAAAACCGGATTGGCTGGATTTCAACTTTGGATCGTTGAAACGTTGTCGGAAACCATTCCATTTCGGTATTTGGAGTATGGATCCCATGTGGCAATTGCTTTTATCGTGACGCTGCTTTCGTTGGTTGCGCTGGTGCGAATGCCGCCCATTGCCAGCCTCGGATTGGTCTCGGTAATGGTGTTTTTCGCGGTCTTTTACATCGCCCTCATATGGAAAGGCCATCGCTTGGCGAGAGATCCTCAAGCGCGGCTTTCATGGTACCAGCGCCCGTTATGGAATCTGGTCCTGAGGCTCGCGCGATGCGGCAATTGGCAGAGTTACGACCAACGGTTCCAAGGGCGCAAGATCATCGATCAACGTGGTGAAGGAATCACCGACGACCATCTTTCCGAATTACCCGGGCTAAATTTGTGCGAAGTACTGGATCTCGAAAATACACTGATTTCCGATCGAGGTTTGCGTCAACTCTATGGGTTGCAAAATTTGCATTGTGTCGTACTGCGAAAAACCAAGGTCACTCAAGACGGAGTATTTCGATTGCAACAAACGCATCCCAAGTTGTGGATTTGGGATTAACCGATGTTCGATTCCGACCAGTACCAACTGCTAGATTTCGGCGGCGGTGAAAAATGGGAGTCTTTTGGAGGAATCGTGGTGCGGCGGCAAACACCGTCTGTTGGCGAGTGGGAGCGAACTCGCAACGCCAAATCCAAATCTCGCGCATTTCTCGCGGATCCAGTTACTCCGATCAGCGACCTCCGGTACCAAATTGATGGTTCACGAGGGGCCTGGACAGGGTCGCCCCCACTGCAGTGGCAGGTGCAACATGGTCGCAAATTTTTCTTGTTGAAACCAACGCCTGCGGGGCAGTTGGGAATTTTCCCGGAACAAGCGACGAACTGGGAATGGATCGAGTCGCTGCCCGGTGATCTGACTGGCCTAACAGCGCTGAATTTATTTGGCTACACCGGCGGCACCACGATGTCACTGGCATCGCGCGGAGTCTCCGTTGTGCATGTCGATGCAGCGCAGAATATAATGAAATGGGCCCGCACCAACGCGGAACGAACCGGACTTCAGCAGCATCCGATTCGCTGGATCGTGGAAGATGCAGTCAAGTTCGTAAATCGAGAATTCCAACGAGGCTCGAAGTATGATGTGTTGATCGCTGATCCCCCCTCGTATGGTCGCGGACCGAAAAACGAGCGCTGGAAGTTTTCGGAACAGATCGATGGGCTGTTGGCCGGTTTGGCTGCGATTGCTGCTCGAAACCTGCGCATGTTGGTGCTGAGTTGTCATTCGGCAGGAATCGATCAACAGGATTTGAGTCGACTGGCTCATTGCCATTTTGATTTATCACATGGGAAATCGAGTTCATTTGTTCTAGAATTGAAGACCACGGATCAAAAACGTTTGGCCAGCGGACATTGCTTTCGATTCATTGCCGATTCATAAGAATAAGACCAGCGAACGCGGGCCGATTACAGCTACTGACTTGAGTTCTACCAAGCCCCTTAAAATCTTCATGGAATCCATCACCAGCCCCAATAATCCACGATTCAAACAGGCGTTATCCCTCCATACGGCGCGCGGGCGTCAAAAGCACCAGTTGATTATCGTGTTTGGGTTACGCGAATTCAGCCGGGCCATTCAGGCGGGGGTGAGCTTTGTGGAGGTCTTTGTTGATGAAGAGCAACTGACGCCGGAAAAAAAATTGAATCTCGAAAGGCTGTTGGCCCGGCAATCCGGCACTGCGGAAACCAGATCCATCGTGCTTTCCGGGCCGCTGTTTGCGAAACTGGCTTATGGTGATCGGAATGTGGAAGTCATCGCAATTGCCGAACGACCCGCCACAACTTTGGCGCGACTACGACCGGGCAAACAGGCGTTGTTTGTGATTCTCGAATCCATCGAGAAACCAGGAAATCTCGGAGCGATTGCTCGCAGTGCCGACGGAAGTGGCGCTGAGGGATTGTTGATCGCCGATGCTTTGTCCGACATTTTTCATCCCAATGCGATTCGGTCGAGCGTGGCGACGGTTTTTTCGGTCCCGCTGGCCGTTGGTAGTTCAAGCGAAATTCGAACCTGGCTGTTAGCTCATGATTTCCGAATTTTGGTGGCCACACCGGAAGCCGAAAAGACGTTGTATGGCACCGACTTGACTGGTCGGGTCGCTATCGTGTTTGGGAATGAAGCCAAAGGATTGAGCGAATTGTGGCGAACCGGTGATGGTGCAGGAGTCAAATTGCCAATGCTGGGTATTGGCGACAGCCTGAACGTCTCGGTAACGGCTTCGTTGATGATGTATGAAATGCGCCGACAGCGCAATCAATCGTGATCAAACGCCGCGAATGCGTTCAACCCGGATTATCGAATCGCGGTCCGCCGCGTGTTTCTTCAAACCAATTGGCTCGTTCGACGAGTTGGCCGCGTTGGGTTGGCTGGCCAACATTACCGGATTAGTTTTCACTGGATTTGGATTTTCCGACAGCGGTTTCGTGACACGGTTGAGCACCGTGAAAACGACGAACCAAAAACTGATGAATCCGAACAACAATAACAAATTGGATTTGGTGAATACATTTCCATTGCCTTCGATGGAGATGGATGCTTCGGAAGGTAATTCTCCACTCGACGAAAAATCGAGTGTGATTAACTCGGAACTATTTGCGGAAAAACGCTGCATGAAATCGTAATCCAACAGGATTTCAAGTTTCGCTTCTGGTTTCGAGGAAGAAGTCATTGACCCCGGCACGACCAATGTGTTGTTGCCCAAACTTACATTCGTAAGAAAGTTGCCGGAGGCAAGTGTATCTTCAATTCGAAACTGAATGGACTGAACATCGAATTTGGATTGACTATCGAGCTCGCCGACGTCCAAACAAAGAGTCAACTTGTCTAGGGAATCGACGCCTTGGTTATTAAAAAATTGCCAC
This sequence comes from Mariniblastus sp., assembly GCA_031400405.1. Taxonomy (GTDB): domain Bacteria; phylum Planctomycetota; class Planctomycetia; order Pirellulales; family Pirellulaceae; genus Mariniblastus. The sequence goes on from JANNPW010000085.1 coordinate 40,831, forward strand.
AATTGACCAGCCGTCAACCGGGTTTGATTATTGTGGCCAAACAAAGAAATCGAGGTTGTTACCTGCTCAACGCAGGTCGAACAATTGAAATCACCGACCTTCAATTGCGAATTGGTCTGGTTGTCGAGGATCACCTCATCCGCGAATGCGGGACAACCGAATTGACTCGTCAATGCCAGCAGCAAAAATCGAATTGTAAATCGAAAACAAGCCATAAACATCGTCATAAATCAAGTAGTCTGCCAGGCAAGTTTAGCCCGGAGCTCGCTGGGCCAATACCCTATATCATAGTGGATTGGGCTGAGTTTTCCAATCCGCTAAATTTTTGCATTCTTGAATGAAACGAAAAATCGGCCAATATACAATGGATTATTCGGCAAAGCGAAGCTTGGCAATCTAGGGCAACGCGAGTCAATCGGATTTAACAGCACAACTGGATTCCCCCTTAAAGTTGGCGTAGGGCCAGAGGTTGTTCCTTCCATTGGAAAACCGTTCGAAGTTGCGGAGACGTTTTTGTCAGCGCCCCCAGCGATCTGGTCTCGGTCGGAAAAGTTCGAGTTTTGATTGGACTGGGATCAATTTCTGGGTTCAACTACAATCCGGCGACGACGGGTTGAATCATCGGTGGGAGGAAAGATACTGTGAAAAAAGTTATGGCGGTTATTCTTGCTGGCGGTAAAGGGTCTCGGTTGGAGCCTTTGACCAGGGATCGGGCCAAGCCCGCAGTGCCGTTTGGTGGCGGTTATCGTATCGTCGATTTCGCGCTTTCCAATTGTTTGAATAGTGGCTTGCGAAAACTGCTTTTGCTTACCCAATACAAAGCCATCAGTCTCGATCGGCACATCAATAACGGTTGGCGGAAATATTTTTGCAGCGAACTGGGCGAGTTCATCAGTATTGTGCCTCCGCAACAGCGAATTGACGAGCATTGGTACCAGGGAACCGCCGACGCGGTTTATCAGAATATTTACACGTTGGAAAACGAGCGTCCCGATTGCGTTTTGATCCTGGCCGGTGATCACATCTATAAGATGAATTACGGGACCATGGTCGAGTTTCACAATCAAATGAAGGCGGATTTGACAGTTGCTGCGTTGCCAGTATCCATCGAAGAAGCCCGACAATTTGGGGTGATGGAGGTCGATAGCGACCAACGACTAAGAGGCTTTGAAGAAAAACCAGCCCATCCGAAAACAATTCCAGGCCAAAAAGATCGTTGTCTCGCCAGCATGGGCGTGTATGTGTTTACGACTCGATTTCTGTTTGAGCAATTAATCAAAGACGCAAACACAGCCAACAGTTCTCACGATTTCGGCAAAAATATTATTCCATCGATCATTGATAGTTGCCGGGTTTTTGCGTTTCCTTTTGTTGATGAGAATCGCAAGACTGAGGCCTACTGGCGCGATGTCGGTACGGTTGATGCCTACTACGAAGCTAACATGGATTTGATTGGCGTCGATCCGATGCTCAACATGTATGACACGGAATGGCCAATTCGCACTTTTCAGGATGGCTTTCCACCGCCCAAATTCGTTTTCGGCAGTACGGAAGAGCGCGATCGTGTGGGTATGGCTACCGATAGTATTGTCTGTCCCGGCTCCATCGTCTCCGGCGGAAGAGTCGAACGTTGCGTTGTCGGACCTCAAGTACGAGTCAACAGTTTTGCCTCCGTTTCAGATTCGATTTTGTTTGATCGGGTGGAAGTCGGACGTCATGCCCGTATTAATCGCGCGATTATTGACAAGAACGTGGTGATTCCACCGGGCGTCGAGATTGGAATTAACCATGAAGCCGATCGGGCGCGGGGATTCACGGTAACGGAATCCGGCATCGTCGTGATTGGAAAATCAGATTCGGTGCAGAATCTTGTGCCCGAACCACACTTTAATTCCACAGTACTTCGACAAGCGATGGAAAAACGGAATTAACATCCGGCGGCCGTCGATCGGACTAAATGTGATCCCTGAGCCGGCTGCTCACCTGCCCAGGATTTTCGCTGGCGCAGGAATGCCGAATCGGGGTGCCTAGAGAGTTTCCCGGGTCAGCTCACACTGACCGCGAAACGTCGGATCGCGAACAAACATTTGCGAAACCGCAGTGTTGCCCCGAAACGGCACTAAAATTACGATTTTCACGGAATTCGTTTTGGTTGTGATTGGATCTGGCGTCATGGTCAAAGTAAAATTCCGAACCCCGACCGAGTTCAAGACGAATGCGGCTGCCTCACGGATCTTAGCCGGTTTCGCTCCTGGTACGATGCCAACCCGAGCCGCTTCATAGGCGGCACTCTCGGTCGCATGCAACAGCATATTTGCATGCGCGACCTCGTAACACGCGAACAGGAATGTAATCAGAATTGGCAGACAGATGGCTACTTCCACCGTCAACGCGCCGCGACGCGAGGGGAGTTGTCGGGGAGTTTTCGCTGGAGCGTGAAAGCAGCGGGCAAAATTCATGGGTCAATTCTCTTAAGGATTTCAACGAGTCCGTGTTGGGACGAATTAGTGGCGATCGGCGGTGGCATTACTCGATCAGCAGGACTTGCAACTGCCGGGCAATCGCTTGGAATACGTCGATCAATTCCTGATTGGTATTGGCATGTAGATGTGTTCCATTGCCAATGCGGGCCACTTGTTGCATGAGCACTGGATTTGCGCCATTGCTAAATGTGATCGTGTTAACTTCAACATTTGCCCGCGCGCAATCGGCCGCGACAACCCGGGGATTTACGCCGCGGTTATGATTCCCGTCCGTCATCACGATGATTGATTTCAACGCGAAACTTCTGGCTTGCGGATCGTTTAGAATCGAATCGAGTCCGACGCGCAGTCCTTCGCCAATCGCTGTAAAGCCATTGGGTGCCTCCCGGGCAAACGCCGCTCGAATCAGCGCTAAATCACTTGTCAGGTTAACCAATTTGCGGGCATTGGTACTGTAAACCGTCAGTGAGACTCGTTCATCTTGAGGCGAGTTTTCCAGTTCCAACAAAAAGAAATTCAAGGCATTTTGCAAGGCTGGAAATCGACCGAAATCATTCATCGATCCCGATACGTCCAACACGAGCGAGATGTCGCGGTCGCTGCGAGTCGCGACGGCCGACTGAACGGGTTCAAAATTAGTCACGCCGAACATCGGTCCGAACAACAATCCAACGGGACCATTGGGCGATGTCGCGGTTCGCTCCCCTGTCACACGTACGGCGTTGATCGGAACACCTGGACGGCCAGCTCCCTCGGTGAACGAAAACGATCCATCAGGATTCTGCAGCGATGTTCCAAACCGAATTCGATTGGTGTCCAGATCGAGCCCCAGTCCGGCGACAAAGTTTTCCTTGGCAATGGCGACCGCCGCATCGGTGGCGGCCGCTTGGTTTTGCGTCCTGCCGAGTGCTTCCACGGCGGCTCGCGCAGCGGCGTCGGTGGCGGTTCGCAGTTCACTGCGGGTCACATGAATGCGGGCGATATCAATTGAGAGGACGGCGGCAACAAAGAGAATTACAATTACAACAACAATCAGCGGGAGCATCGCACCGGAACGGTCAAATTTGTTCAGCTCGACCGGAATTTTTTTCGGGTTCAAATTTTGACTCGACATAGGATTGCTCGAAAAATGTGGGGCGCGGAAAAATACAACTTCGGTTCGATGATTCGAGCCCGATTCAGATGCCTGGGCTCTATTCTTTGACCATCACTGCTTGCGCCGAAACGATCCGGTCCTTGAACGGGCCAAACGGAATCAGGCTATTGGGATTGCCTGGGGCGGCAATGGTGACGCGAATAAAATCCCCTTTGGCGGCCAAAGACACGTCAGCGGGCTGAAATGTGATCGTCAAACTGTCAATGCGGCGACCGGCGGCAACCTGTTGCGCTGCGGTGGTAGCTGCGGTGTTGGTGCCGGTATTTTTGACGGCCACTTTGGCGGCTTCGTAGGAGGACTGAATGAGGGCTTGTCGCAAAAACAGCATGCTGGCAGCTTCGATCGAGCCAAACACGATCAGCAGAATGACTGGCAGGCAAACGGCAAATTCTACGACGGCCGCACCACGCCGGAGTCGTTTGATGGGAATATTCTTGTTTGGAAATTTCATGGACATCGTCGGTGGTGTGAGATCGCTGGGTTGGAATCAAGTTGACGGATCGAGCACATAGCGCATTCAGAAGTACTAAAATTCAATTGGCTAGACGGTTACGCGCGACTCATACAACTTCATTTTCAATTCTTCGATTTCCAATTTTTGAGCGGCCACCAGGTCAGCCACGTAGTTGAACTCCGTCGCCATATCGTTCCAAAAGTCGTTGCCACGGAACGAACAATGCTCGGTGTTTCCCTTTTGAAGTTCGCGCAAATAACGTCGTAAACGCGCGATCGGACCGACGAATCGATTCGAAAATCGGATCGTGTCGAGCATAAATGCCGGAAACAACGAGACCATCACCATTCCCATGAACATGAATTCTTTCGTCTCAAAGCGGATGCGCTGAGCGATAGTTTTGGCCGGGTCGCCCATTAGGGCTTGCAGGAAGATGATTGCCACAGCGGCGACTGCAAAAAACACGACCCAGTGGACGCAAATTCGTCGCAACAAGGCGCCTTGAACGTGCGAGTCAACATAATTTTGTTTGCGTTGTAAGCGGGACATCTCTGATTCCTCTGTGCTGAGCCTGAATTGGGTTAACCGCCGACGCCTCTTTCAAGCAGGAGTGCGGGATACCCACTTCAGAACGGTAGTTTACAGTTAGGTCGGCAGCGTGACCGGCACCAAAAAAATTTCATAATTTGATCGCCCGAAAATCCAAGTTCAAGATAAGAATCCTCAAAATCGAAACTATCGGTACATGCGTTTCCGAATCGGCGACGTCCGTGAAACAGTCGTCAAAACGGAACGCACATGCTGAAACGAGTGCCGATTGTTCGCGTCGTTACGGATGAAAGTGCGGGAAGCAATCGACTCGACAAGTGCTGGCAGTATGGTCGACAGAACAGATTAGGCGTTTATCGATGATCGCTGTTGTTTATATCAAGGCAATGTCTTATGAGTCTCAAGTTTGGAATTTATCTTGTCGAACAACGCATCATTAGCCCTGAGCAATTTTGCGGATTGGTCAAAATTCAGCAGGAAGCCACCATGTCGTTAGCGACACTGGCGATCCGCAAGAACTTCATGACGATCAAGCAAGTGGCTCGCGTGCTCGATTTGGCCGAAGCGAATCCGCTCCAGCCGTTCGTGCAAATCGCGATTGAAGAAGAGTTGATTGATTGTGTCGATGCCGATCGGATGCTGCACGAACAACAATTGAGCTGT
>JANNPW010000016.1:0-32798 GCA_031400405.1 Mariniblastus sp.
GGAATGTCACTGTTCCACGGATCGTCATTCATTTGTTTCAGACCCAACGCGATTCGCCGGCGATCCGTATCGACGGCCAGGATCTTGCAATGAATCTCCTGTCCTTTTTCGAGGACTTCATTGGGGTGCGAAATCTTGCGAGTCCACGACATGTCGGAAACATGCAACAGCCCGTCGATGCCTTCTTCGAGTTCGATGAAGGCACCATAGTTGGTCAGATTGCGGACTTTGCCCGAGATGTCGGCACCGATCGGGTACTTGGCGGCGACGTCATCCCAAGGATTATCCTGAGTCTGTTTCATACCGAGCGACATTTGTTCGCCGGATTTGTCGATACCCAAAACCGAGACTTGAATCTCGTCCCCGATATTGACCAATTCGCTGGGGTGATTAACCCGTTTGACCCACGACATTTCGCTAATGTGAACTAAGCCTTCGATACCGGGTTCGAGTTTGACGAAAGCACCATAGTTCATCACGTTGACGACTTCGCCCATGTGAATCGAGCCAATGGGGTATTTCGTTTCGACGTTGTCCCACGGATTGGGCAGCAATTGTTTCAGTCCCAGTGCAATCTTGATTTTTTCGCGATCAACACTGAGGACCATCACGTCGAGTTCCTGGTCCATCGCCACCATTTGCGATGGATGCGAGATACGGGTATGAGCCATATCGGTGATGTGCAACAAACCATCGATACCGCCGAGGTCCACGAAAGCGCCGAAGTCGGCGATGTTCTTAACCGTACCTTTGCGAGTTTGGCCTGGTTCGAGTTCCGCCATCAGTTTTTGTTGAGCGTAAGTTCGTTCCTTTTCGATCAACGAGCGGCGGCTGACGACAATGTTACGTCGCAAGTCGTCGATTTTGAGGACTTCGCATTGAACCACTCGTCCAATGTAGTCGCCAATATCGCCAGGCCGTCGAATATCGACTTGGCTGGCTGGCAAAAAGACCGGCACGCCAATATCGACCAACAAGCCGCCTTTGATTTTGCGGGTACATGTTCCGGTAACGATATCGCCTTCGGCAACTTTAGAAATGACCTCGGTCCAGTGAATGATGTGATCGGCTTTGCGTTTGCTGACCAGTATCAAGCCCGACGGATCGTCCGCTCGTCCCATTTCATCTTCGAGATCTTCGATCAGAACTTTGATGATTTGGCCGACAACGGGGATATCATGTTCGTCCCACTCGTTGCGGTTAATGGTTCCTTCGCTCTTGAAACCGACGTCCACGACGACATGATCGTTGTCCACGCGGACGATCTTGCCTTCGACAATTTCGTTCAGTTCGTACCGCTGGGTGTCGCCGATTCCGTCTGGATAGTAAAGGTCGGTGATATCCAAATCATGCAAGTTGTCAATGTCGGTCGAAAAAAGTGCACTGAGCTCTTGATCGATTGAGTCGTCTTCGAGGGAATGAATTAAGTTGCGATCTACCATGAATTCTCTATGGAGCAGTTGCCAGGAAATGTAGAGCGGTTACGAACCGCCAACCAGATACGGCAAATGGCCTGTGGGTTGCACGTCGGACAAAGTCACTCAAGACGTGGCAGGGGTGGAGTCAAAAAAAGGTCAATTGTTTGCGAATCGCGAATGAGAAGCGGCCCAGCGATGCTTTGAATCGTAGGACTAATTCCACAGCGCAAAAATTAAAGAAGCAGACAGATTAACCACACATTGGGCTGTCAGGATAGCAAGTTTGGGATGAGCTGACAATGTCTTTTCGACCAAAATATGGGATTGCCTTGGAAATGAGGTCAATTGCGAAGCGGGCAATACAAGCCCGAAGCGCGAGCGAGTGAAGCCGTTTTGCTGGAAAAGCTGACTTGCTGGCGCGACAGGCTTGTATTCATTGAACGGCATTGCGCTTAATCGACATCCATTGTCGGAACTGCCGATGGTTTGCACCACTGTCGAAATGAGTAGGCCGTTTTCCAGATTTCGTGTTTGAGCTGGGAAGAGAAGTTTCGAGGAATGAAACGGGTGCGAACCAGCGGTATGCGCTCCGTCAGCCAGCGGGACTTGTAGGGTTCGTCTCCGCGCAGAAAGTCAAAACGAGTCAGCCCCTTGCGAATGGAAGTCCGCAGCGCCGCAATCACAATTTGGTAGCCCGGCTCCAGTGCTGCGTTATCGGGGTCGAAGCCGGACTGGTACATGAAATTAGTTATGCCATCGTTGAGCAATAGGCAACCCGCCAGCGGTTTACCGTCTGTCCGAATGATCAGCAGTTCCGCTCGTTCAGCGGAAATCAGTTTTGTTGTCGCTTCTTGCAGGAACGCGGCAAAGTTCGGGCTCGCAAAACATCCGGATTGCCCCAATGTGTTGCGACGTTTTTGGTGCAATTCCACAAATGAGTTCCACAATTCCGCCACGTCATCATCGTCGCTGGACAGAACTTGAGTTGTGGGATCGGCCAATCGGTGGCTGGCTTTTTTGGTTTTGCGACGGAGTGATTTACTCAGCCGTCGATCCATTTCCTCCCAGGAGCTGGGAAGATCCGTGGCCCAACATCCTTCCAGTTCCACTGCGTGCGATTCGAAACCTGAAGCAATCAATAATTCTTGAAAGTATTGCGAACTCTGGTCGGACCGACTCACGCCCTCCAGCTCAATCGCATCGATCGTTCCCAGCGGTCCGCCCGGTCGAATATTGTGAGTTAGCCAATCCGCGATTGCTTCGGCAAACACCGTTTCGTGATCGGGATAGGTGATTAGTCCAAGATAGTCGCTGCACACGGTTCCACTTCCGAGAAAGCGGAGTTTGCGGCTTAGCGATTTACAATCCACACAGAACGGCGCGATGCCGATCCAACGTCCTTGATCATCCGATCCCACCAGGACAGCCGGTGTCACCGAATCCACTTGGTGGGCCAACCAACCGGCTAACCATTCCCAGCGGAAAAAAGGTCGATTTTGGGCGATCGCATTCCACTGGACATTGGATGCGAGGATTACATCGGATTGCGTGATGAGTGTCAGGTTCATGGAAGACCATGGGGGTTGGGCGACGGGCTGAGCAAGCTTTTCGAAGCCGGCGCTGCGTGCCATTGTTGTTTCAGCTTGGTCCAATGTCGATTCAAGTACCGCGTAACAGGTTGCTCAAACCAAAATGTGATCATTGATCCGAGAGCGATTGCAAACATCGTTCCCAAGCCAATCGCCAACCAGGGTGGACAGCCAACGTTTTCGAATTGCCGGATCACGAGGCAACCTAAATTGTTGTGGAACAAATATAACGAATAGGAAATTGTGCTGATAAAAATCAAAGGCTTGAATCGAAGCAGGGGAATTTTTCCGAAAGCACTGCCCGCCAACAGGCTAAACAGCAATGCGGTGGCCAGCGGATTATGGTCGCGCAAATCGATCGCATGAAAAACGACAGCGCTAACGGCAATGCCGATTCCCAGCAGCCACCGATTGCCTCGCCCACATCGAATCTCATTCAAGAGCAGGCCCATGGAGAACAGTGGCAAATAGCGCAGGCAGCCTAGTTGGCAGACCACTGCAAAACGATGATTCCAATCCGATTCAGGATAGTATTCTTGAAACCAATCAAAGCCTGTGCAACAAACCAGACAAACTGCCATTGCACACATCATGGTGCGAAACGGGCGATCAAGCAGCCCCAGCATCAAGGACAGCAACAGGAACCCGTAGAACAGCAATTCGATTTGCAGCGTCCAGGTCACGGGCTCCATATTTTCAAAGCCGATCAAATTGGGCATTGCCGTCAGATTCGCGGCAAACAACTCCGCCGAGGGCTTGGTTTCAAAAAACGGCAGGTAGGCAAACAGCCATACATTCAAACAGACGACCAACCAATAGGACGGGAAAATCCGCACGCACCGCGCCACGAAAAAATCACCCGCCTGGCGCTTGCTCAACAGGGTCATCGCGTTGACCAGTCCGGAGAGCATAAAAAACAACTCCACCCCGTATTTACCGTAGGGAAACGCGTAGTCGATCGGAATCGCGAACCCGTATTTGTTTTGATAAACGTAGGTGAAGTGAAACAGCAAGAGATTCAAACACGAAATCGCGCGCAACGCATCCAACTCCAACAGTCGGTTGGTCTTCGGTCGAGTCGGGGATGGCAGTGAATCGGTCACAAGTAGTGTCGGTGGCTGTTGTGTATCGGGTTTTGATGGGCAGTTTTCAAGCTGCCGCTTACATTGATTCTTGGTCGTGAACCAACGACGTTGGCTGTCGGGGGCGGCAAACGCGCCTGCGAAAACCGCTTTGGAAACAAAAAAATAAACGCACCGGTAAATGTAAGACACGAATCAATTGGAAGCTAATTCGAAATTACAATCTGCTTGAAACGGTACCGGAGTTTGCCGAATGTGCCGGTTAACGGGGTTATGAATTTGGTTATTGTCAACGCTGATTGGGACGGCCCAAGAATATTTTGTTGACGTGCCAGCAGTCTCGGGTTTCTCCAATAAATAACCGACAAATGCCGACCACAGGCAAATTTCGAAATTGTTGCAAAATCAGTATTGACCGAAAAAACGAGTTCTCATAACCTCCACGCTTCACTGAATGATTGATGCAAATTGATCATTGCTACGTGGTCGTAAGAAAAAATTTGTTTGTTTTGAAGTGGTGGGATTGCATTAGGGATTGGTTTGATTTTTCAGAAACCGAGAACTGCGAACCGCGACCGTTCGGGCTTGACATGGATGTTGAGGCTGAGCGGACGTAACTGCTTCAAAATACGAAGTCGATCAAGGCAAGGATGCCGAGATCGCTTTCCTCCAATCGCTCTCGGATCAACTGAGGTGTTCTAAGCCCCCCTGGAACCCAAAGTTGCCGAGGGTGTTTTTTTTTGCTGCGGCGGGTCTGATTCCCCGATCGACCCATAAACGTCATTGGCTAGATTCAACATGGGAAAACGACTCGCGCTTTCAAACGGACGACGGTTGGTGGATGACGTAATACGGATCGCCAATCGGATCCCGGCGGCGGGGATCAGTGGTGATTTTGATACTGGCCTGGTCCATCAATTGCGACGCCTCACGCGTCCCAAGATCTCGTGGAATGTGCTGTATATGAAGGCCTATGCGGCTGTCGCGGCCAAGACACCGGCGCTGCAGCAAAGTTACATGCGATTTCCCTGGTCGCACCTTTACCAGCATGACCGGGTTGTTTGCCTGATGACCATAGGCCGGGAGTTTGAAGGTGAAGAGCGATTGTTTTTTGCGCGTTTCAATGACCCTCAAAACCAGACATTGACTGCGTTGCAGGCCCGCTATGACTACCTCAGGCGAACGCCCGTGATGGAGATTCAGCAGTTTCGGCATCAAATAAACTTCGCCAAAGCACCCCGATTCTTGCGGCGGTTGGCGTGGTGGTTAATGCTCGATTTGTGGCCCGAAAAACGGGCCAGTCATATGGGAACCATTGGAATAAGTGCTTCCGGCTACCGTGGCTCCTACGGCAATCGACACCTGGGTCCCTTGACTTCCATTTTGGGAATTGACCCGATGCCACGCGATGGTGTCGGCCGGTTGGTTTTCACGTTTGACCATCGAGTTCTCGACGGAATACCGGCGGCGGAATCGATGCACAAGATTCATCAAACGCTTACCACAGCGATTCGTGAGGAGTTGGCCGAGCTGGTCGATGCGCATCCTGAAACGGGCGTCCTCAAGCGGACGGTCCGATCGGTCGCCTGAATCGCTTGTTACCGTAGGATGGTGGACGAACTGCCGCCCGAAGTCTGCATTGCCTGCCGAATCGTTTCAATATATTTTCGCGGGCTATTTTGAAATTCCGCGCGAGTTTCCTGGTTGGCAAATAAAACAATTCGCTGGTTGGGTGCTTTGCCCATAAACACGCCATGTTCTTCGGCACCGGCAACCATTTCGCCTGAGCGATCAAAAATCACAGGATCGTAGCCGGCCAACAGGGGACTGAAACCGTCAGGATCGGCCTGGAACTCTTGCAGATTAAGTGCCGAAGCAAACAAATAGGTGCGATTGCGATGCACGCAACCCCATTGCGGATCTCCGTCCGTCCACCGTCCTTCTTTCAATAACGTAACAGGGCATTTTCCATGCAACGCGAATTCGGGTTTCGAATTGGTCGGCGGCGCTGGGTTGCTGGTCCCCGCTGGGTTAATTTTGGCTTTACCAGCGACCACCAAGTTGTTCAACGACCGAACCGGCTGAGCCGCAGCGACGGGTGCATTTTCCTGCGCGGACTGATTGGCGGCGACAGTGGAATTGCTGGTGGCTTTGACAGGGAAGTCGCTTTTAAGAAAATTCTCGTTGATAATTCGTTGGGACCCGATTTTGGCGGACGACGGCGAAACGTCCGCTGGTGATACTGCGGTGTTGGCATTGTCTGACGAAACGTACGGATTAGAAATGACCAGTTTGGCATTGGCAGTACCCTGCGGTTCGGCAGATCCAAATTTCGAATTTCGTTTTAGCTCCTGAGACTCAAATGATGGATCGGCAGCAAGGTGTGACGGGCGAACAGGTGCTAACGGCTTATGCTCGGCAACATGGTTATCGGAATAAATCTTGTGTTTGAGTTCGTCCAGATTTTGGTTGAGCGGTGAGTCCTTTCCGCTGGTCAACACCTGGATTGTTTTGCTCAGACTCTGAATCATGTCGTTGTAACCGCCTGCCTCAAGCGGGCTCGAACGTCTCGAGACGATTCTGCCGTTGGGCGTGATCGCGACATCAAAGGGAACTCCAGCGACACCATACTCTTTGACAATTTCCGGAAATTCGTCGACGTCAATTTTTACCGCGATAACATTCTCGGCCATCGAACGTTGCACTTGCGCGTTACTAAAAACAAACGTCTCAAGTGTCTTACAGGGGTGGCACCAAGCGGCTGTAAAATGGAGTAGCACGAGTTTGTTTTGTTCGGTGGCCATCGCAGTCGCTTGACCGGGGTCCAATTGCCAATTAACGGTTTGACTTCGCAGCGATGGCGAACGGAAAAATAGCGAAAGAAAAACGCCAGCCGTCAGAGAAAGGGAACGAAAGGTGGCTGATTTATGTGTTTTCATCGCAACGGCCAAAATTAATTTTCGAATTGTCCAAGTTCAAAATCGACCTTCTCGATGTGACAAAGTGAGTGGAACTGTGACGATTATCCTGTTTTTTAGGATTATCGTTGCAGGTTAGTCAAGTTTCGGGTCGATCACAGAAAAAACGGGAAATTTGGGTAAATTAATTTATTATCCTTGACAGAACGCGACCTATCGTTAAAACTTTGAGCAGTTCAAGCTATCGCCCTTCGCTAACAGGCGTTTCACTTGCGGGGTTAAACAAATCACCCAAAGATGGTCTGCCGGAATCAGATTTTTCTTTTGAACGCGTTCAACCAGATCTCGAGACTTGAGTCTCGGGTGCCCAGATGTTTCGAGGGTTGAGCCGCAGTTTAGGGGATTTGTTGCTCGCAGTGCGGTTGCTCTTGAGGAAGACTTTTTTTAGAATAGTCTGAATCAGGGTGATTCGGCATCACGAGCGGTTGCTCAAAGTGAATTGGCAATTTGTGGAATCCCCGGTTGGGTGAGACATCAAGGAGCCAGACAGCGGACGGTGCGCTTGAATCGTTGATGACACGTTGTTGTGGTCAACTTGTTTTTGGATGTATTGATTGCCAAAAAAAGTTGTTCCGCTTCTTTTTGATTGTGAATTGAGTTTGCATAGGAAGTGCTCCGGATCACGGACAACTCAAGAAACGACATTTCCCTTTAATTGCTGTGGTTATCAGCAACGGTTTTCCAGTAGAAATCCAACTGGCAAACTGAGAATGTTTTTTTCTTGGCTGTTCAATTGATGTCCGGTCAATCGAATTTTCCGACTTGGTTCGAATCCATTCCGCCAGTCGCTTTCTGATTTTTTTCAGAATCTCAAATTATGCTTTTTGTTTGCACTTTCGGGTGCCCCAATTTCAGGTGCTTTTATGGCAAAAAAAACCGTCCGCTCTCGTGCTGCCAATCCCGCTTCAGAGAGCCAAATTTCTCCTCCTGATGCTGCGGACGCTGGATTTACCAACGAGAGTGCCGGGACCGGTGACCGTCCATCGCGAAGCGGTCGCCGCAGTCCGCGAAATCGGTCCACGGCTGGAAACGAGGGATCGGCAAGTGACGGTCAACACCTCGAAGAAAATCGCAACACCGAACCACGTCAGTCGGAGCCCAGACCGACAAAATCTCGGCAGTCTCAACCCAGACAGTCGGAATCGCGGCAGTCCGAACCCAGACAATCAGAACCCCGTCAATCAGAACCCCGTCAGTCCGAATCTCGGCAGTCCGAATCTCGGCAGTCCGAACCCAGACAACCAGAGTCACGGCATTCCGAACCCAGACAAACAGAATCCAGGTACGAAAACAGCTCCGAATCCCAACCTCGCAACGACGAACACTACCACGAACCAAGGTCACCTCGGCCGACTTCGAATGATCAGCACAGCGACCAACAAGGTCAGCCCAGCCATGGCCAGAGCGGCCAAGGGCAATCCAATCCAGGGCAAAACAATCCGGGGCAAAATTATGCCGGCCGATCCAACAGCGGCACCGGTGGAAACCGCTCGAATCGTCGTCGTCGTTCAAACAATAATAACAACAGCAATAACAGCGGCGGAACGAACAACAGCAACCAATCCAACAACAATTTTTCGAGTGGCGGAGGTGGCGGTCGAGCCAACAACGGGCCACGGAATTCCAATCAACGGGGTAATAACAAGTCGCGCCGGCCCAACAAAGGCCCGAATCAGAATCAATCCCAACATCAGCACCAAAATCGTAACAATCCGGAGCCGTTGGAGTTCGATGATGCTGAATTGGTTGAGGGCATGGGCGTGCTCGAAATGCACCCCAATGGCTATGGGTTCCTCCGACATCCCGATAACAACTACACTCGCGAACGTAGCGACCCGTTTGTGCCCGGCACGATGATCGAAAAGTTTGGTTTGCGAGCGGGAGTTAAACTTCGCGGGATGGTTCAACCGGCGCGTCGTCAGCAGGGACCGCGTTTGCGTGAATTGTTTGACGTCGATGGTGTGACGCCCGAACAGTATCTCGAAATCCGGAATTTTGATGACTTGACGCCCATCAATCCGGTCTTTTGGTACAAGCTGGAAACCGGCCCGGCTCCGCTCACAACGCGGGTGATGGATTTGTTGACTCCGCTGGGCAAAGGACAACGGGCCTTGATTGTTTCGCCTCCCCGCGCCGGGAAAACAATCATGCTGCAGCACATTGCCAACGGCATCGCGGAAAATTATCCGAACACAAAATTGGTCGTGTTGTTGATCGATGAACGGCCTGAAGAAGTAACGGACATGAAACGAAATGTCCGCGGAGAGGTCATCGCCAGTAGCCTAGACGAAGACGTCGAGAGCCATGTACGACTATCGCAAATGGTCATCGCCCGTTGCAAACGTCTGGCGGAAATGGGTCAAGACGTTTTCTTGTTGATGGACTCGATCACAAGACTGGCTCGCGCCTTTAATAAATGGGTCGGCAATACCGGCCGAACCATGTCGGGCGGTGTGGACATCAAAGCGATGGATATTCCCAAGAAACTATTCTCGTCCGCGCGGGCTTTCGAAGAGGGTGGTTCGTTGACCATTGTCGGTACCGCGCTGGTCGATACAGGCAGTCGGATGGACGAATTGATTTTCCAGGAGTTCAAAGGAACCGGCAACATGGAACTGGTCCTCGATCGAAAGTTGGCCGATCGGCGAGTATGGCCGGCAATCGATATTTCTCAATCCGGTACCCGTCGCGAGGAATTGTTATTGCATCCCGATACCTTGCAAGCGGTCACGATGCTGCGCCGAACCTTGACCACCATGCATCATATCGAAGCCATGGAACAACTCACGAAACAACTCACTCGATTTAAGACCAATGCCGAATTTATTAAGCTAATCAGTGGGAAAATGGGCGAGCTATAAAATGATCAGTCTGACTGGAATCTCGATCCGTTTTTAGTTAGGATCTGATCAGCGAAAAAATGCTCTCCGGCCACGAGCATTTTCGGGAGGGTAGGCGAATGGCTAGCAGCTTCATTGGAAATGAAGTGCCGGGTAACCGGTTGCGAGTTCGAATCTCGTGCCCTCCGCTATGACAAAATGCAACGTCTCGCACTCACCTGCGAGACGTTGCATTTTTTGTCGCCAAATCCATCCAGTGGAGGTGGGGATTGCCACCCGGTAACTATGCTTGGATGATGCACTACGCCAACTTGGCGATCAATTTGTTCGCTTCTTTGGGGGCTCGTTTGCATTCCAGTAGGGCGGACAGGATCAGCGGTGCAACAATCGTCGCGTCCGACTCAATCACATACATCGGCGTTTTTTCCGTCAGTTTGTCCCAGGTGATTTTCTCATTGGGTGTGGCTCCGGAATAGGAACCGTACGACGTCGTTGAATCGGAAATCTGGCAGAAGTAGGCCCAAGGTTTTGCTTTCTTCTGTAAGTCATATTTGATGGAAGGCACCACGCAAATCGGAAAATCTCCAGCGATTCCCCCACCGATCTGAAAGAAGCCCACACCTGATCCTTTGGACAATTCTCCGTATTGATCGTAAAACTCGGCCATGTATTCGATGCCAGATTTGACAATCGAGGCGTCACATTCCTGCAGCTTTACATGCGATGCAAAAATATTTCCAAAGGTTGAATCTTCATAGCCTGGGACGACCATCGGCAAGTTGGCTTGGGCAGCCGCCAGCAGCCACGATTCGTCCGCTTTCCCTTCATGCAATTTGGTTGGGAGCTTTTGAATGAGCTCGTAGAAATACTGATGCCAGAATTTTCGAGTCTTGTTTTTGGTGGCATCTTCCCACATCGGAACGATGAATTTTTCTACCGCGCGGAAAGCTTCGTCTTCGGGAATGCTGGTGTCCGTGACCCGACGCATGCGATCTTTGAGAATTTTGGTGTCATCCGATTTGGTAAAGTAACGATACTCTGGAAAATCCTGGTAGCCGTCATGAGCGACCAAGCGGAACAACGACTCTTCCAGGTTGGCCCCTGTCGACGAGATCCCGTGAATGATCCCTTCGCGAATCGCTGGAGCCAACGTGATTCCCAGTTGGGCTGAGGACATGGCACCCGCCAACGTCCAGAACATTTTGCCGTCGGCCTGCAAATGTTTCCAATAAGCCAACAACGCATCGCGAGTCACGCGTGCATTGAAGTTCTTGTAATTCTTTAAAATGAATTCCAACATTGGAAATGAGGCCATCGGTGCTCCTGTCAAAGTAAGTCAACTGAAAATTCAAAGGCGAGGAAAGATCACTCGACGATCGGTAAAATGTTAGGAAGATGATACGAAGAAACGGTGCAGTTATCCAGCGAGAGTGTGATTCCTGCAGGTCCAATTTCCGTATGCCAAAAAGACAACCCCGTCAAATTGACGAGGTTGTCGTTACCGGGGCTCCCCGAACCCTTGAATCACGCCAAATTGAGCGAGACCTGGTTCGGGAAACAACATCGTTTGACGGCAGTCATTTATGCCGGCCGAGCAAACACTGCTTTTGAGGCGAAAAATTGCAATTTGGCGAAGTCGGTGATCACCGTTAGATCGCCTCCATACAAATTGTACAGATTGACTTTGATTGGCTTACCGGTGGAGTCACTTTGAATGCTGTGAACCACGAATACGTGTTGCCCTCGATGTTGATTCTCCACAGAAATGGGCAGGCTATCTTTGAGCGCCGCTGGGCCACCCATGATAACTGTATAGCCGGCGTTTAAGGCAGCCTTCATTGCGTTGACAAAACCACTTGGGGTATGGTCGATCGCCCAATGGTCGGAATGGCTGAGTCCCAGCGCTTTGGACGTGTTGACAGTAGCGCTGTGTCCACCCTCGATGTGGTCGTAAGAACCCGTGCCATAGCGGTGAATCGCCCAGGCTTTTTCCAAAACGGCAACCCACATGCCATTGGCCGCCCCGAAATTCGCATAGCGAGCGGAAAACGTGCCATCCAAGTGGTAAAAGTCCGAGTCGACCCTCACGAAAACTCGTAAGCCCTGCTGATCAAAAAATTGCACGGCATACGATCCATCCCCCAACTCCGTCACCATATCCCGGATATGTTGGGGATGAGTTTTCGCTAGCGAGGAAAGACGTGCCAGGAAGTAGCAAGTCCCAGTTGCGCCCTGATCAACATTTTTGTAGGACAGCCCCGCAGTCGGAAATAGTGGGACACCATCGGTCCCGAGAGTTGAACGATAAACTGCGCCATTGTCTTCGGCCGTGGGCGAAGGATCTTTTAAGTCCAAAGTGGCGCTGATGGTCATTGGTGTCGTGACCAAATTGCCATTTACTTTATAGCTACGGAAGCTGTTGACCAAGTGCACCGCTTTCTGATCGATGGCCCTCGCGTTATTGACTACAATCTGATTCGCGGCTACATCACCATTATCGACCCACAATTCGTCTCGATCAGTGCTGGTAAGAGCTTCACCGGCAAAAATCACGTCGGTCAGGCCATCGATCGCGACGATCTTGTCAATGCCCGTCCCGCCGATCATGGTATCCACTCCAGCACCGCCGATCAGAGTATCTTTTCCTGAGCCGCCATTCAATTTGTCATTGCCTTCTTTTCCGGTCAAATAGTCGTCGTTGGCACCTCCCTGCAAGTCGTCATTTCCAATGCCGCCATCGAGCGTATCATGACCGTTGTTACCTTGTAATAAATCGTTGCCGGCGTCGCCAAGCAGTTTGTCGTTCTGATTTCCGCCGTACAGAGAGTCATTCCCGGCACCGCCGTCAAGCGAATCGTGCCCGTCCAAGCCGTACAATTTGTCATGGCCATTGTAGCCAGACAGACTATCGTTGCCGAAACCACCATCGAGCCAGTCATTTCCTTCTCCGCCGTTCAGCACGTCGTCGTCGTCGTCTCCTAACAAAGTGTCATGGCCTCCACCGCCTTGCAAGTAATCCTTGCCGATTCCACCCGAGAGAAAGTCTAGGCCTCCGAACCCAGACAAATTGTCGTTGCCATCACCGCCATAGATGGTATTGCTTCCGTCCGGATCATTCTTCGAAGCCAAAAAATTCAATCCCGAAAGATCGTCCAGACCTGCGTTACCCCATATTTTGTCGGCGCCCAAACCGCCTTCAATTTTGTCGTTTCCATCACCACCTCGCAGGGTGTCGTCACCATCCTCGCCATAAATCAAATCCGCCCCGTCGATTCCCCAGATCGAATCATTTCCCGTTCCACCCCACAGGACATCGTTACCAGCGTTGCCATATAGCTGGTCATTACCGGATTGGCCAAAAAGTTTGTCCACGCCCGCACCGCCTCTCAAGACATCGTTACCGCTCCCGCCGTAAGCTGTCATTGGTTTTGAAGTGCCATTGCTGACGGAGTCATTTCCCGCATTCAGTTGGACGACAATGGTACTAAAGGCGGTTGCCAGAAACGTCTTGGTCTCTGTAGTCGGAGCCGCGTCGGGACGGGTCTCTTGGCGCGATACAATTATGTCTCGACCGCCGCGCGTTGACAGAATCGAAACATCGTCTTGATAACTGCCTCCGGTAATTTGCAGTTCCATGCCGACCAAATCAATTGCCATCAAGTCCCGTCGTTCAAGCGATTCAAACTGGAACTGTTGATTTCGCTGAAGTGCTTGGCGGCGCTTTCTGTTTTGGTGCAGTTTCGAAGTTTTAGTCGATTTCATGGCTTATCCCTTTTGTGGTACTGAGTAATAGTTTTCAAGACCTCGCACTGTCAGAACAACGAATGCTTTAATCTCTTTAGAACCCATCGAGAGACAGGTTCCCAGGCGGCCAAAATTCCAGAAACTTTTTCCGTGACTGGCACCCGATCGACGAAATGGCGTGCTATCAGCCCGCGGTCCGTCGAACTGGGCGCCCAGGGTGTCCGCCAAATAGCCTCGGACCAGGACCGTCTGGGCCTGACGGCTAAAGGTCAATGGCACTTACTTTGTAGCGGAACGGCGCGAGCCGCCCGGTCGTTGCGTGGGAATTACGAATGAAAACCGGGCGGCTTGCGCCGACTCCGCTAACAATTATTCGAACGTTTGTGCCATTGTGCTAAACAGACGGCTAACAGGCAGGAAAATTCAATCAACAACTCGTCGATGGCCCAGCAGTCGGCTCGCGTATTGACCGCCAATTCCGAGACGCTGTATGCGTTTGCCGGACGGCGCAGCGACACTAATGCTGGGTCATTTCGCATGGAGCTTTGGGCTGGAGGTAGCGTTGCCAATGGCGCTGTCATTGGCGGAACGTTGTTGTCCAGTGTTGATTTCGATCACACGCTGCTTGCGCCCAATTCTTTCATCGGAATCCAGACATTGGTGCGTGGCTGCGACACTCTGCAGCGCCTGCGGCTGGCCGTTAAACGTTGTCGATCGCCACGTTTAACGGCAATACCGTTCAACGAAGCGGGCAATACAAGCCCGAAGCGCGAGCGAGTGAACGCGTGTTGCGGGAAAAGTTCACTTGCTGGCGCGACGGGCTTGTATTCATTGAACGGCATTGCGTTTAACGGCAAGCCGTAGGAACAGCCGCAGGCTGTTTCTCTACTCGCGAGAATTCCCTGTCCAGCCGCATACGAATTTGTTTATGGTGTCTCGAATTCTTGCTCAAACAAATCGTAGTGAACCGGGTTGTTGACGGCATGGATGGCAATTCGCTCGGAGAGTGCGCCAATGGTCATATAGGGATTGACGCCTAAAGCAGTTGGAATAATCGATCCGTCGGCAACATACAAACCATGATGGACCAACGACTCGCCGGATCCGTTACAACCGCCGCTGCCGGTGAAATCGTAGACCTGGCCCAAGTGATTCGTCGTCCCGCAGGCGGGATCGTCCGACATGCCACAGCCTCCTAGCGGATGAACTGTAACCAGGTTGTTGCCGAATGCTTTAAGTCGTTTGTATCGACCCCCGTGGGCAGCGGCCAATTTTTCGAATTCGCCGAATACCATCCGACGGTAAGGACTCTCTTCCAATCCTTCCCATTTGACTTGGTACCGTCCGTCTCGTTTTTCGATACGACCGTTTCCGCCATCGTGTCCCATGCCAAGCATCGCCATCGATTCGGTCAAATGAGCATCACCCAACAGGAATGTGAACAGGTTGCTGACTCCGCGCGGAATGGCCGCATCTTGAATCAACAGTCGTTTACTCAATTCGATATCCCGATAAAAGTTCAATGAAGTCTGCACGGTCGGACCAACTGGCAGTGCGGGACGAGGATAGGCACCATATCCGCCAATGCTCGTGCCGGACGGCAGCCCGGTAATAAAACCAATCGTATCGCCATTGCCGGACCAGTTCTGACCGAGCGCAGGCGAAAACGCAAACTGCTCATTTTGCGATTCCAGCAAAATCGCCGCACTTCCTGGACTGCCGGCGCCGACCACCACCATGCGCGAATTGATCGCGACCGGATGTCGGGTGATGCGGCCTTCCGAATCGTCCACGTATTCGAGATTGATTCGGTAATATCCCAATCGTTTCTCGATTTTTACGACTTTGACTTGGGTGTACATTTCTGTGCCGTTGTGTCGCGCGACTGGCAGATAGTTCATGGTCAATGTGTTCTTTGCGCCGATGTTGCATCCGTTAATGCAATCGCCGCAAAGCGTACAAGGCCGCTGAATCATGCCCTGTCGATTCCGCATCTGGTCATCCAGATGGCGGTGGTCGTATATTACGGAAACGGGACTACGATCATAAAAATCCGGGTTGCCACTCAATCGCTCGGCTGCCAAACGGCGCAAGCGGACTTTGGGCGTTTGATCGAACGGAGTTCGTGTCAGACTCATTGCTGCAGCGACAAGATCGTAATAAGGTCCGAGCACTTCGACGTTTTGGAGGGCCGATGGCCAACGAGGTTGTTCAAATACTTCTGGGTGGGGTCTTAAGGCGATGCTGGCGTTGATCAGCGATCCACCGCCGAGTCCATTCCCCGAAAGAATATTGACTTCATCGTTCAGCGACAGATCGAAGAGTCCAAGCGGCTGAGTCACTTGACCCTTCGTCGGTCCGGTCAATGAAGATGTTGCATTGGCCAAAACGTCCGGCAGGCGATCCGGAAAAGTGCCTGGGACCCATTCCTTGCCGCGTTCCAGGACACAAATTCGATGTTCGGGGCGGAGTCGTTGCGATAGTTTCGCGGCGACAATCGACGCGCCATATCCCGAGCCGATCACGACCACCCCGAAATGTACCGTTTCGGTTTTCTCGGCGGCGACAAAGAGGTCGCGAATGGGACTGGCCAACCGACCACCGTAAACCTGCAGACTGCGACTGTAATCGTCGGCAGCTCGTTGTTTCAAGGGAGTATCACAAGTCCGACTACGCTCTTTGATCCGGGCAAGTTTTTCCAACCCGCCATCGGCTTGTATTTTGGCGCTGCCTGCGGCGACGCCCATGGTTGCGACCGCCGCGCCGACCGCTGTTTTCAGAATTGTCCTGCGCGGGAGACGCGCGCTCGAGTCGGTGGAGTTCGGAGAAATAGCATTCGATTTTGGAAGTGGCATGGGTTCGCGCAACCAGGCATGATCAATTGACTTTCCCTTTAGAAACGGAACAAGTCGTTCAATGCTTGTTATCGTTTCAACGCGCGGCACGATTGCAGCGAAAAAATCACCGGTATGCAGATGCCCGAAAAACTCGTTCCGGATATACCTATCGTGACATGCTTGCTAAACCAGCCAGAGTTTGCCGGTTTGATAAATTGCAGGACGCAAACTACTCTTGGTGAAATTCGCCCAGCGTCACCTGCGTTTGGCACTCGCGACCATCGCGGATCAACGTCACATCGACGGTTTCACGAGGCCGAGCCATTTCAGCCAACCGGAACAACGTGTTGAATTCCTTGATTTCAATCCCATTCCACCGTCGGATGATATCGTTTACACGGATACCGGCCTGGTAAGCGGGAGAATCATAGTTGACTTCCTGAAGTTTCGCACCATTGAGGTCAGGCAGATTAAAACGCTCTGCGTCCCGGGAATCGACTTCCGCCGGAATCACTCCGAGAAATCCTCGAGTGACTCGGCCGCTTGTTTTTAATTCCTTGTAAACAAAACTGACGGTCGAGCTGGGAACGGCAAAACTGATGCCCTGAAACGTCTCACCAAATATCGATGTGTTTATTCCAATGACGTTGCCTTGAGAATTAACTAATGGGCCACCACTATTGCCAGGGTTGACGGCCGCATCGGTTTGCAAGAGGTTTTGTTTTCCGTTGACCCCGTCACCTGGGCGGTCTTTGCCACTCAAGATCCCCGAGGTCACGGTTTGTTGAAATCCATAAGGACTGCCGATGGCCCAAACGATCGAACCGACTTCCGCCGCATCGCTATCACCCCATTCGGCTGGAATCAAGTTTGGTGCGTCGATTTTCAACAACGCCAGGTCGCTACGGCGATCGCTTCCCACTAATGAGGCCTCGTATTGCCGACGATCATGCAATTCGACAAAAAATCGAGTTGAGTCTTCGAGCACATGGGCGTTGGTTAAAATGTAACCATCGGACGACATGATTACGCCTGAACCCAAGCCACCACTGGTATCGCGTTGGGTTTTGGTCGCATTGACACTGACCACGCTGGGACGGACCTTCTGAGCGACCAGCTGGTAAGACTGCGACACATTTCGCAGTGGATCGGTCTGCAGTTGATCCACAGCATTTTGGTACTCTGCCCGCGATTTTCCGATGTTCGCAGCATAATAATACTGCTCAACCAGCCGCGGCCCAATAAACCAAAGCCCAAACATCAACGACGCGGTGGCAAGCAGAAAATACAGTCCACCAAAGCCGGTTGGGGGCAACTCGCGAGTCGGAACAACCGTTGACGGTTGATTCTCAATTAGTTCTTCGGTATGCATAGCTCGCTCCCCCGACGGATCACCAACTACATTATCTGTGGACCAACTGATAATACAACCTCCTTTGTTCGCGACGAAGGGGTAAATGTTGAGATTAACTTCGCCGAACGTGAATTTTTTCCAAAAATTCCCGTTGTCCCCGGGTTTCGGGTGGGCGATCGGGCGACGCCAGCTTTTTTCACTGTCAAAAATCGCGGTTTTCTTCGCTATTCGTTGTTTGTCACATCAATGTGAAGCGAATCGTTTGAAAAATGTGAAGCGAATCGCTTGAAAATATTGCGCTGTTCGTTGATCAAATTGCGGAACGTGAGCCCCTGCAGTTGACCGACCACGATGTGGTTCCGGTTGGTGCGAATCGTCCTACCGGCAATCTTGGCGGTTTGGCCATCCTTGAATCGAATCAAGCCGGTAATCCAATCACCAACTCTAAATTTGTTGGATTTCTTGAATTCGAATATCAGCCCTTTTTCTGAGACCTCCGAGACCGCAAATTCATCGTCATTGACGATGATCACAGGCATCTGCGAAAAAGGATAGACCAAACGATAATACTGACGCTGATTGGTTTGGGTTTCTGACATGGAGGGCAACGCTGGCACAAGGAAATGCCACGCTCCGAGATTCAATCCGTAATGCGGAAAATGGCTTCGGCGAATCGGGCGGAGCGATCGGTTCGCCAAGTTCGAGACAACTAGGAAAGACTATTCCAGGAGAGTCTACATTCGGGGCAAGATACTGCTGGAACTTTCGCCGTAATTTTAACCACAAGCTGGAATTTTCGTTCGAATTCCAACGGTTATAGGGCTCCCAAATTTCCTTTTGCGTCTATTCCGGCGAGGTTTTCTTGATGATGGGTAAATCGATGAACTCCTCCACCGGCTCGACCAACGGTTCACGAAATGCACGATCTGGAAATTCGTCACTTGCCGGCGGACCAATAACAATCCGGGCCCAATAACCCAATGCAATCCCGATCGCGATCAGGCGAAACAGTGTCGTCGGAAATCGAAAATTGAATCTTTTCATTAATCTCTCATTTCATTCGATTCAAATGGTTCGTTCGGAAAACCATCGGACCGCACTGGATCGCAGGCCGCGATTTTTCCCCGGCAAGCGTTCCGTTATCTCACCGGAACCACCGGGATACTCGACAAACACCGCCGCGATCAAGCGTTCCAGCGGATCGATGCCCAGTCGCTCGAACATTTCGCGCGAACCCAACTGTCCGCCACTGGACCAGTACGTTCCCATCTCAGCAGCCGTCAGAATCGTCAACAGGTTTTGGGTCAAGGCAGCCGAAGCGGCCAAGTGTTCGTCGTCGATTTCAGTTTTTTTGTCCGCCGAAATTTCGGTCGCTTGGAATAACTGGCCTCGAAATTGCGGCAACCAAGTCACTAAAACGAGGCAACCACAAGCGGCCAACATCGCCGACAGCTTATTCGACGGTTTCAGATCGAACCACAGGGGTAAGCCAACCGCGATTTGCCGGCAGGTCGCCATATCTAAAAAATGCACGCGCCAGGGCTCCGCGATTCCATCGACACCCCGATCATAATGAAAAGGCGCCATTCCCGCATCGAGAATCGCTTGTTTCACGATTGAGTTCTGATGGACAATTGTGTCGGATGAAAAAGAAATGCCCTTCGCGGGGTCGGCCAAGACTTTCCAGGTTTGCCTGTTTCGAACAACTTCGGAAACGATCGCTAACGGATTGGGCATCAATTTGAATTCCTGGAGATTTTTTCAAAGTGCATGAAACTAAAGCTGCATTATTTTTCGGGATTGCCATTCGCAAATCTCAATCGCATCCCGCGCTAGCTCTCCCGCCAATATTGCCGAAGGTCTATTTTCAGCGACACAATTGGCAACTTCTTGAATCTCCCGTTCGAAAGCGTGCAACGGATCGCCATCGCCGAGGTCGGGAAACAGGACTTGGCCATCCGACGTAAAAACTTTCAATGGACAGAGTTCGGCGGCCTGCGGTCCCGCCAATGCGGCGAACTCAAAATGAATGGTCGCTTGTTCGAAATGGATTTCAAAACCATGTGTGAACGGTCGGCCCGGTTGGTTGATCACTCCCATCGTGGCTGCCACGACCAATGACGGGTCGGCAAACCGAAAAATCGAATGACAGAATTCAACGACCTGGCCCCGCACGCGCCCGGAGCTCTCCACTTGCGTCGGCATTCCAAATAACAAACGAATAAAATGGGCGTCGTGGACATGCAAGTCAAATAGTGGGCCACCCACCACGTCGGGATCGTAGAATCGACTCAACCAAGTCGGATCGGAGATGACGCGTTTAAAATTTCCACCCAATAGTCTTCCATAAATGCCGGACTTGATCTGCTCGCGAACGAATTGAAATTCGGTGAAAAACGGTAATACATGGCCGACCATTAATAACCGGTCCGATTGTCGGCAGCTTGCCATGGCTCGATCGCAATCCGCCAAATTCAACGCCAGCGGTTTCTCGCAGAAAACGTGTTTACCGGCCTCGGCAACTTTGACAATTGCCGCACTGTGCATCGCCGGTGGCAAACAGAGGTCGATCAAATCCAATTCGTCATTGGCCAGCATCTGGTCTAACGATTCGTAGGTCGCAATCCCGGTCAGATCGACTTGTTGGCCAACAGGCCCAAAATTCCCTTTGATTGCTGTCCAGTCGCCAGCCAATCGCTCTGGTTCCGGAGTCGCGATCGCGGCGACTTCAATCCCCTCGGTCTGTTGATACGCCAGCCAATGAATCCAGCCCATAAAACCGATTCCGGCGATACCCACTTTGATCATATTATCGTCTCGCGCATTTTTCGTAATTTTTTTGGCTCGGCGATCGTTCCCGGCAACCGCGCTGTTATAACATTTGTTGGCCGAATCAACGATCAGACCGATTCTGTTTTTTAGACGTCAGGAACATCCAATGCCAGTGGAAATGCAGCTTGCCCGAATCATTATCAGTGAAATCAATGAGAACCAGGTCGTATTTCTAAAAGAAGTGGGAGGTACGCGACAGTTTCCGATTTTGATTGGAATTTTTGAAGCGACCAGTATTGATCGCCGCGTGAAAAATATTGAGCGTCCGCGCCCGTTGACGCATGATTTGTTGGTCTCCATCGTCGAGAAAATGGGAGGCGAACTGGACAGTATTATTATCAGCGACTTGAAGGACGCGACCTATTTTGCCAGTCTGCGAATTCGCTACGAAGGGGAAATCGTGGAAGTGGACGCGCGACCCTCGGATGCAATTGCCGTCGCCGTAACTTGTGATCCACCATTACCCATCTACGTCGATGAGAATGTGCTCAACGATGCAACGCGAACTGGCTAACCGCCGATCGGGCTGGCTATTGCACCATCGAACCAGGGTCACCGCTGCCAAATTTGATTCCGTGAGGATTGTACTCGTCAATATTTGAAACGTTCAACTTGTCCTGAAAATCTTGGCTGGCCACCAACACGATTTCGCTGTGGAGTTCCGATTGTTCGGCGATGACATGATGGTGTCGCGTCAATTCCAGGACTGCCAGAAATATTCCCACCAACGCTGATTTGTGCATGCCGGGTTCAAACAACTCGGTAAACGAGACTCGCTGTTGGGCCACGATGCGGGCGTGAATGCGCTGCATGTAGACTTGTATCGGCGTCTCGTCGTACGTGATATTGGTTTGTAGTGACGGGCGATTGTCTCTCAAGACTCGTCCAAAAGCGCTCACTAAATCCCACAGTTCGATTTCATCAAGCGGCTGATCTGCAATATCGATTCTGCGGGCTGGGAGATCGTCGGCAATTCGTGAGAAACGCTGTTGCCAACGAGTCCCTTGCTCTTCCAACAAGGAACTGGCGTCTTTGAATTGCTTGTAGAGCAAGAGTCGTTGCACGAGATCTTCGCGTGGGTCCACATAGGCCCCAGTCTCCTGCTCGAGTTCGTTGCGAGGCAACACTTCACGCATCTTGATTTCAAGCAGAATGCTGGCGACTTCGATGAAGTCCCCCGCGATTTCCATGGAAATTTCCTGAATGACTTCCAGGTGTTCAAGAAACTCATTGGTCAGCCGGGACAACGCAATCCGGGACACTTCCACTTCTTGCCGACGAACCAAATACAACAGTAGATCAATCGGGCCTTTGAATTGTTCGCTGGAAACTACGAAGGACATTTTAATCAACTACGCGAGGCGGCAAATTTTACCCAATCCAATTATGTTAATCATTCAAACCGTTCTTCCGAAACATCAAATACAACCGAAATCCACCAGATTATTATTGTGATAGCGTTAAGGCTTGCCGATACTTCCCATATTGACCCAATCAATGTTAACCAGGTCGTCAATTCGGCTGTATTTCGCCGCTGCAGCAATTCAGCAGGAGTATGCCGAGGGATGCACCACGATCCAATCAAGATCAAAAACTACCAACAACTTAAACAGTTTGTCTCACATACGTTATGCCAACAAAATGATTTTGAAGAAGGAATTTTCCAAGTTACTGAACGAATCCTGAAACGCGGCCAACGAACATGCGGCATCTTTTTTTGCCTGCACGGACCACGCAGCATAAAACTGACCGCAGTTTGGGAAATGGAAACTAACACAATCTTGTTTTACGGCTCGTCCGGTGAGCGATTTAAACGGACGGTTCTTTCAGTTGCGCTGAAATTACCGGCAAAATAGTCAGTCGTCATCATACCTATTATCTTTTTATAAATACGAAAAAGGAATTTTGAAATGCTCGTACTTTCCAGGAAGGAAAGCGAAAGAATCATGCTCGGCGATTCGATCGTTCTCACTATCGTCAGGGTCTCTGGGGATCGCGTTCGATTAGGCATCGAGGCTCCCGCAGATATGCTCATCTTGAGAACGGAATTGGATACCGAGGCCAAGACGACTGCGGCAAGTTCGAAAGTCGCCTAGTGCGCAGATGAGCCAAGCCACCGGATTTGCGCTCGATTGACGGCAAGTTTTCTTGAAATCTGAGTTTGAAAGATAGTCAGCAGCCGCATTTAATTTATGCGGCTGCTGTTTTTTTTGCCGAGATTCACGGGTTGTCGGGGCCGGCGGACCAGATTTCGTGCTGACGGCGACGTGCCACAAATTTGGTAACCGGAACAACGAACCCCGGTTTTGACGCTTGGTATTTGTTGGTCTAATATGGACCTCGCCTTCAACGCGTCGTTTATCTGTCGGTCGCCAATGAACTCTTTCTGTCGCTGCAGTGAATCTGTCGTAGCACTACTTTGGTTAGTAGTGACTCCGTGCACAATCATGGCTCAGGATCCAGCTGCTGTTGCCGAATTTGATGACCAGCAACTGGAGTTCTTTGAATCAAAAGTTCGTCCCATCTTGATCGAGCGCTGTTACGAGTGTCACGGTCCCAATGCCGAACCACGGCAAGGCGGATTGAGCTTGGCCTCTCGGGCGGATTTGTTGACCGGAGGGGATACGGGACCGGCCGTCAAGGTCGGCAATTCTAAAGATAGTTTGCTCGTCGACTCGATCAATTACGGTGACGTCTATCAAATGCCGCCCGATGCGAAAATCCCACCCGAAGAAATCGAGATTTTGGCAAAATGGATCGACCAAGGGGCGGCTTGGCCGGTGGAAGCGGGTGCCGCCGCGATTCGGCAACCCGTATTTGACTTGGACGCGAGAAAGGCCGACCATTGGTGCTGGCAGCCGGTCAAATCACCAACCATTCCCGAATCGGCAGATTCGACCTGGCCTCGTGATTCGATTGACCAGTTCATTCTCCAAAAACTGGCTGCCAATCATCTTGTTCCCTATGAACGGGCCGACCGACACACCCTGATTCGTCGGATCCATTTTGATTTGACGGGATTGCCACCCTCGCCTCAGCAAATTCAAGCCTTCGTCGAAGACAATTCGATCGAGGCGTTTGAAAAAGTTGTCGACGAGTTGCTCGCATCGTCAGCCTTTGGCGAACATTGGTCCCGGCATTGGATGGATCTAACCCGTTATGCGGAGACCTGTGGCCACGAATTTGATTATCCGATTCCCCACGCTTACGAGTATCGCGATTACCTGATTCGGGCCCTGAATGCCGATGTGCCCTACAACCAGTTTATTCTGGAACATCTGGCTGGCGATCTGATTTCCAGCCCACGCCGGCACCCGACCGAACAATTCAACGAATCGATATTGGGTACCGGATTCTGGTTTCTGGGGGAGGCAGTTCACGCTCCCGTCGATTCCAGAGATGATGAGGCGAAACGAATTGACAATCAAATCGATGTGATGACCAAAGCGTTTTTGGGAGTGACCGTCGCATGTGCTCGTTGCCACGATCATAAATTCGATGCGATTTCGGCGGAAGACTACTACGCGTTGTCCGGCTTTTTGCAAAGTTCACGGCGTCAATTGGCGATGCTGGATCCTGACCGAAAGATCGAAATTGCATTCGAAAAAACGAATTCGCTCGCCAAACGAAACAATGCTCTCCTGAAGATCTTGGTCGATCGCCTGGTCACCGCGGTTGATCCGCCAACGGCGACTTATCTAACGGCCGCGATCGAACATCTGCGGAATCATTCCGCCGGAAAAACAACGGTTGACGGACCGCAATTGGAGTTCGACCAGGCGACCGTTGCTCAAGAGGCCGAGACGCTTGGATTAAATCCGGAATTGCTGAATAAACTGGTCATGGCCATTGCGAAAATTCCGGCATCTGGACATCTCGCTCACCCGTTAACCCTGATCGAGCGCGCTGCACATGGCGACGTAAATCTGGACGACACGCTGCTTGCGGAGATTAACAACGCGACCGACGCTTACCAGCAACAGGTTCAAAGCTGGCAAGAAAACTCAGTTCCGTTTGCCAATTTCGAGCAAGGTTTGCCGGCGGGCTGGTTTCGTACAGGTTTGGCATTCGAACAGAATCCAGGCGACGCAAAGTTTTTTTCGGCGGCCGGAAATAATGTTCGGTCGGGGCAATCACTGCACAGTGGAGTCAACGGACCTGGATTTTGCGGAGTGATTTATTCACCCACGTTTACTTTGGAACACACCCAGATTCACTGTCGAATTCGAGGAAGCGGTGCACAAGTTCGCTTGATTATCGATGGTTTCGTGATGGATGTTTACAACGGTCTGCTGTTTCAAGACGCCACTCGTTCCGTCGATAGCCCCGATCAGTTTTTCTGGCTGACTCAAGCTGGCGACTTCAAAAATTACCAGGGACACACGGCGCACCTCGAAATTATTGATCATGGAACAGGTTTTGTGGAGATCGAAGAGATACGTTTTTCCCAGGGAGCTCAACCCCCGGCGGCCATCGGGCAACTGGCTGCGTTTGAGAAAAATTCGATGTTAGTCGATCAGCCGGCGATCAAGGCGATTGCTGCGCTGGGGGCTCATCGTCTAGTTGAACAACTCAGGCTGGAGATCACCGGAGGAGACCGAACCGTGCTCGCGTGGATCATCCAGAATGAGTTGGTCGACCTGTTTGCCCCAGCCGCTAAATCACCGACTCCACCGACGAGCACTTCCAGTCATTCCAGCGGAGTAGCGGCGGAGTCGTTTGTAAATACTTCGATGGTTGATGTACCGGCTCCCAATGCCAGCAACGAGGAATTGTTTTCGGAGTTCGAAACCAATCGCGATGAAATCATGCAACTGAATCAGGCGACTCCGCTCCCTCGATTTGCGGTGGCAATGATCGACGGTTCTGGTGAAGACCAACCCATTTTTATTCGCGGCAATCACAATACGTTGGGTGCTGTTGCGGTCCGCAGATTCCTGTCCGCCATTTCGACTCGACCGATTAACCCGTCCAATGGCAGCGGTCGATTGGAACTGGCGCAGAAAATTACGGCGCCCAATAGTCCATTGGTGCCGCGCGTCGCCGTTAATCGAGTATGGCACCACTTGTTCGGTAGAGGAATTGTCGAGTCGGTTGATAATTTGGGAGTGCTGGGCAAGCCTCCGACGCATCCCGAATTATTGGATTACCTGGCAAAGGGTTTTGTGGAGGATGGTTGGTCAATCAAACGGCTGATTCGGCGAGTCGTGTTGACCAGTACCTATCAAATGGCTAGTTCAACCAATCCGGCGGCGGCAAAGCTCGATCCCAATAATTTTTGGTTGCATCGCGGCAATGTAAAACGGCTGTCCGGCGAAGCCATCCGGGATTCGATGCTAAAGATTTCCGGTCAACTGAATTCACAAATGTTTGGCCCTCCGGTCCCGATGCATTTGACATCTTTCCTGGAAGGCCGAGGCCGGCCAGGTCAGGACGGACCCCTCGATGGAGCTGGACGACGCAGCGTTTATCAGGAAGTACGCCGGAATTTTTTGTCCCCCATGATGCTGGCCTATGATACGCCGATTCCCTTCAATGCCATCGGAAAACGCAACCAATCCAATGTTCCCGGGCAGGCCTTGATCCTGATGAACGATCCCTTTGTGATCCAACAGGCGGAACAGTGGGCGAAGCGACTGGTTCAAGAAAATCAATCGCTTGAGGCCAGAATCGAGGACGTTTACCTGACGGCGACCGGCCGACCACCGGCAGATTGGGAGCGCGAACAATTGCGTCAGTTTTTGACAACGCAAGCAGCCGTGCTAAAAATCGACCCGACGATGATACTGGCCAGTGAACCGTTGTGGAAGGATTTTTGCCACGTCATGTTCAATCTCAAAGAGTTTATTTTTGTGCGTTAGGAACTCTGGATTGCAGGTACAGTCGCAATTGGTTCAAGACTTGTTTGACGGCTCGCTGTTGCCGAATTTCTGAGTGCCCGCCATATCGATGGGAAAATAGGTGGCTCCCATTACTTCCAGCAATGGCCATCTCAAATGTTGATTTTCCGAGCGCGACGACCGATTCATCGGAGTTGATGTAGCCGATCGCAATTCCGATCGCTGCATCGAACTCGCGGCGGATTGATTCCGCAAGTTCGGCAATGTTCGTTTTGTGTGGATTCTGATCGGCGGCAAACACATGGTGGCCCTTCAAGATTCCTCGGCTAACGGAAAATTCACCGGCGATTTCACCGTTTAGACCGCAATCGGCAATCGCCACGGTCAGATTTTGACGTCGCAATAGATCCATCACCACATCGGCCAACGATTGATCGTTCTCGCCAAAAATCAAATCGTCCAGGCAGTTGCGAATCAAGTCGATCGTCGGCCGCATTTTTTCCAGGCATGCCGCTTTCGTTTTCTCACGGGTGGAAACTCGTAAAGTTATCGTGGCCGCCGAGGCGGTGATGCCGACTTTGGGATCCCGCCCACGCTGCACCAGATTCGGCAACATCGATTCGATCGTACTTTCACCGGCGCCAAAACAATGTAGCGAATAATGGTGATAGGTTGAATCAGTTGGGGCAAACTTGTTTAGTTCCGGTAACACCGTCGCCGACCACATCTGTTTCATTTCCGCTGGAACACCCGGCAGGGCAAACACGCGGCACGGAGACGGGTGGTCTCGTTGGATTGATAGATTGATTCCCGGTGCCGTTCCTTCGGGATTGGGGATGATCTGAGAACCACATGGAAACCACGCTTGCAATTGATTGCTCTCCGGCATCGCGCGACCGCTGCGCCGGAACATGTTCTCAATTTTTTTAAATTCCGCCATCGAAAATTCCAACTCCACCCCAGCCGTTTGGGCGATCGCTTGGCGCGTCAAATCATCCGCCGTGGGACCAAGTCCGCCGGTCATTACCACGATATCGGAGCGTTCGATAGCAATCTTGAGCGCGGCTACCTGATCGGACAGATCGTCCCCAACGGATGAGTGGAAACGAACATCAATTCCCAAGTCTCCTAAGCAATGGCTCAACCACTGCGAATTGGTATCCAGTCGTTGTCCCGAAACAATCTCGTCGCCGATGGACATAACTTCGGCATTAAAACCCGCCACAGGCAACTCCCCAAAAAAATGATCCGATTGTTCTAGAGTCGACGAATCCAGTTCGCAACTGGCAATTTGCCTCAAATAGTCTATATT
Organism: Mariniblastus sp.; assembly: GCA_031400405.1. Taxonomy (GTDB): domain Bacteria; phylum Planctomycetota; class Planctomycetia; order Pirellulales; family Pirellulaceae; genus Mariniblastus. The sequence goes on from JANNPW010000016.1 coordinate 27,827, forward strand.
TATCGGATCGTTTCTTGTTCGATGGCCAAAAACCGGCAAATTCGGGCCAGATTTGGATTACATTTAGCCGAGACCAGGTAAACAACATGTGTGGAATTGTAGGATATATCGGCCCCCGAATCGCGCAGGATTTTCTCTTGGAGGGGCTGCGTCGACTGGAATATCGGGGCTATGACAGCGCTGGGACGTGTACGATCGATGGCGATCGAAATATGGTGGTCACCAAAGCCGTTGGGCGAATTTCTTCGCTGGTAAAGGCCGTCGCCAAAGCGCCCTCACAAGCCGGCGTGGGGATCGGCCATACGCGTTGGGCGACTCACGGCGCAGCGACGATTTCCAATGCCCATCCCCATATCGGCGGAGAGCAAGTGCTGGCCATCGTGCACAATGGCGTGATCGAAAACTTCTCCGAATTGCGATCCCGGTTGAAGACCAAAGGCTATGAATTTCATTCTGAGACCGACACCGAAGTCGTGGCGCATCTGCTGGCGGATTGTTTGGGTAAACGACTTGCCAAATCCAATGGCAAGCCGATCACCGACGATACTGCCGTCGAAGCCATCAAAGAGACGATTGGAAAATTGCAAGGAACGTTTGGATTGGCAATTGTGTTCAAGCAGTGGCCAGATGCGATATTCGCCGCGCGCTTGGGTAGCCCGTTGGTTGTGGGAGTCGGCGATGGTGAGCATTTTTTGGCCAGCGATGCGCAACCCTTAGTTGGTTTTACCGACCGCATCGTTTTTTTGGCAGACCATCAAGTCGCTGTCTTGCGCGCTGATTCGTTACAAGTGTCTCATCGCGATTCCGGACTGGTCGACCATGATGTTCAGACACTGGACATTGAATCCAATCAAGTCGAAATGGGTGAGTACGCGCACTACATGTTGAAGGAAATTTTCGAACAACCGGAATCGCTACGCAATACGATGCGGGGCCGCTTGAACGAAGACGATGCCACGGCAGTGTTTGGTGGACTGAACTTGAAGCCGCAGGATTTGCTAAAGGTCAAACGCATTATTTTTACGGCTTGTGGTACGAGTTGGCACTCGGCCCTGGTCGGCGAGTATTTGTTGGAAGAAATTGCTCAGATCCCCGTGGAAGTCGAATATGCCAGTGAACTGCGGTATCGCAATCCACCCATGGACGAGTCGTCGCTGATTTTCGCGATTACGCAAAGTGGTGAAACGGCCGATACGCTGGGTGCGCTGCGGGAAATGAAACGCAAAGGCCATATGACGATGGCCATCTGTAATGTGGTTGGTAGCAGTATCGCTCAAGAAGCCGACGGAGGAATTTATTTGCACGCTGGTCCGGAAATTGGTGTGGCGTCCACCAAGGCTTACACCTCGCAGTGTCTGGCTTTGGTCATGTTGGCGTTGTATCTCGGTCGATTGCGACATTTGAGTTATGATGTCGGGAGAAAAATGATCGCCCAAATTAAAGAGCTGCCGTCGCTGGTTGAACAGGCATTGACGGAAAATAGTCACATCGGTGAGATCGCGAAAAAGTATCAGCACTGCGATAATTTTTTGTACCTGGGCCGGCATTACAATTTTCCGACCGCGCTGGAAGGTGCCTTGAAACTAAAAGAAATCAGCTACATTCACGCCGAGGGTTATCCGGCCGCAGAAATGAAACACGGACCAATTGCACTGGTCGACCGCAAGACGCCCAGTGTGTTTGTGATGCCCCAAGGTTTCATCTACGAAAAAGTCATGTCGAACCTGGAAGAAATCAAGGCCCGCGGCGGCCCGGTGATCGCGATCGCCGAGACCGGCGACAAACGCATCGCCGATGTCGCAGATGATGTCATTTACATTCCGCCGACAGCCGAATATTTGCAACCGATTGTCGCGGCAATTCCTTTGCAATTGCTGTCCTATCACATTGCGGTACTGCGCGGTTGCGATGTTGACAAACCGCGCAATCTCGCCAAAAGCGTGACCGTGGAATAGGCTTGGGATTCAATTCGGAGCATCCACGACGGTGAACGCTTGTTCCATCGTTTGTTTGTCACCCGTCTCGATTTGCAAACGATACTTTCCTGAGTCCAGGTGTTCCTTATAGTTGATGAAATAGGGCTGGCCGCTCGCGTTTGTTTTCAGAGTCAAATCCCATCGAAATTGGTTCAGCCCTTTGGCACCGGGTAGTGCCAAAGACGCAACCAGCACTCCCTTTTCATCGAGTAAGGCGGCGGTCAAATTGCCTGGTTTGTTTAGCCAATAAGTTATCGGAGTTTTTTCGAATGCGCGAAAGTTCTCTCCGGGCCGTACATCACTGATGTAGGGCCGAACGGCGACAGGAATCGACAACAGGTGGTCACTTGATTGAGCTGCCGGCGAGCTGGTGATGTACTCGTGCAACGGACGCAGGTTCATTTTATAGATCCCACGACCATGGGTCGCGACAATCAGGTCGTTTTCGCGTTCCTGGATTACGATATCAGCGACACTACAGGCTGGGAGAGTTCGGCCCAACAACGACCAGGACTGGCCTCGGTCGGTTGACAGGTAAACTCCACGGAACGTCCCGGCGTATAACAGGTTTTCGTGTTGTGGATCTTCCACGATCACATTGGCCGGTTCGTTACTCAAATTAGCGGAAATGGAATTCCAGGTAACTCCACGATCCTCACTGCAAAAAAGGTACGTGCTCAAGTCATCATAATTAAGCCCGGTCACCGCCATGTAAACCCGTGAATCAGCAAACCGCGACGGGGAAATGCTGCGGATGTACCCCATTGGGAGTTTGTTGGATCGCTCCACCCACTGTTTTCCATCATCCTCGCTGACCCATAATGCGCCCTTGTCTGTCCCGGCATAGATCAAGCCGCGGACCCGCGGCGACTCCGCGATCGCTCCGGCCGCCGTCGACTGCCGCTGGGCTTCCCCGGAATTCGCGATATCCGGACTGATCAAACTCCAATTGTCGCCGCGGTCAGTGCTCTTGAACACATAGTTGCCAGCCAGGTAAAGCGTCTTGGAATCATGCGGCGAGATAATCAACGGCGCGACGAAATTGAACTTCAGTTCTCCGGAATGGTCTTTCGGAAGCGCGGGCCGGATTCCCTTGGAGCGATTGGTGGTCATGTCCTTGCGGTTAAAACTGCCCTCTTGCGCGCTGAAGTAAACAGTGTTGGAGTCGAGCGGATCCACTTGAGTCACACATCCGTCCCCACCGTTCCAGGGATCAATCCACAGATACTGCCAATTTTCAACGCTGGCAGGACCCAATTCGAGCGGCGGCCCAAAAACGGTGGCGTTGTCTTGGGCTCCCGCAAAAATTCGATAAGGAGAATCTTGACTGACGGCAACGTCATAAAACTCGCCAGTTGGCAAGTTATTGAAATGCATCCATGATCCGCCTTTGTCGAAACTCTGGTAGAGTCCACCATCGTTTCCAAGTACGACATGCTGTGGATTGATTGGGTTGATCCACATTTCACAATGGTCCAGGTGCAAACCACTTGCCGCGCTGGGAACCATGTGAGCGACTTGTCCGCTCAATAGATCAAAACTTTGGCCGCCGTTACGACTGTGAGCCACTCGAACTCCCAGGGCAAAAAGCTCGTTGTCGTCAGTTGGGTTGACGTAGATGTTGGCGAAGTACCATCCGATCTGCGAAAAAATCAAGAGCTCATCCTGATGAGTTAGCTGCCAGTTTTTTCCGCCATCGAGACTCTTGAAAACTTGTGCCGCTCCCTTGTCAATTCGGCCCCGATTGTCCAAGAGCGCATAGACTTTGTTTGAATTGGAGTGCGACACTGCTAGACCGATTCGTCCGATCTGATCGCCTGCCGGTAAGCCCTGTTCGCATTTCTGCCAAGTGATGCCGGCGTCACTACTTCGATAAATCGCACTCCCAATGCCACTGACTCCCGGAAAATTCTCCCAAGTCGATGCATATACGACGTCGGGATTGTCTCGCGCCCACACCACATCGTTCGCTCCCGTCTGTTCATTAATTTGCAGGACGGGTTGCCATGTTTTCCCGCCATCAGCGGTACGATACAGCCCCCGATTGGCATTCTTGGACCAGAAATGCCCGAGCACCGCGACCACGGCGATGTCGGGGTTCAATGGGTGGATCGCGATTTCGCCGATGTGCCAGGAGTCTGACAATCCGAGATGGCGCCAGCGATTGCCTCCGTCGTCGGACCGATAGATACCGGTTCCGGGAATCGTAAAGTTGCGTGGTTTCTTGAGGCTTCTTCCCGTACCGAGGTAAATCACATCTGGATTCGAAGGGGACAAAGCAAAGTCACCGATTCCCAGCGACGGTTGATCCTCAAATAGAGGTGCCCACGTGACACCATTGTCGGAAGTCTTCCATAGACTTCCGCATCCGAACGCCACGTACATCGTTCCTGGACGTGATGGATCGAGCTGCACGGCTTCCACCCGCGCCGAATTCACGACCGGCCCGACACTGATCCAATCCAACCCGTAAACGGTCTCGCTCTTCATTCGCTGGTAGGCACCAAACGATTCAACGAGTGGCGATTCGGGCTGTTGTGAAAATACTGAGAGACCATTCAGCAGGCCTAACACACACACCAATCGACATTTCCAACAATGATTCGATATTCTAAACATGGGGGGGATTGGGTTTGTGAATACTGAGAATTACAACGGGAAAAGTGTGGATTGTAGAGCAAGTCCAACGCGTCTGCGATGTTGGCGCGCCAAAAAATGAAGTCCTGTCCACCCATCCGGGACAAGCCCGACGGAAAACTGAAATTCCTGAATGTGCCATCTACTTTGAAAAATATGTCTCCCCTCTCCCCACAAATTCGGACGCTGGATTCACCATTGGTTTCAAACTCACTCCGAATTTGTGGGGAGCAGGGGGTTGGGGTGGCCTGACGAAAATGTTGTTGTTTGGGCATGCTACGCAGTTTAGTTTCTTGTGAATCCCACCGGCTTGTCCGGTGGATGGTTAGGTTTTTTGCTACCCTGAATCACGTCAAAAG
>JANNPW010000025.1:0-50133 GCA_031400405.1 Mariniblastus sp.
TCCCACCTAAAAGCCTGGCTCAAAAAAAATATCAAAGCAGGTATTCATGTCGCTCGAAGTGAAGACTTGAGAGACCTCACCACCGGAACAAAACTTGCGCAATACGAAATACCCGCAACCCCAAATTTTTGACAACCCAGCCTTGTCCTGTGCCAATCGCGAAATTCGAAATTGTCGCAGTGCTTTCACTCAAAAATCTACTGCATTACGACCCTGATCAGGGATTGACAAAGCGATCCGGTATCGACAAAATTGCGTTCCTGATGCGGGCGTTTAGCTCAGTTGGCTAGAGCATCTCGTTTACACCGAGAGGGTCGGGGGTTCAAGTCCCTCAACGCCCATTAGGAAATTTTGAACGCATCCAGCAGGCGGTCCGCTGCCAAATGGGTGCGTTTTTTTTTGCGCCGCCCGCGCATCGCTGATGACGCGGTCCAGTTCATTGCGAACTGGTTCAAATTCATTGCGGACCGGAGTTCCACTGGTTGCCTGCGATTGTCTTAGGGCTCCAAATTCTGGGACTCCGAGACCCGTTTGTCATTCGGCCACACGTGAAAGAAAGACAATACATCGGCCCGCCATTCCCTTAGTTTGAAGGTGATCGCGGTCGCTTCCAGGTTGGTCAGCACCAACGCGATCGAGGCAATCCGCAGTGGCCAAACCGACCATTCAAGGACTGCACAGATCCCGGCGACCAAAGCAATCCACTGAGTCCCCTTAGCACCGTACGTGTGATAGGCCGGAACCCGTCCATATTTGCAAAGTCCGGCACCAGTCGTCAGCACATAGCTGGCGATTCCGACTGAAATCCAAATCAGTTCGTGCTGCAGAGTTTTCCAACTCAATAACAACGCTCCACCCACTAACGCAGCATACAGCACTGCGTCGGCCGTGCTGTCCAAGCGCGCACCGAAATCCGAACGCTGATGAAGCCACCGGGCCAGTCTGCCATCAATCCAATCGGAAAAACTCAACACGATAAACAACCCGACGAATTCGTAATGCCAGCCCCAGACGGCGAACGCTACCAGCACCAATGCGCCAGCCAAACGAGCAAAACAAATCAGGTTCGGAATGGTGATGATCGAGTGTTTAAATTTCGGGTCACGCGGTTCCAGCTCGACTGGTGTTTTAGATGGGTCGGTCGTCATACTTGCGCTTTAAAATTTGAGGACATTGTCGGCCACGGACGCTTAATGCCGGAACCAAGTTGGTGAATGTAAAAGAACGATGAAGTAATAAAACGTCGGGCCCGTAAAGACCAAACTATCAACCCGATCGATCATGCCTCCCATACCGGGCAATAGATTGCTGCCGTCTTTCACGCCAGCATCGCGCTTGATCGCTGACATGTTGATGTCGCCCAGGAAACCGGATATCGAAATCAGTAACCCCGCCAAAGCCGACACCAGCATTCCTTCCAATCGATTCTGCTCCCAGGTTAGGGAAGTTAACCAAGGGGCCAACAGCACGGCCAAGATCACGGTGCAAACCATACCCCCGAGCAACCCTTCCAACGTCTTGTGGGGCGAAACCATCGGTGTGATGTAACATTTTCCAAACTTTCGGCCGACAATCGCTTGCATGATGTCGTTTACCTCGGTCAACAAAATCAAAAACAAGAACCAACCGGACCGCCCGACCCAAGGTTCATGATCCGATTCGAACTCAAACAAAAACAAACCATGGGACAAGCCAAAAACCAACAACAGGAATCCCCAATACATCCCAGCCGTAATTCGAATGAATCCAGTAGTATTTCCAACCGCCGAGCGAATTGTTCCCAATAGCAACAACAGCGCCACGGGAATCAACCAGCGCGCCGTTTCGCCGTTTCCAGTCATAATCAATGCATAATGTACTCCGCCAACAATCAGCAGGCAGCCAATCGACAACCGACCCAGCTGCGTGGGCGACCCGATCAATCTCAAATATTCAAGCATGCCTAACACACTCCCCGTGACCAATAACATCGCGACACCCCATTTTCCGAGAATGGTTGCCCCGGACCACAACAGGGCCAAAATCCACCAGACTTTGAGACTGGCGATGCGCTGAGCGGCAATCTCGGGGGCCGCCTGTTGAATCGCCATCAAGCGAATTCCGGTGCCCATTGCCAATGCGAACAAGGTCGTGGCGACGATCAAAAGCAGGTTAATGTTGACGGAAATCACGGGACTTCTTTGTGATGAGTACCAACGGAACGTGATCCCACGGCGTCCATTTTTTCGATTGACGAGTCAGTTCTTCGCGTGGGAATTCGACTCATGGCAAGACGGACAAGTAATGGAAAAATTACGGTGGCCGCCAAGATAGCAAACAAGAAGGGATCGAATAACTGCCACACCCCATTTTCAGCAATCGTGGCCAGCGTTGGGATGCGCGTGCCGACAAACACAAAAATCATCGTCCCCGGTAATATTCCAACAGCCGTTGTCCAACAAAATTTTCCCAGCGAAATTGAGGTCGCTCCGGATCCATAGTTCACAGCGCTGAACGGAATATGGGCAATCCGCATCATCAACAGGTAGAATACACCATCTTGTTCCAGTCCTCGATTTAGTTTGGCTACCCACTCGCCAAGTCTCGAATTGACGGCGTCCCGAACCAGCCAGCGCGAGATTAAAAAACCTCCAGTCGCCGCGAATGTCAGTCCGACATCCACCAACACGACGGCTGGCCAAAAACCAAACAGCCAACCACAGACGACCGACTTGCCAGCGGTCCCCGGTATCAACGAAAGTGTCGTATAGATTGCGAGACCGTACATCCAACCCAGCCCGGGAAATCGGGTCACATAATCTCGCAAGCTGGTTTCGTGGGCGATCAACCACTGCAGCGAACCGAATTGTGGGATCGACAGCCCGACTCCGCCGATCACAAGAATGACCAAAAGCATAGCCACAAGTCGGTACTGGATAGATTTCATAATTGTGCGATCCAAATCGGTTTTTGATTCCGTTGTGCAAATACCGCACCAAGAAATTCAGCTCGAAAAATTGGCAGTAACGAAATTCAAGTGTGCGAATTGGCTCAGTTGCCTGGATTGGGCCACAATCAGTTTGGCATGGCGTATGCAGTCAGCGTCAGCTACCCGGATAATTGTCGGCGTCGGTCGATCCTCGGCGCGACCATTTGATTTCTCGAACTCCGTTAACCAACCGGACTGAATTGAAGACCCCATGCGGCCTCATGATCAAAAACCAATCCTGACAATCTTGCACATTTCCGATTTGCATTTTGGACCTCCGTTAGTGGAACGAGTCGCGGAAGCGGCGATCCGTTCAGCGGCGAAACTAAACGCTGATGTCGTCGTGGTCAGCGGTGATCTGACTCAGCGGGCTAAACGGGAGCAGTTTCTCGCTGCCAAAGAATTTTTGGCCCGCCTTCCCCTAGTTCCGACATTGGTCATCCCTGGCAATCACGATGTACCGTTGTATCGAGTATGGCAACGATTCACCGATCCTCTGGCTCTCTACAAAGAAATCATCACCAGCGACTTGAATCCGGTGTTGCGACTCGATTCGGCAGTGCTGGTCGGACTCGACTCGACGTCGCCGCGTACCGCCATCAGTAATGGTCGCATATTTTCCTGGCAGCTGGACTATTGCCGACAAGCGTTCGCTGACGCCCCACCCCACGCGGCGCGCATTGTGGTTGCTCACCATCATTTTGCACCGGCGCACGATTACCTTCGCGACGGGTCCATGCCCAAGACCAAACGGGCCATCATGGAGTTTATCGATTTGGATGTCGATCTGATTTTGGGAGGCCATTTACATCGGGCCTACATCGGCAACTCGCTCGATTTCTATCCCGGAATCCACCGTGAACGCGGAATCATCATCGCTCAATCGGGAACGACGACTTCGCGTCGAGGCCGTGGCAGGGAACGAGAGAAGAACACGTTTAACCTGATCGAAATTTACGTTGATACGATCGATATTCGACACTACTTGTATTTTGACAACGAAAATGGCTTCATCGCCACCAGCCAACATTCATTTCGCCGGAACCAACAACCGACAAAGTCGACTTAGAAACCAAACCCATCCGACCGCCAGCATCAAATTCCCGCAGCCCTTGCACATCCCATTGCTCGAGCGGGCTCTCGCTTCCAAGGATGATCAAGTGCGATTCTAAGCTCGTGCCGCTGCTCAGGTTGAAATACAACAACGCGATCGCCGATGCGGTCGCTGAATTGGGTAAGCCAGAAGAAATCGGAATTGTCTTTGCCGCTTTTCAGAAGTATCTTTACCAAGACGCGGTGTGAGCAATACGCTATTCACACGCTCAACATCGAACCAAGGTGCAACAAATGAAAATTGAAATGGCAGAATCTCGTGTTCTGTCGTGGCTGTAGATGTACGAGGAAGTGCCATTCGAGCCAGTCAGAGATAATTTGTTCCCTAATTCTTGCAATCAAATTGTTGGCCTTCAAATTGTCGGCCAAGATATCGTTGGATTTTGCTCGGCCAGTCCACCACGGCGTAGCCACCAGGCGCAGTCGCTTCCGGAAATGCGAATGTTTGGCAAACTCCCCTGGAAATTCTTGGGGATCTAGCTCAATTGAGAAGAATGGGCATTTTGCCGTTTTGCTGTTTACGCATTTCGGGGGGAACGCTAAAGTTCGCGGGTTATTCCCAAGCAACAGCTGATGCTCGCGCTTTTTGGATGGGACTGTCATGGATGACCCAACAATGAACGAGGAAAATTCAACTTCCAACCCTCGCTGGGCTGCGATGGGGTCTAAGCTCAATCTACTTAAGTGCGCCGCAGATAGCTTGCACCGTGTTAGTTTTCGATCGCTTAGTTTTTTGATGTTGGCGGGCTTTTTGGGGTTAGTGTTCACAGGTTGTCAACAGCCAGCTGCAAAAGCGCCGGGGAGTAGTGGTGCCCTGTTTGACTTGAGCAAACGCCCGCAGTGGTTTGGTGGAAAGTCTTTGTTCGCCAAAAACGATTCGACCAATCGAAACCAGTACAACGCCCAAATTCCGGATCTGCAAATCAACGACGGCAGTCAGTTTGCCAATAATGCTGCGAATCAAGTTCAGAATTTGAATCAACGTGTGGGTGCTTACGACGCCGACAATCAATTGTTGAATACTGAAGTCGCGGGACTGCAGCAGAAACTGCAATTGGCCAATCAATACAATCAACAGCTCAAAGAACAATTGGCTGGTACGACTGGACAAGTCCAACAAGTTTTTTCCGAACGTCAATCAGCCGCTCAACAGATCGCCAGCCTTCAATCGCAGTTAGAACAAGCGAATCAAAATCTGCGCCTCGCTCAACAACCAACCCAAATCACCGGTCAGCCGGCAACCCAAATGGCTGGTTTTAATGGTGGCATGCCGACCCAATTCGCCAGCGCGGGCGGAGCGACGATACGAGCCAACAACAGCTTGTTGCAAAAACTTTCCGCCATTCAAATTCCAGGCGGGCAGGCCCGGATGGATGGCGACGTGATTCGGATCGAGTTTCCGTCCGATCGATTCTTTGTGCCGGGTAGCTATGAAATCCAACCCGCTCAATTGCCATTGTTGCAAAATATTGCCGGCACGATTTCCCAATCTTTTCCGCGCCAGATTGTGGGAGTGGAAGCTCATTGGGACAACACACCTTTGAGTCCCCCTGGCACCACCGATCATCAGCTGACTGCGACTCAAGCGTTGGCGGTCTTCGATCAATTGGTCCGGTTGGGCTTGCCGCGTAAACAGCTGTTCACCATGGCGATGGCGAGCAATCGACCGCGACATGCGGCTGGCATGGTGGATGGCATCAATCCGAACCGCCGCATCGAGTTAGTGATTTATCCAGAAACCTATGATGGTTCGTAGCTAAATAGCCGGGAAAACGGCCGCCTGGGTCCCAACCACATCAGCTTTCGGTTCCTGATTCAAATCGAATCTTAACGCAATTTGCCTGGAACACGCGGGCCGCAAGTGACGGCACGAACGGCGGTTTCCAATTTGCAACGTCCGGGCATCGCGCTCGGAATGTTCAATTGGGGCAGTCCTGATTGAACGATTGACGATCACGAATACTTTTGCAAACCCAATTCCTTCAACTCATCCTGGATTGAATCCTCGTCCTGCGAAATCAATGACTCGCGCACTTCCGCGATTAATAGCTCGGCAAATTTTTGGCGGGCGCGATGTAAGTTTTGACGCACCCACTCGGCCGATACGGTGCGGTCCATACTGGCCGAAATCGCCGCGGCAATCTCGGACGAACTAGCCTGCGGATTCTCGGCGCGGAAATGCAGTACCGTGTAAAAATGGTTTTGGCGGTGAGCCTCAAATTCTCTCAATTCAATCCAGGCGTGACTGAGAATTTCTTGACGCCAGTGTATTTGGAACTCCTGCTCCAATGCCGCCAATTGGTTTGTTGCCGAGTCGTCGACGAGTCGATCGGCGGCGGAACTGGAAAGTTCAGTCGTGGGTTTTTTACGAAAATGATCCGTCACTAAATTTCGCAATGACGTCTTCAGGTAGTCGCGAAATCGACCTTTCGAGGGGTCTACATTTCGGTAGTCGCCGCGGACGAAACGCAACGCAAATTCTTGTGCCAGGTCGTCGGCGACATCGCAATTCCTGGATGCTCCCAGGATATAACGATAGATGCTGTTTCCATATCGCAACAAAATTGCGTTCCGGGCCTGAGCCGCTGCATCGTCACGGCGTTCGCCTCGTTGACAATCAAAAATCTCGTCCCAATTCGTCGTGATTCGACTCAATCGGCTGTTGTCGGAATTAATGGACATGGTGTTTTCGGCAAGGTCTACGGAATCGTTAAAGTTCAACAGCAATTCTCCCGATGAACATTCGATGATAGTCAAATTTTTTTAAAACTGGGCCGCGAACCAATGCAACTGCTCCAAAAGGGTGCCGAAATCATCGCCGCTCTCTGTCTGGGGCTCTGTTTCGTCGCAAATTTACCGGCCCAAGTCTACGACGGTCAAACCTCGTCGCCGGTTCTGGGCGGTGATTCAGTAACCCAATTTACCCTGGGTGATGATTCGCCAAGTAGCAATTTTCGCCCGTCCAATGGAAGTTCGCAAGCTGGCACATGGTCCGCATTTGTCGGATTGGACGGATCGAAGCAACCACAAGATTATGGTGTCAATGCGAATTTTGGGGGCCGCGGCAGTCTCAATTACTCGGCGCCGTTGCTGGCTGAATATGGGATTGGCTTTCAAGCCGGCTCGGCAATCGTCGCCACCGCTAACGCGGTGCAAGTGTTCGAACTCCTGGGTGCAGCGACGGATCGTTTCCAGAGCTATACGACCGTCGGAGTTTTTCAAAGAACCCCCAACGGATTTGCCGCGGGCGCCGTTTATGATTTTCTATACCAGGATTCGTTCGATCAGTTTCAATTGGGCCAATGGCGATTGCGAGGCAGTTTTGATATCAGCCCTGAGTTGGAAATTGGTACCACCGTTAATCTCAATTCTCGCTCCGACGTGGGCCGGTTCAATAGCACGTTGATCGAATTACAACCCATTGAAATGTTGAATGTCTATGTCAATCGCCGCTGGCTGTCGGGCGTCACCACGATGCTGTGGGCCGGAGTGGCCGACGGTCATAGCGAGAACAACGCCATCACCGGAGCGCTGCCACGAAAAGAAAATCAATTTTTGTTTGGCGCAGAATTCTTTGCACCCTTAAACAACTTCATGGCGATTTACGGTGAGACGAATATCATGATGCCAGTCGATACGGGATCGGTCGACGCCTATCTCGGCATCGAACTTATCCCGGGGGGATTGGTTCGCAAAGGTCGCCAGAATCGTTATCGGGCGCTCTTGCCGGTTGCTTCCGGTCCCACCTTCACCAACGATTTGATCGTCCGCTAAATCGGCTTGCGCCGCGACCGATTCGTCGCCGTACGGTACGTTAGTCGGTTTCGCGTTTGATCACGAATTGGAAAAATTCAGTGCCCACAATCGACTCAGGTGTGGTGGATTCGGCAAGTTCACGAATGACAACTTGCAACTCCGACGACTGCAGTTCACGTTGGTGTACCAACAATCGGGCCGGTCGCGACTTGAGTTTTTCCATGGCATTTTTTACGTCTCGCAATGTTTGCCCGAAATATCTGGATTGATTAGATTGGCTGCCAATCATCATTTCACCCCGATGCACGGCGAACGAAAATTGTTGTCGTGGAATGTCCGAACGTGGCGAAAAATATGCATACAATGTGGCTAATTCACGGACCAAATCGCTCTGCTGGGCAAACGCCAAAATCAAATAGTCATCCGAGCGATCGATCACTTCGCAGCCACCCGCACCCGCGGTTGTCAACCGTTCATCAATGGCTCGCCAAGCGGCCCGCATTTTTATCTCGCCAAGTTGTTGCATCGTCTGATTCGAATCAGCGTCCCAGACCGCCAACAAATTGATGACGGACCGCTCCACCAGGTCTTTGGCCGTAGCCACCTCGTCGGGGAACAGCTGCCGAAACAACGGATGTCGCGCGGCAGCGACGGCCGTCACGGCATCGTCTCGATCAGAATTCTGTTCCAAGCGGACCAACAACTCGGTGTCCGCTTGGTTGCTCAAACAGATACAGGCTGATCCCACGGCCAAACTGGGAGTCGCCACTGGCGGAACCGACAATTCGATTTCCATGTGATTGGCAATCGCCTTTGCGCTGACTTCGATTGGCCAATTGGCATCCAGTTGCGGACCGCGAACTTGGTAACGACCGGCATTCAACTCCGTGCCGATCTCGACTTTTTCGCCTTGCAGCAGTCGACTCTGAGCGATCACATGCGGCGAATGAAACGGTCCGCCAATGCAATAGGTGCCAGCAGCGACCTGTCTAATTTCTGCATGGACTCCAAAAATCAGCTCGACTGAGCGTGCAAAGTCCACATCAAATTCCAAATTGCAGAACTCGCACGAGGCGTGCGATGAAATTTTCTCGATCGAACTGACATTGGTCGAGGCGATTCGACAGACGGGACAAATAATATCCCAGCTCATTTTCAACAGACCCACCGAGACGCCGTGAAAACAGAGTTCCAGCGCTTGGTCGAGCGGGCATTCAATTTCCTTGGCGAGTACGGCGGGGCGAATTCTGGCGGCGGTCGGATCAGCCACGGTTCGAAGATAATGCGACAAACCGTTGGCCGCAGGCACACCGCAATGGCTGGCCAACGTGACGGCGCGCCCTTCCAACCGTTCTTGTTGACGGCGGGTTAGCGCGACCGGTTTATCAAACGGCGCGTGACAGGCGTAGCGACAGGAGTTGTCCTGGGCCAGAATTTCCAATCGTTGATAGACACGATCGAGTCCTCGTTTGGTCAACAGGCCAAATTGCAGCGGCGTAAACAGTCGTCCAAAAAAACCGCGTGGCTTCACCTGAAACCGGTGAACCAACCGCGTGCGGTCATTGATCAAGGGGGATAATTCCACGGTACTGGTCACCCATTCAAAGGGGCCGGCCTCAAATTCGCGAAGCACACTCAAGTTGCGTTCGCGCGTCCATTGAAACGGATGTTCACGCCAGCGTACTTTCATACCCTTGAAATTTGCCTGGCCGACCACGCGCCGTTCACCGCCAACTTGCTCGTGCGAAAACTGCGGCGCTGGCAATCCGATCGCCCGATTCAAACGATCGGTATCAGCGACCAATGGCCACAGATTCGCCGGAGCCGCCTGGAGTTCCCATTGAAAACAATACTCGCGAATTTCCGCCGCCGCGGTTGCTGGCGTCGCGGGAAAAATCCGCAATGAGGTCGGCTTGCCAGCCAGCAATTGTTGCACGTCGCCCAACATTTCGCGGGCGTCGCGATATCGCAGATCGGGTTCTTTTTCCAGGGCCTTGGCGACGACGTTACTAAGGCCTTCGCTGATATTCAGGCCGAGTGTCGACAGCGCCCGTGGGCGTTCTTCGCGGTGCAATTGGGCCAGTGTAAAAACGTCATTGGCAACCAGTGGCGGTTGACCGGATAGCAAATGATACAGCGTCGCACCGACGGCATAAACATCCGCCCGGGCATCCACTGCGCGACTTTCAGAGTGCTGTTCGGGGGCCATATAAAGCGGCGTTCCCAAGATGGATCGCTGCTGAGTCAGGGCCATTGATTCGGATTGTTCGACATGTCGGGCCAACCCAAAATCCGTCAGTTTCAATTGCCGATACTGATCCAACGCCGGTGGTTGACTCGCGCCCGTTTCGAATATGGTCAGCACATTTTCCGGTTTCACGTCACGGTGAATCACGTCTTTGGCGTGCAAGGCGGATAAAGCCATGAGCAGTTCGCGAATTACGCGCAAGGCAAATGGCGCAGGAAGTGTCTTGTGGGTTTCGATAATCGAACGCAAGCTGATCCCTTCGACAAACTCACTGACCATATAGTACAGTCCTTTGTGTGAGCCAAACTCGATCAGTCGTGTCACGTAGGGATTATCGATCTCGCCATGCAAGCGGGCTTCCTTGGCGAATCGGCGCACCGCCGTCGAATTGGCCATGACTTCGGGGCGCAGGACTTTGACGGCGACCGCCGACGGATGTTTGCTGGACGTCGCTCGAAAGACGATGCCAGCGCCGCCTTGACCAACTTGCTCGGTCAGCAGATAGTCACCTAACTGGCAAGGCAATCGCATCAATGACAGTTGCGGATTGAGATCGACCTCCAACGCCTCTGTCAGATCATAGAGGGACGGAGCATTCGGAGTATCGGCGCGCTCGGACGGTCGGTCGTTGATTGATCGACCGGCATCGTGTTGCGTCTCGTCGTCCGTAGGCATACCGATAATTCCCGAACCGTCCAACCCAGACTGAGCGCCCGTGGGACCGACGCCATGCCAAGGCCGCGCGATTACAAACCGCCCGTTGATCACTTTTAGAACCGTTGCACTGTGCTCGATCTTCGCGGTGATCCGCCGGTTTGTCAATTGTTCTCCTAGCCGAATTCCCGCGGTGGTTACGCGAAGTCGATAAACTGCGATCCAACAGCGGGCACGATATCGGACCGATGATTGATGCTTCGATTTCGTCCGAATTCAAACCGGCGGTTGGTTTCGCAATTTACTGACAAACTAATGTTGCCAAGCGGGTCCGCAACTCCGCTAACTGGTCTGGAGAGCTGAACGTTTCTCAGGTTGAACAACCTTTCGCAAGGTTGAGGGTCCACACACCGAACCGCCCGTTGTGGGAACTTCACAACCAACTTCAAATGGCCGAGGCTGGGATTGAATGTTGTTGAGAATTCCGAACAGGAACATCAATAACATGTTTTGCATGGGGATAATCGACACGTCATGGAACAAGCCATTGATCGAATAATTCAGCAACATAACGATCATGAGCAATCCGAACATTCTGGGCCATAACTCGATTTGTTTGTTGTGCCACAATCGCCAGCTTTGGCGCGCCATCATGAGCAGCATCGCCAATAGCACAAACAATCCTGCCAAACCGGTTTCTGTCAGATACGCCAAAAAGACATTGTGCTGCATAAAGTACTTCGTGCTCGCCAATGACTTTCCGGAGTAGGGATCTTGGAGGTAGGGATATTTCGCTCTCGCATACTGTCCAAACCCGCAGCCCATCAACGGACGGTCTTGGAACATATTCCAGGCGACAATGGCAAACAGTGGTCGCAAGCTGGCCGATTGTTCCATATCCGATTGAGACACCTGTTTATCACGCTTGAACGAAAAGATTTTTTCCCCCACAACCGGAAACGCGGCCAGGCTGATCAATGTGGCAACAATCAACATCAATCCTTTGGATTGTCGTGAAGCGGGATACCAGACGAATACTCCCGCGCTGGCGACGAAGCCGATCCAGACGCTACGAGTCAACGTACAGAAAATTCCCGCCACGAGAATGCCGGACAATCCCAGGATCAGCGCTTTGCGGCGCGGCGAGCTGGTGGGCCACCACATCCACAGACAGCAACTGCAAACCACCATGAAGACGCCGTTGGCGACAGGATTCAGAAACGGTCCCCTGCCCCGCCCCAGGAACTCCTGCTCGCTGGCGTTCATAATGTAGCGTGGAAAAACCCACGACGACAATTCGCGCGTCTCGGCAATCGCAGTTACCGCCAGGTACAACCCGAATGCGCACATGATCAGCGCGATCCACTTCAAATCGCCGGGACGCAGTCGCACCGAGCGCATGACGAAATAGAGTGCGAGCGGGAAAAAGTAGAAGAACAACAGCCGGGACGCCGGCATGTTATTGAGAAACCGCCAATCGTGGGTTAGCGCGCTAATCGCATTAAGACCGATCCAGCCCAGGATCAACAAATCGGCGCCATTCACGGGTCGGACGTGCTCGGAGCCGCGAACATAGAACACGCCACAAAGACAAAGCAAGCCAGCCAATAGAATTCGATCCAGTGTGATCGGAATTGGTCCCGCAGCCAAATGAAAAAACTCAAACCCGAAAACGCTGCCACCCAAGAGGACCGCTAAACCCAATAATGGCAACAGATTCGCCTGGGACTTTTCGTAGAGGTTGATGAACACGATTCCCCAAACGATCAGCGCGGGAACGGCCAATAAGCAAAGAATTTCCATCGACTGCCCCGTATTCGAATACCGCTGCGTCAACGCGACAGCGCCGCGTATTCGGAGGTATCGTCACGACAGCGAGAATCCGCTTAGCCTGACCCCGGCCTAAATGAATATCCGGCATGATCGTTACAGTCAGCCGTGCCGTTTGCGGAAACTTGACTGATACATTTTATTAATCGCATAAAAAAAGCATCGAACCCGAGTGATCTCATCATCATTCAGGTCCGATGCCAACCTTCGGAGTTGCATTATTTTCACTGGTTCGCGGCTTAAAAACAAGGCAGTTTTTTTGGCGGTGGTCGAATCAAGGCCACCAACAGAATGCATTCAAGCCGGATTTCAGAAACGTGATGGTGGAATTTGATGAAACAACTAATTTGATGAAATAACTATTCAGCAGAATTGATGCCAAAGTCCCGCCGATCGACCATTACGCGAGATTCTCGCCGCAAATGCGAAAAAACTGCTGATTTTTGACATCGTGGGGTTCAATCACTCAACGTATGATTCAGAAAAACCACAAAATTAGGCTCAATTTCGCTGGTCCGCCGATCGATGGTCGGGGCCAAAAAAAAGAACAGGCTCCGGGAGCCTGTTCTTCGTATCGCAAACAATATCTGGATGAATCGCGATCCAACCAATTGAGAACATTCGCTGCTAGTTGCGTGACCAACCTTTTACATGGTCGTTTCCAGAAGCAACGATTTCGTTGAGTTTGGCGTCAACGTCCATATCTTTGGGAGCCTTAAAACTGGCTACCATTTCCTTGGTGTTAGTTTGGACATCGGTAATTCCCTCGACTTTGGCGAATGCAGCTCGGACCGAGCTCTCACAACCGCCTCAAGACATGCCTGGTAGTTTCAAGGAAACCAACTGAATATTTTCATCGGTTGGCGTGGTCGAGGAAGTACCAGCTGGTTTCTCAGAACCAGCCGCTGGTTTAACCACTGGTGGTGGTGTAACCGCTGGCTTGGTTGGTTCGGCTGTTTCGCAGCCGACGGAAATTGTCAGCATCGCAACGGCCAACAAAGTAAGTAGCAATTTCATTTTTTGTCTCCGGAAATAAAAAGGGGTAAATTTTTCAAAGTCGATAGCAACGACTAAACTCAACAGAAACTGAGGATCTCAGCTGACATCATACACTTTGCAAGTCGAAGTTTGAATCGCAGGCGCGCTTAAATTTGCGAGAAAATTCTTGCAGCGAGACGGATAACGGCGGATTCCGCAGAGAATTACAATCTTTCTTTGGATTTTTATTTCCAAGTGCACAAAAAACGGACCGTGAAATTGCGACAGTTCGTATGTTTTTCGACCAAAAAGCGGTTATTGGAACCAATGCACGGCACGCCGACTTAAAACGACCGGAATCAAGCTTCACCAAAAGTCTCCAAGTTGCCGATTCTCTTATTGCAAAAACTCGCCGCAACGGTAAACTTGCGGCATTGAAAAACGGGTTGAACCAAAGATTCTTGTGGAGAGTGGTCTCGGCCAAGGTCGTTTTTCGCGACATCGTGGGATGACGCGAATTGTAGTTGTGAATGAAGTTTAACGTTAGTTGAAGGAGTTGGATCGAACGCGAAGCGCGTGGAGGAATCCCGGCACCGCGAAACCTGATCAATTGGTTATGGCCATTACGAAAGAGCGAAAATCGGAACTGATTAAAGAATTTCAGCGTGGCGCGAATGACTCGGGTTCGCCCGATGTGCAAATTGCAATTTTGACCACGCGAATCAACAGTCTGACCGAACACATGCGATCCAATAAGAAAGACCATGCCACCCGGCGTGGCTTGTTGGCAATGGTGTCTCGTCGTCGACGATTGCTGGACTATGTTCGAAGTTTGGAACCAGATCGCTATCTCGATATTATCGAGCGACTAGGAATTCGTAAGTAATTTATTGCTAGGGACTTGTTCAAGTTCCTGGTCTTTGAGTGCTGTTCCAAATGTGAACCGTTTGCTGGAAAGTTCGCCGAAAGTAAATTCGCTTTTGTGTGTGTTGTGCTTAAACTGAAATTCGCGGCGTGTGATTTGTTCATTCGCGGCTTGTCTTGATGCTGGTTCGCAGCGATTGTGGATGCTGCCTGCGATGGTACGTTTGGATTGGTTGGCGGAACGATTGTGTATCCGCCTCCCGAACGATCTCTTTCCCGTCGTGAGACTTGTTCGCCCCACGACGTTCAAGTTGGTTCGCCAGTGTTTTCAGGTATGGAAAACGGTCGAACCGTGTTTCCCGGGCAGTGTGCCCAATAAATTGTAATTAATTCGAGTTGTCTTAGACGTAGGAATGAATCGTGAAAATACGAGTAGAAAAAAAAATTGGGGATGGGATCTTATCCTTTGAAACCGGGGAAATGGCCCGGCAAGCTGCCGCAGCTGTGTTGGTTCAATACAACGAAACTGTCGTCTTGTGCACCGCCGTCAGTGGCGCAGCACGCCCGGGAATCGACTTTTTTCCTTTGATGTGCGATTACCGGGAACGAACTTGTGCCGCCGGAAAGTTTCCTGGCGGTTTTATCAAACGCGAAGGCCGTCCGACAACCAAAGAGACTTTGACTTCGCGATTAATCGACCGGCCCATTCGGCCGATGTTTGCGCCTGGCTTTAAAGACGAAGTGCAATGCCAGAGTTTTGTGCTTTCCAGTGACCGCCAGACTGACGGCGACGTGCTGGCGATGAATGGCTCGGCAGTGGCCTGTTATATCTCTCCCATGCCGTTTGAAGATCCAGTTGCCTCGGTTCGGATTGGTCGTATTGATGGACAATTGATCCCGTTTCCAACGCTGGATCAATTGGAAGACAGCGATATGGATGTGATCGTTTCGGCCACCGACACTTTGGTAACCATGATCGAGGGTTTCGCACGGGAAATTCCCGAAGCGGAAATGTTGGTTGCAATTGAGTTTGCCCACGATGTTTGTCGACAAATTATTCAACTCCAACTCGAGTTGGCTCGCAAAGTTAATTGCGAAAAAAGTCCGTTCGAAAAACCCCAGGACAATGGGTTGCTGGGAATCCTGAAAGATCGTTATTACCGTGACTTCCGCCAGGCTGCCGAAGTTCATGGAAAACAGGATCGTGCTGCGGCAAAAAAAGTCGTCAAAGATCGGATCAAAGCGGACCTGATTCCCGATGCTGCCGCCGCCGGTGCGTATTCGGAGTCGGATCTTTCAGCAGCTCTGCATGACCTCGAGGAACGAGTCGTGCGGGACGGTATTCTCGATGGCATTCGGCCCGATGGTCGCGATAACAAGACCCTGCGTCCAATTGAGTGTCGTACCAACCTGTTGCCGCGTGTGCATGGTTCCGCGCTGTTCCAACGCGGAGAAACTCAAGCGTTGATTACCGTCACGTTAGGTACGGGCCGCGATGAACAGCGAGTCGATGGGTTGATTGACGAGTACTCGAAGAAATTCATGCTCGATTACAATTTTCCCAGTTTTAGTGTGGGTGAATGTCGTCCAATCCGCGGTCCGGGTCGCCGGGAAATCGGCCATGGTGCTTTGGCCGAACGCAGCATCAATCCCGTCCTGCCCGATCTCGATGATTTTCCTTACACCATCCGTATCGTTTCGGACATTTTGGAATCCAATGGTTCATCATCGATGGCCACTGTTTGCGGAACAACCCTGGGGCTGATGGCCGCCGGCGTGAAAATCAAGAACCCAGTCGCCGGAATATCGGTCGGGATGGTTCAGGAAGGCGCACGCTACGTGTTGTTGACTGACATCCTGGGCAGCGAAGATCACCACGGTGACATGGACTTCAAAGTCGCCGGAACTCAGGTTGGTATCACGGGCATCCAACTCGATCTGAAGATTCGCGGGATTAGTACCGAGATTCTGAAACATGCCATGGTTCAGTCGCGCGAGGCCCGGATTGATATTTTGCGAAAAATGTTGACCGCGATTCCCCGACCGTCCGAAGAGTTGTCACCGCATGCACCGCGGCTGCTGGTGACCAACATTGATCCAGAAAAAATTGGCATGTTGATTGGCCCTGGAGGCAAGAACATTCGTGGCATTCAAGAGCAAACTAGTACGGTTATCGAAGTCGCTGAAGACGGTCGTGTGACCATCGCGGGCATTAACAGCGATCTGGCCCAACTGGCGTTGAAAAAAGTCGAAGCCTGCACAGCCACCGTTCAGATCGGCAAGATCTACGATGGAACAGTTAGCAGCGTGAAAGACTTTGGTGCGTTTGTCGAGATCCTTCCCGGTCGCGATGGATTGTGTCATATCAGCGAACTCTCCGCCGGTTTCATTGACAACGTTGAGGACATCTGCCACGTCGGCGACGAAATGAAAGTTCTCGTGATTGATGTGGATGGCAACGATCGCGTCAAGTTGAGTCGCCGTCGGGCGTTGGAGCAGCTCGGTTTGGAAGACGAACTGGCGGTCGCTAAGTCCGGTTCCAGCGACGGAGGTGATTTTGAATCCGCCGAAGGTGCCGAACGAGACTTTGACCGACCTCCCCGCGACGACAGCGGTGATCGCAGCCGCAGTGGCGGCGGAGATCGCAGCCGCAGTGGCGGTGGCGATCGCAGCCGCAGTGGTGGTGGAGGCGGCGATCGTGGACGCAGCGGTGGCGGCGGTGGCAATCGCAGTGGCGGCGGAGGGGGTGGCAATCGCGGCCGTAGCGGTGGCGGAAGTTCCAGCGGAGGCAGTCGTGGAGGCAGTGGCGGTGGCGGAGACCGTCGATAGCATTCATTAAGGATCGGGCTGGTTCCCGCCAGCCCGTGACGGATGATCGGCGGTTTTGTCAGCCCAGATTGGAATCAATTTTCCCAGGCTATGGTCGATAGGACTGTTTCAAACGTAAAATAGCTCGGTAGCGATTCGCTGCCGAGTTTTTTCTTGCCTCCATTTCTGGTTTTTTTGCTTCGTTTCGCCATGGAAGAACCACTCGATCAACTTCGCAAGCAGTTCAATGAACTGGCCAGTCTGGCTGGCGAATTGGCCCATGAAATCAAGAATCCGCTTTCCACCATTCGCATGACGGTGGAATTGCTGAAAGAAGATTTCGAAAAAATCAACACGCCGGAAGGTCGTCGTGCACTACCGAAAATCGAAATCGTCATTAGCCAGTGCCAACGGTTGGAGACGATGCTCAATGACTTTTTGCGGTTTACCCGATTGAGTAACCTGGAATTGCGGTCGGGCAGTCTCAATGCGCAGATCGCGCATGTGCTGGATTTTTTCGAATCGCAAGCCAAAATTCAAAACGTCGAAATCGTCCGTCATCTCGATAACGATCTGCCGCATATCAAACTTGATCCGCAGACCCTGCAAGCGGCGTTGATCAACTTGATCAAAAATGCTTTGGAGGCGATGCCCGACGGCGGACAATTGCTGGCTCGCACCCGCATTATTCGCACTGGAGTAGCGCTCGATTTGATCGATACCGGGTGCGGCATGTCATCCAACACTTTGATCAACATGTTTAAGGATTTTTATACCAACAAGAGCGGAGGTACAGGCCTGGGCCTGCCGACCGCGAAGAAGATCATCGAAGCCCACGGAGCACGCATGAACGTGCAATCCGAACTTGGCCAGGGCACACAGTTCACCATCGAATTCCCAACTCCTCGTCGAATCTAAGGCCAAGACGCGATCCGAAGTTGGTCGACAACGAACTGCTAGCTCTGCCAGCAGGGCCACTCGCGAGCGGGCGCCGATAGCGTGTCGGACTAACGTGTCCGATTAAGCTAAGTCTTCCAGCCATGGTTGCCGAATTAATTAGTGGTATTCACGTAATTCTGATTAGCGATTGTCATGGTTGTAAACCGCAGCGATTCCCGTCGTCGTCGAGTGGTCGTTGATCCGGCGATTCACGGTAATGATGTGCTGGCGATGTCGCCGCCGAGCGAACGTATGCCCTCGAAGCGAGAGTCCAGTCTCTATGCCACAGGCGCCAATCGGCGTCATCAATACAAGACCACGGACTTGATTCCGAAACGGGTTTGGCCAGTTTCGTTGGTGATCGTCTTGCTCGTGGCGGTGATTGTTGGCTTGAACCTGCTATCTTATTTCGCTAGCCGCTGGTCGGACCGAATTGGCTCGGAGGGGGTCACGGCGTTGAGTTTGACGGGGCGGGCGACGTTGGCTGCCTGGTTCTCATCGTTCCTGTTGATCGTCTCCGGTTTGGCCAGTCTACAAATTTATGCTTTGCGTCAACATCGTCGCGACGATTACCGCGGAAGTTATCGTTTGTGGTTGTGGATGTCGGCTTTATTGTTAATCGGAAGTGCCAATTGCGTTGTCGATCTGGCGTCGATTGGTTCGAGGTTGATGCAGTCCCTGACGACCATTTTGTTCGCCGCGAATTCCTGGTGGCCGTTAATGGTGAAATTGAGTTTGTTGTCGCTATTGGTTGCTCGGGGAGTTTACGAAGTGCGTGAATCGCGCGGGTCATTGGCCCTGGTAGTGCTGGTGTGGATCGCTTATTCCGCGGCCGCCGTAATGCAGTTGCCGGCGGTCGAACCGTTAATTGTCAGCGTTGATCGCGAGACGATACTGGGCAATTGTTGCTTGATCGGATCGTTGGCCACGTTGCTTGTCGCGATGACCTTCGCGCGATTCGTGTTTTTGCAAGCCCACGGCCTGATCAAGCCGCGAGCGGTAACGATCAGTAAGGCGAATGCGGAGACAACAGTTGGTGGTGAACTGACCAAGAAGCCTCGCAAGAAAACCAAAGCAAATCCGACCGAGTCGGTTGAAACGGAGTCGACCGAATCGAACAATGACCAATCGGAGCAAGCCGCGAATCAGCGAACTGCCAGTTCAAGGCTGCTGACCTCTAAATCGGAACGCTCGGATCGATCGCCGCAGAAATCTAAAACTGCGCTCGTCGATTCCCTGACGGATGAATATCAAGATGAATCGGAAGGCATCTTGAAGCTGGGTAAATCGGAACAACGCCGACTGCGGAAACAGGACCAGGGGCGCCGGCGCGCGGCCTAGCGCGACCCTCGACGATGATCGAATGTTTTCCTAAAATTGGACAATTGACCCATCCATTTTTCTGAAATCCATCATGTCGGTTCGTACGCGTTTCGCTCCCAGTCCTACCGGTTATTTGCATATCGGTGGTGTTCGCACGGCCCTGTTCAATTGGTTGCTGGCCCGCCAGGCGGGTGGTCAGTTCATTCTGCGAATCGACGATACCGACGCCCAGCGAAATGTTGCCGAGGCCTTGCAGCCGATTCTCGACGGGTTTCGCTGGCTGGGGTTGGATTGGGATGAGGGGCCGGAAATCGGCGGCCCTTACGAACCCTATTTCCAATCGGAACGGCTGTCGCACTATCAGACCGCAGCGCAGCAGTTGTTGGATTCGGGACACGCCTATCGCGATTATTCGCTGCCCGCTGAGTTTGCTGCCGAACGCGAAACGGCTGAAAAAGAAAAACGGGATTTCGTCTACAGCCGCAAGTGGATGGCTGAGACTTCGGAGCAGGCAGCGAACTTTGCCGCGGCCGGTCGCTCGTTCGTGGTGCGCTTAAAAATGCCGCGCGAGGGTCAGTGTCAATTTCATGATCTGATTCGTGGCGCAGTCGTTTTTGATTGGGTTCGAGAGCCCGACCATGTGATTCAGCGAGGCGACGGCACATGTTTGTATCACCTCGCCAGCGTCGTGGACGATCATGACTTCCGCATCACGCATGTGGTGCGCGCGATCGAACATCTTTCCAACACTCCGCGTCAGATTTTCATCGCGCAATCGCTCGGCTACGAATTGCCGCAGTATGCGCACATCCCGTTTGTCGCGGAGCCGGGCAGCAAAAACAAATTGAGCAAACGCAAGATTGAACAGTATCTCAATAACAAGGAATTCAAACGACTCTATCAGTCCGGGGCTGATATCGCCGCCAAAGTCGGAATCGCCCCCGATCCAAATTCTTTCAATCCCGTGCTGGTAGATTTTTATCGGCAGATTGGTTTCCTCCCGGACGCCATCATCAACTACTTGTTGCTGCTGGGCTGGTCGCTGGACGACAAAACCGAAAATTTTTCGCGCGAGGAAATGCTGCAGCATTTTTCGCTCGACCGGGTTGTGAAGAGTGAAGCCAGTTTTGATCCGCAGAAACTGTTGACTTTTCAGGGTCGCTACATGAACGGGTTGCCTTTGAAACAGAAAGCCAAGCTTTGTTTGGCGTTTTTACAACGGGCAGGATTGGTGGCTGATCCGGATCCCTGCGCGACGGGCGAACGGGTCCAGCAAATCGTGGCGGCAGCCGATGATCGAATTGTGATGGCCGGCGATGTCTTGCAATTCGAGAACTTTTTCGTGCCGGATCAGCAATTGCAATACGATGACAAAGCCTTCCAAAAACGTCTGGTCACCCCCCCGCGTGCTGGGGAGTTGATCAATGAGTTCAATGTGATCATCGCGATTACTCCCGACTTCACCGCCGCAGCACTGGAAATCGAATTGAAAAATTTCTGTGAGACTCAAGGGATTGAGTTGGGTGACATTATCCATGCGCTGCGGGTGGCGTTGACCGGCAGCGCTGCCGGGTTTGGCATGTTCGACACGATGGCAATCTTGGGTCGAGCGTCCTGCATTAGCCGCATCAACCGAGCCTTGGATAAACTCGAGAATGTTACTTAGGGCGATGTTCAGCCTCGTTCACGATCAGGGGGTCGGCTGTTTTCGTGTGCCCCCTGCGAGATTGCTCGGTGTCTCGACGATCCGGTTACAAAAAAACTTCCCTGTCCAACTCACGTAATCATCGAACCCCAGTCGAAAAAAGATTCGATTCGGCGGAACAAATTTTTTTCCAGTATTTTTTGGCCGGACCGAACAGTCCTTCTCGATAGGTGAGTCAGCAGGGAAATTCCCTCGATCTTTCACCAATCCACGGGAGGACTACGATGAAATTCTGGAACAAACTGGTTGGTTTTTCGACAATTTCTGCCGGATGTCGTTCGACTCGTGTTTCCAAGCGTCCGCGCCTCCGAGGAACAGACTCGTTTAGTTTTTCCACCTTGGAACCACGGCAACTGCTGGCAATCGATTTGGTTGCCGACTTGTCACCGACTCCGGCAAGCTCCAATCCGCAAGAGATTGTCGAAGTCCCCGGTAAAGGGATGGCGGTGGTGGCCACTTTGGATAATCAATTTGAATTATTCACCATTAATACTCAAGGAGTGCGCACGCTCCACCAACTCAATTCGAAACCGGTCAATGCCAGCCAATTGGTCCACTATAAAGACACTACCGGTCAAGACTGGATCTATTTCTCGGGGACCAACGGCTCGGATGGCATGGAATTGTACCGCTTGAAATTCGGCACGAATTCCATTACGAGAGTCAAAGATGTCAATCCTTTCGGCTCGTCGGAACCCAAAGACCTAACGGTCTTTGGTAACAATATCTATTTCACGGCTTGGAATTTTACGACGGGCCGCGAATTGTGGCGCACCAATGGAACGGAAGCCGGAACCGTGCTTGTGAAGGACATTTTGCCCGGTATGAACTTGGGTTCCAATCCACAAGAACTGACCAAGTTTGGCAATGCGTTGTTTTTCTCGGCCAACGATGGCGTTTGGGGTCGCGAATTGTGGCGAACCAATGGGACAGCATCCGGAACGATAATGGTGAAAAATATCGGCTTTCAGAGTGGCAGCTCCAATCCACGCGAGTTGACCGTTGCCGGCAACAAAATCTTCTTTTCAGCCTATAGTTTCGGTGGTGGCCGAGAAGTTTGGCAAAGCGATGGGACTTCCGCTGGCACTTCGCTTCTGGCGGACATTGTCCCCCTCTCGGGTTCGTCTAGTCCCGAGCAACTAACCGCTTGGAACGACAACTTGTTCTTTACTGCCGTGACGGCCGACAAGGGTCGCGAGATGTACCGTTACGAGCCGAATGTTTTTAAGACCACATTCTTGGTCAAAGACATTTATCCAGGACCCGAGTCGTCAAATCCAACCGACTTGACCGTTTCCGGGAGCAGGCTATTCTTCGCGGCCACGTCGCCCGACAAGGGAACTGAATTGTGGAGTACTTACGGTACTGGACCAGGTACCGCTATCGTTCGGGATATTGTCGTTGGAGTAGACAGTTCCAACCCAAAAGATCTGGTTGACGTGAATGGTCGTGTTTATTTCAGTGCCTATACGTCAACCGGCGGCTTCGAGTTGTACAAGAGCGATGGTGCAACTAACACAACGCTAAAGGTAAAGGACATCAATCCGAGCATCTCTAGCTATCCCACTTTGCTGACGTCAGTCAATGGAAAAGTCGTCTTTGCCGCCAACGACGGCGCGCATGGAAACGAACTTTGGTCCAGCGATGGGGCAGCACAAAACACGACCGGCTTGGATATTGAAGTTGGCACGCAAGACTCCTATGTCGCCAATCTGGCGAACATTGGAAACAAAGTTTACTTTCTGTCGGCCAATCGTCTGTTCGTGGCCGACGGTGGCCTCAATGGAGCGGTGACCGAACTGGCGAGTCAAGGGACAGGCGATCCATTTGGCTTTGCTGCGACCCATGCCGTCGGAAACACGTTGTATTTCTTAAAGCAGTCCTCAGCCAATCAGTTTCAGCTCTGGAAAACAACAGGCACAGTGGCTAGTACCGTGCTGCTCAAAGAGCTGACAGGACCGATTGCGGGTTTATCCCAAATGTTTGCGTCAGGAGATTTGCTTTATCTGGTAATGTATGAAACTGGCGGCAACCGCCAGTTGTGGAAGAGCAACGGGACGGCAAATGGGACCTCGCGACTTCTTACATTGGCAATTCAATTCCAGTCGCTTGATCAACTCACGGATGTCAACGGTCGACTGTTCTTTGTTGCCCAAGTTAATAACGCCTTACGATTGTGGCGGAGTGATGGTACTAATGCGTCGACCAATGTATTCAACACTTTGACCAATCCCAACACCTTGGTGGCTAACGGAGACCAGGTTTACTTTTTTGCCAATGATCAGGGTGGAGCCACTAACTTCTATCGCGTAAATGGCCTCGAGAGTCCGACGGTAATTAGGCCGAATATTTCCGGTGCAGGTGCTGGCATCAAAATTGGCGGTACCATGTATTTCAGTGCCGTCGACTTAACCACGACTCAGGGCGTCCAACTGTGGAAAAGCAATGGTAGCCCAGCCGGGACCGCGCTGGTCAAAGTCATTAATTCCGCCTCTGACAGTCTTCCTTTGGACTTTCGAAATGTGAATGGCAAATTGGTCTTCACGGCGATTACGGATACCTCCGGTCGTGAACTTTGGATCAGTGACGGAACCAACGCGGGGACCAAGCAACTAAAGAACATTGGGCCGGGAGTGCTGGGCGGGCAAATTACACCGCAGGCAGTTTTTGAAAACGAACTCTATTTCAGCGCGTTCGATGGTCTCGAGTGGGCGCTCTGGAAATCAGATGGAACCACTGTCGGAACGAAAAAAGTAACCGAAATTAATACTCGGTTCAAGAAAATTGCCGAGGAACTTTATCCGTACACTCGCAAGATTCTCGCCGTCAACAATCGGCTTTATTTCGCCGCGACCGACGACCTGTTTGGACAGGAATTGTTTTATTTCACGAATTAACTGCGATTAATCGAGTCGGCTAATTGTTGACATCGTTTACGCTTGGACCAGGCTAAACAGGCGCTGCATGGATTCGCAACAGGATACCGAATGTTTCCGGATGTGTTTTAACAGTTGCACTTCATTGGGTGTCAACTCGCCATCCGGGGAAAGATGTTTTCGTAACCACTCGGATTCCTCGGTGGAAATCTCTCCTGGAGTATTCATGTCGAACACCACGAATCGTGAAATGGCTTCGACAAACAGCGGTCTCCAAGTAGGGCAATTCTCATCCTGCCGACCAATTTGTCGATCAATCTGAAACAACAATTCAGCTTCGTCGATTGTGACAACCCAGTCGGCCTGCAAGTGTTTCTCCAAGGCCTGAACCGCTTCCCTGTCGACCTTGCCCGTTGAATAAACCAGTCGGACAATTTCGTCCGCCGATAACGATTGAAATTGGTTCATGGGATACGCTTCCAGCAGGTGCAATTGGCAAATTGGATTTGGATGAAACGGAGACTGCTCAGGCTAAACGCCATGACCGTACATTTCAAGCCGTTTGTCGAAAAAAAACGCTGCTCAAACCGCCGAACTCTGTCCGTCTCCGATCAAGATTCCATTTACCAGCCGCGAATTGTGGATTGTCGCCAAAGCTTGACATTAAATTGGTTTCCGGTCATCTTCCGTTGATCCATTGTCCCCTCCTTGGGGTCTGCCAACCGTGAATCGCCATCACATTTCCCAAATTCGTGCTGCCGGTTCTGCCGAAGTCGCTGGCGAGATTTCGGCCTGGACCAACAACTGAGATTTCATACTGGCCGCGGGCCAGCGCCGTCTTGAAACCAACAGTCGAACCGCCCTGTCGAACGAACCAATGAAAAACGAAATCGGATTGTCATTGTTTGGAATGGGGATTTTGGCCATTGGCATCTTGGGTTTATTGTCATGCCAAAAACAAACGGACGACGTTGGAACATTCGACCTGCTGCGCGCCGACCAAATCCTGTTGCGGGCCAGACTGCCGGTCTTCCCGGCGTTTGTGGACATCAACGGTGATTCGCTGCCGGACCTGTTCCTTGGTTCTATCGGACATGTGCTGGCCGGCGAAAATTACGTTCGGCATTCCTCCGAGAATCAGCTTTCGATCCATCTGAATCGCACACGTGATGATCGAATTGCGTTTGCCGCGCCTCATTGGTTGAGCCACCGAATGGAAAACGCCATCTTGCCGGCTAGTTGAAGCCCTGCCAATTTTAGTCCTCAGTTTGGGGACCTCAACGGTGACGGTCTAACGGACATGATTGGTGGGTCGAACATTTGCGATTCCACAATCGTGCATTTTTTTGCCGGACTTCCCGGAGACCAGTTTGACACCCCCGTCGACATTCAATTTAAATTGGGTGACCCGAACCCAACTCAATACCCCGGCCAGGTTGAAGGACACCCATATATTGTTGACTGGGACCGCGTCGAGCCAGTCGAGTTTGATTTTCCCCGACAGTACGACCAAGCGGCAATCGTGAACCGCAGCCCCAGCGATCTCACGCGGATCGAATTTTACTTTTCCTTTGGTGATTTCGACGGCGACGGTGCGGCAGACATCGTTTATTCCGCCAGAGTTCGCATAGGCATTGAGCAGCCCGTCAGTTGACTGGCTGGCCACCCTTGCCACCTTCGGCGGCTGGCTCGGGTTTTTCGGTCGGTTTTTCACCTGGTTTTTCGGCCTGGCCATCGGAGGAGTCTTTTTTTGCATCACGCTCTTTGTCCGGTGATTCGGACTCGGTCGTTGTTTCCGTCGGCAGTTCGGGACGAGGTAAAATCGTATCCGCTTCGGCTAACATGTAAGCCGCCAATGCCGAGACCGTGGAATTTTTTACGAGGTATTCCGGCACGGCGACATTCAAGCGATCATTTTGCGTGTGCCAAGCGAAACGATAATTGGCACTTCCGGTTTTCCCCCAAAAGAACCCCGGCACGCCGACCGCGTTGAATGAGGCATGATCGCTCGCCCCTCCGCGACTGGGCATCAGGGGCTGAATGTTCAATTTGATCGGAGCATCGGCAAACGCATAATTCATTGGCTCGATCGCTTGTTGCAACATCTTCGCCATGGATTCGGCACACGTCAACGATGATTGTTGATTCGTACCACTGTCATCGACAAACACTGCCGAAATTTTTGCCCGCTCGGCCTCGGATAACGACGCCACATAAGCCTGCGAGCCGAGCAAGCCTTGTTCCTCGCCGGACCAGAGGATAAAGCGAATCGTGCGTCTGGGCTTAATGCCACTGGCGGACAAGATTCGAGCTGCTTCGATCGTCACGCAAGATCCCGTTCCATTATCAACGGTTCCCTGCGAGCCCGGTCCATCCCAGCTATCCAAGTGCGCCGAAATGATCACCACCTCGTCCGGAAACTCCGTCCCGGCGATCTCTCCAATCGTGTTGTAAACCGGAATGGGTCCCGGTGTAAATTCGTGTTTTAGATCGAACTCAACAACGACCTTTTGCTTGTCAAATAATCGACTATTGATGGCATCGTAGTCGGACCGCCGAACAATTACCGTGACCTCGGGAGACAAGTTTTCCGGATCCAATTTGGTGATCCCACTGACGCCACCGGTGCGGACTAACTCATCCTGAGACGATGAAATGAAACCTGCGATCCCGGCGAAATTCAATCGCTGCACAAACGCCGACGGATCCGAGCCGGCCGGACGAAGAATCCACGCGCCTGATAATTGCTCAGAGATCGCGGTTAGCTCCTCTTCGGTTTGGGGTTCGCGCAACACCGTTCCTCGACGGGGCCCATCGGTTCCGGCGGACCAACTGCGGGTCGTGAATTCGAACGGGCGTTCGGTCGGTTCAACCATGCTGCCACTACTCGGGCCCCGATCAAAACGGACTGGCAATTGCCCCCACTCATGTAAACGGACATTGGTCATTCCGAAAGATTTGAATTGCTCAGCTACCCAATTGTTGGCGGTTTCCAATCGTGACGAGCCAGTCAGTCGCGGCCCAATTTGTTCGCATAAATAGGTCAAATGTTGCAGAGTTTGATTCCGGTTTTTTCCTTCGTCAATAATTTTCAGGATCGTATCGAGTCGTTCCGCCGAAACGCCGAATCGTTCCATCAACGCGGTTCGATCCGCTGCGGTCAACTCGTCCTCAATTGCCAATGCCCGGCCGGGTGCAATCAGCATGGAAAATAGCATGAGACAAACGATCGCCCTTCGCAGATTGCTCATGGACGTGCGACCCAGCCTTGTCTTGAGGATCGACGAAGATGGAAACAAGGAGGGCGATTTCGCACACTGGCTGATTTGCATAAAAACCTTTCAAAATTAATTGTGCTTGTTTTTTGGTATTCGATTCCGTGACTTCAGCCCAGGCAGTCATCCAGGTACTCCAAGTCCCCCAACTATGGACGATGCGAAATTAACAATCAACCCCCAATTTTCGTTGCGCGCCTCATTGGAACCAAGTTAATCAGCGAACCATTCCCCTAATTTTCAAAAAATTGGCGGGTTATGAAACGCATTTTGACTCTCATTGGGTACATAATATCGATTCCAAACTGGATATCCTATCGGCAACTGTTCCGGTCGATAAATTGCAAAAATAATGACCAAACCGGATCAATCAAAATCACCAGTGGATGGCAGTTCGACGTTGTCGGAAACCACCGATCATTCGTTGCTGCGCCGATTTCGTGGCGGCAAAGATGATGCTGCCACGGCGCTGTATGTTCGTTATGCCGAACGATTGCAGCGACTGGCAGATTATCAAGTTTCGCCTCAATTGGCGGCCAGAATTGATCCCGAAGAAATTGTCCAGAGCGTCTTTCGAACTTTTTTTCGGCGCGCCGGCCAAGGACAGTATGATGTGGCCGACCACGAGGATTTTTGGAAATTGCTGTTGGTAATGGCATTAAACAAGATCCGCACTTTAGGTAATTTTCATCATGCCTTCAAGCGCGATCTAGGAAAGACCAAGTCGCTCGAAATTGCCAATTCGGACAGTTTTGATCTTGGCGAGTCATCCGTGGCCTATCAAGTCCTGAGAATGACCGTGGAAGAAGTTGTTGCCGCCTTGCCCGAGGAACAACAAGCAATCGCCTGTTTGAGAATCGAAGGCTATGAAATTGATGAGATTGCAGAAAAAACGGGGCGGTCCAAGAGATCCGTCGAGCGAATCCTGCAGAGTTTTCGACGACGATTGCAAATCTCATTGGGTGATCCGTCATGAAAACCAAATTGACTCGCCGCGAAGTTGAATTGCCGTCTCGCACCGAAGTTCCTCAAGAGCTTTCGGAGGCCGCCGAAAAAATAATCATGCAGTTTGAATTGGCTTGGGGAAACAACGACGTACCCGACATCGGGGCGTACCTGCCAAGGGAATACAACGCTGATTCTCTGCTGCTATTGGAAGAGTTGGTGCGCGTTGATATGGAATTTCGTGCGCGACGAGATCTTCCCTGTTCGCTTGGCGAGTATTTCCAACGGTTCCCCCGCCTAATTGAAAATTCCGCTGCCAGGCAACGGATTGAAGCGGAACAGGCACGGCTCGAGGCAACGTTCTGTGCATTCGAGGAATCGAAGTTTCCAGAACTGGCGACCAGGTTTCTGGGGTTTGAATTGATCGGTCGATTGGGGCGCGGTGCGTTTGGGCAAGTTTATTTGGCGCGTCAAGATGATCTCGCTCGTCGGTTGGTGGCGCTTAAGATAACTCGATCCCAATCGCTGGAAGCACACCATCTGGCCAAATTGCAGCACACCAATATCGTTCCTGTTTTTTCGGTCCACCAATCCGAACAACTGCAAGCCATCTGTATGCCATTTTTGGGCATCGCCACGCTGGCGGATCTGGTTAGTAACTCTGAAGCGGGTGATCGTGTAGAAGACCGCTCGGGTCGCGAGTTGATTAGCACCGTGGCGGCCCGGAAAGCTCGGACCCTACTGGCAGGGACAGAGACGGTCGATGCAGCGCCGACAGACCTGTACAATACGCTGTACACCGATCCGACAATTTTAGACACCGAGCGATTTGCATCGATTGGCAGCCGCAGATGCCCGGAAACGTTTGCCTGGTTATGGCAACAAGTGACCAATGGACTCTCCTTTGCTCACGCCCATGGAATCGTCCACGGCGATATCAAGCCCGCCAATATCCTGATTAGTGATGATGGACATCCGTTATTGTTGGATTTCAATTTGGCGTCCAATCGAAACGACGTCGTCCGCGAGATTGTTGGCGGTACCCTGCCCTACATGTCCGCTCAACAAATCCGAGCCGTCGTCACCGGTGGCGAGGTCGATGAACAATGTGACTTGTTCTCATTGGGCGTAGTATTTTTTCAATTGTTGAGTGGTCGCTTGCCGTTTCCAGTGATATCTGGGGAGTTTGACCAAGTTGCGCCTCAAATGATCGAGGATCGTCAACGCGGAGCACTGCCGATTCGTCAATTGGTCGTTGGTATCAGTCCGGATCTAGCGTCAATCGTAGATAAATGCCTTGATCCCCGTATTGAGCGACGATATGACTCGGCGGATGTTTTGGCGCAGGACTTACAACGATACCTGGAATTCAAGCCACTGTTGCATGCGCCGAATCGGTCCTGGCAAACCCGAATCCGCAATTGGACTCGCCGTCATCCGCGACTGACATCGGCAACGAGTGTCGCGGGCCTGTCTGCGGTTGCCCTGCTATTTACGAGTTGGTTGTTAGTAACGAATTGGCGGCGAATGCACCGTCTGGAAAGCTGGGCAGCAGCTCAAAGTTGGGTCGGTGAATTGCAAACTGCGCGGCTACCACTTTCCGTGGTCGATCCGCCGGTTTCGACGTTGATCAGCCAAACGAATCACCTGCGCTCGATTATCGAACAGCCACCCGCGTCGTGGATCCAGGACACGAAAAACCTTAACAACCACTCCTTGACCGTGGATCAGTTCCGACAGGTGAATGATCAGCTGATCGCCAGTCGACTTGCTCTGGCAGGGGCTCTGCTTCACCGAGCGAAATTGGATGCAACGTCCAAGGAACGCCCGGCTTGGTTGGCTGAAGTCGATCAGCAACACACCTTGGTTTCGGTAGCCTCTCCGGCACGCGCCCAGACCGCGGGCTATCTGTTGCAGCGCAGTCGTTGGGCTCAATTGTCGGGTGACAAATCAACACAAATTCGTTTGCGTGCCGACGCCGCCAAACAGTCCGCCAATGATGCGTTTGATCGAATTCGAATGGCTTACGAGTTTTTGACCGCGGGCGATATTGCGGCAGCCACACCGCTGTTGGAACAGGCGGTCGAGTCGGACGGGTTGGATTTCGAAGCTTGGTTGTTATTGGGAAACGCCCGCTCGCTCGCGAATCGATTGGCGGAAGCCGAAGGATGTTTTTCGATTTGCATTAGTTTGAATCAGGAGTCCGAGACCGCTTACTACAATCGTGCGCGAGCGCGATTTGAGTTGAAAAATTTCGAGGGAGCGAATACGGACTACAGCGCGGCCATCCAACTGAATTCGTCCGAGCCAGCGTACTTTGCCAACCGCGCATTGATCAGTCTCGGCAATAACCAATGGGCCGAGGCCGAACGCGACTTGACGCTGGCCATTGCCTGTCCTGCCGTAGAAACGAGAGTGTACTTTTTGCGCCACCAGGCCCGCCTGGCACAGGAAAATAAAGTTGGCGCCGAAGCAGATTTACAACAGTTTCTCAGTCTCCCCCCGCTCGATGAAGAGAGCTTGATCATGCGCGGCGTCGTGTTTTATCAACAGGGCGATGTTGAACGAGCGATGGAAGATTTTGAACAGGCGATCGAACTGAACCCGGCATCGAGTTCAGCCTGGATCAACAAAGCGACGATCTTGACGGATGCCGAAGGGGGACTCGAACAGGCGATTGCGGCCATGACACGGGTCGTCGATTTGGAACCAGCGAACGCGACCCAGTTGGCCACCCGGGGTGTGTTGTTAGCCCGAGCTGGGCGTCGGTTCGAAGCCCATCACGATGCTCAACGGGCGCTCGAACTGGATTCGTCAGCCGATACGCGATATCGCGTGGCGGGGATTTATTCCCAAACGTCCAAACAGATTGACTCCGACAAAGACCGAGCCATGGAGTTGATCGCACTGGCCATATTGGACCAACCGCGGATCGTGTTGGGCTATATCGATCAGGACCCTGACCTCGAACCGCTGCAAAATGATCCTCGGCTGATTGAATTGAAGCAAG
This sequence comes from Mariniblastus sp., assembly GCA_031400405.1. Lineage (GTDB taxonomy): Bacteria > Planctomycetota > Planctomycetia > Pirellulales > Pirellulaceae > Mariniblastus. The sequence continues at coordinate 31,293 of JANNPW010000025.1, forward strand.
TCCTGAAACTGATCACCGCACGAGCCAGCGAATAAAACGCAGCGAAATTTGCTATTTTTGAATACAGAGGTTGAGACATGAGTTACACGTCACTGATCCCCCACTTGGAATCGGCGGCCCATTCGTTGGGCAATCAATTGCTCAATGGAGCTTTGCATCCCACTTCGGGAGGCGCGTCGAGTATTTTTCCGGCACTCTCGTGGTCCTCGCCGGAACGCCTGACGATCAGTTTTGCGCCCGACGGAACGCGGATTTCAAATTATCAAAGCAACTTGTTCGATGCTTTCAAGGGTCTGTTGACATCGGATCAATTGGAATCGCAGATATTGTCGGCGTTTCAGCAATGGACAAACAAGTCGGCGATCAATATCGGCTATAAAACCGATAGCGGTCTTCAATTTGGGATCAGCGGCCCGGTTCAGGGCGACAGTCGCGTCGGTGATATTCGTGTCGGCGCGATCCCGATGGGCGGTGACGTGTTTGCGGTCGCGATCAAACATGATTCGGTTGTCGCCGGTACTTGGGCCGGCGATCTGATCTTTAACTCGAATAAGATCTTCGCCAATATTGACGAATTCTATTCCGTCGCACTGCACGAGGCCGGGCATATATTGGGATTGGAACATTCCACCAATCCCGCTGCTGCCATGTTCCCTGGACGACTCAATAACAAACTGGTTGCCGCCGATGTCCTGGAACTTCAGCGTCGATATGGGTTCCGTCGGCTGGATGAAAACGATATCGGCAACAAAAACAACAACGACTTTAACCACTCCACGCGCATCAAGAATTCCGGCAGTCTGATGGGCCGTGTACCGTTGATAGTGTACGGCGATCTGCACACGAAAACCGATGTCGATTACTTCGATTTGCCGCCACTGCATGGCTACACCGGACCGATCAAGTTCGAATTGGTCACTGCGGGGATTAGTTTGACGCGCGCAAAATTGAGCATCTATAACGAATCGGAAGAGTTGATCCAGACTGTTTCCGGCAGCGGTTTTCGCGGGAGCAGAATTTCCGTCACGATTCCGCAAGCCGTGGAAGGTGAAACCTATTTCGCTCGGGTCGAAGCGGCGGATCAAACACAGTTCTCGATTGGTAGCTATGCTTTAAAAGCGACCTTGGAAGCAAACGTACAAGCGAGTCCCGCGTTGGTCGAAAGCGTGTTGGTCGGCAAGTACTCTCGGCTGAAACAAAGTGATGTCCAGGGGATTTTTCTGAATCCGCAACAGTTCTTTTTTCAGGCGGAACTGCTGCTGAATGACAGTTTTGCCACCGCGGAGCATCTCGTAAAAGCCGTTCCCAAATTTGAAGACGGACAACAATTTCAAGCGATCGGCAGTCTGTCCTATTTTGACGATCGCGATTTTTATCGTGTCGTTGCTCCGGCTCAAATACGATCCAACAATACCATGACCGTTGTGCTCAACACGATGGAAGCTTCGCGAGTCGTACCCCGTCTAACGGTCTTCGACAGCAACCGGGTGTTCCTACCATCCAACGTGTTGGTAAACGGCAATGGGCAATTGACCATTCAAGTCGCCAACGTCGTTCCCAATCAAACCTATTTCGTGCGGGCCACCGCCGACTTGATTGGTGACCGATTCGATTCTGGAAATTATCAATTCTCAGTACGCTTTGATCAGGTTCGCCAAACGCTGGAGACGTTGGGGCAAGGGACATTGTCGTCTGCTTCACCAGCGACCAGGCGAAATTATCATTCGCTGTATGTGGCCGAAACCCAGATGTTTCATTTGGCATTGTCGGCGAATCAATCCAGTCCGCGTTCCATGGCCCAAGTTTGGGTCACGATTTATGACCCGCTTGGACGTCGCGTCTTCCGCACTTTGACGGTTCCTGGTCAAACGCGAACAGCCAAAAGCATTATTCTGCGTCCTGGAAGCTACACGATATTTACCTCATTGGCATCCGCAGCCAATGCTCCGTTGACGACATTGAGTTACACACTTTCGGGTATCGGTATTACCGATCCGGTTGGCCCGTCCTTGGTGAAACCGGCCAACAAACCGTTCAAACCAGTTTCCCCAACGGATCCCACTTACGTTTATCCCGGTGGACAACTATCACTGAACAAGTTTCTCGTGGTCGGTGGCAACACCGGGATCACGCCAACCAACCTGCTTAGAGAGCCGACCTTTGTCGATGCCAATGCGTGGTATTGGTACAACTCATGGCTGACCGTAACTGTCCCGAATATATAGACGGAAAAAACTGAACAGTTAACGGGCACAACCGCGATGAATCGGGAAGTCATGTCGGCGGCCTGGCCCGGTTGTTGAACGTCGGCTTGGTATTGACCTGCGTTTAAGGGTCGGGAAAAAATCGAGGCCAAGACAGGGAATAATTTGTTAGTCGTTAGTTTGCTCCGAGATTTATCGCATTTTTGGATAAGAAAGGACGACAAGAGTAGGCGGAATGATCCGGTTGGCTTTAATGCGGCACCGTGAAAAACTCAAATCAACAAACTACGTCAAACTCGACGTTTTTCTCAATGAACCAAGACCCCGGGTATTCATGAAAGTGTTTGACTCGTAAAAAAAACTCGGTTACAATGACGATTCCAGCAATCCGCCGCGCCAGCGGCATGTTCCATCTAACAACGGGTATCGACGCGATGAAACGTCCCATGAAATTTGTTATTTTACTGGTTTTTTTCCTGCTCAGTATTCCTACTCTGGGGCTGGCACAATGCGGTTGTGGTGATGGCGATTGCAGTTCGTCTTGCCAGTGCGGTTGTCGGGATCCCGAAAAAATCACACCTCCCATTGGAGGCAGCTTCGCTGGAAAATCTGGCAACGTTACGTTCTTGTCCCATGTACCGCTAGGCAAAATGGGAGGCGAAGCGGCCGATGTACGCGGGAACAGTTGCTGGGGATGGACCGATAAGAAAACCGGACGTGAATTTGCCATTATGGGAATGACCAATGGAACATCGTTTGTGGAAATTACGACGCCGACGAAGCCCCGATTTATCGGTTACTTGCCAGGTGCTGGCACTAACTCGACTTGGCGCGACATGAGAGTTTACAACGAACGGGCGTACATTGTCGGTGACGGCAGCGGCAATAACACACATGGTGTCCAGGTATTTAATCTGCGCCGATTGTTGAAAGCTCCGCAAACGCCAAGCACGTTTACAGCCGACGCACGGTACACAGGCCTGGGTCGCGGTCATACGATTGCAATTAATGAAGCTACCGGATTTGCCTACGTAGTTGGATCGGGCAGTCAAAGTTCCGCAGGCGGTTTGATCATCCTTGACTTGAAAAACGGCGTGATGCCAACTCTACATTCGGTTTTCTCGGCTGACGGTTACACACATGAATGTCAAGTTGTCAACTATATCGGGCCTGACGCCGCACACTTCGGCAAAGAGGTTGCGTTTTGCTGCAACGAAGACACCTTGACGATAGTGAATGTGACGAAGAACGGTAGTCCGCCCAGTCAAATTTCGCGGACAGGTTATGCACAATCAAGATATTGCCATCAGGGCTGGTTGTCCGAGGACCATAAGTTCTTTTATGTGAATGATGAACTCGACGAATTGCAGCTCGGTCCGTTTCGTACTCGGACCCATATTTGGAACGTCCAAGACCTCGACAATCCGATTTATATGGGCAAGTACGATGGAACAGAATCGACGATCGATCACAATTTATACGTAAAAGGTGATTACATTTATCAAGCTCACTACACCGCTGGGCTCCGAATCCAGAAGAAGGACCCAATTACAGGAAACATCCTGTTCGAGGCCGGGTATTATGATACCTATGGACCGGATAACGCCGTCCAATTCAATGGTGCGTGGTCGTGTTATCCATATTTTCCCAGTGGTAGTATCATTGTCGGCGATATCCAAGGTGGTTTGTTCGTTTTGAAATTTCAGCCCCCGACCGCACTCAAGATGGAGGCTGTGGTCAGCGAAGTCGTCAAGTGGGTTGACGCCGTTGACGTCTTTAACTTTTTCGTCTTTGCACTGTGATCAACCGGTTTTCGTCCGGCAGTTAATAAAATGAAACGAGGTCCGGCGGGACCTCTCGTGCGACAGCACCGAGAGTATTCCGTTGTGCCGCCAGAGTCAATAAAACACCGGGGCTGTCGTCGGCATTCGACGTTCGTGCCCCGGTTTTTTTTTCAGGCTGGCGAGACAATGACCTTTTCAATTTGGGACGAAGCGTTTCCCGCTGAGTCGAAATACGACGGCCTTGGATTTCAATGTTGCATTCTGTCGAACTACAAACGGTGCGAAGCAATCCGCGTCCTTGGACGCCAGTTGATCGATTGTTTTGGGCCGCCGAATCGAGCATTCAGCGAGTTAATTCGAGCGATAAATGTTCTTTGTGGCGCCGGTCCTTCCACCGGCTCGTTTAGACGCTCCTACGCACAACAAGCAATCTATCCGTTTGTAGCCCTGACAACTTGCTTAAAGCTCCGATCATTGTCACGACTAACGCGATTTTGACTCGCCGCCTGGTTGAAGTAAATTGTTCCAAATTCATAGGTTGCATTGGCTTGGCAAGTGCAGGCTCTTCCACGATTACCTGGGAAATCGGAAGTTTCAAAAAATTTGGCGGATGACGAGCGGTTGGTTGACTCTTAATTTTGTCGTCAAGGTTAAATCGAATTTGCAATTTAGCTTCGATTGACTTCAAATTTATAGTCACCCCAAGGGAGTAATCTGTCATGTTATCAGGTCAAAAAATTCGTGCTTTTTCGCTGTTTGTTGTCGGTTTTGCAGTCTTGTTCGCCAACGCCAATTCCGTGTGTGCTCAAAGTGGCGGCGGAAATGGCATTCGATTGTTTGCGCATTCCAGAGTCGGCCAAACCACTGGAAAAGCGAAATACGAAGAGATCAAAGGGAATTCCCGACGCAAATTCAGTTTCGAAATGGAAAAAGCAACTGCGGGAGCGGTCGTTCAGGTCAGTGTTGGCAGCACCACGCTGGGAACAGCCATGGTAAATTCGCTGGGCCGCGCAAAATTTGAGCTGGGTACCCGACTCGGCCAAGGAGTTCCCCAAATGGGTGTCGGGACGATCGTAACGGTAAAGTTAAATGGCCTGCCCTTTGCGCAAACCCCACTGCGATAACCGAAGGGAGAGTTGTTAAAGTCGCTGGTCTCAAATCGCCCGAATCCAAACTGAACAGTGAACAGCCAGCGGCATTCGGTGTGCGTAAAACGAGTGAAGTGATTGTTTTCGAGACGGCCTTGATCGCGTTTGAGCAAGGTCGTTTTTTCAAATTCAGTTCGTACTTGGCAAATGTCAACGCAGCGCCTAATCTCTTGTGAATGATCAATCGTTCACGGGCCGGCAAACTCTACGGGGAAGTCACACGGGCGGCTTTGCTCGGGTTAGTCATTAACCTGGCCTTGGGCATTGTGAAGCTGGTCGGTGGTCTTGTGGGGAACTCGTTTGCTCTGATCGCCGACGCGGCTAATTCGCTCGGTGATGTCGTGACGACGCTCGTCGTGTTGTTCTCGTTGCGGGTCGCCCAACGTCCTGCTGATGCCGAACATCCCTATGGTCATTCTCGCGCCGAGGGAATTGCTGCCTATACGGTTTCGATCTTGATCATCGGTTCGGCATTGCTAATCGGCTGGGAGGCGATCCGGAGGTTGTCAGTTCTGCATGTTATTCCACCGGTTTGGACGCTGTGGATGGCCAGCGCGAACATCGTGATCAAGGAGGCCTTGTATCGTTACAAATTGGCGATTGGCAGACGCACCGGCTCTACGGCCATCATTGCCAACGCTTGGGATCATCGCAGTGATGCGTTTTGCTCATTGGCGGTTTTGATTGGCTTGTCGGTGATTCGCTGTGGCGGAGTGGCTGCAATCTGGGCAGACGAAGCCGCCTCGTTGGTAGTGGTTGCGGTGATCATTTGGTCGGGTTACCAGTTGTTGCAACGCAGTGCGAGCGAATTGCTTGATGTCCAGGCTGATCCCGAGTTCGTTCAACTCATTCGGAACAACGCGACGGCTGTAGCGGGCGTCATAGCAATTGAAAAACTATGGGTGCGCAAATCTGGACTGGAGTATTTTGTTGACATTCATCTTCAAGTTGAACCGACGATCACCGTCGCGGCGGGTCACGCGATTGGTCATCAAGTCAAAGACCAATTGTTGTCGGAATTCGATTCGTTGTGCGACGTGCTGGTGCATCTGGAACCGGCCGAAAATCGCGAATCCGTCACTCCAAGCGTATGACGCCGTCGATGCCGAATCATCATGACTGAGAGCAGATCACTCTGGCCAAGAGGCTCTTGAGTGTTGTCGTTCCGAAAATGCAATGGCCGGACGAATGGACTGCTGGTTATTCGATTACTTCGATTTTGGTGACCGGCAACGCGAGGAACGGGTGCCTGTTACGACCAATGCGGCAACGTACCAGCGATGGTGGGGTGCCGTCGCAACGCAAGGACGTTCAGCGTTGTTGGCAAATCAGACGACGCGTTTGGCAATTTGCAGATACTCGTGGGACTTCGCATCCAACCAGGTGAATTCGAGAACCCAGTCAAAGTTCTTTTTCAGCTGGGGAATGGGTAACCGAGTCAAGGTTTGTTGGTGTTTATAAATGCCCGCTGCGATGGCCGTCATATAGAGGACGAAATAGCAGGGAAACTCTTCGATTCCACCGGTCTCGGTATATTCAGCTTTGGCGTAGCTTCGCAGTAAATCCAGCATCTTCAAAGCCGGCTTGGGGGCGAATAAAACATCGCGAATCCGCGTTTCGGCTGGATTCCTTTGGGGTTCGATCCGTCGACAGGCGTCAGCCAGTTTGATGCGTTCAAAATTCGTATTTAGAATTTCCTTCCACATGCGGGCCAGTTCCGCTTCGGTCCAGGTTCTAGATTTGCGAGTGTTGTTCATTTCCAAAATTCCAGTCACGCGGATTGACTGGAAGCTTTCTTCTGTCAAACGTAAGTCCCGTTGCAGCGGTAAAAATTCGGCGACCGCGCCGCCCAACACATCGGAGTTTTTGAGGATCAAAAACAAGTCCTGCAGTTCGGACTCGATCAATGATTCATCCAGCACGTAGTCTTTTATAACGCTTCGCATCGCCCGGTCAAATGCCCGTTTAGCTCCAACCATGGCATTGCGCGCATGTTTGGGGCTCTCGAAATTGCATTTGATCGCCAACCGATCATAGTCATCGGCGTCATTGCCGGTGACCACCGGAGCCAACAGTCGTTCACTGAACAACAACCAACGCGGTTGGTTGTCCAGATCATCGCACTCTTTTTGGAACTTCTTAATCGCGGTACAAAAGACCTGCCGGGCCCAAGCCGTTTCAAAGACGCTGGGCTGGGACGGGTTTTCGGGTGGCTCAGCCCCTTCGGCAAGCTCGCCTTCAAACTCGTTCAACTGTTGCTTCAGTTTGTTGGTGCGAAAATAGTCGCGGACAAAATTATCGAGGGATTTTAGAATGAAGGAACGAAATCGACCCCGTTCGCTATCTGCTTTCGCGACTACATTTTGTTGCAGGATTTTTTTCAGGACAAAATCCTGAACGAAATCGTCGACCTGATCCGGTTGAATTCGACGCCGTAGAATTAAATGAGCCCGCAACGCCGGCAAGTAGGCATCAAACAAAGACTCCAAAGCGCGGCTGCGCTCGGGCGACGCCAGATCGGCCGCATTGACCACAATGGACCAGCGTGTGTCCGGGAAGTCTCCCTTGGGGTTGTTAAGCTTGTCGGCCATCGAATACGCCCGCTAAGTCTGTTTCAAATTCTCAACAGGTCGACTAAAAAACTCCAGTCGCCGCAGTCGGAACGCTACATCTTAACGACGATGGCAGTGCGCCGCCACAAATTTTATTCATTCTGCTGGACGACAGAGTGGCCAGTCCAACCACCGTGCCGGCACGAATTACTTTGTTGCCGCGCCACGATAGAGATTTTGCGATTGGATTTGAGGTATTGCAATGGTGGGAGCCACAAGCGGCACTAGCGCTCCGTTTAGGTGCGCTGGCGCGGTTGAGCCTTGATTTCGTTCGGACGGAGTCTTGGCACCTTGAAACTGAGCCGGATACAGCGGGGCTGAGTTAGTTGGCGCCGACGGTAACCGAATTCCATTCCAATTGTTGCTTTGCAAAGGAGCTTCCGTCTTTTTCTGGGGAGTCGCCGCCACATTTTGGAAGCGGTTTGAATTTGAATTTGAATCAATCCTCGTTTGCGCAGGTAAAGCGGACGGACGCGTTGTCGCCGGTGGATTGAACTCGCGGTTGGCCGGCGCAAACATTGGAGTGGGTGCTGTTGCCGGAGTAATCAATATTGGAATCGCCGGGGTTGCTGTAGTGATATTCTTCAGGTCGGATCCCTGGACCACTTTAGGAAGCACTGTCGCAGTCGGCTGTGGCAATAACATTTGCGATGTCGGGGTACTGGGTACGAACGTGTCGAGCGGAGTAGTTTCGTTCTTGATCACGGGCACCGGCAAGCTACTTTCGGAATGGACCTGAGTGATGATCGGCACCGTCAATGTTCGATCGTCTTTGGACTTGGCGATTGTCTGGTCACGCGCTACATAACTCATTGGCGCGATGCGTTTGGCACGTCGTCGATTGGCACTGATGTAGGCCGCTGGATCGGATTCGTTCTCCGATAGTAAAATTCCATGGTAGTTGAGCAGGGTACCCCGCTCGAAGTGCACATTTCGAACTGCAATTCCGTTGTCTACTTCGGCATTGATAAACTGCACCTGCGATTCGAGCACCCGCCGTTGGGCTTCCAGCAACACATCAAATTGGGCTCGCCCCCGTTCAATGCGTTCGGCGGCTTGGGCGCGGTATTCGATGGCCGCTTTATATCGTTGTTCGGCGACGGACATGGAAGACGATGAACGCCGTACGTCCGCTACCGCGTTGCTCAGGTCGAGCAAGATTTTTCGTTCTTGTTCTTTCAGGACAGTACGTTCGCGCTGAACTCCCAATTCGGCAAAACGAACACCGGCGTGGGCTTGTCGCAGGCCCACGGGCATTTTGAGCTCAAGGCCCAATTGCCATTCCTGGAAGTTACCGGTCCCCAGATCCGTAAAGCCGCCGGATACATTGTCGTTATTGTTGGGACTATCGATCACATTTTGGAACGGTTCGCCACCAGTTAGATCTCGACCGAGCCCGCGGAACCGATGTCGCCCCACGACATCCAGGCGGGGTTGTAAAAAGTTTCGCGCCGCGACCAATTGCAATTCGCGTTGTTTTATCAACCAGCGTTGACGGCGAGTTTCCGGGCGTTGGTACATCGCGATGTCGACCGATTCGTTCCAGTCGAAGACAACGGGTGTCGTGTTGGGCTGATCAATCGGCTGCAACAGGGCGCCATCAGTAATTGTCATGCCAATCATGTGTCGCAAACGGCGTTCGGCGATCCGCACGCCGACATTGCGCCGAAACACTCCGCCGGTACTGCCGCTGCCGGCTTGGGTGCCTTCGGTCGGACGGCCTTCCAGTGATTCGACAAGAGATGCTTCGAACCGCAAATACTGTTCATAAGCGCTGGCCTTTTCCAAGGTGCTAACCCGTTCCTCGGCAGCGTCGGCTTCGGCGTTCTTGTACACTTCAAAAGCGGCATCGCGGGCATCGGTTTGCGCGTTCAACTCACGATACGCGTAATATAAGTCCCAATATGAGTTTTCCACGTTTACAATAAAATCGCGAACGCCGGCTTCAAAGTCAGCCAGACTCATTTCGGTATTCGTGCGGGCGATCAAAATTCCGTTGAACGAACCCGGTACCAGACTCGGGCCAGCAATCCGGTTGAACTGGCTGCCCGAACCTTGCATCAAAGGGTGGCGAAACTCGTTCTCGACGATCGGCTCCCACGAATGGAAAAACCGGTTGCCCGCTTGATTGTTGTCGTCATAGTTGACAATCCCGCGGGATGTAAACCGAGTTCCCGTCGCGGCAAGCTTGGTCATCTGGAAATTGAATTCGCCCAAATCCTGTTGGAAAATTCCCTTCGTGTCCCCGGTAAACGAGGTATTGAATGGCCGATCGTTCTTTTCGAACAAGGTGCTTTGTGAGTAAACCGCGTCAAAGGCACTCAGCGCCGCGTCTTCGCCAAAGGTGGCGTTGCTGTAGATCAGGGCCGGTCCGAACGTCGAATCCAGAGCGCTCGGAGCGGAAATGACCGCTCCGCCAATATCGCGAAAAACTTTCGAATCAGCTAGCGCTTGGCGGATGCAAGCGTCCAGGCTGATCGGAACATATTGAATGTCTTTGTAATCCACGAGCTGATCTGGGGATGACGACTCCAAATGAGGTACGGGGTCGTCTTCAATGTCGGCATCGTAGGGAGTCAAATAGCTATCATCTAAAGACGGTACGTCCAACGATGCTGGCGCAAATGAAACTCCACTTTGATTAACGGAGCGACAGCCGGACAACGGTCCCAGAGCAATCAAGCAACAGAGTGCGCAACGAAAGATCGATGAAATGAGTTGTCGCGATTGCATAGCCTGTCTCACGCCAAAGAACTGAGAATTTCCGATGTCGGTTGTCATCGGAAGGACCGCTCAACCCGAATGAACCTTTTTATCGTGATATTCGGAAAAACGGTTTTTTTTTGACATTTCAATTCCAAAATATTTCACCAGGAGTGGTTATAGTTAAAGTTACTCAATCGTCTGACCTAACCGCTGTTGGTTGCCCCATGTCCGAGAAACAGAATTTGCCTGCCGCGCGCCAGCTGGATTTGCATGCGTTGGATGCGGTATTGAATTCGTTCGTGCAAGCCGCGCAAAACGAAACGACAACTCGCGAGGAACTATACGAAAATTTTCATCCCCGGTTGGTGACATGTACGGAAGCGTTTGCGTCGGCGGTGTTCTCCAAACGGCCCGGCAGTCAATTCACAATGGTCAGCCAAGCGGGATGGCGACAGCTTGATTCGCAAGACCTGGTTGACATCAAAGACTCGATTAAGCAACAGTACAATCACCCGTCGACATCCCGCTGCTTGCCCAATTCGACATCCCGCATCACAACATTCGTCGGTCGTACGAAACCGGTCGAAGGGGTCGAGTTTCTCGCGGTTCTGGTTCGCAAAAAAGACGCGGATCCGTTGGTTGAACAATTGATCGCCGAGCTGATCAATGAGGTCGCCAACCAAATTGAAACCTACGAGATCCGTCGCTGCGCTGGACAGCGGCCCAAAGTTCTACAGGACTTGACCCATCTTGTTCAGCTGACTCAAAACGTGGCGAAGGCCGGGAGCTTGGTTCAATTGACCATGCATCTGGTGAATGATTTGGCCAAAGCGACTCAGGCAGATCGAGTGTGTTTCTTCAATCCCCACGGTAAACTCCTGGCAGTCAGCGGTGTGTCGCACGTTGCCTTGAAAACCAAGCTCGCCCGTAGTCTTTCTCGCCTTGCACGAGTCGCAAGCAAAAATCGGTCCGTCATCGAATCGACTGCAGATCAAGTCGTGCTGGACACGTTAAAAAATCAGAGACACGTCAAGCAGTGGTTAGAGGAACTGGACTCCGACGTCATTTACATAAGTCCATTGGAACACAATCGGCGTAGCTGTGGCGTAGTTTCGTTCGAATACTTCCAGTCGGGTCCAGCCAAATCAGATTGGGTCGACCGACGCAACTTGATCGCGCAATCCATTGCTTTCCTGACACCCGTCGTGGATCGTGCGATGCGAATCAATACGATTCCCGGTATTCGCACACTGGATTTTTTGTTCAACCAAATTCTGCGGAAACCAATTCGCCTGGCATTGTGGCTGAGCGCGGGTAGTTTATTGTTGCTGAGCGGAATGTATCTGTTGTTTTGCGTGGAACGGCCATTTGAAATTCACGCCGAAGGCGTGTTGCAACCGCGCAATATACGGCACGTTTTTTCGCCCAGCGATGGCGAGATCATTTCCCTGCTGGTTCACGACGCCAGTCCGGTCGAGGCGGGACAACTGTTGGTCGTGGTCGAATCAAAGTCCTTGTCCGATCAACGGATTGCCGTCGAAGGGGAATTGGCAGAAACCAATCAGGAATTGCAGAATATTCTGTTGGTGGATCTGCAACACGAACCTTCTCAGACCCGCGATGAAGAAGAAAGCGTCGATCAACAAACACAGGCTGCAGCCGAAGCGGAACGCTTAAGATCGAAAGCGGCGACGTTGCAAAAACGAGCGAATCTGCTGGCATCCCAAATACATGAATTGCGTTTGACCGCACCCATTCGCGGTCAAGTGACGACGTCTGATCTGGAACAGCGGTTGATTGCCCGGCCCGTCAATCGTGGTGATCTGCTGATGTCGATTGCGGAAATGGACGGTGAATGGGAAATCGATATGCGTGTTTCCGACAATCGTCTCGAGTTTATTCGTGCCGCGCACTCGCCCCAACTTCGGTTCCGTCTGGCGGCGAGCTCCGAACAAGTCTATCGCGGCGAATTGCGCGAGTATGACTTCCGAGCCGAGCCACATGAGGATCAATCGCCAACGACGGTCCGTGTGTTGGTCGACTTCGAAGAATCCGAATTGACGGATCAATTAAGGCTGGGCTCGCGAATTGTCGCGAAAATTGATTGCGGGAAAAAAAATAATTGGTTTTTGTTGACGTACGAATTGAAAAACAAATTGAATGAATGGTTTTTCTGGTAACTGAATTTCTGAAACTGGGTGCGTCACATGTGTGCAATAAAAACTTCGTCGTTCGCTGGCTTGGTTATTTGGATAATCGGTGTGCCTGGTTTGGGGTTGGGGCAGGAACGGGAAGCGAACACGTCGGGTGCAACGACATCGAGCGAATTGGCGATCGCGAAATCCGACATCCTCTCATCGGAAAATTCGGTGTTGCGAATCGTCGAAGAACGAAACATCGCCGCTCAAACCTCGGGCCTCATTCAGCATACTCACATCCGGGAGGGCTCGTTGGTAACGGCCGATCAATTGATGATGGAGATTGACGAGTCTCAACCGCGAATCGAATTGAAGCAAGCCGAGAAAGAGCTGGAAATGGCTCAACTGGAGGCCGCGTCTCGAGTCGATTTGATCTATGTCGAACGTTCCATCGAGGTTGCTCAAGCCGAATTGTCGCGCGCGTTGCGCTCCAATCAGCGCCGACCGGGCGTGGTCGCGCAATCCGAGCTGGATCAACTGGCACTGGTAGTCAATCGTGCATTAGCCGAAAAAGAGAAAGCGGAATTTCAAATCCAGATGCGAGGACTGACCAGCGAAATTCAACAAATCAAACTTGAGCTCGACAAATTGAAACAGACCCATTGTCAAATTAGATCACCCATGGCTGGCATGATCGTGGAAATCCTACGTCGAAAAGGCGAGTGGGTCGAAACGAGTGAAGCGGTGGCGCGCGTGATCCGATTGGACGTGTTGCGGACCGAGCTTAAAGTTCCCGCCGACGAGGCCTTGAATGATTTGATCGGTGCAACCGCGAATTTTTATCCGAAACTTCAAGCCGTCGGTGTGCGCCCCTCGTATCCGGGCAAGGTCGTATTCATAAATCCGGAAGCGAATGCAATTAGTTCCGAGGTGCGGGTGTGGGTTGAAATTGAAAATGTGGATCTAAAACTGATTCCGGGTTTGACGGGACGCGTAGAGATTGAACGTACCAAAACCGACGAGACGGGCAAATAAATTGATTGAATAACTCGTCCCTCGAGCCCGCCGGGTAACGATTGGACGAGACTGTTTTTCAGCGCTCAAACTCATGAACTCACGACAAACCATCCCCTGGAAGACGCGCGCTGATTTGCAATCGGTCGAGCACGCCTCCGCGACGGCAGCTGGCTTCACCGTTAAAGATCCAGTGAAGGATGAGTTCTATTTCTTTAGCCAGATCGAAATGTTTTTTCTGGTGCATTTGCGTACGCCGCAATCATTCGGTTCCCTGATCGAAATGGGCCTGGTTGAACTGGGACGCAAGTTCGGGGTTCGCGAAATTCAGAATTATCTTAAGCATTTGGCGCGCGACAATTTAATCGTACCACAAGTATTTGGTGATGCTGATCGGTTGTTTCAACAACAAAAAATCGAACAAAGAGGGCGTTGGCAACAACGAGTTCTTGGATTTTTGAGCATCAGGGTCGGGGGGTTTTATCCCGCTGCTTTATTGACTCTGTTGGACCCGATCGGACGGTTGTGTTTCAATTCAGTTTCGCTGTTGCTGTACAGTGGGGTCGTGCTGGCCACTGTCGCAATGGCCGTATTGTCGATCGACACGATGTGGTCACAAGTTCCTTCGATCGCCGAATTGACGACTCCGGGAATGGTCGTGGCAGTTCTGATTGGTTTTTACGTTGCCAAGCTCTTGCATGAATTGGGACACGCAATCGCTTGTCAGTACACCGGTCATGAATGTTCGGAAATGGGACTGTTGTTGTTGATCTTTCTTCCTTGTTTGTATTGCGACGTGTCTGACATGTGGTCCGAACAACAACGCTGGAAACGCGTGTTGGTGACCTTGGCCGGGGTCTGGGTCGAGTTGGGGATCGCGGTGATTTGTTACTGGATTTGGTATTCGACGGTGCCTGGGCCATTGCACACGTTCACCTATAGTTTGATGTTGATCACATCGGTTAATACCCTGCTGATTAACGGCAATCCGTTGATGCGCTACGACGGCTACTATGGGTTGTCCGATCTGGTCAGGATCCCAAACCTCGGAGCGGTTTCACGACAAAACTTGCGGGAATGGCTCAGCCGTTTTTTTTGGGCCCATGAGTCGTTAGTTCGGCCCTCTCGATTGTCGGGTTTACTCTTGATCTATGAAATTTGCGCCGCAGTTTACCGAGTCCTGATTCTGGCAGCGATCAGCTTTGGCGCGTGGAAGTTTTTTGACTACCAACAGCTTCGTGCGATCGGGAATTGCGTGGTTGGAATGGTGCTATTCACGGCCACTGTTCCGATGATATTGACTATGGTCCATCGGGTTAAAACGATGCGGCATAGGAAGAGCCGTTTGGCCGGTCTCCGCTGGACCAATACGCTGCTGGTCGTCGGACTGATATTCGCGATTGGTTATTTGGCGTGCGGCGTGGAGTTTTCGCATCGCGTTTGGGGCACGGTTCAAATACAACTCGCCGATCCTCACAATATATTTGCCCCGGCCAACGGGAAATTTATTGCCCACGCCAGAGATGGCCAGCTCATCGAAGCCGGTGACTTGATCGGCACAATTGAGAATCCCGAACTGGCGTTGGAGCAATTGACGCTCGCAAGTCAGTTGGCTGAAACTCAATTGAACCTGGGTCTTATTCGATTGAAGTCGGATGCGGTTTCATTGGCCGGCAAAACAGAATTTTGGAAACAACGCGAGTCAACACTGACGAAACAGTTGGAAGAGAATCGGTCAAAACAAACTGAACTGGCAGTTCGTTCTGACCGCGCGGGACAAATCGTGGCCTTTCTTTATGACGCCAATTCCCCTGATCCACAACTCTTGGGACAAAAAATTGGTTCGTTGTTGGACGCGAAAAACGAAAATTGTCAAGTCAATCGGGGCGATCCAATCTGCTACGTCGGGACGCCAGCACGACTAAGGGGCTTATTGTCGGTCGATCAGAAAGACATTGAATTGATCGCCATCGGCCAACGAGTCAAGATCGCCTTGCCCTTCGCTGCGGAATCCCTCGTGGGAACCGTCGTGGAAATTTCGCTGGATCATGACGAGAAGTCCGCGAACAACTCCAACCAATCTTCCCAGACAGGATCGAGTTTGGACAATGGTCAAGTCAGCTATCAAATCGAGATTGATTTGGAGGCCGCAGCAAAACTGCGAGTCGGTTCACTCCACCCAGCAGTAATCCTCTGCCGGAATACCAGTGTCGTGGGGTTCGTCAACCGTTGGGTGCGCAATTCGTTCTGGTTTTAAATTGCGGAGCACCGTGTTGGCTGCCAGCAATTTGTTTTGGAATTAGAGGCCAGCGAGAATCGCCCCGATAGTTAGGGCTTGAACGACCGTTCCGTGCGGTGATCGTTCGATTCCACTCCGGTAAGCTGGATTGCAATTTCCCGGTCGGAAGTATCCCATTCCGTACTCGCAATCACGCGTTCCCTGGGCAGCCACTTGATAGGGTAACGTGACAACTCCGCCAAGGAAACGCAATCCCGATTTGTAGGGTTGCAGATGATGACCGATAGTGTGACCATATCGTTCAAGATTCTCGTCTTCGAAATAGAGTGGCCGATATCGAACATTCGGACTGTCCCAAGTTTTCCAAGTCAATGGAGTGCCTTCGCGATAGGACGAAGGGGCGCCTACCGCCGAAAACATAAAGTTCAAATTGGGGTCTGCAATTTCTCGGTTGACAATCGCGCGCCCCATCGATTCATTTCGAATCCCGCCGTAGAGGTCGGCCAATGGAAGTGAATCCAATAGTGATTTTTCTTTTTCTTCGTCGGTATTGTCGTCTGGCTGCGATAAAGTCTCGAAGGGTTTATTATCTGGGGTCGCTTTGTCGTCGGTACGAGTTGCCGAAGCGCTCGGCTCTTGGACTGCAGAATCTGTCCTGGGGTCGTTACCTTGACCCAATCGAATCCAACCGTGCCCAGCTTGGGTAGCGACTGGTTTCGTGTCGCCAATTTGATTACTTGTCACATTGGACCAGCGGTTTGCACTCGATTGGCCCGATCCAATTCCAATTTGGCCAGAGACAGGCGAGGAATTGAATGATAGCAAATTGATACCAGCACAAAGCAGGATCAACGAATATGATTGACTTTTGATCATTTTTGGGCCTTCCAACAATTTGTTTTGCCTGTCCGTCATTTAATTCGTCCAGCCCATCCAGCCCGCTTTACCTGAATTTTGATTGAACGCCAAACTCTCCTATTTAGCCCAGAAGTCGCAAAATAAGTGGAAGTTTTGAGTTCAAGAATTACAATCAGGAGCGAACCCATTTCCAAGAGAAACCGACCGTGGACGAAAAAAAACCGATACCTCCGCTTCGTGATGAGTTCCCATCGGGAGAACCATCCAATCACAAAACCGAT
This sequence comes from Mariniblastus sp., assembly GCA_031400405.1. Taxonomy (GTDB): domain Bacteria; phylum Planctomycetota; class Planctomycetia; order Pirellulales; family Pirellulaceae; genus Mariniblastus. Next base: position 48,277 of record JANNPW010000025.1, read on the forward strand.
TCAAGGCCGACGTCCGAATTTGAGTTGCCCGAGTTGAAGCATCTTAAACTTGAGCGCCGCCGACTTTTGAATGCCGATTTCGGATTTGATGGTTCAAATTTGCTATTGGACAATTTCCTCGACTCGGATGCCGGCGACAATCGAATTTCGGTTTCCGAGGACGGCAGCAATTACGTGTTCATTCTTGACGATGGTGTCTTCAACGGTGTTGATAGCGGACAAATCGTTGGTAACAGCACCGACACATTGAAGGTGGATAAATCGCTGGCGGGACTGGTATCAATCCTGCTGGACAGCAATACTGCGGACCAGTTCAAAATTCTGCTGGACAATTTTGATTTTGGGGGTGCATTCAATATTTCCCAGCAATTAGGTTCGGCCAGTTTTGATTCGATTACGCAGAACGGCGGGACAAGTTTTACCGGCGGCGGGACTTTGGACTTTCAGGGCGTTTTGAGTGTACAACTGGATCAGGAAGGCAATGATTTTGCTTCCGTCAATTTTTCTGATGCCAATTCGATTGTTTTGTCTGATACCAATTCAATCGACATCAACGGGTTGGTGGCTGGCGGCGCAGTGGACGTCTACGTTGGCGATTCGATCAATGTTTTGGGATTGGCATCCGGAACCAGCGTGAGCCTTGTCGCCAGAGGAGGAAACATCGACATCGGGGCCACCATCGATGCGCCGAATGTGTTTGTCGGCGCTAAATTACAAAACATATTGTTTTCAGATTTCGGTTTGATAGACGGAACGATTGTCGAACTTTCTGCCGGTGATTCAATCCTCGACAATAGCGCCAGCGAAGCCGTTCAAATCCAGGCGTCAGGTGGCACTGTTCGATGCAACGCATTCAACGGAATCGGGGATTCTTCCGCCGTTGGCGATCTCGATATCGATACGAAAGAACTACAGTTCAGTGCTCTCGGTGACATCTACGTGACCGATGTCGTAGATGGATTAGTAATCAGCGAATCTTCTTCCGCACGAGGCGGATCTATCGTTTCATTTGAGTACTTGACCATTTCTGCCGATGTGAAGGTCGCAGCGTCGACTAGTTTCATCGCCGGTGATTCGGCCCTCGGCAACGATCTACGTATCAATAATAATGCAACCGTTCAGTTGCTTGGTGGCGTCAATCAAACGATTACGTTTCAAGCTGGTGACGACATTATTTTTGAAACGGGTCGAATCGTTACGACCGGCACTGGAAATACGGTGGTACTCGCCGCGAATCATGAAGGTGGCTTGGATGCCGATATCGGATCGATCACGAATATCGCGGGTCTGGTCGATACAATTGTAACCAATACGCTACGCCTTTCCGCCGCCGACGGGATTGGCGACAGTAGCGGTGATGTTGGGACAACAGCAAATGAAGCCTTGAGATTTCAGGTCGAGCGTTTGTCGGCGGTCAATAGCAATGGCAATCTCATACTTCTCCGAGAAACCGATTCGCTGATTGTTGACGATTTGTTTGGAATTCAAAATAACAATGCGGACGCTAAACTAACAGTTGGTGGTGACTTGTTGGTTGCCAGCGCAATTTCACTGGGGACCGGCAACCTGTTCCTGGCGATCAATGGCAACGTGACCCAAACGGCGGCCATCACGGCCAACGGTTTAGGGCTGATGGTCGGCGGCACGACGACTTTGCAAAACGTGGCCAACGATGTGGCGATTCTAGCGGCGAACAACGGGGGCCCGACGCTGTATACCGACGCCAATAATCTGGCGATCGGCAGCATCACGGTCGATGGGATGACGGTCAAAGGGGCACATATCCGGTCCGCATTAACGATTTTCGTTGGAGGCAACCTGACTCAACAGAGCAACGCGCCAATCATCGTTAGCGGA
>JANNPW010000047.1:0-140754 GCA_031400405.1 Mariniblastus sp.
CAACACGTTTAACAGCCTAGCGAAGTGGGATTGGCTTCCTGCCTGTCATAACGGAACTGACGATAATAAGTGGGATAAGATTCCAGCCTGTCATAACGGAACTGACGAAAATAAGTGGGATAAGCTTCCAGCCTGTCATGACGGAACTGACGAAAATAAGTGGGATAGGCTTCCAGCCTGTCATAACGGAACCGACGAAAATAAGTGGGATAGGCTTCCAGCCTGTCATGACGGAACCGACAGGCTGGAAGCCTATCCCACAACCGACAGGCTGGAAGCCTATCCCACGTCGACCGTTGATTACCGCTCGCGGCATAGTTGGTAACCGGTCGTCAACCATCGAGAAACCAGTCGGTGCCCGTGCCCCATTGTAGTTGCCACGACTGAAAAACGAGAGTGGAGTCTCTCCGTTATTTGCGTGGCTACCGATAACCCCATCACGACCACCAACCAATAACCTAGAGCTAACAACCAAAAACTAAGAACAGCGCATCCAAAAAAAATCCTCGCCCAATTTGCATCAGGCGAGTATTGAAATTCTTAAGTCGTGTCTAGTTTCTGGCCGTCGGGCCAATTGACCAAACTAGCCGATTCGTCGACGGCGAACCACGCAACCAACAACCGCCACTCCAAACATCAGTAGTGCGGTTGGTTCAGGAACTGCTTGAACCGTTACCATGTCGAATCGTAATGTGCCGGTGGTTCCGTACGCGCTTGTGGTTGTTGAAGCGGCGTAAGCACTAGTTGAAGGAGCGAATGTGGCTACCATGCGGAATCCAAAATTTGCATTGTTGTCCACCCCAGCGACACCGGTCAAATCAACCGTACGATTGTTGTACCAAGTGTCGCCTGGGCTTCCTACGAAAGGAGATGCAAAATCAGTCCAAGTGGTACCATTTGTTGTGTATTGGAATTGCTGATGCCTTGCAGCAGTATTACTGTGCCGCGTATCCCAGCTGACCCTAACCGAATTCAAACCAACCGTGCTGGTTAGGAACTGGACTCCGCGAGTCTTGTCACCCAAACCCTGCGCCGCAAAAGTTGTAACGTTCCAAGCTGAATCATCACCGGTGGCTGGATCAGAAGATCCGCCACTACTGTCTCCACTCGCAAAAGTGGCAGTAGTGCCACCAACTAGCGAAGCGGTTCCGCTTCCAGTGTCGGGAACTATAGTTCCAGTTACGACATTTGCATCGGGCGCTACAGAGTTGAAGTTCCAGCGGGTTATCAACCCACCATTGGCACCCTCCACCGTTATCAATGCGACCATGGCCGCCATCACAAAAATTCTCGTCATTCGTTTTCTCCTTCGAGGTTCGTGCACAAGCCTTATCAAAGCTGCTGAATCTGGAACGGCACAAGCCTGCTCCGTCTCCCTCGCCCGGACGTTCCCAAGCTGCTAAAGACTGTAATCGTAAAGCTCTAACACTACCATCCTTTTCCCGTTAATTTTCGATGAAGTTTGCATGAAGCAAGAACCCGGTTTTCTGGGCCTTTTTCGACTCCCAACGTAAACTGTTTTCCAGTCGAACCGGTGCAATCCGGCTTCCGCCAGCGGAAAAAAAAACGGCAAGCGAACTTGCCGTTGAGAAAATAAAATTAAGGTTTGGCGAATCAAATCGCTCGTCGGCGTCGTCCAACACCCATTCCGAATAGGCTCAGACCAAACATGGCCACGGTTGTCGGTTCGGGAACTGCTGAAAACGAAAAATTGTCAATCGCTAGTCCATGATCAAATCCGGTATCATTAGCGTCAGTCCAGCGAAGCATCAGAAAGTCACCATTGTTCCAGGTCAAGCCAGTAACTGAAAAGATCCCAGGTGTACTGTTTGCGGCAGCGTTCCCATCCAGTGCACCGGCAGTTGCTGTTGCGATTGGACTCGTAAAGTTAAGTGCAGGCACAAGCGTTCCTGCTCCGGCCCCAATTGAATGCAAAGCAGCTCCAGTTAAGTAATCAAAAGTCAACGATTGGAAAGCGAGTGTGGTATTGCCCCCATCTCGCCATTGTTCTCCGTCGTATCGAATCGTCATCGAATTCAAAGTCACGCCTGTCGTGTTTTGGAACTGAATTCCCCACCGAGCTGCTACACTACCAGAAGCGACCCCGCCTAGAGCACGTTCCGTAGAAGGAGCACCAGAACTGGTCGTCGAGCCGAAACTGTACAAAGCACCCGCAGTTCCAGTTCCTGTTCCTGGTACGTACGCCGTTCGATTTGAGTACCAACCAGCCAATGTTACATTGTCTGCCCAAGTAGGCGTGCCGGTATTAGCCAATCCATTGAAGTCTTGGTTAGCTGTTCCACCAACAGTTCCATAAATCAAGCTGGCATTAGAGTCGTTGGACAAAATGCCAACCAAGCTCAAGGCAGCCAAAAACAATATCTTCTTCATTCTTTTTCTCCTGTGAGGTTTGTGTAAAAGCCGGCTCAACGTTGTTTAAATCTGGAGCGGCACGCGCCTGCTCCGCCTCCCTCGGCTGGACTTTCCGAACAACATGGTAATCGTAAAGCTCTAACACTACCATCCTTTCCCGTTAATTTTCGATGAAGTTTGCATGAAGCAAGAATCCGGTTTTCTGGGCTTTTTTCGACTCCGAGGGTTGATTTCGCCGAATTTTAGAGATTTTTACAGTACATCCCTGAATCCCGCCGGCTTGTCCGGCGGATCGTTAGGCTTTTCGCTACACACAGATCGCTACACATCCCAATCCCATCGGCTTGTCCGGTGGATCGTTAGGCTTTTCGCTCCCCGGAGACGCCACGCCGCACCGAAACGGTCCGATTCGCCGGGACATCCTCTTTTACATAAGTCAGCGCATCGATTTGGACGCGATCGCCGATGTTGGTTTTTTGAAACACAAACGCATTGGACCCGACCAAGACACCGTCCCCGAGTCGCACCTCGCCGCTGATTCTCGCCCCTGGCAAAATCGCACAATGTCGACCCATCACCGCCTGGTGCCCGATCGAACTGTGAAAATGGACCAAGCAATGATCGCCGACCGTCGCGTTCACCGCGACCACACACTGCGGCGCCAAAAAACAACCCGCGCCGATAATCGCCGAGCGGGCGACGTAAGCCGACGGATGCACGATCGAAAACGGTCGCAACTGAAATTGAGCGGCGAAGTGTTCAATCCGATTCCGCAACGACCATTCAATCACCCCGATGATGTAACTAGCATCCTCACCGGCAACCAGTTTTAAGGCTGACCCCTGGGCTTCAAAAGTCGCCTCCGGTGAAAAATAGCAACATTCGATCCGATCAAAATCCGAGCCATACACTTCCTCGGCCACGGCCAATATTTCGACGGCAGTTTTTTCCCCGAAAATGATCAAGCGTCGTTTCATCGTCCCCCGCAATCCACGATCCAGTTTTGCCCCGTGACGGACCGACTGCGATCCGAAAGTAAATAATCTACCGCTTCCGCCACACCGGCAACATCGACCAACCGTCGCAAAGCGGAACGGTTGGCGATCGCCGCCAATTGGTCCTCGGATAATCCCGCCGACATTTCCGTTGGCATAAATCCGGGTACCACACAATTCGAACGAATCCCACGACTGCCCCATTCCTGGGCGATGTTAATGGAAAATGCTTCCACCGCCCCTTTGGTGGCGGCATACATGGACAGCCCTTTCGAGCCGCGATGAGCACAGATCGACGAGACATGCACCAGCGACCCGGCGACTTGATGCAGCAACATGTTTCGAATGGCAAATCGAGCGACCTCCATCACGCCGAACACATTGACGCGAAACATTCGCTCCAACACCTCGGGATTCAGATTGGTCACCAAATCATCATACGCCAACGCTGAATTGTTGACGACGCCGTGAATCGCCACGTCCCCCAATCCCACACTCAGCGACTGGCGGATCGCGCTCGCCGAAGCGGCCAAATCGATGGGTAGATGCCGGCAAGCAGCGGCGTGTTGTGTCAGCAGGTGGTTCAAATCCGTTGAATTGGTCCGACTAACCACCCACAACTGATGCCCCAAATCCAATTGCTGGCGGACTACTTCCAACCCCAAACCGCGAGATCCGCCGGTAATCAATAGGTTCATGACAATCGTCGTTTCTTCCCGGTCAACGTGGACTCCAATTCAGCAACGAACTGAATCAATCGTGGAATCTCGAACGGCGCTAAACTTTCGCTTAAGCGATTCCGGATCTCGATCGATGATAAACTAAACCCCGGTCGCAATACGATCTGGCAAGCCACTAAATTTCCCATGACGGAATTGGGTTTGGCAAACACGACGGCTTGTCCGACCTCCGGCAAGGCTTCCAAAACGGCCTCGACTCGTTGTGGATCGACTTTGCTTCCGCCCACGTTAATCACATGTTGCGGTCGAGCCAGAAAAGAAAATCGTAGCGGCTGCGTCTGCAGCACGGTGACTTGATCGCCGGTCGTAAAGAACCCGTCGGCATCCAATTCAATTCCTGACGCGGAAATCAGCGAGCCGTGTACCCGCAGACGACCCTCATCCACGCGAATCAAGTGTTGCAAGCGATCGGGAATCGTAAACTCGTCGTGGTCCGACCGCAACAGCCCCCCCAATTCCGTCGAAGCATAAATGTTGCTCAGACGCGCGTGGGGAAACATCTCGGCCAGTTGACCGAACAACAGCCGCGAAGACGACTCGCCTCCCACCGCCACGCTAACCACGGAATCGAAACGTTGTCCCTGAATCGATAGCATTCGGTAAAAAGTCGGCGTGGCACTGAGATGCGTGATTTTCGATTGACCGATTCGCTCCGCGACCTGATCGGACGGTAACTGAAACAGGGACGCGATCGAATTGAGATTCAGTATCGCTTGAAGAATCACCTGCAATCCCGCAAACGAAGCCGGATGAAAAGCCAACCCCCAACGATCAAGTCGATGCTGTGCACCGGTTCGAACACCGGCCGTTAACGAATCGAAAGTATGCCGGATCGTTTTCGCCGCGCCCGCCGTACCAGAGGTCTGCAAAGTAAGCTGCCCCTTCCCGGTTCGCACCCATCGCCACGGATCGTGTTCTTCGGTGGTCGTGTTGGCGTGGGGTCGAGCGATCCTGGTTAGACCCAGATCCGCGTTGCCATCGTGGGAAGACTTGGCCCATGAGTTAGGCACGGTCATCGTCACATCGGCCAGTCTGGCCACGAGCCCCGAGTCGTGCCAGTTTTGAGGAATCAAAGTCGCATGCCAGCCGTTGCCCAACACGGCAAAAATCGCCGCGACCGTATCGAAGCAATTCTGCAGTGGCAATTGCATCCGGGCTTCAGAAAACCGCGCGATCTGGTCCATGAGCGGTTGATAATCGTAAGCTTGACCGTCGACATCGAGGTCGAACATCCGTTTGCGTTGCCCAGGCGTGATCGGTTCAGTTCGCAGGTTCATCGGAAATCGGCGTGAGAATGACTTAAAATAACTTGGTAGTATCAATCATTTGAAACGAACGAGGTAGGTTCACAGGCTTGATTGAACAGGAGGTAACCGAGACAACGGAGCATTCTTAGTCTGCTTGGTAGTTTCACTTATTTGAAACGAATGCTGTAGGTTCACAGGCTTGATTGAACAGGAGGTAACAGGAAAGTCCGCGAAGGGTTGCCGGATATTCATACTCTCGAGGATGTCAGATTGTGTGTTTTTGCAAATGGGCGTTCTGGCTGGCCCAGACGGTCGGTGGCTTCGAAAAACTTCTGTTGCTCAGCCAACCGCATCATCGAATCCAGAAATCCGGTCGAGCTAAAACCGACTCGCTCGAAAATTGGCTTCAGGGAACTCGGTATCGAACCCGGTTTATCCATCTGTTACTGTCTTCCCGCCCAGTCCACAATCTCCAAATAGCACAATCCAGCAATCCCTCGCCGATCGCTGTTCCCCACAGATGTTGATAGCAAGCTGTTACCCCGCGAGGGGTTTATAGCCATTAGCCGGTGGTTGATCGCAGCGACACCAGCGGCAAGCGAATCCCGCTCATTCACGCACCCTTAGCTTCTAGCCTCTAGCTTCTAGCCTCTGAATCACATCCCCCACCGTACTGACCAACCCGTCGCGAAATACATCCACCCCAGTCTCTGCTTCCAGCCGCACGCTCAGCTCCGCCAACTCCAACGAATCGAGACCGAGGTCTTGCTGAAGACGATATTCCGGCCGTAACGTCTGTAAAACAGACCGTTGAGACGATTCTAACACAATATTCAGGTTGGCCAACAAGGATTGATGGGCAAACGCCCACGGATTGCCGGGCGATGAAGAATCGCCATTGTCGCCATTACCCCGTTCATCGGGACTGAACAAATCCGATTCCCGCATTACGATTGGCTCACCATCAACATCTCTTAAAAAAATCATCGGTTGAGCAAACAGATAATCGATTCGTTCGAGCTGTGTGGGATCATCCATCATCAGACCTTCGAGCGTATCGGCGGGCAGATTTGCACCACCCGCTGCGATCGACGAGTTGAAGGCCACGTGTCGCACGTTGATCTCGGTCAGCTTCGGCACGCCATGGCGATCTTCCTTGTAGTCCAGCGTGAAAATGCCATTCGCCATGACACCGATCTTCTGGGTTATCTGGCACATCGTGTCTTCGGAAATCTGCACCAATTCTGGATAGTTCAGCAAGCGGCCGAACGAGGTGTTGCCAGTGATTCCCGACGGCGCAACCTTGGCCATGATGTATTGCACTCGTTCCGCACAGGCCGTGCGTTTCAATTGCCCTTGAAAGTACAGCAGTTTGCACGCCAGGTTTCGGCCCGGGAGGAACTCGGTGGCAATGAACTCTTCAATCGTGGAATTGATGGCGAGCCAGTTGCCCAACATCTCCGAACTGCTGATTTGCAGCGATCCGAAACCGCTGGAGCCCACCGTTGCGCGAATCCAAAAGTCGGTTCCGACCTGTTTGATGATCTGTTCGTAGGAAAAACTCGTGGGATCGACTTTGACAAATTTCGGTATCAAGTCAGTTTCGGCCAATTCGACGTGCAGTCGATGTTTATCAATCAAGGCTTCGACAAGTCTTGGATCGGGCAAGTGGGTCAGGATCGGCTTGCAGAGCTTGTCCAAGTTTTCAGCCCAAGTTTGGACTTCCTGTTCGGGTAAAACGACGGCGATTCCGATGTCTTCCAAAGAAATGATTGCATTGACCCGATCCCAGTAGTCGGGATGATCCGCACGGGGAACCAGATAACTGCGATCGAACAGGGCTCGATCATAGAGCCCATAGGCGAGCGGATTGCAGTCGACACCGATGAAGCGGACGTTTTTAAGCGACTCGCGGCCCGAGCATTTGATGGCTCGCACGAAGGAACGAGGAGTTGGCCCGCCGACGCCTGTTACCAGCACGTTCATGTCGTTTCCTGTTTCGCTTTCATATATTCATCGAACCGAGGCATGGAGACAGAGCCCTCATGTCGTATCCCATCCCGGCGGATGACTTTCCAGACCGTCCGCCACAGGATGTAAAGATCGAGCCAGAAGGACTGGTTGTCAACATACCAGACATCCAGGTCCAGTTTCTGATCCCAGGAGATCGCGTTTCGACCGTTGGTCAGCCCAACCAAGGCGGGGTGAGCTGACGCAAGTCCGAGAATTAATCGCAAAAACGTCGGGGTTCCGCGAAGGTGGGTAATCGGCCAGAGATCGAGTGCCCGATGCACTTCTGACAAATCGGCTCGATAGAGATTGACCAGATGCTACCCGTTGAACAGCCCCTGAAACAACACCTGGATGCCACCCAGATGATCGACAAGATAAGACAAGCTCCAAATCGAACGTCGTTGTTGTGGAGCAAGATTGAGCCCTCGAGAGATCGTTTGTACTGAATGCCTGATCTCTTTCGGTTTGCCCGTGGAACCCGACGTCTCCAACAATATTCTGCTGGTCGAATCGAGAAACAATTGCGGCCAATACTTGATCTGAGCCTGGTTGCAAGATTCCGCTCGTTCGGTCACTCTCGGAACGTTCTGTCGAAGGGCTGCACCGACTTTGAAAGGAACTGATAACCCTTGATGGCTTTCCCACCCCCGTTACCAAGACATTCATGCAGCTTCCTCTGCGGCTCTCAGGCAATTACTAATGACAAAACTCTCATGTTCATATTCAACTTGTCCATTTCAGCGATTGGTGATTTTTTCTAACTAAAGTATTTCACGAATCAACATAAACGCCTCTGCATAAAGTGTCTCGATTGTAGCTCCTCGGTATCTGGCAAGGGTCTTTACACCGTCAATCGAGCGTGAATGCGGATATTCCTTTTTGCGGGGTGGCGTAAAGCAAGCGAATGCATTTCCTTTGATATCAATATAGTCATCAATGGCCATGAACACAGTTGGAATAAACGCATCATCCGGAAAGGGTGGCGCCCATTCTGTTTCCGAAAGTGTCTCATACGCTAGAATTCGAGAAACTTTGTGGGGGCCGATCGGTCGTGCAGCAACCAACGAAGCTTCATAGATAATCCGATGATCTTTGTGAATATCACCACGATGTGGAACGAACAACGTATCGATCTTATAACACTGTATCAATTTATTCAATTCGATACTTATCTTATAGGCCGGTTGGGTATCGAGTCGGGGGCAAGGAAAATCGAAGAAAAATGTTTCCCTGACTTTCAGCAATTTATGGGCCTCCAAGGCCTCGGCCCTCCCTCTTTCCGTGCCCTCAACAGGAAAAAGTTCCGGTGCGCCAACATTGCCATTGGTCATAATGGCAACATAGACTTCACAACCAGCACTCGCGAACCTCGCCATAACGCCGCCGCAGCCAAGGACGTCATCGTCTGGATGAGGGGCTACTACCAATATTTTATTCATCAATAAAAACCTTATCGAATTCAAATCCTAGCTTGGAACCAACTTTGGGTACAAAGGTCATACTGCTTGAATAATCTGTAATTTTGAGGGCACCATCTCCTGTCGCCACGTAAAAACCGTTCGGCTCAACCCGCAAAATTCGGCCAGGTACGCCCGAATGGTTAAAGTCTGTTTCCGGATTGACACGCCAAAAAAACAGCTTTGTGCGTTTGTAAACAGTGAAAGCGCCCGGCAGAGGATGGGACAGCGCTCTCACCAATCGTGCCAGATCTGCCGCGCTCTGATTCCAGTCAATCAAACCATCCTCTCGTTTTCTAATGCCCAGATACGTGGCTTCATTCTGATTCTGATGGGTGTAGGTCAACTGGCCCGTTCTAAGTTGGGGAAACAACCTGTCGCAACACTTGCCCAACGCTTCCATCAACTTGTTCACGACATCCTGGGCGTAATCCGTTTCGGTAACCTCAATCGGCTCCTGGGTCAAAATCGGCCCAGCATCGACACCTTGATCGATCATGAATAAACTCGCAGCACCTGCAACCTTACCGAGTAAGATCCACGCGATGGCCGCCCGGCCTCTACCCTTTGGCAACTTGGTAGGATGGTAGCCGACAACTCCATGAGTTGGAACATTCAGAAGTGTTTTGCCTATTAGCTGAGATAAACCGATAACAAATAGCAAATCTGGTTTTAAATTCCTGACTAGATCAACAACCGATTCATCGTTAATTCTTTCGAAGTAAGCAAACGGAATTGCTGCTTGTTTTGCAACAGGCTGCAAATCTCGAAATCCACTTACATTCCGGGCGGCTTTGGGATCTAGTCCCAGCACTTCGACTAAATTCATCTTATGCTGAATTAACTTCGCCAACACCAACTGACTGCTATTGACGCTTCCCACAAGAACAATTCGGGGGTTTGGCGTAATCTGAATGTTTTCGGTCATGAAGGGCTCATTCTTTTTCTTTGACCAGGCCTTTCGACTTATGCACGAACTTTTCTTCTCCCAAGACAATAATTGAAATTGTTCGCATCAATATCCTTATATCATTTATTAATGATACATTGCGCACATAAACCAAGTCATACGCGTATCGTTCTTTCCAGGAAATGTGAATGTTGCCTGAAACCTGCGCCAATCCCGTCAATCCTGGGCGAACGGAGTAACGTACCTTTTCCTCTTCGGACATTGCGTCAAGTTGCTCTGGAATACTTGGACGCGGTCCAACAAGTGACATCTGGCCACAGAGCACATTGAAGAGTTGTGGAATTTCATCAATCTTGAATCTGCGCAAATAGCTCCCAACCAAGGTCACTCCCGCACCTCGACCGATGACAGGCTGTACCACTCTCGGTTGATTAGTCATACTGCGGAACTTGAGCAATTTGAAACGCCTTAGTCCTTTGCCTACTCGCTCCTGCGTGAAAAAAACAGGTCCTGACGAATTGATCTTAATTAACCCCGCGACCAGAAGTAGAGGCACTGCCAAAGTTGTCAAAGCCCCAATCGCAATGAAAAAATCGAAAACCCGCTTGAAAAAAATCTGATACATGATTTGTTGGTGGAGCTGCTTCTTTGCCGCTAACCATCTAGCCTCCTGGAAGACTTGACGGAGTCATCGAAACGCGTCATGAATTCGGCTCCCTGCGGTTGAACATCTTTCCGAAAAACGACTTTCCAAACTGTGCACCAAAGGATGTACAGATCAAGCCAGAAAGATCGATTATTAACATACCAGACATCCAGTTCCAATTTTTGATCCCAGGAAATTGCATTTCTACCATTGATCTGTGCCCAGCCGGTAATCCCCGGCCTGACCTCGTGACGCCGCTGTTGTTCAGGATTGTAATACTCCAGGTATTCCGTGAGTAAGGGACGTGGCCCAACCATACTCATGTTTCCCTCAAGAACATTCCAAAGCGCAGGCAGCTCATCGAGACTGCTGGATCGCAAAAAGCTGCCAAATTTGGTCAAGCGTTTTTCATCTGGCAACAAGTTTCCAAATTCGTCTTTCTGGTTGGTCATCGACCGAAACTTGTACATACGAAACGGTTCGCCATTCAGCCCCGGCCGAATCTGAGAGAAAAACACCGGTGCTCCCAGACGAAATCGGACAACGATCCATGTCAATGCTAACAAGGGAAACAGAGCCACAAGCACAAAAGCGCTCACAAATATATCTACACCGCGCTTCATCACTTCAAAACTCTTTTTATCGGAAATACCAATTAAATCAGCCGACTCAGGATTCGGGATCGCTTCAAGATCAGCAAGCCATCGAATATCGCATAATTGTGTGGCTACCAAAGAACGCTCGCGTCACAAGACAAATTTAACGCACGCTAAACCTGTCGATGATAGGTATTGGCGATCTTCTTCCGCTTACCTGAGGCCAACAGAGGGATCTCATCCACGTATTCCACTTTGAAGTTCGCGTCAGCGCCCAGGAACTGTTTGAACTCCGCGATTAACTTCGCTTCACGATCAAATGAGCCCGCCATATTGATTTTAAAGAGGTAGTCTTTGGGGCCAAACTGAACGAGCTGGTACTGAGTGATTTCGGTATATTGCCACATGTTCTTATAGACAATGTAAGATGAAACCAGGCTGCCGTCAGTTGCAAACAACAGATCCAACTTCCTGCCTTCGATCCGATCGAGCAATCGGTTACCCAGTTCATCCCTCGAATCTGATAACGCTCCAATGTCACCCGTATCGTAGCGGATCATCGGCATCAGACGATTGTAGAAATCGGTAACGACAATCCGCCCCAATTCGCCAGGTTTTGCCGCTTGATCCGAGTCGTTCTTGAGTACCTCAATCCAGTAGCTGGCGGTATTAACAAGATATCGAAAACCGCTGCCAGGAACCTGCTGAGCCAGGATTCCGTTTTCGATATTTGAATAACGAGAATAGACGGACACCCCAAAATATTTTTCAAAGGTGGTTTTCGTGTAATCGTTGAGGGTCTCGGACATTGAAATTGCTGATGAGATTTTTGCCTTGATCGGACTGTGATCGGACTTGTCAAGGCACTGGCAAATTCGTTCAAAGGCTGACGAATATCCCAGAAAGGCAACTGTGGATTGGTCTTTCTCCAACATACTAGCCAGTTTGTGCACCTCGTTTTCATTAAATGCGATGACGTCGATCGGCACGATGTTCTGCATGCGTTCGGCCCACTTTGACTTCTGGTTGTAGGCGCTCCAAATCTTCATGTAATACACACGATCACCGATTCGATAGCCGGTACGTTGGGCGAAATACAACGTATCAGCGATGTTCCGGATTTTCTTTTCCTTGTGCTGCAGCACCTTGAAAGGGGTGCCGGTCGACCCGCTGGTCACCATCGGAACTTGCTGGTCAGGCCGAAAAGAGCTCGAAACCAATGCATCAACATTCTCACGAATCTGCGACTTATCCAGAACTGGAAAATCGTCAAGCGATGTCCAATTCGCCCCCACTCGACGTTGGTAAAACGGTACGGTGGCACACGCATGACGCAATATTTCCGACAACTTTTGTTGCTGGCGATTGGCAACCAATTCGCCTCCTCCAGACAAATGTGAAGCTATTTCGCGGTAATGCCGGCGAAATGGAGAGCCATTGACTCGATTGTACAGCCAGAAGAATTTTTCGCGGGCTACCTGGGAAATTCGTCGTGTCATCGTTAAACGTTTTTCTCGATCAACCATTGTTCAGAAGATACTGGCTTATTCACAACAGGATTTCTGGAAGTGTCAGGATTGCCACTTGACAATATTCACCTTTGCCAGAGTTCTCGCAATTCTCGCCCGAGACTTCAGCAGTTGTGTCATCAGCCCATTTCGCCAGATCGCTCGGGGGTCTTGAAAGACCGGTATCAGAAACTTCTTACGGCGATTGACTCGGAAATACTTCAGGTAGTCTTCAAAAGACTGGTTATAGGGAGAATGCGCTTTGAGCATCGCCGATTCCTCGAATGTCTCCGATTGCAGCAGCACCAGCGAGTGACTTTCCTGATCGTTTTGGTATCTGAACCAATGGCAGACAGCTTGTTGCGAGACCGGATTCCATTCCAAGGCCATTTCAAGTCTGGAAAATTCCGGAAAGGTCAGTTTACCGTTGGCAAACACATGATGCGGGATAAAGAAATTACCAAGTCCATAAACAATCAACCCGTCTTTATATTTTTCTCCCCCTTGCACGCAATGCGAATGAGTTCCAACCACCAGGTTCGCCCCCGAATCAATCAACTCCATTGACAGCTTGCGATACATCGGGAAAGGCAGGATTTCCAGGTCAAGACTCCAATGCAGATAAACCACGATTCTCGCACGGGGATTTGATTGACGGGCACTCCCGATACTTTCGATCAATCGCAAATTTTCAATTTCCGCTACATGAATCCCACGGGAGGGATTGTTCTGATGGTATAGCAGAAAATCCCAGCAGAAATTGAACAAAATAATCTCAACGCCCCGTTCAACAAAAGAGACAGGTGCGTTTGCCTCCGCTTCTGTTCTGCCAGCGCCACAGGTCGCAATCCCAGCCTCTGACAAATGACGGATCGTCTGATCAAAACAATCAGGCAGGTCCAGGATGTGATTGTTGGCGAGAGCAGCCACCTGGGTATTGGCCGTTCTCAATGCTTTCAGAACTGATGAGTGATTAAACAGTACAGGCGTGTTGGTAGCAGTTGAAACATCATCACTAATCACTCCCTCAAAATTACAGACCAAAGAGTTAGATGAGAACACATTGGCATGCGTTTGAAAAATCTTCTCCAGATCGGCGCTGGTTTGCGGCGTAGGCGAAGCGATATCACCAACAATGATCACACGTGCTTCCCCCGACTATGAAAAAGGATAACCGTTAGCATTTTTTCGGAACTCAGTCGTTCGAACCCAGGAGCACACTTATAGACCAATAGCATGGGCCATTTCTGCAGTGGACATAAACTCAACGTCTGGCCAAATTCGCACAATTTGCTTCAGTAACTCCTGCAGTTGCCTTAAACCCTCCGTGCGATTCTTCTCGTCGATGTGACCACAGAAGTTAACTCGATGGGAGGAGACGATGGCAGGTTTTCTCCATCGAAAAGCCACTTCGACCTGCTTCAAGACATTGGGAACCCAATCAAATTGCTTTGGCCCGCTCGGTTCAAATACACAATTGCGAACGATATGCCGACCGCTGCTTGCCGCTTTCTTTCCGATATAGTTGAGTCGTCTTTGGAACCTGCCCTCCCCCTGATGTTCCTTTTGAAGCATTGAAGATTCAACAAATTTAATGCCATTCTGGCAAGCAACTTTAAAGAGAACATGATGACTTGACGCGCCGGGGGCGCAAAACACCTCTGGATGGAATTTGAATACCTTGAAAAAGGCCTGCAGCCCGTCTTTGATCGTCTGAGCATGTTGTTCGTTCTCGTCGAATCGGTCAAAGTCAAAAGCGCAATTCCAACTGACGTTTTTGAATGGGCCTGGCGATAGTCTGGCCAACGATCGATTTTGAAAGCAGGTCAAGACGTCGCGATCCTTCAGTTTCAGCTTTTCCATGATCAGTTTGACATGCAGATGCTCCCGTCCATGAAACTCCGGATGGATCAACCCCTCTTGCATCCCTTGATGCCAATAGTTCATGACGTTGTCATAAGCAGCGCCAAGCTTTCCCAAGGTGTCCGGTAACAGCTCATAAACATACTCCTGGTACCCAGATTGAGCCATGGCTTCAAAGTTGATGTTGGCAGGCAGCGTATAGGCCGTGAACTTCGCAGGGTTCCCGTTTTTGTCTCTGACGGATCGCAGCACCGCGAACAGTGCGTCCAGATCATCGTTGGTTTCCATGCAATCGACTTCATCAAAATGAGAAGCCGGCCTGAGCCCTGCCCGGTCCAGGTTTTCTCGAGCCTGCCTGGAGTTCAGTCGGACATTCCCATAGTCGTCGATATCAAACACGACGATCTTGCGACTTGTCCTGGTACCGAACAAGGCATTCTTCACATTCAGATTCAGACTGGCGCGGAGGGACATGTTGCAGACTATGTACTTTCTGGAGCGTTACTCAATCGGGACACAAATAGGACGCTGTAACCGGATGTGGCATGCATTCAGTCTCGTCGTCCTTATTTAGTAACACTTCAGCGGTATGAAGTAGGGTGTGTGTAGTCGGCTGAAAAAAGGTGGTGTGTTTCGCAAGTTAAGGTAACGCTGTTAAGCCGGGATCAAATGAAGGCCGACATGCCGACGCAACACACCGACGAGATTTGACTTGCTGCACACACCGTACGCCTACTTTCACTTCATTCGGCTGACTGGCACCTCCAATTGCTTCCGAAGGAAGACGGGGTTCTTATCCGAGACTAAACAATATTACAAACTGTGTCTACTCGCTTGCCGATGACTCCAGGTAGATCTCCAAGTATCGATCTGCATTCGCAGTTGTATATTCCTGCGACGCCATGATAGCCTGATTGCTGTATTGTGCTTGAAGGGCGGCAGAGTTTTTGACACGAAGAATGTGTTCCGATATTTCCTTTGTTTGTTCTTTTGTGAAATTCGCTCCTATTCCGTGCCTAGTAACTATCTTGTCAATCTCAGAATTTTTTGACGAGATGCTCAAAACCCCTGATCCGACTGCCATGATGTTATAGAGTTTGCTCGGAATGCTGACGTCCGCGATCTTGTCTTCAATCAAGACGACACTGATGTCTGCCGCTGCTATGGAATAACAGATAACGTCGTCAGGCTGAAACGGAAGAAGTAAACAATTGTCAAGTTGAAGACTCTGTATCAACTCCTTCACCACTGGAACTTTCAGCCCACGCCCGATAATCAAGAATAAGATGTCTTTGTGATCTTGCAGAATTCGCGCGGCCTCAATCAACGTCTCGATATTATGAGTTCCTCCGATATTACCCGAATACTGCACGATAAATTTGTCGCTCAGACCGTGCTCCTTGACAAACGGATTCTGGCTTTTTGGAACAGGGTTAACGTCTGTCAGCCCTGACCAAAGTGGAATAACCTGTATCTTTTCGCGTGGAGTATACTGCGACATCAAGTTGGCTAATGAGTCGCCAATGGTATAAACTCGATGTGCACGACGGAATAGCCGGCGGTTGAAGCGAGCCCACAGCCAATACACTGGATTGCGAGGTCCAATCCCGAGCATTTTCAAAATGTCGGGATAAACATCAAACATCAGTATGGAGAACTTGTTCCGCAAAAAAAGGGAACTCAAGTAGGCAAACGGAGGCAAGGAGACATAAAAAATTTCATACTGCCGGAAGCGGAACAACAACAAGAAGAAAATCTGGATGGAAGCGACAAACCAGGCGAGAAAGCGCGTGATGTGAGATCGTCGCGACTTTTCCAAGATTCTGGAATAGGTCACTTTCGAATCGATCGCTACATCTTGAACCCGAATATTCCCATAAATCAAATGAACTTCATCAAAGTGTTTAGCAAAGCTATTGATAATATCGATCGTCAGATAACCGGTCGATTGATTTACAAATACGATCTTTCTACTTGACATTGCCTCTTTCACGTACTGCCTTAAACATCTCAGTCGGCATTGTTTGTCTTGAATTTGCTTTGTTCATTCTACTGAAGATACCCGTGAGAGAGTTTCAATTCAAAACAAAGTCCGCGATTCGTCTGTTGATCTTTTCCTGGTCGAAATCGACTGCCTTGTTTCTGGCCTCCCTACCGAAACGTTCTCGCAGTTCCTCGTCGGACATCAATGTCGCCAACTTAACGCGAAACGCCTCTTCGTCGCCATCGGCGATCAGAAAGCCATTAACATTGTCGTCGATCAGTTCTCGAGGCCCCGCGACACAATCATAGGCAATCACGGCCATTCCGGCTGACATAGCTTCAGCCAGGGCGTTCGGAAAACCCTCAGAACGGGAAGTGAACGCAAAGATGCTGCCGTGATTGTAATATTTGCTGACATCCTTCTCAAATCCGGTAATCGTGATTCGAGAAGCACTCCGGGAGATTTGAATTGCTGACTCGGTCAGACTTCGTTTGGGACCGTCACCAACCAGGTACAAATGCCAGTCCAGGGAATCCGCCGAGTCGAAAATTCGAACGAGATCGGCCTGGTTCTTTTGATCGCCGAAGCGCCCCACATAAACGATCCACTTTGAACGTCGGTCAACATTCGGTTCATATTGCACGACCGGATTGGGTATCGCAACCACGTTCGGATTGCCGTAACGCTTCAGAAAAATCGTTCTGGCGACATTGGTCTGAGCAAGAATTCCTGCCGCAAAACGATAGAAACAGAAGTTCATCACGTCGACCATCCTGCCATTGCTTAGCTCGGGATTCTGTCGATTGGAAACGAACATGCGCACTCGAGTTCCCATTTTGGCCGCTAGGGATAAGGAGTTGAATCGGTCACCAAACGACAATCCAATCTGTATTCCCAAACGGCGAAAATTAGACCGCAGAAAAAAGATGGTTTTCAGAGCGCGACGGAGAAAACTCAATTTTTCAACATCAAAATCAGGCTGGACGATCTCGACCTGAGAATTGATCGGGAAAAAAGACGGAACGGAATTCAAGGTAAAGAGAAAGACCTGCAAGTTCGGCTGTTGGGATAAGTAGTTGGCACAAAGCACCGCAACTCTTTCCATCCCTCCCGGAGAGAGAGACGGCACAATAATTGCAATTTTTTTCGTTTTCATCAATCAACTTAATCCCGCGATTCAAGCTCCGCCCATCAAGCAGATCAAGGCATGCAAGTCGCAGCTACGGACGTCTGATCCTTGTTTTTCCAGCGTAAAAGGGTAGTACTCGGTTCCCTAGAGGCTGCTAACCACTTGCCGTTGCGAAGTAGCTATCAGCAAACAGTTTGGCGTTCTCTGGGCTATAGTACGAGGCGGCGTTTCGTGCAGCATCGGACATCACTTGAAGTGAACTACGATCCTTGTAAAGTTGAATAATAGATTCAGCAATTTCAGGTTCCTGTTCCGAAGAAAAGCATCGGGCGTGGCCCAGTCGTGCGGCATCGACCGCCAATTGACTGTCGGGTGATGAAATGTAGATACATGGCACTCCAAAACTCATCAGATTGTATGCTTTGCTCGGCACGCTTCCTGAACTGACTTTTTCGTCCAAAACGACTATCCCCAAATCAGCCGCGGAAATGGAGTAGGGAAACATTTCTTGAGATTGAAATGGCAGACATTGCATGTTTGACAACTTCAGCTCCTGAATGAGTTGTACAATAACAGGAAATCGTGGGCCGCGACCGATGATCTGGAACAGAATATCTGAATGAGCTTTCAACCTTTCGGCAATATTGATTAGGACCTCCACATTATGCGTCAAGCCAATATTGCCGGAGTACTGAACAACGAATTTCTCTTCAAGCCCATACTGCTTGATAAAGGTATTCTGGTCACGAGAAATCCTCGGGCTCTGGTGAGACATTGACCAGATTGGAAGAACCAGAAGCTTTCGCTGGTCTACATAGCGGCCAATCGCTTTTGCGAGCACGTCACTGATGGTAAAAATTCGGTAGGCTCGTCGAAACGAACGCCGATTTAACCAGCTCCAGATTCGATAAACGGGATGGGTTTCAGACATTCCCTTCACTTTAAGCACATCGGGATAAAGATCCCAAATGACCATGCTGAATCGATGAGAGACCACCAGATTGAGTAAATAGCCCATGGGAGGTACAGACACAAACAGGACTTCATGCTTCCGAAAACGGGTCACCAGCAACCACCACATCCGAAACAGTGCGATCAGGTAGGAACCAGCTCGTTTCCAGCCAGATTGCTCCTGCATCGGATTGATCTTTACAACTTGGATTCGACGGTCCATCGCCTCGCCTTGGGGATGCAAGACTCCTACTACCAGAGTTACAGAATCGAATCGCCCTATGAACGCATTGGCCAGACCCGTTGTCAAGTAATTGGCTTCCTGGTTGAGAATCAACAGGTTACGCCCGTTCATAGCGATTGCCATTGAAGGAACTGTTGGCAAATTTTCAGAAACTGATGCAACTGATGAGCTTCCTTGAAATGCGGTGGGTGCCGCTCGTTTCCAGCAACGACCATGTATTGGCAGTTTTTCCATTCGTTTTTCAACAGCAGGATTTGCTCCAAAGTCTGTTTCACAGCAGTCCCTGTAGGATCTGGAGGCATTTCTCCAAACGCTGCTTGGGAGTACCGAACCGAGGAAGTTGTTTTTTGCCGGCTTCAACCAAGGCGTTGTAGAGTTCAGAGGAATTCTTGAGTTCCAATATTCGCTCCAGCGCATCGGCAGCGTCGAGCGGTTTGAAATAGAGTGCAGCATCCTGGCAGATGGTTTTGGCAAATCCAAGGTCAGTCGTGACAATCGGGCGCCCCATGCACATCGCTTCAACATAATTTGCCGAAAAGCACTCCAACAATGAGGGCAGAAACAGTGAATCGCACTCCCTATAAAGGGTTGGGCAATCCTGCGGAGGCTGCTTCCCGATATTTGAAACAAAATCACGATTTTGAGGTTCAATGACTCGCTCGAAATCACCTTTGGAAAGGGTCATTGAAAAACGAATATCGAGAATGTTTCGCTCTCTCATCAGGTTGCAGATCGTGTTGACGATTTCCAGATTCTTGTGAAGATAGTAGCTGCTGAGAACCAGGAGTCTGAAGGGTGACCGTGATCTTCGCTCGTCAGAAACGAGTGCTGACGTCAGAGCGTATTCCCGGAAATGGGATGAAGCCGTATTGGACACAGTATGCACATTATCGCGATTCAGCCATTTGCGCAGTCGAAGATTGACATCATCCGTCTGAACAACCCAGGCGTCTGCATCGCGCCGCATGAAGTAGCGGATGGACAGTTTTTTGACGAACCAAATCAAACTCTGCGGATAACTCTCGAGTCTGAAAAAAGGTGAATCCGAATAAATATTATGGGCCAGATTAAATCCGACTAAATGCGGCGACTTAGGGCGCCAATAGGCTGGACCAGAAGTCGTAAAGACAACATCCGGCTGAAACTCGTTTTCAAATCGCTGCAAATCGGCTGCTGGATTCTTCAGAGTAAACAGGCGTTGAACTGGCCGGTAGTTTAACGAACGGAATTCAACGTTGCCCTTTTTTTCCCAGGGAAAAAAGGGAGTTAAAGCCGCGCTCAACACGACCAGGAATTCATGATGGGCAATTTCAAGACATTCTTCAATGATTGACTTGGCAACTTGAACGCCACCTTCTGTACAGTTGCTGGCTGTATTGATTAAGATTCGCATCTAGGTTTACTTTACAGACTTCAATCGTGACAGCTTTCCACAAAATAAAGCTTCGCCTCTGTCAGGCAACCTTCAGTCGTGACTGATAAATTGACATCCATTCGATCAGCACCAGGCATTTCCACAGTAAATCACCATAATCCGCAGTTCCGGAACGATGAATCTCCAGCAGTTCGAGCAGACGCTGACGATTGAAGAAAGGATCTGCCGCAGACTCAAACGCGGCCCTAGCAAAGTCGTACAAGTCTGTCTGCAGCCATTGTCGATAGGGAACCTCAAAGCCACGCTTGGGTCCGTACAGGATTTCATTGGGAACCAATCCCTCCAGGGCCCGTTTGAGCAGATATTTGCTTGTACCCTGTTTCAGCTTGAGACTGCTCGGCAGGCTGAGCGCAAATTCGGCCAGATCATTATCCAGATAAGGAACTCTGGCTTCGATACTCGCCAGCATTGTCGCTTTGTCAACTTTTTCCAGATAACGATCCGTCAGCAGAATTTTGAAATCAGAATACAGCAACTGATCCAACAGCGAATGGCAGTCCTTCGGAAAATCGATTGATTTATAGTCCGCCTGCCAATCAAATTCATTCAGCCTGATTGCCGTCTCGCGACCGAAAACCGAGTAGGGATCTTTGTAGGGAGTTTCAACTGTCAAGTAATTGGCGATCACTCCTGCGTTTGACTCTTGCGACAACACATAGTTAAGTCGTTTCATTCGTTCACGGTTTCTACCTCGCAGGAACAGGTAGGATTTTGAGGCCTGTTTCCAAAACGCTGAGTTCCTGGCTATCTGGTAACGAGAATAGCCACCGAACAGCTCGTCTCCCCCGTCCCCTTGCAGAACCACTCGCTTGTCAACCGCACAAGCCTGGGCAAGTTGAAATAGCGGAATGTTGGCGCTATCAGCAAACGGCTCGTCGTATTGAAACACGAGATTTCGAAAGATCTCAACAACGTTGCGACTGGTGACGCGAATTTCTCGATGATTGGTACCGTATTTTCTGGCGACTTGTTCCGCCAAAGGTAGTTCACTGTTGAGACCTGACGTCTGATCGTAATCGACCGAAATTGTATCCAAAGGACGCGAGGAATTGGGTGCCGCCATTGCCACAATTCCGCTCGAATCAACGCCTCCGCTAAGAAGCAATCCCAACGGCGCGTCAGAAATCAGTTGCCGCTTGACAGCGTTGGCCAGATGAAACCGAAGTTCTTCAACCGCTTCGGCCTCACCTACCGTCCGTTTCTGGATTTCGTTGGGCTTCCAAAAGACCGATTCTTCATTCTTAAAAGTGCTCAGGTTCAAGCAACTTACCGTGGCTGGTGTCACCTTTGTCAATCCTGCGATACAAGTCTCCCGTCCAGTGGTGTTCCCAAACCATAAGTACTTATTCAGCGCTCGATAGTTCAGTTGGAACTCCGGCAGCAAGTTCAGTATGCACTTCGCCTCCGACGCGAACACCAGAAACCGATCGGTTTCGAAATGATAAAGGGGCTTGATCCCAAACCGATCTCGAAAAATGAACAGATTGTCTCCCTGAAGAATGATTCCAGCAAAAATTCCATTCCATTTTCGAATGGCATCCGGACCAAATCGCTCGAAATTCTCCAGCATGACTTCGGTATCGGAATGGGTTCGCCAATCAAGTTCAATGTCGTTGCGTAGTTCCCGAAAATTGTAGATTTCACCATTGAAAGCGCAGATAGACTCTCCGCTACGGCTGACAAACGGCTGGTTAGAACGAGAATCCGGATCAATGATGCTCAAGCGGTGGTGAACCAACACCACGTTAAGTCTTCTGTAAACGCCTGTATGATCCGGCCCACGATGCTTCATCAATTGCGTGGCTGTTAGAAACGCATCGACTTCTTTCTCGGTTAATTCAACCTTGGCAACCAGTACGGCAACTCCACACATGGATTAAAGGTAGTCAGCCTGCAAAAGCTGTCTGTATAGTTGAATGTATTTGAGCGTCTGTTTCTTTTTATCGAAATGTGTCCTGGCCCGAGCAACGCAATTCGTTTGTAGAGTATGCGATTCCATTGAGGCCAATTCTCTCGCCGCCGCTAACATCTCTCTGTAATCTCTCAAGGGCACGACTCGCCCCGTTTGTTCATCAACCAGTTCCGGGCATGCGGTTGTATTGTAAACCACCGCAGGGGTTCCACATGCCAGTGCTTCCGCTGTTACCAAACCGAATGATTCTGCTTTGGAGGGATTCAAAAAGACAGAAGCGCGGCTGTACCAGCCTCTCAGTTCTTCCAGCGACCTGGTTCGTGGAATGGCGGTAATGTTCCGGGGTAAACCTTTGGATTGTTTGTTGGACAAGCCGATCAACACAATTCTTTCGTCTTCGTTAAGCAGGGCTGCCATGCTCACAAAATCACTCAATCCTTTCAAATCTGACCAGATACTGGCAGCACCAAGATAAATCTTTTGACCAGCAACACCCACATCGCCAATATTCTGTTCTGTGCTCGGGCGGAAAATCTCCGTATCGACGCCATTCTGAATTACAGTGATCGGCTTGCCTTTCAGGTACGATGAACCAACAACCCCTTCCAGCCAATGAGAAACTGGAACAATGTGCAAATGTTCAAGGGCCCCGATAAACTCTTTCTTTTTCTGGTGATTGGAAGTCGAATTATCGACACCCCAGCTTTGCGGATAGTAACGAATCAATGGACATTGATGGCATGTTGCTTGCCATTTCTGGCAATTGAACCTGGTGAAATAACAGCAATGTCCCGTCAATGGCCATGCATCATGGAAGGTCCAAACCACTGGCTTGTTCCAGTCCTTGAGAATTTTCATCAGTTCGACCAGATGCAGATAATATCCATGTACCAGGTGCAAGTGAACAATATCTGGTTGCAGTTGGCGGATGAGGACTCCTAATCGCTTCGTAGCCTGCCTGGAGCCGCTGCCATGTTTGTGAAATAGCCTGGTCAACAACACATGCAGACCCTGGTCAACTCGAGATCCAATCTTATGGGCGGTGGAACTGGAATTACTTCTGGACCTGCCGTAGGCGACATGACTCTCCCAGCCTTCGGCAATAATTGCCTCGCCTATTTCATTCACGATTCGTCCATGACTTCCAACATTAAGCGATAAATTGATCTGCAAAATCTTTGGCATTTTCAGTCAGCTCAACAAAGTCTGCAGATATGTCGCTGCGAGGTTCCCAAAAGCAGTTCTCACTCTCCTCCAACCGTTGATCGAGTGATTCCAAAACAATTCTGCAAAATGCATGAATCTAATCGGCTGGACAGCCTGTTCTTCCGGCAGCGAGCTTTCCGGTTCTGCCAATCAGATCGCGTCCAACGGTCTTGGCATTTTGTACAGCTGTAAATTTTCTTCGACTTTTCGTCACGGAATGTCTATAAGTCTGAGTTATGTTGACTCAAATCCGAAACTCCCAAATTCATGAGACGCAAGGGACAAGCATTTTTGGTCACTTCGCTGTCGGCGTGACTCGTACTGTGAAACGACTTTGACTTATTTGCATGCCTCGATATAGAGCGACCCGGGTCGATATTCATGACCCTGTTCATTGACGTCCAGTCCATAATCGATCCAATTGGGCAAGAGACTGGAATTGTAGTTTTGAACATGGACTTCCTGGTATCCAATGTTGATTAGTTTGTCTCTGAGATTGATTCTGTCATACATCCATTGATGGGTTTCCCCTCGTTGCCGTGCATCTCCGAGAACAAAATTTTCAATCGAACGTCTTAATGCGCTCTGTCGACTTGTCGAGGCCGCTTCTCTCCGGACAGATTGTTCCAGTATTGCCGCGATGTATGAGTCGTGTTTTACGGACTCATCAGAATTCTTGTCACATGAATTGACATGTGAGAGGTATTCGCTGCAGGCCTTTTCGAAATCTGGAACCACGATTCTGTGGATTCCGCCCGTTTTCAAGACTCTCTTTACTTCATTCAAAAACTCTAACGCAGTGTTTTTGTCGAGATGCTCCAACATATGGGAGTGGTAAACAGCATCGACTGAGTTTGAAGCGAAGGGGATACCCCTAGCCAGGTTGTGAGTCATAATGTTGTCCGGTAAAGCCCGCAACTTCTGCAACCTGCTTCCCCTGATAAAAAGCGGTATAAATGGCCTCAAAAACTTCGATTTTTTGAATCGGAGATAAATTGACCAATCAATGTTGACTACGTCAGGGCTGTTGCTGGTTTTTGTACCACAGCCCAGGTTAAGAATCTTCAACTTTTGCCTTTTCTCGCTTTGGTAATTGACTATCCATTATTTTAGCATCGCATGTATTTATTGCATTGGAGTGTCAAAACAATAGAAGCGAGCAACTAGGGCTTGGTATCTCGATCCAAGTAATTTAACAGTACGTCCCGAAGAGACTCACAACGAGTCAAGTTTAATAGCCAGCGACGCTTTCGGCAATTTAGAGTTCTCGGGAGCAGTCCCTTTTTTCGCAAGGCCGCAAGAACTCCCCGGCGATAGGGTTCAAGATAAATATCAAACGACTTCAAGTGTTGCTTGCAAAAATCATCAAAATAGGTTTGAAGTAAATGATCGTTCTTGATGATCGAGTTTAATTCCAGAAGTTGAAGGTTGAAATTCATGGTTTCGTCGTTCGATAACAACCTGAGACCCGGTGTTTCATCATTCTGGCGGAAAGGGATCAGCTCGAATTTGGTGAGCTCGCAAGGGTCAAGTCTGACGGCCATTCCAGTGGTCCAGCCTCGATCTAAACGCCCAGGCCAATCAAAACAGAAATTGCCCAAGCCATAAAAAATCGGAGCATTCTCGTAAACCTCGTATCCCGAAATCACATGCGAGTGGTGTGCGATAACCGCGGAAGCGCCAATGTCGACAAAATATCGAAAAAGAGATTTTAATCGCGGGCTTGGCAGTGGATAATGTTCATTCCCCCCATGGTAAATGACGATGACTTTCTGGGCGATTTTACGAGCTTCACTGATGTCTTTAAAATTAACCGGATGTTCCAGAGGATTAGCGCCTGCGACAGTGTTTTTTGCGCAGCACCATTCATTTTCAGTCAGGTTGTAAAGGGCTATTTTGATTCCGCCAACGCTCAAGACAAGAGGCTTTCTCGCTGCAGCCAAGTTTTTTCCCGCACCGAACACCTGAATTCCTGCGCCGTGGCAGGTTGCAATTGTGTCATCCAACGCATCTGAACCAAAGTCTAGGATGTGATTGTTAGCCAATGCGACTGCATGCACGTTGGCGAACCGTAAAGCGTCAATTGCTTCCGGGCTACAACGCAGATTTGGCCCGGTTTTGACGATCGGGCTTCCTCGGTCGCTAAAGGGGCATTCAAGGTCAACGACGACCTTTTCACACTGATGGAGCAGAGGAAGAACATCTGTAAAAACTTCGGAAAGTTTTTTCCGGGCAATTAGTTCTGCGATTCTACCTTGAGGACAAAAATCGCCCGCGAACAATATGCCTTGCTTTTCAACCATTTGCGTTCTCCAAATACTCGCCGAGTTCGTCCGAAAACAGAAACTCGACATCAGGCCATCGTTTGAGGATCTTTTGTAACAGACGAGCCAAATCCGCCAGGCCACGATCGCGATTTGATAGGTAAAGTGAGCCAACGAAGTTTATTCGATGAGTCCCAACGACAGCAGGTTTTTTCCAACGAAACGCATCTGCAATACCCCCAAGTGCATAATCGACCCAGTCAGATCTTGATGAATCAGATGGCTCGAACACGCAGTTGCGATGCATTTGAACCAAGCCACTAGATTTCCTCTTGCCCATGCAAGTTGGCAGTCGTCCATAGTTGTTGATACCACCAAGTGGGCTTAACTGATAAAATCCGCTTTGTAGAAAGCGAACTCCATTTGAACGAAGGGAATCTTCCAGAATGTCATGCCAAACCGTACATGGCGCAATGAAAGAGAACGACGTAAAACCGAAAATTTCTCGGAAGATCTGCAGCCCCTCGGTTACAATTTGAATGTGTGACTCATGCTCGCTTGAAGAATCGATGTCGAAAGCTTCCATGAAACTATAGTCTTCAGTGCCGGAGTAAGTTGTCTTGTGACGAAAGGCGGTACGTGTAAGACTCTCTGGATCTCGAAGTGAACGCATCCATCTCTGAATGTTGAGGTGTTCTCGACCATGGAATTGAGGGCGGAAGACATCGGCGCTGATGCCGGCGTCGTATAAACTCAATACCTTATCTCGATCAGGATATCGAAGGAGCGTTTCTGGAAAACGCTCATAAAAGTACTGCTGGTAGTCCGACGCCTCGATTCTCTCGAAATCAGGATTTGCCATGATTGAATTCAACGTGAATTTAGGGAACTTTCCCTCTCTATCTCGGACGCTCGTCAATACTTCGATCAAGCGAGCCAGATCATCATTGCTTTCGAGTGAATCGAGGCGATTATAAAGGCTCTGGTCTACCGGCCAACCATTTCGGAGAAACGATGAATAAACTTCTACCGATGGCATGCGAATTGCGCCCCAATCGTCGGATTCAAACACGACGATTTTTCTTGTGGTTCGTATACCAAAGGCGTTTCGGTAGTTGCGCTTTATTCGACTTGCGATATGCCGAAGCATTTCCGATTAAACCAGTAAAAGTTGAGAATGGGCCGTATGCAAATCAGCGATCAGGCTTGGTTCGAGTTTTGCACTGCTAGGATTTCAAAATGGTTTCGAGATACTTGGCAGCAATATTTTCAAACGAAAACCGCTCGCGAACTGCGTAGGCATTTTTGGTAATGAACAGTCTCAAATTTGTGTCATCAATCAACTGTTCGAGTGCATTTTTCAGCTCTTCAACATCACCTGGCGAGACAAGCAGTCCATCCACGCCCTGTTGGATGATGTCGGAAGGGCCAGCCACGCAATTGCTCGCCACACAAGCCAGTGGCACGCTCATCGCCTCAACAAGAGCATTGGGAAATCCTTCATAAAACGATGGAAGTACGAAAATTGAAGCTTCGGCCAGTCGTTCAGCGATATCTCTGCAGAATCCATGAAAAACAACTCTGTTGGCGACGCCTAACTCTTCTGCGATCAATTCTAGTTCTCTCCGAAGCGGTCCATCGCCAACAATGTCAAGCATCCATTTCGAATCATTCATCTGTGCGAAGGCCTTGATCAGAATCGAATGCCCCTTTTCCCGTGACAATCGGCCGACCGTGATGATTCTTTTCTTGTAATGAGGCGACTGAACCTGAATCGGCTTCACAGCATTGGGAATGACAAAAATTTTGGTAGCAACCGTCTTTTTTTGCAGTATCTCCCGGGCGGTATTTGTCTGGACGATGATACCGGTTGCAAAGCGGTAAAACCACCGATTTACCTGATCAATCGGGAATCCAAGCTTAAGTTCCGGCCCCATTCGGTTGGAGATAAACAAGCGTTGTCCTGTGCCCGCCAACGCCAGTATGACGTAGGCATTGAACCATTCTCCAAAACTCAATACTACTTCCGGCCGAACCTTTGCAACTTCGTTTCGCAAATAAGGAAGTAGTCGCAATGCATAATGAAACCGTTGCATCCTAGTTCGATCCAATTTTGGCCAGATCAAATGGATCGCTGGATTCAATTCAAAACAGACATCAGTCTTGAACAAGTTAATAATCGAGACGTCGTTTCCCTGTTCGGCAAAAAAATTTGCGAGAGTGACGATGGCTCTTTCCATGCCACCCCCCGAAAGGCCTGATGTTACCAGACAAAGTCGTCGGTCCTTTTCCACGTTTTTAAACCGAGCGATCTTGAAAATTGGATTCGTCTGAAGTCAAAGACCTTATCTGGAGCAAGAGCGATTCGACCATCCAACCATACGGATTGAATTTTCCAGAATGCCAAACAAGAGAACGATCCCAATAACCGGGACACGCATCATAACCTTCTGCGAGAAATCCATAACTGATCTCAAGTAGCAATGGTTGCTTTTTTGCGTCGAAAACAAAATCATATACCCCAACCTGCGGCTGGATCCTATCTGTAATTTGAAAGGCCAACTCCACACATTTCTGATCAAAAAGCTCCGGTTCATAACCAAATTTCCCGCTACCCGATGCCCGAAAATCGTTGTCTCGAACATAACGTTTTAGTGCAAATGCTTTATGATCAATCACGATGATTCTGGTATCAGACTCGTTATTGGGCACGAAGTCTTGAAAATAGGCGTAGCTTTGTTCGGGTCCTCGAATCCTCGAGTAGGGAGGCGATTGAAAGAATCTCAGCACTCCCTTGATGGGTTCCCAAATTCCAGTTTTCCCCTGGCGAAATTTTCGCCAGCGCTCTTTGAGGCTTGCCCACGGACTGTAGGCCGGGAATCCGCGATCAAATGCGCGCTCAATTAATCTCCTCGCATACTTTAGATCCCTAACCAAAATGACGTTGGCCGATCCGGCCCCACACCGAAGCTTGAAAACTTTGGGATACAAAGTTTCAGCGGCCCAGGCTAATGCTTCTGCCCGAGAAAAAAATGCATATGCATTGGGAGTTGGAATATTCAGGCTCTCAAGCAAGTATTTTTGTCCGAGCTTGTCGTCAAAATGCCAGCCGGTCTTGAAATTCGGAAAAACGGGGAATCCGGCGTGCTCGAGGGCAAACAGTATCTGCTTTGCGACCAAAAAATCAACAGGATTTCCCTGATGATGATGCCACATCAGCGCTGAACATTCTGCAAGCTGATCAATAATATTGTCTGAATAACAGTTCACTCGTCGGAAAGGAATGTTTTTTTCCTCGCAATATCCAATCCAACGGGCGGGAAATCCAGAGGAACTATCGTGAATGGCAAGCGGTTTGATTTTCGTCTCCATCAATTTTCCATTAATTCAGGTGCTTCGATTTCATTGAAAACGAAAAATTCAAATACTCCACCTTCAATCAATGTACTGTTTCGCCCAAATTTCAAAGCTGATCATCAACCAGAGTATATCTAGCTTCAAGGCGTTGAGCGACTCAGCATTCCGCATCCATGAACCAAGCTCATGAACTTCAAAAAGACCTCGATTTCGCATTCCAGGCAACCAGTCATCGTTCCACCGTTCTTGAAACTTGACGGTCGTGAAGAAACGCTTGAGAGGAACTCCAAAGCCCTGTTTGGGACGATATGCGAATGGTTCAGAGAAACACTTGGAGGCCAATGACTTAATCAAATTCTTCTCGATAAGTGAGTTGCTTTTTCGAAGGACTATTTCCGGTGGTAGGGTGAGAGCAAACGTCACGAGGTCGTTGTCCAAGAAAGGGACACGGTTTTCAATGCTGTGTGCCATCGACATTTTGTCTTGCCGCATCAGAAGATCGGGCAAGTAGGTTTTGAGTTCGTATTTTCGTTGACGCAGGAGGGTATCGCCGGAAAGTCCCTTCAGTAATTTCTTCCTGCAATTCATTGCCTCCGTCAAATTGAAATGAGGGTAAACCGATTTGATTGCATCGATTGAAGAAAAAATCGAACCGAGAATAAAACGTCCGTCTTGGTGTATTAAAGCGGGTAGCAAGTGGCCGAAACTTTTTCGATTGTGATAGAGTTTCCCATAGACCCATCGATTTACGAGTGGATTCCTGGGGGCCGAAATAAATCGAGAGTAGCCCCCGAACACCTCGTCAGCGCCCTCTCCGCTCAGCAATACAGTGACATGCTGTTTTGCTTGTTGACTGAGCTGGTAGATACCCACGGTGTTGGGATGATTCAAGGGTTGCTCAAAATGCCACGATGCTTTTTCCAGATTGTCTAAAAAGTAATCAGAAGTCAAGGAATATTTGTGAGAAACCAGGTTCAATTTTCTCTGAACCTGATCGACGAACTCCTCCTCCGAATAATCTTGATCGTCGGGAATAATTGAAATCGTCTCTAAGTTATCTGCCGTAAACTGCTGGGCGTAATAGGCCACTAATGAAGAGTCAACCCCGCCAGAAAGCTGACACCCAAGCTTAACGTCAGAGATCATTTGTCTCTTGATTGCGTTGCTAAACGCACTTTCGAGTTGAGCAGTTGCAGCGGTTTGAGTTCCAACGAAATGACTGTCCGAATTCAAATCGAAAAAAGAGTGTTTTTGAATCGCATTGTCCCGATTGATTGCGTAATACGTCCCGGGCTCAATATTTTCAATATTGCGAAAAGATGTTTGATTGATGAGGTTACGAAACAATAGAAATTCATCAATTCTTGAGTTCTCCAATTGTAATTGGATACCCGGCAAAGCGGTAAAGCTCTTGATTTCGGACGAAAATGCCAGATCCCTTTCCGATTGGTAGACGTAGAGCGGTTTGATACCGAAACGATCTCTGGCCAAGAACAAGGTTTTGATTCGGCAGTCGTAAATAACAATCGCGAACATGCCATTTAACATCTCCAAAGTCCGTTCAATTCCATACTCAAGATACAGCCATAGAACAACTTCAGTGTCTGTGTTGCTTTTAAACCTGCAGCCGGCTTTGGCTAAGGTTGGTCGAATTTCAAAAGCATTGTAAATTTCTCCATTAAGCATCAGGACGACCGACTCATCGTCACTAAGCATGGGTTGATGGCCGTTCTTACTTAGATCGAGAATGCTCAGTCGATTGAAGCCTATGATGATATCAGCGTCAACGATCCCGTCACGTTCCATAGGTAACGGCACCACTCTATCCAATTCGCGCCGTATCGCCGCAAACCCATTGTCGTCTGGCCCACGATGTTGTTGAAGAAGCATCATCTCGCGGATGACGCGTGTGTCAACCTTTGACGTTGCTGAAAAATAGCCTGCTAATCCGCACATGGAGGGAGATCGATCGTTGTGGTAGATTTAGACAAGATCATCAGAGACCGGTCAATACCTTAGGCATGTATTCATAGAGACTGTATCCTGGCTCATCAAAAAACCAGATCGTAAATGGATTGGCAACCAGTAGATTGTTGGATGCAAAACCCAGAAAATAACGAAACCCCAGTAAACTGCCGAGCAGCGCAAACGAACCTATCCCGGCGCTGATGACTTTCGCATCCCTGTTGAGACTGCGATTCGCGTGAAGCAACAACTGCCCGATTATCAAAATCTGGCAAACAAAAATGAAACGGCCCATCGAGCCAACTTCACCCAGTACATTCACGACGGTATTCAAAGCCATTGCAAAAATCACCAATGGGAGATCCCGACTTGTATCCGATCTATTGATGATAAGCAGATAGCTGCAGGCTACGATTCGGAAAATCTTGGTCATCCAATCGATAATCATCAAGATTCGTGGTGTACCATCAGCCCCCTCCGTGCCAGTCAGATATCCCGCCACTCGAGACTCGACTCCCAACGGTAGGCTTTCGACCCAATTCCGGATAGCTGCAATGTCAATGGTGGCAATCACAAACGAGCTTAGAAAAACTGCGTAGATCATCCAGGGCAACCTGTGGACGGTTGGCAGCACCAAGAAGATTGCTACCGGGATGATGAAAGAAAAATGCACCAACACCGACATGCAGGCAACCAAAAAATACACCGGATTTTTCGATTGCCAAAAATAAAGAAATCCATAAATAAATACAAACAAGGCGGTGTACATTCGCACGCCATTGATCGCGCTCCCCACGTCCATCACAAAGGCCAAAGATCCCAACAAACCGTATTCCAGGAATCCCATCCGATTAAAACATTGATCCACAAAAAAGCCAAGTATCCGGGAGTAAAAGTAACCGATCACCAGTCCAAACAAACCAAACAAGACTCGATAGTCGTCCGTGAATCTTGAAACCATGAAAGTTGTCAGAGGCTGATAAATATCATAGAAATGCTCGCCCTCTTGATAGAATGCTGACCTCAATGATTCGAAACTCATCGTACTTCGATTCATTGCCACCAACGAGTCTGCATAACGAGTTGAGTCGGTCCCGTCGGCACTACCCATGTAAAAGGCCAACCCGTAAAAGCCGCAAAAAAGCCAAATCAAATTTCGGCTCATGAGGCTTCTCAGCTGAGTCAATCCGTTAGCCAGAGCAAGAATGGGGGCAAAACAAAACAACAAAACTGTTGGAAAAAACGATTGCATCTCAGCCTATCCCCACCGCGAATCGAAATTCAAACACATCAAAGACAAACTTGTAAACACTAGATAAAGCGTTCCTTCAAGGCCAGCTCAACAAATCGCCTGGCTACGTTTTCAATCCGATAGCTTCCGAGGTCAGGAAGGCGTACTTGTTGAGAATAGTTTTTTTTCAAAAACTTCTCGAAAGCCTCGTGATTGATGTTGTAAGAATCCAACGACAGAATCGGACGACCAGTCATCGCGTAGTCAATCAATTTGCTCGGTGACATCAATGAGGTTCGATTTTCGATATTGACCAAAAAATCCATTTTGGCCAGCTCAATCAATAGTTGTTGCCGAGGAAGATAGCCGCGAATTTCCAAACGGGATCCTAACATCTCAGCATGCGATTGAATCAGATCGGTTTGCTGAGTGTAAAAGATGAACTTGAATGAGTCCGGCCTGGTTACCAGCCAATCGAGAATGGGCCGTGGGTCACGAACGCCCGGAATAAATCCACCAGCAAACGCGAATGTTGGTACCGGATTAGGCGAATACTCCGGCCAAAAATCTGGTTCAGGAAACCTGAACCCCTGCGAGATCACATGAATTTTAGAATGAAATTCGGGATAGTACCCCTCGACAGCGCCGGGAACAGGTACGGTGATCGAATCAGCTCGACGGCAAAATGCTTTTTCGAAAAACTTGAAGTAAAAAGGCTTCCTGAATGTATCAATCGTGTTGCCCATAAAAGGATCGCCGCAATCGGCAATCCAGGTTTGGCAAAGATTTTTGTTCCTTGACAATAATGCACGAAACCCCCAATGTACTGAGTGAGGGGCAGCAATAGTGATCGCCAAATCAAAGCCCGAGTGATTTTTCAGGGCTCGCTTGATTTGAAAGGCAATTTCGATATCGGGAAACTCAAACAATGTGAAGGCACCGCGACGGACAACTCGCCGGATCAGTCGAAACGGTCCCGAACCTGTTATGTCCATTTCTCGCCATTTAGGTTTACCCAGATCAATCAAAGTCATCGAGTTTTTCTGGCAATAGTTCCGAGTGCCCTCGCCCTCAACTGGCACAGCAACCGTTACCTCGTGTCCCTGACGAACAAGTTCCGTTGCCAGTTCTGTCGTACGAAATGACCTCGGGTTGTTCTGAGGATGAAAAGCTTTGGAGACGATTAATATCTTCATGGGATAATGCAATACAGGTCGCCGAAGTATTGGCCGAACTTAGATTCGAACTTCGAAAACCCTCATCCAGATACAAAAGAGAGTCAGCCGCCAGTAGGAAAAGTCAAACTCGATTTGACCGGATTGCATCTTTTGCAGATAGTCCAGCGATAATTGTGGATCTAGCAAGCCTTGAGCATAAGGGAGATTTGACTTGAGCAAATTCGAGAAATCGTCGAAATGATCTTGTTTAAACCAACGTTGTTCGGGAGTAACGAATCCTAACTTGTCTCTTCGGTTAGCGACAGATTCGGTGAGCAGTCCTTTAAGCGAATCGGTTATGATTCGTTTGGGCTGTTCGCATGAAATCCGATAATCAATGGGCAAACTGCGGGTGAACTCAACCAGATGGTGGCAGAGGAATGGAACTCGTGCCTCCACCGAATGGGCCATGCTGTTGCGATCCTCCCAGCGCAGGTATTTTGGCAAAGGTTCCACCTGCAACTGGAATTGTGACGCGGTGAATGACGTTCGCCAAACATTTGATTCAAATTGAAATGGATGTCTCGGTTTGGCTTTAAATTTCTTGTAAAGAAGGTTTTTTCCCGTAGCTGACTTTGTCAACTTTCGGCAGCTGAGTCTCCTTTGGAACGACCTCACGGATGAGGGCGCCAGCGTCTCCAATAATCGCTGGCAGCTCGTCAGCTTTTGAGAGACGTTCATCTTTCGGAAGAGCTCCGAGAATTCAGCGAACTTCATTTGACGCAACCACTTCATTGGAAGCAAGCTAAGCAAACCGCCGTAACAATTGGTGTATTCGTCGGCACCCTGGCCGTTAAGCAACACCTTTACACCGCTTTCTTTGGCCTTCTGCAATACGTGGTATCCCAGGAAAGCAGATTGCGATTGATAGGGTTCATCCATAAACCAGACCAATTTGTCGGTCAGACGAAAAACATCCTCACACTTGGGATAAATAAAGTGCGCATCGACTCCCGTTTCGGCGACAACCGGATCCATCCATTTCCGCTCATCATAATCTGAATCAACGCTGCAGGAAGAAAACGTCATCTGACGACAGGAGCTTTGGTCCCGAAGCCGATTGATGGCACATACGATCGCTGAAGAATCAATTCCACCCGACAATGCACTACCGACAGGCACGTCAGCCTGCAGATGAGACTCAACGGCCTTCAAAAAGCGATCTTTAAACTCAACACGGGCATCTTCAAAGCTGCCTTGGTATTTCTCTGTCGGCAACGAATACCAGCGAATTGGCTTGGGTGAATACGGATAGCTGTCTCGAAATTCGTTAAGATCAATTTCGAAATAGTGTCCCCCTTGTAACTGTTTGACATCATCAAACAGCGTTTCCGGTGTATGATCGGTCATCGAATAGAGCAGATAATCCAGAGCCATCTGGTGATTCAGTCTTGCCGACCATTGGGGGCTGGTCGCGAATTGTTTGATTTCGCTTCCCCAGTAAAGGTCACCTCGCGGCGCAATCCAATAATAGAGCGGCTTGATACCGAACCGGTCGCGGGAGAAAAACAACCGTTTTTTAACAGAATCGTAAACCGTGAAGCTCCACATCCCTTCCAGAAGACTCTGGCATTCCCGCCCCCATTGCATGTAACTGTAGAGCAGGACTTCTGTATCCGACTCGGTTCTAAACTGGTATCCCAGTTCGGTCAACTTTTGACGTAATGCCCGATAGTTGTATATTTCTCCGTTAAAGACCACCCAGACCTGACGTTTGGGATCACAAAATGGCTGATGCCCACCCGCAGTCAAGTCGATGATTGACAGCCTTCGATGGCCCAGGCCAAGGAAGAAATTTTCTCGAGCCCTATCGAGAATATGACAGTCTGGCGTGGAAGCTTGATCGGATTGCCAGACGATCTTGGGGGTATCGTTGCCTCCGGCGACGACTGTCTTCTCCCGACTAACCAACAGGTATCCTTCGCCATCCGGACCGCGATGCGCGATAGGGGCGGTCAGCCTTAGAAGATCCCCGGCAGGGAATTCAGTTCGCGAGAGTATTCCGGAGATGCCGCACATTAGACAACTCTCATTTCGGTTGTGGGGGAATCTCGGTAACTCATTTACCCTCCTCCGACGACACAGACTCATAGATCGAAACGAGCTTATCCGTGACCTTTTTAACGCAGTGATACTCTTCAACGAATTTCCTTGATTCCAAACCAAGTTTGGTCAATTCATCGTATCCCTTGTTCAACAGCCCTCGCAACACCTCGACGATGCATTCAGGATCGGCATGGACAGCAGGAATCCGATTTCCAAAATCGATGTATTGGAAGTAACTCTCTCGGATGGAAACGACGACGGGTCGTCCAATCCCCATTGCCTCGATAGTAGCCGTTCCGTACCATCCCCCCATGATTTGATCAATGAAAATTTGGCAAGCTCGATATCGTTCCATTAACTCGTCATGTCGAACTCCTTCAACCAGATCGAAGTCAATGGAAAACCCCTCGGCCCGCAACTCATCAATGGCCTTGATTATGAAAGCCGTCCCCTTGAAACCGCGATGAGTGGGAGCGTGCATGATTCTGAACGTTCCGTCAAAAGCGGGCATCGGAACGAAGGAAGTCGTATCAAGATCAATGGCAAGTGCCAACACCTCCGAATCAGGGCTGAATTCAGAATAGACCGGAGCGCAAACCAGCGTCTTGTCGATATACTTTTTTTGGAATTCAATTCGACGCGCGATGGTCGCATCATTTTGCCTGCCCTCGCCTGGTCTTACCATGTGCGTGACATTTGTCCAACGATATTTTCGCACACTTACGTCGTAGCCCTGTATATCGCTACCCAGGTACTCCATGATCACTTTTTTGCCGAACAGCCGGTAAAATCTCAAATCAAAATTTTTGGGAAATAACGACGTGCCGTAATAGAAATGAAAAATGTCATACTTGAAGAAACAGCGAAACAACAGCCAACGGTTCGACAGGTGTCGAAACAGCTTTACCGGCAAAATTCCACCATGTTTGAGTTTGATATCCGTCAGTCTCTTGTAAGGATCTGGACTGGTAACGGAAATGGCCTCATAACCTCGCCTTTGAAGTTCACGAGCAAACAAACCCGATTGCGTTCCAAAGTTGACAAGTCCGTGAAAAACACGGGGTAGTCGCTTATTTTGACTCATATTTTTTGGCAACCAAGAGACCGCCTAGAGGAATCCGACTTATCAAAACAGAAAGCGCTTTCGGTAGTCTTTGCTCGACTCCCAATCGCCAAATGATCTGCCTCAGGCACCAAATGGACACAGCCAGCACAACGACACAACCTAGAATCAGGAAGTATCCCTCGGGAAAGAGCACGGACAAGCCGAACAAGGTTGTCGAGCTAAACACTACCAGGGTTAACAAGCCGACGACTTCCCTGCTCGGGCGAAAACCGAGCGTAAATCTGGTCAACACCCACAGAGTTACCGTGTATAGAACATAGATCAATGCAAAGGCAATACCGGGACCTGAAACTCCAAAGTAATGGATTCCAATCCATACGAAAAACAAATGCAACAAATTGAAAACAATTTCCGTTGATACAAAAAGCCAGCTTTGCTTTTTCGCTTGCATGCTATAGCCCATCGGCCAGGAGACGACACGTCCGATACAACCCAGCACAAACCACTTGAGCAAAATGGTGGCATCGGAAAATTCGGAAGTATAGAAGATTTGAACCACCAGAGGCGCAAGCACCAAGGTAGCCAGCAGGCCGGGAAATGCCAGTAAGAGCCCGATTTCAGTCTGTTCATTAATCAGTTGTGACAGTCGACGATTGTCGTTGGCAACTGCTGAAAGCCTGGGTAGAAAATCTGAACCCATGGCACCGATTACAAAATTGACAAACATGCCCGACAAAGCAAACGCTGCCGAATAAATCCCAACGCCTGACAACCCATGGTTCGATTGAATCATCAAACGAGTCGCATAGGCAACACCCGTCACCATCAGACCACTGACGACCATGGCGATACCAAACTGAACAAGATTCCAGAATCCGCTCGATGTTTCTGCCCAGCTCAACGAGACGTCTTGTAAGGGAACCTTGCGGCCGAACCAGGTCGAAATGCAAACCGTTGCCAAGGCCAACGAGACCAATGACGGAACGATCCCTTCGACACCCAGCCAGAAACAAAAACCAATCGAGAACAAGGCGCCTACCAATGCAGTCCAGATGCTGATTCGTGCGATATCGCCAATTCGACGAGTTCCCTGAATGACGGCAACCTGGCCGGCAGAAACATTGCCCAGGAAAATTGTTATTCCAAGGACCGCAATCGCCCAAGCGTAATCTCTTGATCCAAAGGTGAGCTGACTGATCCAGGGTGCGAGGAACGCGACCAGCAACATTCCTGCGATTCCCGTAAACCAACTGACTCGCTGTAAAATGCGTACGGTTTTGCCAACGCCAACATGATCTTCATTGCCATGGAACAGGGCTACTTCGCGGACACCGCTGGTATTGATTCCCATACCCGCAATGACTGAGGCTAATCCGGTAATCGATTGATAAATCGCCATCAGTCCGATGCCACTGGGGCCAATCAAGATTGCGATCAGCTTGGTTCGAACGAGGCCAATCAGCATATTGATGACCTGGGCCCCACCAATAATCGAGGATGATTTTACGATTTGGCCATAACTGTTTTCCTCCGGGAGCGAGGAATCTCGGGCAGTGTCCGGGGCAACTTCCGTCGCAGACTCGGCAACGTCTAATTGCTCTTGCGGTTCGGTTGGCAATTTGATTGTCACGCGAGACTGGGAACGACTTCGAGAATTTTACCAACGACTTGCTGTACCGCTTGTTCACCAAGTTGAGGTCCAATCGGCAGGCTTAACACGGACCCAGCCAACTGTTCGGCAAGGGGAAGACAAAAATCCGAGAAGTCCGCATAGGCTTGTGAGCGGTGAATGGCGACAGGATAGTGGATCAACGTGCCAATGCCGTGACTGGATAGCCGTTTTTGCAGTTCATCGCGGAGAGGATGACGCACGACAAACAAATGCCAAACTGGATCGGCCCAATCGGGGACAACAGGAAGTGTGAGTGGCGAGTGGGCGGACGTGAGTGACGAGAATTCAGTTAAGTAAGTTTTCGCGATCTGTTTCCGCCGGTCGTTCCATTCGTCCAAGTATTTCAATTTAACTCGCAGGAACGCGGCTTGTATTTCTTCCAAGCGAGAATTATAGCCAGGCACTTCGTTCTGGTATTTTACTTTTGAGCCATAGTTTCGCAGGGTCCGAATTCGTTCGCCGATTTGGGGGTCATTGGTTGTGACCGCGCCCCCATCAGCGAATGCGCCCAAATTTTTGCCAGGATAGAAACTGTGGGCGGCGATATGGCCTATGCAACCGACGCGCCGTCCTTTGTAACGGGCGCCCTGAGCTTGAGCGGCATCTTCCACAACCATCAGGTCGTACCGATTCGCCAGCTCCATGATGGAATCCATGTCGGCGGGTTGACCATACAAGTGAACCGGAATGATCGCCTTGGTTCGGGATGTAATCGCCTGTTCGATTCGATTTGGATCAATGTTGTAGGTTTGGATGTTTGGTTCCACCGGAACAGGGGTCGCCCCGGCGTGGGTTACGGCCAACCACGTGGCAATAAACGTATGCGACGGGACAATGACTTCGTCGCCCGGGCCGATATCACACGCTTGCAGTGCCAAATGAAGTGCATCGAGTCCATTGGCGACGCCAACGCAATGCGTCGTTTGGCAATAACTGGCGTACTCGGATTCAAACGCTTCGAGTTCGGCACCCAGTAGATACCATCCCGAATCCATGACTCGGTGGTAGGCTGCGTCGAGCTCCTCGCGGAGTTCGTCGTAGGCAGGTTTTAGTTCTAGGAAGGGAACTTTCATTGTTAACTGGGAGCGTGTTTAGTCGCTTGGAGAAATTGACTGTATTCGCGAAAATAGTCGGACTCATCATAACGATTAGAGGCCAATACCAGGCAAACCGCTCCCGACGAGAAATTGTCCATTTCCCGCCAGATCATTGGGCAAACATACAGGCCATAATAGGACCGGGCCAAATGAACTCGTTTTTTTTCTACGCCATCGTCAAGCACGATATCAAAACTACCCGAGATGGCAATGATTAACTGTTGAAGATCCTTGTGTGCATGCCCACCACGCTCGGCACCGCCGGGGACATCGTACAGGTAATAAACTCGTTTGATTTCAAACGGAACATGACGCTCCCCTTCGAGGAACGTCAGGTTCCCTCGCGGGTCGGAGATCTTCGGAAGGTCGATTAGTTTACAGTCAGTTAATGGCATGTTTTAAATGCTTAGGAACGGTCTCAAAATATTTTTCCGTACGATGGCCATTCCGGGCCGTCGAAACATCAGCGTCGAACAGGAAATGTTTTTTAATATCCCACAAGTCTGAGGACGAGTCCCGCGAGCTTGCCTGTACAAGCCCGACGCGCGAGCGAGTGAATTTTTCACGGGAAATAGCGGTTCGCTCGCTCGTGCGTCGGGTTTGTATTCGCCACAATGTGGCACTGCCCAGCTAGTTCGAAATCCAAACTTCCGCAGGACAAGCCCACGGGATTCTTAAATTTTTTGTCAGTCATACAGTAGCAAAAAACCAAATGTTCTGCAGGACAGGCCCGAGGGATTATTTCAAACACGTGTGAGACGAAACCAGCATCCGGCTTCTACTCGTAAACCAGGTAGGCCGCAGTTGCCCGGAACGGGGAATGGATCAGGCGGTATCGTGATGTGCCCAAGACTTCGCGGAAAGCGACGGTTTCTCCAGGGAACTCAGCCATGTTGATCTCGTCGAAAGCGATCACCGCGCCGTTTGCAAGGTAAGGAAGAATCATTTCGAGGCACTCTTTAGTAGCCTTGTAAAGATCTAGATCGAAATAGGCTAACGAAATAATCGTTTCAGGATGATCATCCAAGTACTGCCGAAGTGTTATCGTTGCATCACCCTTGACCAATTCGAAACGGCGGAGGTTTTCCAGAGGGCCAATCGCTTCATGCAGGGCCATCAACTGATCGAGGAATACTTCGTAATTCGCCGGCACGGCATAATCGCCATTTTTCCAGTGCGTCGTGTCGTGAGTTACATCCACATGAGGAAATCCTTCAAAAGTATCGAAACCAACAATCTTCCGATTGGCGTTGAGAGGTTCATAAACTCCGCGTAAACTGCTAAGAAGTGTAAGATTTTGGCCGTAGCGGACGCCAAATTCGAAGATACTTCCATGAACCTTGATCATTTGCTGGTAGATCTCATTGGCATATAGAATCCGGGAGATGATTCGTCGGTCCTGAAACATCACAAGATGTCCTAAGAGTTCTTCGGATGGAAGCGGGGCGTTTTTCAACATTTCCAAAATCTTTTCGCGAATATCAAAATCCCTGGGACTGGTTTTTCGGAATTGGTTCGCGTCACTAGACAGGTTTTTTGTTTCTGTATTCATAGTATTAATTGATTGTTATTAGTTCGATTGCAAGTTAAATGAAAATCTGATCATCCCCAACGTGTAGCAAGGTAACGCACGCCGAGTTTGTGAACGCGCGAGGTTCTAAAATGCCTACCGGACCTGAATCGGAGGCCAACTGGTGAAATTATTGAGTTGCATCGGATGTTCTACACGACCGCATCGATGCACTCGACAAGCGTCGAATAGATTGGCGAGTAACCATGATCGGTCATAAATTCACGACAACGCTGACCAGATGCCACGGCTTTGAAAGGAACGCCAGCTAATTGCGCTGCTGTTCCGTCAGATTCATTGTCTCCGACAAACAACATCGGTTGTTCGCGATAAAGAATCTCAGCCTTTGCCGGTGCTGCTTTTCTCGGGTCGACAACATGGACGGAATTTAGCAGTCGCCTGATTCTCAAATGGAGCAACTGTTGATGGAGTGCGTCCGGATCGCGGCGGGCGGTGATTAATACTAATTGCCAGTCACGTCGCTTCAGCTCGATCAATGTTTCTTCCACGTTTGGAAAAACAACATCCAAAGACAACCAGAAACGATCTTCAATAAACTTTTCCCATCGCATCGCGATCAGCATCGATTGAGACAAAGTCAAACCGGCATGTTTCAAAGCATCGGTCGTCGATTTGCCATTTCGTTTCGAATTCCAAATCGCATGGCGGTCAATGTCAAGACTTTTCGGCGTCACCGAATGCAGGACGGCCATCTGTCGATGTCTACAATCGACTACGGTTCCATCAAAGTCTAAGCAAAGGCGTTTCGTCATTTTCAATCATCAAAAAATCAGAATACTGTCGTGTGACATAAACCGCCCGGGGCAGGCGTTGAAAAAACGGTTCCGTAT
This sequence comes from Mariniblastus sp., assembly GCA_031400405.1. Taxonomy (GTDB): domain Bacteria; phylum Planctomycetota; class Planctomycetia; order Pirellulales; family Pirellulaceae; genus Mariniblastus. The sequence continues at coordinate 41,546 of JANNPW010000047.1, forward strand.
TTTCACCAAACGCAAGCGCAAACATAGCTCCGTAGAAATCATTTCCTGTAACAGAACAAGTCGCGGACGCTGCACCGGGGCGTGGATTGACATCAATGACACACCAACCTTTTTCATTCCGCATGACTTGAAAACAAAATGCGCCCAAATAATTCAGGCTCGTTCCTAGTTGTATTGCAAGTGTTGTAATCGTTTCATCTTCCGTAATTCGGACTTTAGTAGAAACGCCTGACTTGATTTCCAATCGCTCCCTACAAAGGACGCGAGATTGGCTATTTTGTTGTCCAATAAAAACATCCACCGTTAATTCTGGAGCGAAACATTGTTCCTGAATTATTACGCCGTCGGACGGATCAGTAGAAAGTGGCCCAGTTTGGCAAATCGCGTCAAGTTCAACCTTTGTCAACAATCGAAGTCCTGTGCTACCTGTTCCCATTCTTGGTTTAATGCAATAATGCGTTGCGTCAAAATCGGGTATCCCCAGACAGGTTTTTGGTGATGGCAGACCGTGCTCCGACAGCCATCCTGCAGCAAAATACTTGTCGCTCGCGACGTTGCACGCTTCCGGTCCCGGACCGATTAGACGTGTTGCTGTCGGCAATCTTCGCGAGTGCTTTAATTCGACAGCCAGTTTGATTTCCTGCGGATAAAGTGGCAAATAAAAATCGATCGCATGATCGGTGAGAATGGCAAGCAATTGGTCGACGAATTCTGGGCTACGAAATGGTTTGACTTGGAAATAGTGATCGGCTAGCAAACTGCTTGTTACCAAATAATGCGGGTTAGTATCCATAGCCGACAACTCAACAGAATCGCCCCAATACCGGCGAATCGCTGTGCAGGCGGCAAATGCAGTGCCGGTGCCAGCGGCTCCGATAAGAATTCGTTTGCGCGGGTTTGGATCGGAGGTCATGTTTTGTGTGATGCGCGATAAAGCATTAGTTATGGCCGGATTTATTTACGACTAGGTTTCTTAAGTACATTCCATAGGACGTGTTGGACGCGCCAAAACGCGTCAAAATCTGTTCGACCTCAAGCCAACCTTGATTGAACGCGATCTCTTCCAAACAAGCGACCTTGAATCCTTGATGATGTTCAATCGTGCGAACGAACATGGAGGCTTCCAGCAAGCTGTCGTAGGTACCGGTGTCGAGCCAGGTATGGCCGCGGCCGAGGACTTCAACATGCAATTGTCCCGCTTCCAGATAGCAGCGGTTCACGCAGGTGATTTCCAGTTCGCCCCGGGCTGACGGTTGGATCGTTTTGGCAATTTCAACAACGTGGTTGTCATAAAAATACAAACCGGTCACCGCGAAACTGGATTTTGGGTTCGTCGGTTTTTCTTCGATCGAGATGGCTTGCCCCGCTGCATCAAACTCGACCACTCCATATCGTTCGGGGTCGCGAACTTCATAACCAAATACAGACGCACCGTCGGCACGGGCCGCCGCCGCTTTCAACTTCGGCGAGAAACCTTGTCCGTAAAAAATGTTATCGCCCAGCACCAGCGTGACCGGATCGGAGCCAATGAACTCTTCGCCGATGATGAACGCTTGCGCGAGTCCTTCGGGACGAGGTTGTTCGGCATACGACAATCGAATCCCGAAATCGTCGCCGCTGCCCAACAATTTGCGATAGTGCGGGAGATCGTCCGGTGTGGAAATGATCAGGATGTCTCGAATGCCGGCCAACATCAGCACCGAGAGTGGATAATAGATCATCGGTTTGTCATAGACCGGCAAGAGTTGTTTGCTGATCGCGCGGGTGACGGGATGCAGGCGGGTCCCGGAGCCGCCGGCGAGGACGATGCCTTTACGGATTGGGTTTGAAGTGGACATTTTTTAAGGAGTGCCTAGACGCAAGTGGCTAGTGGCTAGAAAGGAGGGCAAGTGGCGAGATGGCTAAGCAGAACGAATGAGGTGACTTAGTTGTTTAACGATGCGGTTTCCGGTTTGGCCGTCCCATAAAGGAGGGATGGTGCCAGCTTTCCATTTTCCGGTGAGCATTTTTTTCAAAGCTGGGGCGATGGCGTCGATATTGGAGCCGATCAACTCGTTGGTGCCGAGCTCGACGGTTTCCGGACGCTCGGTCGAGTTCCTCAAGGTCATGCAGGGGATGCCCAACACCGTTGCCTCCTCGGTAATTCCGCCTGAGTCGGTGATGATACCCCGGGTTCGTTCGACCAAGTAACCAAATTCGAGATAGGGAAGGGGCTCGACGGGCACAAAAGGGGCCGCCAATTCGATGCCGGCTTGCTGAAGTTTCTGCTGCGTCCGCGGATGGATCGGAAAGAGTATCGTCGTACCGCTGGCTCCCCGAGCGATTTCGTTCAAGATCGCGGCCAATCGCTGCGGATCGTCTACGTTTGAGGGGCGATGGAGGGTCAGTAATAGAAAGTTTCCATAAGCGGAGCCAAGCGACGACCCCCCAGCCCCTCTCCCCTGAAAGGGGAGAGGGGAGCCAGTGTTGTGCTCATTACCGGCCCTACTCCGATCTTGATGTGCTGCTGCACTCCCCAGCGAGGGGACAAGGGAGCCAGGGTTTTGGGTTGGTTCTGAATCGTGTCCTGCAATAATGTTTGCAGTGGCCGGATAACCGGTTGCCGCTGCGGGAAAACAGATAGGTTTTTTAAACTTGTGTCGGTTTCGCAGCAACGTGTCGATCATCGTGTTGCCAACAAAGAAAATTCGATCGTCCGAAACTCCCGTCCGTCGAAGTTCAGCATTGGCAATTTCCGAGGTGGTAAAAAACCAGTTGGTGATCGCATCGGTGACCAGTCGATTGATTTCTTCCGGCATAGTCCAGTCTCCTGAACGAATGCCGGCTTCGACATGAGCCACGGGGACATGCTGTTTCTGGGCGACGATGGCGCAGGCCATGGTGGAAGTGACGTCGCCGACCACTAGCGTAGCAGCTGGAGGCTGGGCCATGATCAACTCCTCATAACGCATCATAATCCGCGCCGTTTGTTCGGCTTGGGTGCCCGAGCCGACTTCCAGGTTGATATCGGGTTCAGGGATTTCCAGTTGCTCAAAAAAGTCGCCTGACATCCGTTTGTCATAGTGTTGGCCGGTGTGCACAATTCGATATCCCAGCTTTATTTCGGGAAGTTCACGAAAGGCATGGATCAGCGCCGCAATCTTGACAAAGTTGGGACGGGCGCCGGCGATGATATCGATGAACATTTTTTTCAGGTTTCCTTGCGGCAACTAAGCGGAGTTTGCTGCTGGCTTCTTGAATCCGGAGTCTCTCAGCCCTTGGCGCTCAAGCTGATACTGTCCCGAGAGGATGCTTTGCCACCAAGGTTGGTTGTATAGGTACCATTGGACGGTTTTGCGGAAACCGGATTGGTGGTCTTGTTGAGGGGACCAGCCGAGCTCGTTTTGGATCTTGCTGGCGTCGATCGCGTAGCGGAGGTCGTGGCCGGGACGGTCAGTAACGAAGGTGATCAGGCTGCGAAACCCCTCACCCCCAACTCCTCTCCCCTGAAAGGGGCGAGGGGAGTTTATTTCGAGGAGTTCATCCATCAGATCGCAGAGGGTGTGGACGAGGTCGATGTTGCGGAGTTCGTTGTTGCCGCCGATGTTGTAGGTCTGACCCGGTCGCCCTTGATGTAACACCAGCTCTAGGGCTCGACAGTGGTCTTCGACATACAACCAATCACGGATGTTTTCGCCTTTTCCGTAAACGGGGATCGGTTCGCCTCGCAGGCATTTGAGAATGACCACCGGAATTAATTTTTCCGGAAATTGATACGGCCCGTAGTTGTTCGAGCAATTGGTCACCAGTATCGGCAGTCCATACGTATCACCCCAGGCACGAACCAAATGATCCGACGAGGCTTTGCTGGCCGAATAGGGGGAGTGCGGATCGTAGCGCGTCGATTCGGTAAAGTACCCTTCGGTCCCCAGTGAACCGTAAACTTCGTCAGTCGAGACATGCAGAAAACGGAATCGGTCGCGGCGGTCATCCGTTAAATCTCGCCAATATTCCAAGGCCGATTGCAACAGGTTGAAGGTTCCCAGCACGTTGGTTTCGATGAATTGCTCCGGCCCATCGATCGAGCGGTCGACATGCGACTCGGCGGCCAAGTGCATGATCGCATCCGGCTGGTAGGACGCGATGGTTTGCTGAACGGCTGGGCCATCGGTGATGTCGAGCTGAGCAAATTGATAGCCGGCGTGGCGTTCAATATCTTGCAACGATTGCAGGTTACCCGCGTAGGTCAATTTGTCGACGTTCAGAACTTGGTGTCCGCTAGACAACATCAGACGGACCAAGTTCGAGCCGATAAAACCGGCCCCGCCGGTAATTAGCAATCGTCTGGAATTAGGTAGGTGCGTGGAGATGGGGGTGGTTAGTTAGTAGGGTTCAGAGTTTAGTTGGCAGTTGCGGAGGGTTTGACCACGGATGACGCGGATGGCACGGATTTTGAGTAAGAGCCGTGGGTAGTTGGGAATGGTATGGGCGGAAAAAAGGAACAGGAGGCAACCGAGGAAACGGAGTTCGCGTCGGTTCCTCTTCTCCACGGTTCATGCCAGATTGGATCCAGGAAGAATCCGGCGTGATACACCGTCGGTCAGTTTGGGCACATTGAAGTTAATGATTAATCCCAGTGGAATATCCAGGAGTTTCAGGCAGCTGAGTAACTGCGCTTGGTTAGTGGGGTGGACGGTTTCCACTGCTTTCGCCTCAACGAGAAAACAATTCTGAGCATGCTCCGTTGTCTCCGTTAACTCCGGTTCAATCAATCCCGTGACCCTACGTGTTCGAATTGAATAAGAGAAACTACCATGTTATTTTTTGCGTCATTCCGAGTTTAGCCTTGAGGGTCATCGATGAGTTATTGGAGTCGTTTCGCAAGTTCAGGCTGGAAGCGGGTTGGCCAAGTGTCGTCAATCAATTTGACCGATAGCATATCTCGCAAATGAACTCGATCTTTGTCTCGGAATGAAGTTAACTTCATCCTGACGAGCGATTCAAGTTTCAAAACTTCGTAGTCTTCCGCGGGTTCCCGTTCGCTCACTTCGGCGGTCGGGGCGAGGTCGTTGGGCTTGACTTTTTCACCGGCAAAAATGATGTGGACGGCGTCTCGTGGGTTGGCTTGCGGACCATCCAAAAAGCGGTCCACAGCTAAAACATTTCGGTAGACAAAGCCGACTTGTTCGAGAGCCACCTTGACCGCTTCGAGGTCGCTGCGTTGGATCAGGATGTCGACATCCTGGGTGTTGCGAACGGCAGCTCGGTCCACCCGAGCGACCCACGCCGCCACGGCATTGCCGCCAGCAACCGCCTAGGGAATGTTGGCCTTGGCGAGTGCAGCGGTCGCTCGCAGGGCTCGCTGACGAACAGCTTCCAACGGCTTCGATCATCCTTTCCCAGGAAAATGGTTTTAGTTCAATTGACATTGTCTTAAGTGGACGTGGGCACTGCTTCCTGCCCACTTCTCGCCTACTTCCGCACGAACAGGTCTGCTTCGGAGAGCGAACCTGGATCTTCGTCGGATGACGAATCGAAGTAAGAAAAAGTAGCGGATGCGCGAGACTCGGCGGAATCAGTGGAGAGGTATTCGGGGACGATTTTTTTCAAGATTGTTTTGATCTGGTCCGCAGGTCGGTCGGTCGAGGCGGTTAGCTCGTGGATGCTGGCAACCACGGTGTCGAAGTCGAGTTCCCGATGCCAAGCGGCGAAGATTTTTTTATGGGCCGTTGGAATCGTTTCCTCGTCCTCAAAATAAAGTTCTTCATACAGTTTCTCACCGGGCCGAGCGCCGGTGAAGCGAATATCGATGGCGTTTTCCGGCAAGCCGGCAAGCCGGATCATTTTTTTGGCCAAGTCCACAATTTTCACCGGCTCGCCCATGTCGAGGACAAAGATCTCGCCCCCCTGCCCCATGTTGGCCGCTTGCAGCACCAACTGGGATGCTTCGGGGATCGTCATGAAGTACCGCGTCATCTTGGGATCAGTGATTGTGATCGGGCCACCTCGGGAAATTTGATCTTTGAAGATCGGCACCACGCTGCCGTTGGAACCCAAGACATTGCCGAATCGGACGACGACATATCGAGTCTTCGAATGGCTCTTTTTGGCAAGCACAAATCGCTCGGCGATCTGCTTCGTGCAACCCATCACGCTGCTGGGATTCACGGCTTTGTCGGTCGAGATGAAGACGAATTTATGGACCCCAAATTGATCGGCCAGTTCGGCGATCTGTTTCGTGCCCAGGATATTGTTTTTAATCGCTTCGCCAGGGCTGATTTCCATCAAGCCGACGTGTTTATGGGCGGCGGCGTGGTAGACAAATTCAGGTCGGTAATCCATGAACAGTCTTTCCATCCGGTCGTGATCCAGGATGTCTCCCACCGCAGGGATCAATTCGGTATTCAGCTCATGACGGCTGGATAGTTCGTTGTGAATCAAAAAGACACTGTTCTCGCGATGGTCCACCAGCATCAATTGACTGGGATTGAATCGCAAGAGTTGTCGGCAGAGTTCTGATCCGATACTTCCGCCGGCACCCGTCACCATAACGCGGCGGCCGGACAGTTCCTGCGAGATCTTTTGCTGGTCCAGGACGATCGGTTCTCGTTGCAACAAATCGTTGATGTCGATTTCGCGGACCGGAATAAAGCTGGCCGACGGGTTCCGGTCGGTGGCAGAGGGAATGACTTGGGTCTTCAGTCCGTGCTGATCATAGTGGGCTTTGAGCGTGGCTAAATCCGGACCAGGGATGGAACCGGCCACCAACCAGACTTGATCCACATTAAATCGCGCAGCCAAAGCGGGTGCGTCGGCGGGAGTACCGAGGATCGGAATGCCGGCTCGCTCCGTGCCCCGTCGATAATTGCCAACGGACAGGATGCCGACAATTTTAGTGTTGGAGCGGGGTTGGCTGTTGATTTGATTGGCCAAGACTAACGTGTCGTGATGATTGCTGATCATGAAAGCCCGTTGGTCGGCCTGTTTTTCTGGCGTAATGATGGTCATGAACTCGCTCGCGAATCTCCAACTGGAGCGGATCAAGCTGATCATTAAACCGCTGAGCAGGAAATGGATAATCAGGATCGAGCGGGGTACATGTTGTTGTGGCAGTATCAAATCGTAGATTAGAAAAATCAACGAACCGAGCACCAGCGGCTTGACGAAACTTATCAGGTCGCGAAACGTAACATAGCGCCACCAGCCGTGAATGGTATTGAATACCCAAAATGTGCCGACCTGAATCGCCACCATGACGGGTATCGTTCGCCAAAAAAGTGACCAGTAGGCTGGCGGAATCGCCAGATCAAACCGGATGGCAAACGAAATCAAATAGGCGGCACTGAAGACCGCCACATGGAGGGCGACCAGGATCGGAACTCGGATCGCAATTAACCATTCCGGCAAACGGGAATTAGCGAACGGAACTTCATATCGCCGAGGCGGGTTAGGAGTGATTGGCATTGTTTTTTTGGTGAGTATTAAAGGTGTCAGCGAATTGGTCGTTTGGGTGGAACATTTCAGCGTTCAGTCGCGTCGGGTTTGACCACGAATAACACGAATGACACGAATGACGCCCATCGCGCGGATGAAAGTAAGTTTGTTAATTTGTTTTGAGCAGATATTCGTGTAATTCGTGAGATTCGTGGTTTTGATTTTTAGTCGTAAGTTCTTGGGTTCGGCTGCGTCGGTTCTTGGTTCAATGCGTTTTCCAAACGGTCAACGATCTTGAGCGACTTCGCCCAAGTGCAAGGTTCCGCTGTTTGATAGTCGTGGAATTGGGTTAATCGAGGGCTGCGTCGTGGCTGATAATTCTGTGAGAAGAGCGATTGAACCACAAAGTCACGCAGACACGAAGCTAGGTGCTTGGACGATCAAAACTCTTTTGGTGTCCTGGCGACTTGGTGGTTCTCAACTTCAATTGCAGCGTTAAAACATACCGCCACGAAAACTTTCTGCCACGTTTACATTCTTCGTGAAACGGAAATGCGTCAGACGAATTTTTTCCTCGGTATTGTGGCTAAACGAAATGCGGAACTTGTTTCGGGACAGTTCCTAAGCCGCAATCACAGGGGGTGCGTTCAATATCCGGCATCATCGTCTTCGGGTTCGATTTCTTGGGCGGCGAGTTCGTGCCACGCGGTGATGGCCGCCGGGGGTGCGTTGGCTGACGTGAGGGCGGCGGTGACCGACTGCGGGTCCGTTTTGAGTTCGGGAAATTTCAATAACAATCGGCGCAGGTCGGCGATGTCAGTCATGCCCTTGGCCGTCTTGGAACGGTTGATCATGCTGAGCACTTTTTGGCTGATCAATTCAGCGGGTATGGGGATCAGGATCCGTTCGAGTCGCTGACAGTTAGGCAGGCTGGCGACGCTACGAATGTCGACCAGATGCCGATTTTTCGGCTGGCGAAGCTGGTAAATTCGGAACCCGCGACCCTCGGCGATACTGCGAATTCGAACCGCAATTTGAAACCGTTGGTTCAACAATTCTCGAATGGATTCCGCCAGGGCCGCTGCGTTCAAGGCCAGAATGTCCACGTCTTGGCTCATTCGCGGTTCGTCAACGTAAGCGTTTACTGCTTGGGCTCCGAAGACGGCTGCATCGTCTCGATCTTGCAGGAATTCCAGCACGGCTGCTTGGATCGCCGATAGCGGCGCGGATTCGTTCATGGCGAATTCTCGAAACGTGATGGAGCGGTCTTGGAAGATCATATTTTTCGTCAAAAATTAAAGGTGTCAGGTACCGAATTGGTCGGTTGGGTAGCACAGTACAGGTTCAGTCGGGACGGGTTTGACCACGAATAGCACGAATGACACGAATGACGTCCATCGCGCGGATGAAAGTAAGTTTGTTAATTTGTTTTGAGCAGATATTCGTGTAATTCGTAAGATTCGTGGTTTTGATTTTTAGTCGTAAGTTCTGGGGTTCGGCTGCGTCGGTTCTTGGTTCTTGGTTCACCTACGCTTCGCGTGTTCTTGGTACTTGGTACTTGGTACTTGGTACTTGGTGTTTATTGGCAGCAAAATGGGGGCTGGATGATTTGTTGGCGTTTTAGAATGTCTCGTTAATTTGAAAGTTTTTCTTACGCTTGTGTTCGTGCCATTTCCGACCAAAGCTTTTTAATGGTTGGGACAGGAGGCAGTATTTTGTTGGTTAGGAGTCGTGGCGATTTCCGCGGTCGTTTTCTTGTTGCTTCTCTTCAATGGCTTCGGCAATCAGTCGATCCAGTGTTGCGCGATAGGATTCGTGGACGCGCGACAAGTGTTGCTGTGCCTGAACCACTTGGGCTGCATCGCACTTCTTCAAGACTTCAACAATATGGGCGAGGTCTTTTTGGCGTCCCGAACTAATCTTCAATTCCATCCAACTGGTGAGGCTGGCATAACCAAGTCCCGCAGTAACGCCCATCTGCTCGGGGCTGGGGATGGTTGTCGGTGATGTGTGTTTCGCTTTCCCTCCTTCGGGAACGACATTGATCTCAACGTCGCCGTGCATCAGTGTGTGCCATCCGGAATCGGCTTTCCAAGCAACAGTGAATCCAAAATCGGGCGCGGCGATCAGGAACTGTTCCAGGCGATCCTTGCCGATCGAAATGTCGATGTCTTCCGTGGCGGCTGGGTATCCATAGCGGATCGCCCCCAGCCCTCCCACAATCGCGATCGGAAACTGCAATGACTCCGAAAGACGCTGGAGGTCTTCGAGTGCTTTGACAAACCGATTATCGCCAAGTTCGTTGTCCATAGTACTGGGGTGTCCTGGAACTGCCCTTTGAACAGCGGTAACGCTTTGCATGCCCCGTGACAAGCTGGAAATTGTCGAAATGATGTCAGGGGATAGGGGCATGTTTAAGTTTTTAGTTGGGTTGAGAGAAACGAAAGGTGTCAGAGAAACGAAAGGTGTCAGGTACCGAATTGGTCGTTTGGGTGGAACACTTCAGGGTTCAGTCGCGTCGGGTTTGACCACGAATAACACGAATGACACGAATGACGCCCATCGCGCGGATGAAAGTAAGTTTGTTAATTTGTTTTGAGCAGATATTCGTGTAATTCGTGAGATTCGTGGTTTTGATTTTTAGTCATAAGTTTTGGGGTTCGGCTGCGTCGGTTCTTGGTTCTTGAAGAAACGAAACGTGTCAGGTACCGAATTGGTCGTTTGGGTGGAACACTTCAGGGTTCAGTCGCGTCGGGTTTGACCACGAATAACACGAACAACGGGAGTCACAGCCAGAGCGCGGATGAAAGTAAGTCTGTTGATTTGTTTTGAGCAAGTATTCGTGGGATTGGTGAGATTCGTGGTTTTGATTTTGGGCGGTTTCACTGTTCAGCTGCGTCGGGTTTGACCACGAATAACACGAATAACGGAAATCACAGCCAGAGCTCGGATGAAAGTTAGCGACTTCGGCCGGATTAGCTGCCATGATGAATCTGCTGTGTCCAAAGTTTCTGAAACTCCCATGTCGACGCTGACCAAGGTGCCGGGACCGTTGGCGGAATCCCGTTTTCGCGACGCGCCGCCTCGATGGCACAGCTGGATTGGCAAGCCAGAATAATTAATTGGCCTCGATCGCTTGCTGGCTGACTGGCGTTGAGGTTGGACTTGTTCAAGGCGGCGATTTGTTGTGCTGGATTGGGCATTGAGGTACGGTTCGCGTGTTCTTAGTTGCCGCTGCGCGGGTGCTTGGTGCTTGGATGCTGGTTGCTGCTGCGCGGGGGTTTGGTGCGTGGTTTAGGGGTGCTTCTGGAAGAATGATTTAAGTTGTTCCAAGATCTCGGGCTCTTCTTTGAGTTCGGCCAGCGGCAAGAGTTCTTCTTGCACCAGCTTTCGGTCAAGTTTGTCTTGTTGGCGAATGATGACTTGCTCGACGTCGATCCAGTCTTGGGGGCGGGCGGCGAAGGATTTCAGCACGATCAGGTCTTCGGCACTGCAGGTCCGAATCTTGCCGCCGCCGGGAAGGCCCCACCAGGATGATCGCTGGACGATTCGGTGTTCAAAATCGAGACCGCCGATCGACAGGTCAATTTTATTGTGGCGGATATCTTGTAGTAACAGAATTCGGGACTGGATGGCAAATTGAATCGGGTTTTCAATTCGACTCTGATATCGCTGGAGTATCTCCCGGGCGATTTCGGCCTCCCCACCAAACTCGGTCAGGATCGTCGCATCCACATCTGCGGTGACCCGCGGTTGGCCCCATCGCTGGACGACCAAGCCGCCGATAAAACAGAATGGATGTCCGCTCGCGGCGAGATATTCTTGTAGCGCGACCGCAGTTTGCCATAATGATTGGTCAATCATTGTGGACTGGCAGCCTGGGTGTTGTGTTGGGCGATCAATTTTTGCATTTCGGTCACGCGAAGTCGCATCATCCAAGCTTGAAACTGGATCAGGCCACTGCTCGCCGGCTCGATTGTTTGACTTGCGGCAATCATGCGCAGCCCCGCATTCTCGTCGAGTTGTCGCAGCTCTTGACGTTTGATTTCTTCCAGACGTGGGGCCGCATAGCGCCAGGCGTCGATGAATTGTTGTTCGGCTGGAGTGGGCATTTTTACGCTGCGCGGGTGCTTGGTTGCCGCTATGCGAGGTTTTGGTACTACTCGTCGGCATGAAATTAAAGATGAAATTAAAGGTGTCAGGTACCGTTTTGGTTGTGTTGGCTTTTTTTGCGTTTGTGCTTTAAGCGATTCTAGTATTCAGTCGCGACGGGTTGGACCACGAATAACACGAATGACACCCATAGCGCGGATGAAAGCAAGTTTGTTAATTTGTTTTGAGCAAATATTAGGTTGGTTGGTGCTTGCGGGTTGCTGCTAGCTTCTAGCGTCTGTCAGGGCTTTTTCGAGGCGATCGGCGATATCAAGCGATTGGGCCCATTGGCGGAGGTAGGTTTCATCGAGCTGACCTTGAGTAGATAAAATATCTGCCACGTCGAGCAAGTCGCGGGGACGGGCGGCCAGCAGCTTGAGCAAAATCAAGTCTTCGGGCGTAATGACCCACAGCGATCTACCATCCAGAGTGATTTCAAAACGTCGTGCCAAACAGGACTTTTGAAAATCAGTTTCGGAGAGAAAAATGTCAATATCGACGCCAGACGATCCATTGATGTAAGTTTTGACCTTGATTAACGGCATTCCTCCGACTTCATCCACCCAGCCTTGCAGATAGGGGGCGGGAATTGTGAAACCCAACCGCTCAAGTGATTGAAACAGTTTGGGCAGTTCGCTGCGTTCAATTGAAATCGTCACGTCGACATCGTAGGTCGGGCGCGGAATGGAATGAACGCGAACCGCCAAGCCACCCATCACGGCATATTCGTATCCGGATTGAGTCAACAACGCCGTGATTTCAAAAAGTGCTCGCTCAAGTTCACTCATTGTGCGTACGTCGTGATCGAGCCATTTGAAGCCGCATGGAAGCGTTTCGCTCGTCGTTTTGTTCATTGATTCGTTGTATCTTGCGAGCAACCAGCGTTGATGAACCGAGTAACAAGTAGGGCTCACTTTCGTCCATGATCGAAAAAGTAAGTCGCAGTCGTTGGGCTGGCGTCATTCGTCGGTAGGAGTCGAGTGTTTCGGCAGAGAGCATTTTTTAAGATGGAACGCTAAAAGGTGCAGTCGCGACGGGTTGGACCACGGATCGTGCGGATAGCGCGGATGCAAGTAAGTGTGTTAATTTGTGTTGAGCAAGCATTTGTGTGATTGGTGAGATACGTGGTCGGCGCGCACTCCGTTCTTTTGGGTGACAGGCACCTGTTTGCGGGGTCGGGAGATTAGAGTGATTAAGTAAAATCGACTAGCAGTCGCCTAGCCTCTTGTCTCTCAACCCACTCTAATAAACGTCAGCCTTTTCCGACAGTAGATTCGCGAGAAATTAATATTGTTTGCCGGATCCAGCGGATCGTCGGCGACAATTCGAAGGCACGATTTCGGTGAATGTGGGATCGGCGTTCGAGTTTTTGCCATTGGTTGGAGGCGCGATTGGAATTGGGTTTTTGATGGGATGTTGTGTACGGCAGTGATCAAGTCAATGGTGACAATTTAACGGATGCGTGCTTGCCCTTGGGTGTGGACCAGCAAGTGATGGCGGCCAGCCTTTGGTTTGCCATGCCAGGTTTTGTGGGATTGTATTTGTCGCCCGGTATTGGCTTGGTCTGCCACGCTAACGATTAGCGGCGTTTCGCAGTCCCAGTTGCCGGACGGTTGTCGGGTTGGTTGGTTCGAGATTGATAGCTTTAACGAATGCAGCGATTGTCTGCGAGTTGCGAGGGAGGGACAAAAAAACCGGACTATTTTCCGAATCTGGGTAATCGGAAACTTACATTCGCGGATTGGTGCGGCTACAATCGGAACCTGTTTCCACTTTCGGTCAGACTACCTCCGAATCGGGTTTTTGCTCGTGAATTTTATGAGCCCAAAGGGGTGGCAGAATCAGGTTCGTCGAAGGTCCACTTTCACATACCATTTGTTGCCACGTTGACCAATCGCTCGTAATGAGTTGAGTTGGTCGGGTTTTCATTGGTAGGTTTGAATCGTTGTAATTCGACCTGTTACTACCAAGACCGCCGATTCGATTTCGTATTTACTCGTCTCCTTCCATCATAATTTGACATGTCTTTAATGCCTCCGACAAATATCGAAACTGATCGAAATCTTCGTCCCGAGAACAATCGCGGACTGTCAGTCCAAGGTGGGATTCAAGGGTCCGCTCAATATGGTCCGTCGTCGGGCAACCTCTGGGGTAATCGGCCGGCGCTGACCGGGCCGGCCGGCGGCATGCCGCAACCGGGTTTTGATATTTGGGGGCCCCTGCTCCGTCGAAAATATTTGATCGCGTTGTTTTGTTTGATTGGGGCTGGTTTAGGGTATTTGTATTTTATCAAAACTCCGAAGACCTATTCGTCGGCGCTGAAGCTGATGATTATCACCCAGGCTCCGCCGTCGATCGTCAACGGTGATTTGAAAATCGAAGGTTCATCGCTGCTCACGCATGCGTCGTTGATCGCCAGCGAATTGGTGTTGAGCCAGGCAGTTAAGGCCGGTGAGTTGCAAAAAATGGCGACTTTCGCCGAGATCGCCTATCCGGTCGACAGTCTGAAAGAAATGTTACGTGTCGTTTCCGATGAAAAGAAAAGCGAGACGATGAAAATCAGTTGTGCGGGTCCCAATCCTGACGATTTGCCAATCATTCTTAATCAGATTGTCGAAGCCTATCGACAAAATCTGGAAGAAGATTCCGAGACGTTTGGCAAGGAAACTGCGGAGTTGATCCAGCAGTTGTCCAATCAATTGTCCAGCGAAAAACGCAAGGCCGAAGAACGGTCCGTTGAGTTGTACGCGCAATTGGGAGTGACAACAGTCGCCGAGAACGGACAGGTGCTTAATCCTCATAGCCAGAAACTGGCGAACCTGCTGACCCAACAGGACGAGGCCAAGGCGAATTTGCGTCGGCTGAACGATCGATTCGAGTTGTTAAAGCAATCCGTCCAATCGGAAGACGAAGACCAAATCAAAGTCGTCGCGATCGAAGCCACGAAATATCTGGAGTTGACCCGGACTCAATATGACGAGGAATTGAAACAAATTGTCAGTGCTCTGCCTGGGCTGCGCTCGCGGGATCAACTGGATGTTCTCAAAGTCAAACACGAAGACCTGATTACGCAGCTGGATTTTGAGCTGCAAGATTTGTTGCAGATGCTGGGCGGTGGTCATACCAAAGTCATGTCGATGAGGAAACGAATCGAACATTATCAACAAGAGTTGGCCGGGGTTGAGCAGGAGTTGTCGGCGTATGAAGCCGAAGAGCAAAAGCGTCGTCAGGTTAGTAAATCCGTTTTGCCGGATGGCTCCGAAATGGATTTGGAGACGTTTCGCGCGCAAGAAGATCGCCACTGGATCAAAATGTATGGTTTGGCTTTGGGACGTGAAATTCAGCAAGTGCAATTGAATTTGGCGGCATTGAGCGATGAAATTGCCACGGTTTCAAAAAAGGCGGAAGAGATCGCGAGCGGCGTGATGGAGCTGAATTTACTGAAGCGTCAAATCGATGAAAAAGGGGAAGCTGTTCGCACGATTCTCGATCAATTAAACGAGATGAATATCACGACTAAGAATTACATCATGACCAAAGTCAAAGTGCTGGACCAAGCGGGCCGCGGAATCGTGATCGCACCGTCGCTAATGAAGTCGCTGGCGCTCGGTACGATGTTGGCGTTTCTGGTCGGGTTTGGACTAGCGGTGCTGGTCGATCAAAGCGAATTGTCGTTCCGCAGTCCGCTGGAAATTGCTGAACGCTTGCATATTCCCGTGGTGGGACGTGTGCCGCGAATCGATGTTCGAAAGTTTACGGCGACCGGCAAAGGGGCTCCGACATTGGTGGTTTCGCATAGCCCCGGTTCGACGGTTGCCGAAGCGTTTCGCGATATTCGGACGACCCTGTTTTTCCAGTCAGCGGCCGACGATGTCAAGACGATTTTGTTTACTAGCCCGTCGCCCGGGGATGGTAAGTCCACTACCGTTTGCAACTTGGCAATGTCGATCGCCCAGGCAGGGAAACGAGTTATTCTGGTCGATGCCGATTTCCGCCGGCCGCGCGTGCACCAGTATTTCGGCGAAGAAATGAAACCGGGCTTACTCAATGTATTGACCGGCGAAGTGACTCTGGTCGATGCGATTCGCAAGTCTTCGCTGGAACCGCATTTGTTTTTGTTGACCGCCGGTGGTCGCCCCAAGAATCCAGGTGAGTTGGTGACGGCACCCGAGTTCGGTCGTTTGATTGCGGCTTTACGCGCCAAGTTCGATTATGTGCTGATCGATTCCCCACCCGTGTTGCCGGTTTCGGATCCGGCAAGTATTGCCAGCAAAGTCGACGGAGTCTATTTGGTGACGCGGATCCGCAAAGGTGTCAAGATCACTGCCGAACGGGCCAAGGAAACTCTTGACCGCGTGGGTGCTCGTTGGATGGGAATTATCGTCAACGGCTTTGATGAGAATCCACACTACAGCGAATACGGTTATCAGTATGGCGGCCAATACTCATACCACGGTGGTCGCTACGGTCGGTACTACGAATCAAACTACAAAGACTATCGCGATCGCATCGAAGAATCCGGCGAAGTTTGAGTGGGTATCGGGTGATGGGTGTCTGGTATCGGGTTTTGGGTTTTGGGTGACGGGTGTTGGGTGTTGGGTGACGGGTGTTAGGTTTGGGTATTCCAAGGTTTCGGCTTGGTTGCTCGCAAGCGACAACGTTTAACGGCTAGCCGCAGGCGTTGTAGAGTGGCGTAGCCACTCAACCCGCTATCGTGAGATCCGTTGTGACGTTCGCCTGCGGCTTGCCGTTATACGTTTTGTTGAGCCTGCGGCTTTTGAGTTCGCCTGCGGCTTGCCGTTAAACGTTGTTTTTTAGTTCGCCTGCGGCTTGCCGTTAAACGTTTTGTTGGGCCTGCGGCTTTTGGGTTCGGCTGCGGCTGGCCGTTGGACGTGATGGGCGTCATTGAACGACGGTCGGCATTATCGCAGGAAATCAATTAACCCAACGGATGTGATTTCGGCGGTGATGGCGTAGGTGTATTCCAACAAGGATTGATCGTTCTTCAACCGCAACACAGTTTCGGCGATATCGGTTGCTTGCACGGTGTTTAATTGCTCTTCTGTTTCCAATTCGATGTTCTGGATTCGCGTATCGAGTTGTCGCAATGTCAACAAGGAAGCAGCCTGCTGTCCCATGATGTCTAACACATGGTCGGCGGACGATCCCAGTTCGCCCAAGCGGCGATCGAGCGAGGCAGCCAATTCGCCGGAGCCGAGGTTGCGGGTGTTGCGCAAGTCCTGAGCCAATTCGTACAACACTTGAAACGTATTCGACGTGCCAGGGAAATCGAGTTGGTCGTCGCCAGCTTTGGCGATGTTCCGGCTGTCAATGTGGACGAATCGACCTGATATCGAATCCGTGATGGTCTGGCTATCTGAAAAATCAATCGGTACTTTGGTAGCGCCACCATCGACGCTGAGTGTGCCTGTCGACGTGATGTCCAACGTGCCGTTGAAACCGGGTGTGATGGCCGACATGTTGACATAGATCTGTTGTCCGTCCGCCCCAGTGACAGCGAGATTGGTATCGGAGCTGCTGAAGGCAATAGCGGGGCTGCCGTTCAACGAAATCGTGCCTGCCGAACCGTTGCCGCTGGTATCGACGATGGTGACCGAATGTTTGCCAGTGGCGCCAATGACGGTATCGCGAATCGCGGAACTGGCACCGGGCGTGATCCCCGCTCCAGCGGCGTACGTGGTCGTATCGTGTTGGACTTGCAATGTCGCGCGACCGATCAAATTATCGGTCCCTTGGCCGACCTGGGCTCCCGTAGTTCCCAACAGGATCGTGTCACCGCGACCGGTGGGACCGAACACATCATCGCCCGGATAAAATGAATCGATCGCGATCGCTTCGCCGACATAGGCTCGACTGGGTTGCGTCGAACCAAAATATTTTACGTCAAGTGTTCCTCCCGCGACCTCTGGCGCCGAGAACTCAAACGGATTCACGTCGGCACGCGCTCCCCCATAAAGATAAGCGCCACTGGATTTCGACTGGGCAATATTTTGCAGGCTGCGCAACAGACTCTCGGCTTCGGTGGCCAGGGCGTTTCGTTCGGCTTGACTTAACGCCTGCACACCTTGTTGGGCCAACAGTTTGGCGGAGGTCAGCAGGTTATTGGTTTCGGTTAACTGGGAAACACTATTGTTCAATTTCGCTTCAGCGTCCTTGACGGAATACGATTCGGCTTTCAGTTGTTCCAATCGCGCCGACAGCGACGTGGCTTGTCGAAACGCCACCGGGTCATCCGAAGAACGATGCAAGCGAATTCCGGACGTAATTTGTCGTTGATAATTGGCGATGTTGGTGCTGAATCGACCGGCATACCGGATGGCTTGGGCGCCGATAGAGAATGAAGTGGTGCGAAAGGGCATGGGTTTCGGTTTTCAGTGGTTCAGTGGTTCAGTGGTTCAGTGGTTCAGTGGTTCAGTGGTTCAGTGGTTCAGTGGTTCAGTGGTTCAGTGGTTCAGTGATTCAGTGATTCAGTGATTCAGTGATTCAGTGGTTCAGTGATTCAGTATTGTGGAGGGGAGTGTGAGGGATTATCGAATGAGTGTGAACAACTCGGACACCATATTGTCGATTGTTCGCATGACTTGCACGGCCGCCTCGTACTGTTTTTGATATTGGGCCAGATTCAACATTTCTTCATTGAGGTCGACGCCTGAGACGGCGGCAATTTCGCTTTCGTACTGGTAGTTCAATTCCGAAACATTGGCTTCGAGGAATTGGGATGTTCGGACTTGAAAGCCGATTTCTGCGCTGACCTCACCCAAGTAATCCTGAAACGTCAATTGATTGCTACCGACCAAGTGTTTTTCCCGTAAACCGAGTAATTCGGTCAGGTTCGAGGTGTCGGCTATGTCGCCCGAGCGCGAGGTCGCCAGTTGATCGGGGTTTTCCAATATCCGCGTTGAGACTTGGATATCGTTGGAATCATGTCCGTCAAAAAAGTTGTTCAGTCCCAACGCGGACAAAATTCCAGTGGTGTCTGAATTGGCGACCAACGCGGTTTGAAAACTTTCACCAGCGATGACCTGATCGCCGGCGAACGACAACGTGACTCCTTCGGTAATCGCAATTGGCGATTTAGCTTCATAGCCTTCACCAATGTTGACTTCCGCGATGACGGTACCAGTCAGGCTGTCGGTAACCTGCGCTAATAAACCCGGTGTCTTACCAACGGTGCCGGACCCGACGATCGCGACTGAAAGTTGTCGATTACGGTCCCCTTCATATTTTCCACCGATTTGCGGAATCGCCGTGCCGGAGAATCCGCTCAGATCGGGGGTCGTTTCCAGGTTGCCGGTAAAGTCAAACCGAAAACCTGGTTGCGCGATCACCGACAATTGCCCGTTCCGGCTGTCGACCACTCCTTGCAGATGATCGATCGAACTAATGCGACTGGCGATATCTTCGAGGCTGTCCACGGCTGGGTCGATATCAATCGAGTAAGTCCGCTTGCCCCCCGCAGGATCGGTGACGGAGAAAAACAATTCACCCGCCGCAACGGGAAATGCCAATCCGGCTTGCGCGATGGGCAAACTGGTCGAGCCGATATCGCGAGTACTGGCCAAAACACTATAGGGTCCATTGATGCCGACCCCTTTGGCGTGCGCTTGGTCGACTTCGCGAATCAATTTCTGGGCGAACTCATCGATCTTGGATTTGTACTCGCCGATCGTGATATTGTAAGTTTCTGTCAACGCCGCGATACTGCCGCTGCCAAACTTGATTTCCCGTTCCGTACTCGTCAGCTGAATTCGAATCGAACCGTCGTCGTTGTAAGCGGTGGAAAATTCGATCGGCACGGTGCCCAGCGAAATCGAATTTCCGGCCAACGTCAAGCCAAATCCGCCTTGCACGTTTTCGTAACGCTGGACATCGATCTTCTCGGCGATCTGATTGATCAACTGGTCCCGTTGATCCAGCAGGTCGTTGGGTGTCGCCCCCTCGACGCTGGTGGTCTTGATGCGTTGTTGTAAATCGACCAACTCGGCAATCTGTTTGTTCAGCAATTTCACTTCGACGTTGATTTGGGTGTTGACGTTGGTTTTCAGATTGTCCAGTCGAGTGGAGATATCGCGAGTTTGTTGGGCGACGCTGACGCCCCGTTGGATGACGGAGTTGCGTTGAACCGATTCACTGGGATTGGCGGATAATCGCGAGAGCTCGTCAAAGAAGCCTCCCAAAACTTGATGAATGGAGCCTTCACCCGGTTGCAGCAACGTCTCGATCTGTCCGTTGATGGACAGGTTTTGTTGGAGACCCTTCAAGTCGGAAATGGAATTCGTATACGAGCTTTCGATAATCTGATTGCGAATCCGATCGACCGTGTTGACGTCGACACCGTTGCCCAGATGATGACCGCCGATCCATTGAGGTGGTCGGGTCTCCAGAATTACCCGTTGTCGGTGGTAACCTGGCGTATTGGCATTGGCCAGATTCTGCGAAACGGTATTGATCGCAAACTGGGAGGCCCGGAGGGCGGATAGTCCGATGTTGAAATTCATGGGTTTGGTGCTCAGCACTCTTTCTGTAGTAGCGAACTCGCCACCGGGGTCATCATTTGGCCATGTGAGTTGTAGGCTTGGGGTGACGGCGATTCACCGGTGATTCCTGTGATCAAGCGGTGGTAGAAATCCAGGGTATAAATTAACACCGCTTGGTTGCCCATCGTGATTGCTTGGACTTCTTGCAGTTTTGATTTGATATCGTGACGAAGTTGGTTGAGTTCATTGCGGATCGGTATTGCCAATTTGGGCGCCAAATCCCGTAACGTCGGTACCGTGTCGAACATCGGCTCGAAGTGTTGCAGAGTCGATTGCAATCGTTGGCGGCCTTCGATGAGGGGCAGAAACTGCCGAGCCAGATCACCACGCAGTGCTGTCAGCCGGTCCAAAGGGTTGCCGGTTTCCAACGCCAGTGACTCCGCGTTCGCCGTGACAGCTGTAGCTGTTTGAGCCAGCGGTGATTTGGCCGTCAAGTTCGTTCGGGCCGTGACTCGCGGACGGTTTAGCAAGTCTTTCATGTTCAAGCTGCAGACAATGACGGTGTCAAGATATTCCGATTCTCGCCGCAAGTGGTCCACGATTGCCTGGACGGCGAGTTGCAGTTCCGTGGCAGAGAGGGACTCGGGGGAGTCATTGAGGGCGGAGAATGAATTTCGCAGTGAATTCATGGGAGTTACTCGTAGGAAAGGGAATTTGGATCGAGTCTCAAATCGGGAATGTGGGCACGTTCGGATTTGGTCCGAACCTCGTAAGGGTTATCGAATCAGACCCGAGTCGCTTGCGGCAAAACGTTCAGTCTCAATTAGATTGCTGGAGAATTAGGGTTGTGAGGATCAAGGGTTGTGGGGGCCTCTTCGGATTCGGACCTGATCCGATTTGCCAAATAGCCTTCGATCGCCTGGCTGATTCCCAGTTGACCGCTGGAAGCCAAATGCTGGCCCAGAAAGGTGTCGAACATCCCGCCCAACGTGTCACTTCCTTCGCCCGCAAACAACCCACCTCCCTCTTCGTTGCTGATCGTGTTGCGCATTTCTTTAAGCATGATCGACATAAAGAGACTTTCAAAATCCGCGCCAATTTCTTTTAATTTTGCTGGTGT
The DNA here is from genome assembly GCA_031400405.1 of Mariniblastus sp. Classification (GTDB taxonomy): domain Bacteria; phylum Planctomycetota; class Planctomycetia; order Pirellulales; family Pirellulaceae; genus Mariniblastus. Next base: position 62,729 of record JANNPW010000047.1, read on the forward strand.
TGAATCCGTGGCGGCAGCGTTGGTTTCCAGCGTTGACGGCAATGTCAGTGGAGTCGAGAGCGAGGAAACATTCATGTGGAAATTCTCGGTTTTAAGGGAGCGACAGGGACTGGTTGGCTTACTCGAAAACCAGTTCAGCTTGCAGGGAACCTTCGGCTTGGAGGGATACAAACACGCTGATCAGGTCTTGCGGCGCCACGCCCAACAGATTCAGTACATTTGCGAGATCGCCGACGGTCGCGTTGGCGGGCAGCGTGTTGTAGCGTCCTCCCTGTTGAATGGCCTGGATTTGGGTCCGCGGCAAGACGACGGTTTCACCCTGGCTGAAGGGCGCAGGTTGAGAGGCGACCGGTGTTTCGCTGGTGGCGATGATTAGATTGTCTTTGGCAAAAACAGTGCTGGAGAGTTTGACGTTCTTTCCAACGACGATGGTTCCAGTTTTTTCATTGATCACGACCCGCGCTGGAATATCGGGCTCGACGCGCAAATTGTCAATTATCACGAGAAACTCCAGCGGTGATTGCGCGAATCCCCGCGGGACCAACACGTCGATGGCGCCGGCGTCACCGGCGCGAGCGGCGTGAGGGAAATACCGGTTGATCTCGGTCGCGATGCGATAAGCGGTGGTGTAATCCTTGTTGCGGAGGAGCAACCGAATATGAGAATTGTTGAACGGCAGACCGTCGCAGAATTCGACCTCCAACGTGCCTTCGACTTTTCCAACCGTATCGTGATTCTTTCTAACTGACCCGGCATCACCACTGGCTGAGAACCCACCGATTTGTAACCCTCCGCCAGCCAAAGCGTAAGGCTTGCCATCGATCGCTTTCAACTCGGTTCGCTGCAGTTGGCCACCGTAGAGACTTTGCGCACCATCGATCACCGAGACGGTCGCAGTAAACTTTTGGCCGGGTCGAAGAAACGGAGGGATCTCGGCGCTCACGGCGACAACGGACAGGCTTTGGGTCGTAAGCTGACTGGCTAAGATGTCAGAGCTTTTTTGCAACATGGTTTTGGCGAACTGAGCGGTGAGGGCTCCCTTGCCACCGGTTCCTTTCAAGCCTGTAACTAAACCAAATCCATCGACGCGGTTGGAACGATGGCCGTCGACGGTAGTGATGTCTTTGATCCGAACGGTAAAAGCCGATGGCGGCGGTGCGAGCCACGGTCCGGGCAAGAGTGCGGGTAGCTGATTGGCCAGCGGAGTCTCGGGTGCCAGACTCGGAATCGTCAATTCCTCAATTGGCACTGGAGCTTGAGTCGGAAGTTGAGTCGGAGCGAGAGGATCCAAATTCCACACTGGATCGGCCAACTGACCACCGGTGTTAGGGTTGAAACCAGTCGTTTGCGAGAAACAAGGTGCACCTCCGATCAGATTGCCGGCCAACCAGGCGAACAAGATCCTGGAGGACAGGCCGGCCAGTTGAGCGTGGCGACGAGCGAGAATTCGTGGCAAGTTGATCATAATTGGAGAGCCAGATAAAAATGAAAAGTCGAGCACATCTCGCAAGCGAATAGTGCCTCAACATGAAAATTCAACTTGTCAAAAACTTTAAAAGGACAGGCATAAGGCAACAAAATTGTGGTGTGCTGTCTTGTTGTGCAGTCTACAACGGATTGAGCTGACGGAAATATTTAATGCGGCCAGAGGCGATTCAGTTTTTTCCCGAACCAGCCTTGGTTGATAAATTTTTGTTCGGCTCCTTCGGATCCGGTGGTTTCGTAACGAATGTCGAGGTTGGCGACTTTGGCGGAGCCAATCGTGTTGTCCGGCATCACGTCGGTCGCGCGAACGATGCCAGTCAACACCAGGGTTCGTTGATCTCCCTCCATCGCAACGTGCCGCGTGCCACTGATTAATAGACTGCCATTGGGGGTCGTATCGATTACCATGACTGTAAACTGATCGATGAACGCTCTTTCGGACCGGAACTGCGAGTTGCCGTTAAACGCCCGATCGGCGGAACTGTCTTGTTCGAAATTCAGTCCTCCGGTGACGTCTCCCAGCGCGCCGGTCGCGCCAGCACTGGCCGAGCCATCGGAGGCCGAACTGTTTTGTTTTTGCATCAATCGTTGGTCGGTGTTCTGGACATCGGAACGCTCGTTGATCCGGACAATCAATAGATCACCGGGTCGATGGGCCTTGAGATCGGCGAATTGATTGCTAAAGTTTGGATCGCGACGTTGCCACAGAGACGACGACTGAGCCGCCAGGTTGTCTGTCAGGCAACTCATTGCCAGAACGCCGATCGCGATAGCAAAGATTGATCTCATCAAGATAGATTCCCTATTGTTTTGCGGACTGGGGTCGCAACTTGTTCCGGTTGAATCGTGCAGCTATTGACGGGTGGCGTTGAAAACTGGGAGGGTCGATAGGTCCTGAGGAAGTTACTCGATGATCGCCGTCGTCGCATTGATAATTTTCGCGTGAATGATGGCTTTGGATTTAGGGTTAATGAACTCAATCGATTCCCCGACCCGACCGTTGGCATTGGCTTTCGCGTTTTGCAAATCCACGGACAATCCCCGGTGGCGGACGAGGATCGTCACCAACGTATTTCGTGTGACGACAATTTTTGATTCGGTCGGTACCGCATTGGCAATAAATTGGGCTTTTACCAAGGAAAACTGTTGAATATCGTTTTGAGCAGTCCGGCCGATTGCCTGGTCATACGAGGCAAAACTGACTTGGGGATTGTCGATTGGGCGACGCACACGTTCCAATTTCTCGCGGTCCAAAAGTTCTCCGCGTGCGATGTTTTCTTTGACCATGACCAAATCGCGATACAAGGTGATGTCGACGGACGCCGTCGTGGTCGACGATCGGCCGGCCTGGTCGCTCAGTTTCAATTCGAGTGTGCGTTGACCTAGTGGAAATTCCGTGGGAAGTTTAGGTTCAATGGTCAACGTAGCGGCATCCATGCCAGAACGTGAAATCAAACTATCGATCGTGGAAAGCAATCGGACCTCGATCGAATCTTCCGGGATTTGAAAACTGTTGGCGAGTCGTTGATGGATCGCGCGTTCGATCAAGCGACGGGTATCAACCGGTTCTTTAAACTGCACCAGTACCGACGACGCGTCCGCCATTCGGAATTTTGCCGCATCCACGCCGGCCAATACAGCCCGATATCGAATCTGTCGCGCTGTGATCTGGCGGGCCGACCGGTCAACTGAAAATTCGTCCAGATCCATTTCCGACAATCGTTCTCGCAAGGCCGGATCGCCACCTGTCAGGTCGGCGACGTCGCCGAGGCGGATCGTGGTTTGAGTGCACGAGACCGTTGGCGAGCGCAACTGAATATCGACTTGCTGGGCGGCCAGTGCAGAAATATTCCAGGCAAAGAGTATCGACATGAGGTAATAGCTGGGCTGGCACATCAGGAATCGTCCTTGCGTTGAAGGGGCAATCGTTACCGAATTAACTGACTGGTATTGGAGAGCATTTCGTCACCTGCCCGAATCGCCCGAGAATTGACTTCATAAGCGCGTTGGGCGGTAATCAGATTGATCATTTCCGCGACGACCTCCACATTGGAGCCTTCGAGGGAGCCTTGCCGAATCGTGCCGAAGCCCAGTGAACCACCGAGGCCGATGATTTCTGGTCCGGAGGCAGTTGTGCTGCGCAACAAGTTGCCGCCAATTTGTTCCATGCCCGCCGGGTTTGAGAACCGCGCTAATTGAATCGTGCCGATAATCGAAGGGTTGCCGTTTTGCACGACTTCGACCTCTCCCGTTTGTGAAATTGACACCCGCTGCGCGTCCTGTGGGACCGTAATGTTAGGCTCCAGCGGTCGACCGTCCCCATTGACCAACAGTCCGTTGGCGTCTGTGTGGAACGAGCCATCGCGAGTGTACGCAAACGTCCCATCGGGCATGACGACTTTGAAGAAGCCTTCCCCTTCGATTGCCATATGCGTCTGTTGATTGGTTTGGATACTGGTTCCCTGAGTCCACAATGTGGTGGAGCCGACGGCGCGGACACCATTGCCGATTTGCAAACCGATGGGCGAAGTTTGGCCTTCCGAGGTCGGCGCTCCTGGTCGTTTGGATATGTCGTACAGCAAATCCGCGAATTCGAGATGGCTTCGTTTGAAGCCGGTCGTATTCACGTTGGCCAGGTTGTTCGCCGTGTTGTCAATCAACAGCTCTTGGGCACGCATGCCGGTGGCACTGGTAAAAAAGGCTTTTAACATGGGTTGGGTTCGGTGGTTTAGTTTTCAGTGGTTCAGTGGTTCAGTGGTTCAGATTCGGGGTTTGGTTTCCAGTGGTTCATTCGAAGACTTTGCTGGCTCGGCGGAGGAATCGACGGTGACGAATCTATTGAATTGGATTTTTGATGGCTGATTGTTGATTGGAATTTCTGTGGGACTATCCACGGATACTCTCTTGCATCGCATCGGAGATCATGCGGATGGCTCGTTGTGACGCTTCAAATTGGCGCGAGCCGACGATCAAACTGATCAACTCGTTCATCGACGAAGCGTTGGACAACTCGCGACTGCCTTGCAAGACGGTAACATTCTCCGCTGGCCCAATCGTCGCTTGACCCGCTCGAAAATAGGTCTGGCTTTCGGATTCGAGCAATTGATTGTCGTCGAAGGAAACGATCGAGATCTTGCCCAAACTCTGGTTTTGGCCCGCCTGTGAGATGGTGCCGTCGGAACCGATCACTAGATCGGAGATGGCTCCGTCGTACGTTACGGGCGTCCCGCCATCACCCAACAACGGGAAACCACTACTATTGCGGAGCTCATTGGATTCGGCATCGCGAAAAACGACACCACTGCGGGAGTACATCGGGCCTTCGGAACCTTGGTAGACGAAAAATCCGTCACCATTAAGTGCGAGATCGAGTTGGCGACCCGTCGGCTCCATACGCCCCGGCGTGAAATCGGCCGATTGTTTCTGGACCTTGATGCCTGGGACGGCTTCGTTGGGGTCGCCATCGGCTGTTCGTTCAACCAATGAAAACACCATTCGCCGGTGCCCTGGTGTGTTGAGATGGGCCAAATTGGAAGCGATCGCTTCCTGTTGTTGGCTGAGCACGTCCAGCGCCGTCGCGCTACTATATAGCCCGTTGAGCATGATTGAACTGTTTGAATTGTGAAGAGAGTTAGAATAGTTGCTGACGAGAAACGTTCGGCATCACCTTAGATCGGTTCTTCGCGATCAAGTGTTAAAGAATTCCGAATATTCTGATTATGCCGCCTGGTAGCGATTAACTGCTATCAGCAACCCACAAATGTTAAAGTTTACGGGTTGGGCTAAATGTTCTACCCTCACGCTCCGATAAAAGAGGATGACGGACTGGGAGGCTCGTGTCAGTTCGGTATCAACTATTCAATTTTCGGCATTCGCCAACCTTTGGAAAAACGCTATGGCAGCGGCAGAACAACCCGAATCCGGTGCGGGCAAGAAAAAATCCGGTGGGATCATGAAGATAGCTATTTGGCTGATCATGGTTTTGGTGTCAGTTGGTGGCGGGTTCGCGACACCGTTGTTGATTGCCAAATTGAATGCGCCCCCGGAAGAAGTCGTTAAGCCAGAAGATCAAGCGCCGGATCCAAACGAAGAAGTCGAATTTATTGACTTTGAAGAAGTCGTAGCCGTGTTGGGAAAATCCAAATTCAGTCGGTATCTAAAAGTCAGTTTGTCGCTCCAAGTCACCCATTCTCAACGAATCGACATTGAGAAGAAAATGCTTGCTCGCTCGGCCGTGTTAAGAAACCGAATCATCGCGCATATTGCTGAGACGAGTGAAGAAGATCTGGCTGGCCAGCATGGGCAAAACCAATTCCGCCGCCAGATGCACGGCTTTTTTAATGAAATTCTCTTTGAAGACGGCATCGAAAGAATTCAGGACGTGCTATTTCGGGAGTTCCAGGTTCAATGATTCCACCCGAATATCCGCTGTACGATTTCCGGGCTGCCAGCAAAGTGGAACGACCCTTGGCGGCGGCCTTCAAAATTTGGCAAAAGAAGTTCTCCCTGCTATTCGCAGAACGTTGGAAAGAGATCGCGCCGACAGAAATTCAAGTATCCCCGATGTTGATCAATGCGATGACGTTTGAAGCGGCCCGCGCCCGTTGGGACCACGCTTCGACCGGAGTCGCCATCAACATCAAAGACAATTCGGTTCAAGGCCTGCTGATCGCACAGCGGGCGGACTTGCTAATACTGGTGATGGAAATTTTTTCCGAGTCGCTCACGGCGCGACCCGCCGATCGCGAGTTAACCACGATTGAAATTGCCTTGAGCCAACTATTTTTTCAAAATGCGGTCGCGACATTTGGCGACGCTTGGCCGGACAAGGAACCGATGCCTATTAACATGAAGGAACTGGATGCGGAGCCTAAACACAGTCGAATGTTTCCGCCGCAGAAAGAAGTGCTCGTGACGGGATTTACGATTCGCACTTCGGGTGGGTCGGACGCAGGGCCGGCAAAAATCGAATGGATTTTTGCCAAGGAAGAGTTGCGCAAGCTATTGGGCGTCGCGGTTGTCGTCGCTCCCGCTGCCGATGGTGTCAAGATACCGGTTGAGAACATTACACCCCTGGTCGTCGAAGTCGCGGCCAGATTGGGCATGGTAGAGTTGGAAATGAGCGAATTGATGGCTCTTAGCGAGGGTGACATTGTGAAACTTGATCAACCCATCAAAACACCGTTGACCTTGTACGTGAACCAACATCCAAGTCTCCGCGCCTGGCCAGGACGAAATGGCGAACAGCGTTGTCTGATGATTGAATGAGCCCCAGCAAAATGTATTCTCTGATTAGCGTCCGTCGAGGCAGCTGAATTTCTGGCAACTGGCATTAACTCCCAACTACTACAATCATGGCTCCTAACACTGAAACTTCCGAATCGACTTTCGCCAACGAGGCTCCTGCGGGCGACGGCGTGGCCGTACAAACACCAGAATTTCAATCGTTTGTTGACGCGGGAAGCCAGCCGAAACAGCAGGAAATCAGTCGTTTTGCGGACATCAAGGTGACGGTCTCGGCGGAACTGGGCCGAACGAGCATTCCGATCGAACGGCTGTTATCGTTAGGCAAAGGCTCGGTCTTGGAACTGGATCGAGGGGTCGAGAGTCCCATCGAGTTGATTGCTCAAGGTATTCCTTTGGCCAGCGGTGAAGTTGTGATCGTGGATGATTGTTTCGCGATTCGCATTTTGGAAGTCTATCCCCGCAAACGCCGCGGCGAAGAAATCAAAGGTGAAAAAACGGCCTAACCCCTCGAAATTTTGTTGTTTGCGATTAGTTACGAATCTCCTCCTCTTGCTACTGAAGAAAAATGAATTTTCGCCTGACACTCATTGCTGTTGCCTTGGGGAGTGCTTCCATGCTGACTCTTCGGTCAACATCAGCGCAGGAATTCGGCGCGGAAAATCCATTGCGTTTACAGGCGACGACTCCGCTGGTGACGAATCCTTCGGCGCGGACCGACATCGATCACCCACCGGCGATTTCCGAAGTGCCTGTGGTGGATGAGGAGCCGACCATTCCTGACGAAGTTTTCGCGGCGATCTACCCCGAGCGACAGCCACTGGTACAACAGGCGACGTATCTCGAACCAGAAGTTCGCGAGCCAAATGAAGCAGATCGCGCGACCTCAGTTGCTGCCGTTCAAGTACCGGTAGCTTCAATATTGTCTGCGCAGTTGCCGGTGGTTCAGGAACGGTTGACTCCGGCGCCGCTGGTTCCGGAATTGTTTTCCGACCAGTCGAAACGGCCAGAACCAGCGCTCAAGAAACCACTCGAACCTGGTAGCGTCGCCTTGTTGCCCGCGTCCGATCGCGGTTCGCCAAAGATTATTGCGACTCAGACGCTGGCGGAAATGTTGGCTGAATCCAACTCGAATTTCAAGACTGGAAATCGCCCCGAGAGGCACGCTGCCGCCGCAATTGAAACATCGGAAAACGGACTTGGGCAACCGAACGCAGAACTCGAATCGAGCGAAAATTTTCAGCAGATGTTGCAAAAAATTGCCACCAGTACCTGCCTGGTACTGTTTCTGGGCATCGGATTTATTTTCGTCGCCAAACGTTGGGTGGCGGGATCCGGTGGCGTGAAACGAGTCCCAGAACGCAAGAGTAATGCTGCCAACAAAAATACCAGTCGAACGCATCAGCCGCGAATTCAACTCGTGGCGAACCTGCGATTGAGCGGCAAATCGAATCTGCATCTTGTCGAGGTGGGCGAGCAGCGCGTCCTGATCGCCAGTGATTTGAACGGTATTAAATCGGTGGTGGCCCTGAACAATACGTTCTCAGCCTCGCTCGATACTTACGACGAAGATCCGACACCGGAAGCGCTGGATTCCACTCCGGCCGGAACGTACACGCCGGTAGCGCGAAGTTTTTCGCAGCCGACCAGTAATTATCCGGCCGCCAATTCTCGCCAGCCGATGACATTGCAACCGATCGAGCAGCAATCGAAGGCGGAGGTTGAAGCCGAAATGAAACGGCAACTGGCCGAATTGTTGGGCGGACAAGCGTTCAAAGATGTATTTTATAAACAGGCACGGGCCGTGACCTAACCAGCACGAACTATCGCGGCTGGCAAGGAGGCCAACCATGGATTTAAGTATTTTAATCGCGCAGGCCGCTACTACACCGGTCATCGATCCGAACACGTATGGCGAACTTGCGCCGCCGATTCAAATCGCATTGTTTCTCGGCGCCATGAGTTTTGCCACGGGGGCGTTGGTCAGCTTGACGGCCTTTACCCGGATCGTGATTGTATTGTCGTTTGTGCGTCGGGCCCTGTCGACACAAGAAATTCCGCCGAATCAGGTCATGTTGGGTTTGTCACTGTTTCTGACGATTTTCGTGATGGCTCCGACGTTTGATGTGATCAACGACGAAGCGATTCAACCCTATCTGATCGCACAGAAAATGGAGACACCTGACAAGGACGTATTGTTTGTGCTGCAAGTGGCCGCGCGGGAGTTGCATGCGTTCATGCGGCTCCATACTCGCAAGACCGATTTGGCCTTGTTTGTGGAGTTGTCGCATACGCCGACCTCGATCACGCCCGAAGAAGTTCCCATCAAAGTTCTGATCCCTGCTTTTATTATTAGTGAACTGAAAACGGCGTTCATTATGGGTTTTTGTATTTACATACCGTTCTTGTTGATTGATTTGGTGATTTCGACGGTGTTGATGTCGTTGGGAATGATGATGATGCCTCCGGTCGTGGTATCCACACCGTGCAAGTTGCTGTTGTTTGTGTTGGTCGATGGCTGGCACATGATTTCCAAAGCTCTCGTCACAAGTTTTGGAGGATAATCGATGACCGCTCCTCCAGGGACTGCCAATTCCAATCTGGGTTTCGCTCAACGCAGTGAGACGTGGTTGTCGATCGCGTTTTTGGCGACATTGGCCGTGTTGATCGTGCCGTTGCCGACATTCCTGTTGGATATGTTTCTGGCGATGAATCTGGCCGCCTGCATCATGTTGTTGTTGGTGACGTTGAGCGCCCGACGTCCGCTGGATGTGTCTGTTTTCCCGTCACTGCTGCTGTTGATGACTTTGTTTCGATTGTCATTAAATGTGGCCACGACGCGTCTAATTTTGTTAAACGGAGACGCTGGCAAGATCGTCACGACATTCGGTGACTTGGTCGTCGGTGGAAATTTAGTTGTGGGAGCGGTGATCTTTTTGATCTTGGTCACGATCCAGTTCATCGTCATTACCAAGGGTGCCACGCGGATTTCTGAAGTCAACGCGAGATTTACGCTCGATGCCATGCCGGGTAAACAGATGGCGATCGACGCGGAATTGAACGTCGGTGCCATCAGTGAACAACAAGCCAAGTTGCGCCGCAAAGAATTGGCTTCCGAAGCCGAGTTTTATGGAGCAATGGACGGTGCCAGTAAGTATGTGCGCGGCGATGCAATCGCCGGTTTGGTGATCATTGTGGTGAATCTTATCGGGGGTGTTCTGCTGGGCGCGATGGGGGGCATGTCGATTGTCGAGGCGATCAGGTTGTACTCGATTTTGACAATCGGTGACGGCTTGGTAACCCAAATTCCGGCCCTGATCATTGCCACGAGTGCGGGTATTCTGGTCACGAAGTCATCATCGGAAGCCAATCTCGGCGAAGAGATCGCCACGCAAGTCATGACCGGACATCGAGCGATGTTTACCGGAGCTTTGATACTGCTGGTCGTCGCCCTGGTACCGGGACTGCCGAAGATACCCTTCATCTTATTGGCGGGCTTGACTCTGCTCATGGTCAGCCGAGCGCGCAAGAATGAAAAACAAACGGAAGCCAAACGGGTGACCGACGAAACCAAACAACAAGCCCCTGCCGAAGTCTCACCCGACGAAAAGAACTTGACTCACTTCCTGCAAAACGACCGAATTGTCGTCGAGGTTGGAGCCGGGTTGATCTACTTGGTCGAACCCAAAAAAGGCAAAGGGATTCCCGAGCGAATCACCTCGCTGCGTAAAGACATTGGCGATCAATGTGGTTTTTGGGTGCCCAACATTCGCATTCGGGATAACCTGCAAATCGATGTGGCGGAATATCGCTTTTTCATCGGTGGCCGCGCAGTGGGCAAAGGAAAAATCCAACCCAATGATTATCTAGCCATCAATCCCGGCGGTGTCGCGGCGACAATTCCAGGAACCGATACTACCGATCCGGCGTTTGGGCTGCCCGCCAAATGGATCGATGAGGCAACCCGTCGTCGCGCGGAAATTTCCGGGTTTACCGTCGTCGACGCGGCGACCGTGCTAATAACTCATCTGGGTGAGTGTTTGAAAAAACACGCCCACGAATTGCTCAGTCGCGAAGACCTGCAAAAAATGCTGGACAAATTGAAAGAGCAGGCTCCGACGATTGTCGCCGATATCAAGCCCGATACGATCCGCCCCGGCGTCCTGCATCAACTGTTGGTCAACCTGTTGCAGGAGTCGGTCTCGATTGCGGCCCTCGAACGCATTGTCGAATCGGCTATTCATCACGGTTCACAAATCAAAAACGTCGCAGAATTGACGGAACGGGTACGGCAGGACATCGGCCCGATCATCGTCGATCGGTTTCGCGATACGACGGGCAAAGTGCGGGTCATTTTGCTGGAACCCAAACTTCAACACGCCTTCCGCGAAAATCTGAGTGGCGAGATGATTGCGTTTCAGCCGAATCAACTGGAACGGCTGGTCGAAAAGTATCAACAGGCGTGGGATTTGGCTTCGGTCAAAAACGAACCTGCGGCGGCGCTGGTGGATTCGACGATTCGGCGGGCCTTACGCCTAACCACCCAGCGATCGCTGCCCACGGTGTCGATCATTGCCTACAACGAGATACCGACCGATCTATTGATCGAACCGGTCGCGATCATTCGGTACCAGGACGTATTTGGAAATGATGCGCACGCGAATATGGGAACGGAACCGGCGTTGGCGGTAGCGCGAGGGAGTAACGGATGAGCTTAAAGAATCAAATCGTGCGGCGGCGAATGAAGCGGCGCGGATCGTTGGGAACGGTCTGCGGATTGTTGACAGCGTGCGCAGTGACCTTGATGGGATTGGCAGTCGGTTTGGAGCCGCACGTAATTTTGTGGCGCGCTTTCGCCTCGGCCATACTCATCCGATCAATCGTGTCTTTCGGCATGAGCGTGATCTATGTAGCGAACACCAGTAATAGTTAGCAAGAACCAAATTTAACCATACCGAATCACCACATAACACATAACACATAACACATAACACATAACACATAACACATAACACATAACACATAACACATAACACATAACACATAACACATAACACATAACACTGAACACTGAACACTGAACACTGAACACTGAACACTGAACACTGAACACTGAACACTGACCTTCGAGACAGCCATGGATACGGCAACCAAAGCATACCAACGAGCGTCCGCCGGGGCCTTGCGAGATCAGTTGATACTCGACAATGTCGACTACGTGCGCAAGATCCTCAGCACCCTGACCGTGGGATTACCCGCTCACTGCGATCGAGAAAATTTGGAACAGGCGGGGATTGTTGGTTTGGTAGAAACCGCCAACAGTTTTGATCCAACCCGCGGCATCCAGTTTCGAACCTACGCTTTTCCGAGAATTCGCGGCGCTATTGTCGATGAGATGCGCAAGAACTCGCCGGTTCCACAACAGATGTTGGAGTACATCCGGCTGGTTCGCGAAGCCTATGAAAAACTCTCCGGCCCGGTTACGCCAGAAATGTTGGCGGATCAGACCGGACTGCCGATGGCGAAAATTCAACAAGTCCTCGAAGCGATGCGGTTCATGAAGCCGCAAAACTGGAACGATTTGTTCTGCAACATTCATTCCAGTTGGCAAAACAGTCCCGACGCGCCAGGCGCTGAACTGGAAGCTCAGGAAATGAAACGGCTGGTCGCCGATTGTATTGAAAAACTGCCGGAGCGCGAACGATTGGTGTTGACCTTGTATTTTACTGAAGATTTGACGTTGTTGGAGATTGGCACGGTGATCGGCATCTCCGAATCCCGCGTGTCGCGAATTCTAGCCACGGCAAAATTCCGTTTGAAAGAGATGATCGAACATGGAAACCAGTAACCGCATTCAACATCAACACTTGGCTCCGGAGTCATCGCGTTCGAAAATCACCATCGGGCCGCAGTCATCCGTTTCCGCGCAAATCAAATTGAATCGGAACGGGGACCTGATCGAATCGTTTGAGATCCAATGCGCTTGCGGTGAAATCATGGTAATCAAGTGCGAGTATGAGTAACCCAACAACCATGCGACAACGCCCGTCAACTCGAAATTCGAATTCCATTCGACTGTTGCCGATCGGCTGCTGGATGGTCGGCATCTGCTTCCTCGGCGCCGGCGTTGATCAGCGGCTGCAGGCTCAAGATTTTTCGTTTCGCAGAGCAATGGAAAAATTATCGCCTGCCAATCTGTTTAAGCGATCTGAAAAATCGGAGTCGCCCGCGCTGCGTCCCGGCTCGCAACCGACGGAACTAAAGGTGACTGATCAAGCAACCGCCCAGCGCATGGCCGGCTTGCGAGCTCCGGAACGCGAGGCTTCGACGGAACCATTCGATCGGGGCGTCAGTGGTGCCGGAATGGGTTATGGCAGTGCGGTTCAGCCCGCAACGTACCAACAGCCTGCCCCACAGGTGTACAGCACACCGCAACCTTACGAACCGATGTCCGACGGCTATCCGATGGGCCATCAGGTAAATAATTCGCCAGAAAATTATCGCGCCGGAAATGTGCCCGATGGCTTCGTGCAATTGCCGATGTCGGATGGATCAAGTGGCCAATATTCTCCCCAGCCGTCCGCGTGGGCGAACCCCCACGACGGAATGCGCGAAAACGTGGACCAACCGTTTCCGTCGGACGGCCAGCGGCGTTCGTTTTCGAATTCCGCTCAAGGCCATTCCTCGCCCGACTATTCGGCTCAGGAAAATCCCATTCGTGCGCCAGCGTATCAACGACAACCGGAGTACCGCGATCCGACACCCCAGAGTCAGGCGAGGTCGATGGAATATGGAACCGTTATGCATCCGGCCGATCAGGGGCAATTTGCCAGTTCGCAATTTCCGTATGGATTTGATTCGTCATATGAGCAAGCCGGCAATCGCGGATATCTGCAAAATGGATACGGCTTGCAAGGCCGGCGATTGAATCCGCCCACGGAATTTGCATCCGAGCGCGCTTTAGAATTGCGAGACGAAAACGAGCGATTGCGCGAGACGATTCGGCGAACGCAACTGGAACTCGATCATCGGACGCAGGACCTGGTTGAGGCGCAGTCGGCAGCTACAGTACGGAATGAAGAATTGGCGCGGAGTAACAACCGAGTCGATGCCCTGAATGCTCAGCTGGCTCGATTGAACAACGACTTGAAACTGGCGATCCAGGAAAATCAGGATATCCAACGTCGTTCGGACGAGCAGTTTCGTGCCATTGAGTTGACCTTGGACGGCGTGTTACTGAATTCAATTTCGAAATCGGGCGAGGGGCGATAATTGCGCGAATTGTTGACTCCATTCCCGCTGGCACTGCTCAGACTCATGAACAAGACCAACCTACGTTCGTTGCGCGGCCGTTCCACAGGATTGCTGTGGCTGAGTTTGTTTTCAATTGTGATCACCTCGGTCGGCTGCCACAGTTTCTGTTGTCCGACGTTGCCGCAAATCCCGCGCTTGGGCATTTTCCGCAAGCCGATTCCGGCGCCGTTTTTCGAGTCCCATAAATACAGTTTGTTTACTTCGCCGCAGTTGACCGAACTGCCGCCGCGCCGAGTTGTGATCGTTCCGACAGGAACGGAACTGGGCCGCTATCAAGCACCGGCACACTTTGCTGAAGCCCTGGCGGCGGCCATGCGAGCGGAAGGAGTTTGCGAAGTTGTCACGCTACCTGAGGCACAATGCAATACGACGGTCGATGGAATTTTAACCGGTCAATTCGACGAACGGGAGTTAGTTGATCTGGCTCGCCACTGGCATTGCGATGCGGTGATGTTTGTGCGAGTCAATCAATTCCAGGGCCACACACCCTTACGAGCGAGCGTGACGGCAGCGCTCGTCGATGCGAATGAGTCCAAAGTGATTTTTGCGGTTGATGGGATTTGGGATGTAGGCGATCCCGAGACCCGCGCCGGATTCGAGCACTTTGTCGTCAAGCGCTTGAATGACTGTCCGGAAACGGCCTTGAAGATTGAGTTGCAGTCGCCCAACAACCTGTTTGGCTTCGTGGCCTATCAAATGACGACTGCTTGGAAGCAAGCGATCGTGCGGTAGAGCGAGTTGAGGTTATTCCAGAACGCGGATCAGCTTACGACGCTGGTCGGCAGCGAAATCAATGGAATTCCGTTGGTTGGCAGCGGCGCCGTCAGTCGTTGGATGTTGGATTTCAAGTCGGTTGCCTGGGCCAAAATTTCGGACTCCAAGGGAGTGAGCGAACCAGCTGCCCGGTTGTTGTCGACTGCCACACTGGTTGGTTGTGTCTTTGATTCGACCGCATGTTCTGGACTCAGCCGATTCAACCCATTGAATGCCGCCACGCGATAACACTCCGCCATGGTTGGATAGTTAAAAACCGTGCTGCAGAAATAGTCGATGGTTCCTCCGAGGCTCATTACGGCTTGACCGATATGCACAATTTCGGTCGCGAGTTCACCGATACAATGCACGCCCAGAATCAACCGCGTTTCACGGTGGAACAGGATCTTTAACAGGCCTGTTTCATCGCCAACAATTTTGCCGCGAGCGATTTCGCTGTAGCGGGCCAAGCCGACTTCGTAGGGAACTTTTTTCGCAGTGAGTTCCTGTTCATTGCGGCCGATCATGGAAATTTCCGGAATCGTATACAATCCGTACGGTAAGTCACCGAGCGGTTCGGCCTCGAGACCAAACGCCTGCAACACGGCTCGTCGACCCTGTTCCATCGCAGAACTGGCAAGTGACGGGAAACCGATGATGTCTCCGGTGGCATAAATGTTGGGCGTGTTGGTCTGAAACGTGCCTTTGACGTCCAATCGTCCGCGCGAATTGGGAGCCAGGTTGACGGCGGGCAAGTTCAGAGTGTCGCCCCAACCTTCACGACCCACCGAGAACAAAGCCGTCTCGGCGACCAGATGTTTTTCACTTTCCAATCTCACTGCGACCTGGCCATCGCTTCGTCGGATGAGCGTGCTGACGTTCTCGCCCAAACGAAATCGCATGTTGAGCATGCGGCAGTTGAACAGAAGTGTTTCAATGATTTCGGTATCACAGAAATCCAGCACCGAACTCCGGCCATCGACCACAGTGACTTCGACCCCCAGGATCGCGAACATGATTGCATATTCGATACCGATGACCCCGGCCCCAATCACGACCATGGAACGCGGGATTTTTTTGATGCGGAGAATTTCGTCGCTGTCAAAAACCGCCTGCCCATCAAACGGAATATGCGCCGGACGGGCGGGGCGAGTACCACAGGCGATCAGGACTTTGTCGGTTTCGAGGACCGTCTCACCATTGGCTTGTTGGACGTGAACGTGGTGCTCATCAACAAAACTGGCGTTGCCAGTCAAGACTCGAATATCATTGCGGTCGAATTGTTCGCGGATCATCTCCAGTTCGGTTCGAGTTACTTGTTCCAGTTTACGACGTAACTCGTCCATCGTGATGCCGCGTTTAGCGCGAAACTGTTCGGCATAGACTCCCCGTTGACGAAACCCCGTCAAATGCAAAATGGCTTCGCGAAGTGTTTTCGATGGAACGGTACCGCTGTGCAGACAGACCCCGCCGATTTCTTCGAGAGAATGTTCAACAATGGCAACTTTCTTGCCAAGTTTTGCTGCGGCGAATGCGCCTTTTTGTCCGGATGGACCGCTACCAATGACGACCAGGTCATATTTCATACTGAGTTCCTTGAGACCGTGGGGAGCGAATTCGCAGTCCTTGGCGTGGCGCCGAAGACGTCGATTACAGGTTGAATCGTGAATAGAACGCAGTTTTAGGCATATCGAGATTTTTTAGAGTGAACCTCGCGAACGAATGAAAACGCGCTGATTTTCCGATGTCAGGAACTTTCTCGATTGTCATGGTCGCGCCCGTTCGTGCGGACGAATTCGAAGAAAAATTGTTGCTCCGCGGACAAGCCGTTGGGCTATTTGGCGATCACGAAGATAAATGAATCTGCTAGCCGGTCCCTGAATGCTTAATGATGACCCCAGTTTTGAATTCAATTTCCGGTCGTCCTGCTGGACCTGAACGGATGAAAATGTTGTGCCGAGATTTCCCTCGAAAAGGCATTTCCGTGTTGGAAACTACGGTCGTGATGGTCCTGATTGTTGCCAGTCTGGCATTATTGATGGGCGGATTTGCCGGGCCAATAACTGGCCTTTTCGATCGAACGTCGATCGCTCTGGGCGGTTCCGGGACGGGTTCAATTTCGTCGACAAACGATCGTCTGACGCCGGGGCGTTCGGAAACGAGTAGTGAAATGACGGCCGCTCGATTGGAAGTTCAACAAACCGGTCGACAGTTGTTGCAGTTGGGAATATTTACCTGTTCGGTGTTGGTTTTCCTGGCCTATACAGTCGTGTTCATGTCCAAGGCCGAGTCTCATGGGAAGGAGCCGGCCAATGAAAAACTTGCCGAGAAACCGGTGCCGGATGGATTGACCGACAAATTAATGGACAAACGAAGCCGCATTGGACGCATCTTTCGTGATGAAATGAAAGAATATGATTCCGATCAATTGGTCGTTGCCAAGTTCATGACGGCCAATCCAACAATTGCCATAATCACTGACCAGGTGGCAGACATCATGAATCTGATGGTTAAACGCGGGTTTCGCCATTTGATCGTGGTGCATGAAAATCAGGAAATTGCTGGCATCATCAGCGATCGTGATTTGGTCAATGTTGCCGGCAAATCGGTTGCCGAAATCATGACGCCCAACCCCTACTGGGTCGATGCCCTGACGCCGGTGAGCATTGCCATCACAATGTTGGTCAAGAATCGTATTTCCGCTTTGCCCGTATTGATGGAGGGCAAAGTCGTTGGGATCCTGACCCGCAGTGACCTGTTGATCACGTTGCAATGTCTATTAGTTAGTTTGCAAGAAGATCTTCCCGTTTGCCAACTGCCGCCTGCGAGATCCTGAGCTGCCATGCAATGAAAGCATGGATCTCAGGTTTCGCTGAACGTTTCAGTTCCGCTACAAGTGCTAGCATCTCACCTTCAGAAAGACTTTATTCAAGGGCATAGTCTTCCTAACCGATACAGTTTGTATGACCGGATCTTCTTCTCAAATCAGACTGCTCAGCAACGCGATCGAGTTCACCAATCAGAACCATCGCGTCATCAGCCAAAACCTGGCCAACGTCAACACGCCGAATTTTCACGCTCGGCAGCTATCGTTTGAACAACTATTGGCTCAGGGCCAAAACAACTCGATTGCCGAGGGGAAGTTACCGGAATTCAAGCCGACCGATACGGCGGGTTTGCCGGCGAGGTCCGATGGCAACAACGTTGATATGGATGCCGAAGTGGGCAACCTGAGGAAAAACACGCTCATTCACCAAACGTTAATCCAATTGATCGGTGCCAAATTTGACACGATGAAGGCAGCCATCAGAAGTTAGAGGATATTTCAGCGCTGTAGGGAACACCCGATGATTTTGTTGTTCAAGGGCGAAATGAAAGCGGAGAACTAGCGAAACGACACTTATACTCATCTTTTCGGAGAACAGGCATGCAAGCTAATCTTTTTGCAGGTGCCGACATCAGTGCTTCCGGAATGTCCGCGGAGCGGCGACGCATGGAAGTGGTCGCCAACAATATTGCCAATGCGAATTCGACCCAGTCGGCCGAGGGTGGACCCTATCGTCGACAGGAGTTGGTATTTGCTGCTGCGCTTGAGAACATTGGGACAGCGGATTCGGTTAGCGGCATGCGCGGCGTCGAGGTAATTGGCCAGCGCTCAGATCCATCGGAACTGCCCCAAATCCATAATCCGGGCCATCCTGATGCCGATCCAACTACTGGCATGGTGTCGATGCCGAATGTCAAAATGTCAAACGAAATGGTGGATTTGATTGTCGCTTCGCGGTCGTATGAAGCGAATTTGAAAGCTCTGTCCAGCTTCAAACAAATGGTTGAGCAAACCTTGCGCTTGCTGCGAGGAGGTGCTTAATGAATCCGGTCGCCGCCAATTCCGCGATTTCAAAGATCGGCCAGCTCCAGGAAGCCAGGCAGAATGCCGGGAAACCGATGTCGGGTTCGGCAGCTGAACCGTCGGGTGCCCTCGGGTTTGCGGATCTCATTAACAACTATGTCCAGCAGACGAACGTCGCGCAACGGGCCTCGGATTCGGCCATCGAAAGTTTCGCGACCGGCAAATCAGAAAATGTCCAGCAAGTGGTGCTGGCGATGGCCAACGCGGAAGTGTCATTTCAAATGTTTATGGAAATCAGAAACAAACTTATCGACTCGTATAACGAATTGATGCGGATGCAGTTTTGACGTCGTTCGTTCACCGTGGTTGCGTCAACCGCAGGGGTTGCGTCAACCGCAGGCAAGCCGATATTTTCGTTCGCGCAATTTCCAGGACCTAAACCATGCAGACAATCAAAACATTTCTGGATCAATCGCAGGCGATCTGGAAAGAATCCACGGCTGCGGCCAGATTCGGTCTGATTCTGTTGCTCACGATTTGTGTGGGAGCGGTAGTGGGCGTGGGGATTTGGTCGACTCAACCCAACTATGTGACGGTGGCCGACAATTTGGAATTTGACAAATCGGCTCAATTGACGACTGCGCTCGATCAAGCCAATATCGGCTATGAAATTAAAGGGTCCGGTTCGATAATCCAGGTCGACGAACGATCGTTGGGCCGAGCGCGAGTATTGGCCGGCAAGCTGGGGATTGGTTCTGACGAAGCCGAACTGGAAACGGCGTCGCCATGGATGGATCCAGTCAGTCAGCAAAATGTTTTTCGCCGCAACCTCGAGCGCCAACTGGCCAGTTCGATCGAAAAGACCTTGGGGATTGAATCGGCGACAGTGCATTTGAACCTACCCGAGCGACAACCGTTCTTACGCCAAAGTGAGGAACCGACGGCCTCAGTAGTCTTGGAAATTTCTCCCAAACATCGTTTTAGCGAAAACCAGGCCGCTACCATTGCTCAAACCATCGCTCATGCCGCCGGTATTCCGGTGGCCAACGTAGCTATATCTGACACGGCGGGCAATCTGTTTTCCAATAGCGAAGATTTGGGAAGGCTGACAAAACAAGAAGAGTATCGCTTGAACCGCGAACGTGAATTGACTGCCAAGGCTAAGGCAATGTTGGTGAATTTTCTGGGAATCGGCAACGCTCAAGTCGAAATCACAGCGGATTATACGTTTCAAAACGGGACGAAAACGTCGAAGCTATTCGATCCGAATAAAAGGGTGGCAACGAGCGAAACCGTGAATTCGACTGTTTCTTCGACCCCCACGAATGCCGCCGGGGCGGCCAACAGCGCTGGCGCCGGGCGCGATGCTGGAAAGAGCGTCACAAATAAAACCGAAACTTTGGAATCAATATTCGAAGTCTCTTCCACGATTGAGGAAGATACCGTCTCGACGCCAATCCTGAATTTATTGACCGTGTCTGTATTGGTGAACACGAGTAAGGTCCAGAACGAAAGCAAAGAAATTCCTGCCAACGTTAAGTCCAGCATCGAGTCCATCGTCAAACAAGCCGTCGGATTCCGTCCCGACTCCGACCAATTCACGTTGGAATTTTTCGAATTCGTGGAATTGTTGCCGACCGAAGAAACGCCTGCGTCCGCGATTCCTTGGGAACAAATAAATTCGGTCCTGAAGAATATTTCATTGGGGATCGCCGCAGTGGTCGCTTTGTTTTTGGGATTGAAAGTAATCCGGAAACTCCAGCCTTCGCCAGCTCTGGCCAATTCCGGCGCAGTACTCACTGGCGCACGCAATTCACAGGTCAACCAGCTCAGCGACATGGTGAAACAGAATCCCGAGGTATTCTCGAAAATTATCGCTGCCTGGGCCAATGATTCGCCGGCCGATAGCAATGAAAAATTGAAAGAGAAAGCCGCCTGAGCGCCCCGCCCATGATAGCCTTTACCACCAATGAACGACTGGCACTGTTATTGAGTGTCCTGGGCGAGGAAGCCGCGACCACGGCGTTCGAGGCAATGCACCCGACGCGGGCAACTTATCTCCGGAAACTGCTCAACGAGTTCAAATCGGATCCGCCGTCGCCGGAGGAAGTCGATTACGTTATTGGTGACTTCAATCAGTATTTCCAGTTTGCCATGCAAACCTGGGGACCCGAGATTGATCAAGCCAATAGTCAAGTCGCCAAAAAAACTTCCTCCAAAAGTACGAAGAGCCCGTTGATTTATTTCCCTAGTCTGGCTCCCACCAATGATCCCATCGCGGATCTCAATCGGCTCGACCCGTTTCAAATTGCTCAAGCTATTGCCGATGATCATCCCAAGACCGTGGCGCTGGTCCTGCGAAATATCGACATCAAACAGGCGGCCAAAATTCTCGAGTTACTGTCGACCGAAGTGCGCAACGACGCAATCGTGTTTATGACTCGGGACTCCACAGTGACCGCGCCGATTGTCAATCAGGTACTCAAGAGTACTGTGCAAAAGGCGGTGAGTGTTGAGTTTCGGGCTGAAGAAGTGGATCAATCGCAGGTGCTGGCGGATCTGCTGCGTTCCCTGCCCAAAACAATCCGGGTCGAACTCATGGTTCAATTGGAACAATCCGACCCTGAATTGGCGCAAAAAGTTAAAAGCAAATTGTATTCATTCGAAGATTTGTTGCGACTGGATGACCGCGATATCCAGAAATTGTTGGCCGAAGTGGAAACGGACAGTCTGATCGTTTCATTGCAACGTTGCGAGCAAGCGTTGATTGATCGATTGCTAAAGAATCTTTCCAAACGGGCTCGCGAATCGATCATCGAAGAAATGGAATTCAAAATTGGAGTTTCGGACGAGGAACTGGAGGCGTCCCGGTCAAAGTTGGTGGGGGCGTTAGCGCGCTTGGATGATAGTGGACAAATAAAATTGACTTGATCGAGCGACAAACGTCTGGCAAGTCGCCGAAGTCGCCGTGTTTTCCGTAAACATCCCTGAGAAAACGATGCCCACTCACGCTTTGTACTTCGCTCGTCCTTTAAGAAACGTTGTCTTGGCGAACGCCAATACGGGTCCGGCCCGAAACTTTCAAAAAACTAGCGGAAATTTTCCCCAATCCGGAAAATTGACCAAGACGGGTCTAACCGAACTTGATACAAACTCCCCCCCCCAGCAAGAGATTCGAGAACTACTTTCGAAAATCGAGCAACAAATCAAGGGGCAAGCGAAAACACAACAAGAGTTCGTAATTCAGTTCCAGGAACTGACGGTGCAGTTGGCGATTCAAATCGCTTCGGCAGTCGTCCGTTACGAAGTGGTCCAACATGATACTCGAATCCGCCAACTCCTTGAGACCTACCAAACAGAACATGGAACACAAGTCCCACTTGTGGTTTCGGTAAACAGAACGGACTTGGAAAAGCTGCGAATCTCCCTCCACGATACCTCATCACCGGATTCAACGCTTCAACTTAAACAGGATGACTCGCTGACGACAGGTGACTGTCGAATCGAGTCGTCCGATCACTTGGTTGTCGCGAATTATCAGCGTCAATTGGCGGATATTCAACTGCAGTTAATGGAGGCACTGGACGATGCTCGGGTTGAGCGAGAAAATCCTGACGCGCGCGATCGCCGGAGTTGATCCGTTCCAGAAAATGGGTCGGATTCAAAGCATTCGGGGATCGATCACGGTTTCCCTGCCGGCCGCAATTGGCGAATTATGCCAGATCCGCGGTCGAGATGGGCAAAGCTGTTTGGCGGAAGTGATCGGATTTTCCGGGCCTCTTGCACAAATCATGCCCTTTGGGATCAGCGAGAATCTTCAACGAGGCGATGAGGTCATCGCCTTGAATCGACCCATGCGGATTCCCGTGGGTAACGCCATTCTCGGCCGCGTATTGAACGCCATTGGTGAACCGATCGATGATGCTGGCCCCTTGCCGGCAACCCAATGGGCTCCGGTCAGTGGCGGTCCGCCGGCGGCATTGTCGCGCAATGAAATTTTGGACGTCTTTGTGACTGGTCAACGCGCCATTGATAGTCTGCTGACGATTGGTCGCGGCCAACGAGTCGGCCTGTTCGCTGGTAGCGGCGTCGGCAAAAGTACTCTGCTGGGACAGATCGCCCGACACGCCAGCGCCGATCTCAATGTGGTAGTACTTGTCGGCGAACGCGGACGCGAAGTCGTGCCGTTTGTGCAACACTCGCTTGGTCGGGAAGGGATGGCGAAATCGGTCGTGATTGTTTCCACCGCCAACGAGAGTCCTTTGGCGCGTGTGCGGGCGGCTGAATCTGCCATAGCCATCGCCGACTGGCAGCGCCGGCAAGGTCGAAACGTGTTGTTAATGCTGGACAGCTTGACGCGTTTCGCCATGGCTCAACGCGACCTTGGACTAATGCTCGGTGAGCCGCCGACGTCACGGGGATATACGCCGTCGGTTTTCCAAAAGCTGGCCGTATTGCTGGAACGCATGGGAAACTCGGATCGGGGCTCGGTAACCGGGATCATAACCGTCCTGGTTGAGGGCGATGACATGAATGACCCGATCGCAGATTCGGCGCGTTCGATTCTGGATGGTCACATCGTCCTGACCCGGAAACTGGCCAACTCCGGACATTTTCCGGCGATCGACGTGTTGTCGAGCAACAGCCGTTTGTTTCTCGAACTTTCGGATCCCAAACACAAATTGGCCGCGATCGCGATTCGCCAGATTTTGGCGAAGTATGACGACGTGGCGGACCTGCTACAAATTGGTGCGTATCAAAAAGGAGTCTCACCGCAAACGGATTTGGCCATCGAATTGTATCCCTTGGTTTGCAAATTTTTGCAACAGGAACTAGGCCAGCCGCTATCGTTTCAGCAGTCGTTACAGGATTTGTTTGCGGTTGTGACGCGTTGGAATGCCTAGCACCAGCGATTTTCGACCATCGTGTTTTTTGAATTTGACTTTGTGACTTGGATGCTCCACTGGATCCTCGACTGCGGTTTGTGTTTTTTCAATTTTCCACTTCCAACTCTAAGGCAGGAATTTCATATGAGCCAAAACCGAATCGTAAAGTATGAGAAAATGCTCCACTTCCAGGAAAAAAGGTTGGACCAGCTCAAACAAAGATTGGCAGTCCAACGGAATTTGATCGACGACTTACATCGACAGCGGCAATCGCTGATCGAAGAACTTGCAAAAGTTGGCAGCCAGACCAACAGCGGCGGGAATGCTCTCACGCTGCACCAGCAATGCGAGCTGGCCATGACCCAACTCCAACGCCAGATCAACGGCAAAAAAATTGAGATTGCCACAGCGGACGAAAAACTCGACTATCTGTTGCACACTTATCGCGAACAAGACCAACAACGGAAGTCGTGGGAAAAGCTGGTCGAACAGCAGTCCGCTTCCATCAAGTCAGCAGTCCTTTTGCTCGAAATGCAGCAAGCTGACGAAAGATACTTGTTGACTGATTTCGTCGGAGAACAACTATGAGAACATTGTTGCTGGCAGGAATTGTCGGCGTAATATTATTTGCCGCTTCAGCATCGGCATCCTGGTTTCTACTTAACCAGAACAAATTGGCGGAAGAATCGCACAAGGTCGCTGAAGTCGATCCTGATCACGATCCCTCTCACGATCCGGGTGATGATCCGGCTCATGATGCTGCTCCCGAGATCAAGGCTGGCGTTCCGCCAATGGGACACGGCATCAAGAAAGAAGAGCAATTGCCCGTCGCGCTGCGACCGGACGTTCCGTTAACCGTCGAAGCGGTGTTGGAATTAAGCGAATCCATTCGTCGCAAAGAACGCGATTTGATTGCCCGCGAAAAAGCCGCTGACAAAGCCGAACAAAACATTCAGTTGCTATTCGAAGATCTCAAGGTTGAACGGGCCGAACTCACGGCGCTCGTCGAGTCGATCGATGCAAAATTGCAATTGACTCAAGGATCCGTCGCGGAATTGAAACAAGAGAATCAAACGCTCACGACTCAAACCCAGGAAATCGCCAAACTAAATCAACAAAAAACGAAAACGAAATCGAAGCCGGAGGACGAGGTGGAGTTGGATGCTATCGGCTTGCGTGTGCAGACGGCGAAACCGTGGTTCGAAGGATTGGAAGACGAACAGGCCGCCAAGTACCTGAAAAATTTTGCCAACAATGGCGAGTTAAAGTTCGTGGCGCGATTACTGGGTAGTTTGGAAGGTCGCAAAGCGTCGAAAATTTTGGCGGCTCTGGACGATGCGGCATTCGCGCAACAAATTCTCGAGGCCTCGATGCCTGAAGAGGAAGTCGAAGCGGAAAACAAAGATGGTGGGACAGCCAGACGCGAAACGAGTGGTGCCCTGCGGTAGCGAACGAAAGTTGGCGGTACCGGCAGGTTGATTGCCGGCGGCGCAGGCCGAATTGGGTTCCCCCGTCGGATTCTGGGCACCTGAATCGTTGCCTTTCGGCAAATGGATGGTGGGGCATTCTCAAGAGCAGTTTATTGATCGGGGAGTTTAAAATATGGACACCAACGATGCCATCGTCATTGGACGCGAACTAATGGCGACGGCGCTCCTGTTGTCGACCCCGGTCGTCATCGTTTCGTTGGTCGTGGGATTGATTATCAGCATCGCACAAACCGTCACCAGCGTCCAGGAACAAACCCTGACCTTTGCTCCGCGGATTGTCGCCGTCGTGGGCATTATTATTTTTCTAACTCCGTGGTATCTATCCACCCTGAATACTTTCACGATGCGAATGTTTGAACGCATGGCAGAAGTCGGGCTTTAACCGTCATCAGGATTGCCCCTGGGTTTTGTGATGTATGAACAACAGCTATTTGCGTTTATCCTGATCCTGACGCGAGTCACGGCGTTCATTGGTTTCTTTCCGCTGTTCGGCCCCCGGCAGGTTCCGATCATTGTCAAAGTCGGTCTGGGAACTGCGTTGACGGTCTTCTGGTACGGTGCGGTTCCGTCGCCGCCGGTAACCAGCGAGAGTGTGCCGACGCTGTTGGCGCTGGGTTTGATTTTTCAAGAGGCCGGTATCGGTCTGCTATTGTCGATGTTGCTGGGATTTATGTTGGTTCCGGCGCGAATTGCGGGGTCCTATATTGGCCAGGAAATTGGCATCTCGATGGACCCGGTGACCCAATCCGGTAACGAACAATCGACCGTCATGGCTTCGATTTTTGAGACGCTGGCCATCCTGATGTTCTTCGGCCTGAATCTCCATCATTTGTTGATTCTGTTTCTCCATCTTTCCATGACCGAGTTGGCGAACAAAATCAATTTATTGGAATTGCCGACCGCCGGTTTGATCGGGCTGATCGAACACGTTTCGGAATATGGTCTGTTGATACTCGCGCCGATGGGTGTGTTGAGTTTTGTGATGGTGATGGGTTTGTTTTTCCTGAGCAAGGCCGCGCCGACAATGAATTTATTTTCCGTCGGAATGCCGCTACGAGTCGGTCTGGGAATTTTTTGTTTGGTGATGTTCTTGCCGGTGTTGTTGAAATCGATCGAAATCTATTTTCACCGGCTGCTAACCGAACTGGAAAAATTCATGGGCTATTTCTAATCAAACAATCGCCCCGCTCACCCCCATTCGAGTCCAACCCACATACACGAAAAACTGAACACTGAACACTGACATGTCCGACGACCAGACAGCCGATCAAAAAACAGAGGAACCCACCGCTCGAAAGCTGGAAAAAGCTCTCGAGGAAGGGCAGATCGCGTTTAGTTCCGAGTTGCTCAGTGGACTTGTGTTGTTGGCGGGAACATTTTTTTTCTTAGTTATGGGAAAGTGGTTTTTCGATTCCTTGCGATCAATCATTCGCGAGCGAATCACGTACGTGGAGCCCATGATCCAACATCCAGAGTCCTTGCTGATCGCTATTCGTCGCGATTTTATGCAGGCCGGAACGCTTTGCCTCGCGCTGGTGCTACCCGTCACGATGGTAGTCCTGTTGGCGGCCTTCCTGCAAACACGATTCAATCTGACCATGAAACCGTTGGCACTCAATTGGAACCGGCTGCAACCGGTCAACGGAGTTAAACAAATGTTTTCGACCCGCGCGCTGAATCGAGGGGGCGTCGCGGTAGCCAAAGCCGCTTCGATCGTGCTCGCGGTCTATTTCTTAACGAGAAAAAAACTGGGCGAAATCGCCGCCACCGGGCATTCGACGTTGGACCACGCGATCGATGTCGGTGCGGAGTTGATCTTGGCGATCGGATTTTTGTCGGCCGGTTTGATGGTTGTGGTCGGGATCGTCGATTATGCGTTTCAATGGTGGAAACAACAACAGGATTTGCGGATGACCTTGCAGGAGGTGCGCGACGAACACAAAGAGAATGATGGCGATCCGCAAATCAAGGCCCGCATTCGACGTGTGGCCAATGAAATGAGCAAAAAACGGATGATGAAAGATGTGCCCCGGGCCACCGTCGTGATCACTAATCCGACGCACTATGCTGTCGCACTCCGGTATGACCCGAGCGTGTCAGCCGCCCCGATTGTCGTGGCCAAAGGGGCTGATTTTTTGGCGCAGCAAATCATCAAAATTGCGCAAGAACATGGGGTCGCAATCGTCGAACGAAAACCTGTCGCTCGTTTTCTGTATGCCAAAGTCAAAATTGGCCAACAGATACCGTTTGAGATTTTTCAAGCAGTTGCCGAAATTTTGAACTTTATCAAACGGCTGGAAAACCGAGCTGCCTGATTGGCCGGTAACGCGGGTCGCCTGGGAATTCGTTCGAACCAGTTTCGGCAGCCCCCAGTTTAACCGATTCATGACCGGCGATTCGTTTGCTGGTGGTCGATCGATTCGTTTCAATCGCGCCGACCGTCAGAACCCGGACCTGACCAGTCACTTCCCGTTTCCAAAAACTGTCCGGGAAAGTCCCGTACTTTGCCGCGACCTACAATTTGGTGAATTCCAATCGTTTCTTGAAATGTCATCAAAATCATGTCTCATCCTTCAGCTCCGCAAATCAAATCCCAGGAAAACTGGCCGCGGCTATTGTTGAAACTGTCCGATGCACTCGCCCTGGTAATGGGCTTGTATCTCTTGATCACGTGGATTCCGGCGGCCAATAGTAAATCGACGATCGTCGTCGGTTTGATTTCGATGGGACTGTTCAACATCGTGGCCGAATTCATTGGGCTGTATCGACGTTGGCAGGGTGTGGCTTTTGAAAAGGAAGCCACCTGCACGATGATCGCCTGGTCGATTACCTTCTTGACCTTGGCCGCCTTGGGGTATTTCAGTCTGTACTCGACCGAGATTTCCGGCACCAGTTTGTTGGTCTGGTATTTTGTCGGAATGGTTTTCTCGCAATCGTTTCGGATGGTCTTGCGCTGGAGTCGGCGGTGGCAAACGGACCGCGGCATCAACACCCGCAACTTCGCCGTCGTCGGAATCACCAGTTTAGGGATTCAATTGGTGCGGAATATCGATGCGACTCCGGATTTGGGCCTGAAGTTTCTCGGTTATTACGATGATCGACCTCATGATCGAACCGTGAAACTGCCCGAGGACTTGGCTCAAAAACTGGGCGTGATTTCCGATTTGGTGTCGGCTGCCAAAGCGGGAAATGTCGAAGTCATTTTCATCGCCCTGCCGATGCGGGCCGAAGAACGGGTCCGCCGATTGATTCAAGAGCTTTCCGATTCGACTGCTTCGGTGTACATCGTACCCGATCTGTTTGTCTTCCAAATGTTGCACTCGCGCTGGAGCGACGTGCAAGGAATTCCGATCGTCAGTGTTTTTGAAAATCCGTTTTACGGTGTCGACGGAATGTTAAAACGTGGATTTGATATTGCCTTGGCTTCGGCGGCGTTGCTATTGGCGTCAGTTCCCATGTTGCTGATCGCGGCCGCCGTGAAGTTGACATCTCGTGGTCCTGTGCTATTTCGCCAGCTGCGATATGGACTGGACGGCAAAGAAATTCGCGTGTGGAAATTCCGCAGTATGACGGTGTGCGAAAATGGCGGCACGATTCGTCAAGCCACCAAAAACGACAAACGTCTAACCCTCATCGGTGGATTCCTGCGCCGTTCGTCGCTGGACGAATTACCTCAAATTCTTAATGTCCTGCTGGGCCAGATGTCACTCGTCGGTCCCCGCCCGCATGCCAACGCGCATAACGAGTACTATCGCAGTCAAATTCAAGGTTACATGTTACGGCACAAAGTCAAACCAGGCATTACGGGCTTGGCTCAAGTCAGTGGTTGCCGTGGCGAAACGGAAACCCTGGACAAAATGGAATCGCGAATTCTGTTCGACCACCAGTACATTCGCGAATGGACCATCTGGCTGGATTTGAAAATCATCTGGCGGACTTTTAGCGTCGTTTTCTCCAAACAAAACGCCTATTAAGGCGACTAACTTTCGGGCGGCTCGCCGCCTTGCGGCTCGAGGCGGGGCCCGTTCAACCTCATCCTCGGGCACGTCTTGACTTCAGCCGGTCTATGTCCGCCCGGTCTATGGCCGCCCGGTCTATGTCCGCTTAGCCGGTTGCGCGAAACTGGCGATCGATTCCGCCAGGTTCTTGATTTGATCCGGTATCGGCGTTGATGGAGTGGTCGAACGAACTTGAATGGGAGTGAGCGTTCGCTTGGGAGTTGTTGGAATTGGCATGATTTCGGCGACTCGTTCAGCCACCGGCGTGGGAGGGGTTGCCGCTGTTGATCCGGTCCAATTCTTCAGGAACGTATTACCCAAGGACTCGCCCAATGCTTTCGTAATTGCGGCGACCTCTAACGCGTGGTCGGCGGCCAAAGGTGGCGCCTGAGGGACATGCTGTTCAATTTCGAACGACTTTCGTGCGGCAGCAAAGGGATCGTCTATCGGCGATGAATTCGTGCTTTGGTAACTGGAAACCAATTCCGAACCGGTTGCCGGATTGCCAAATCGCTCGGCCGATTTCGCTACGTCGAAGGGTCGTTGGGGCGCGGAGCGAACGGGTGTATCGCCAGTCGACACTTGTGAAGTCATGTTGCCGCCGATTTTGGGCGCGGTTTGTTGCGCTCGATTGGCCCGCAATTGGTCCAACAGATTGTGGGCAATGGGCTGTGAGATCATTTCGACCGGTGCAATTTCAGCGGCCGTTGGGGACTTAACGGGAAACGACTCCGCAGCATGTGCGGTCGACACTTGGGACTCATGTTCGGGTTGAGCAGCATTCTCTTTGCCTGGTAGAAATTTCTCGAATCGTTGCGGGTTTTTTTGCCAGCTGGATTCCAATGGGACAACCGGCGACGTCGTCGTTGGTTTCAATTTGGTTCCGCGAGCGCTCGCCGACCGATGTTCTGAAGACGACAGCGATTGGATGTTGGAAACATCCGGGATCAAAACGGGCTCGCTTGGTCGTGGATCTGGGTGAGGGCGTTTGAATTTTCGAGCCATGGATTTGGCCAGCTCAACACCTTGGTTGATGGTGGACGAGGTCGCCGTCGTTACCGATTGAATGACCGAGGCGGTCGGTTCAGCGCCATCAATCGCCAGAGGAAGGGAACCCAGCGGAGGAGCGACCAACATGATCAAGCCCAAGCCCATCATCAAGCCACAAAATCCGCCGACCAGCACCAGCGATTTTTTCCCCATACCGTCCGGTCGGGTCGCCAGTTGAGGTGCGCCGATTCGTGTCAGCCACGCCACGTTGCCGGTCGATGCGCGAAGTGACTGGACCTCACTCAACCGTGATTCGAACTGATTGAAGACTTCGGATTTTTTGGTGACTTCGCCATTAACAGCGAGATGATCAACCCGTTTGGACCCCAATTCGACCAGTCGTGCTCGATGTTGATCAGCAAGTCCATCGAGTCGTGCGATGCGCTGTTGGAGCTCCGTGATCTGCGAGTTGAGGGACAACGACAAAGACTCGAGTTCTTGAAAGATCTGCTCCCGCATCACGCGCACAGTTTGCCGGCTGCTTTGCACGGCCGGATGCAAGTCTTCGAAGCGGCCGGTGTTATCGGCGTAAGCTTTTTGTGCGTCGACGAGCGATTTCGACAACGCTTGCAGTTTGGGTTCCGCTTTCAGAAAATCGGTCGAAGTAGTGACGACGCGTTCGGGGTTTAATTTTGCTTCGTTCAGCAGTTGTTGAGCCGAAATGGCCGAATCAAGTTGCACTTGGGCGGCGCGCTGTTCAATCAGAATTTGAGAAATTTCTGATTTGGCAAACGTATCACCGGGCTGTGTGCTGTTGAGTCCATTCATCGTGCCGATATCGGCGCCGAGCGTATCTTCCATGCCGCGTAATTTTTCCATCGACAGTTCCAACGCGGAACGGGCCCCGTTTCGCGCCAGCAGCAATTCCGATTCCATGCTCTGCAATCGCGACATGCGAACTTCATTAATATTTTTTTCCATCTCCGCCAACAGCAATTCGATGAACTGCAGAGATCGTTCCGGCGACGAAGACTTCGCATTGAGGGTCATGACTTCGGTTTTGCCGAATTCAGCGCCATTGGGCGCACTCAGACTGATCAGGCCCTGCACATCTTCGATCGTCGCGGCATCCGGATATTGGCTGGCGTCGAAAAACAGGCCTTTGGACTTCGGTCCCAAGGTGGTCAAGACGCTGCGAATGACCTCCGGCCGACGGGCGATTTCCAGGATTGTTTCCTGAGCCGACTTCATCGACTCCAACGAACTGAATTGTCCGGGCTTAAGTGACTGCCCGAGCATATCATCGCGAACGATCAACGTTTGTCGGGCGGTCCAGGTTTCACTGCGAATAAAAAATACGTACAACAGCGACAGCACCAATCCGGCGACTGCCGGAATGATCCATAATTTGCGAAACCGAACCAGAGTCGAAATTGCATATTCGAGACGGAGATTAGTTTCCATGCTTAACACATCCAGGGAAGGGGTGGATCGAAGAAGTGACCGTGCTGGGGAGAACTCAATGTCCCCACAGAGCACAAGACAATTGACGCTACCCCGTTCATCGCTATTTTCCCTACCAGTCGTGGAATCGATTCGGAAAAATCGGTCTTCTGGACGGAAAACCCCAGAATTTAATCGAAACAACGCATAGAAATTTCCCAAGTGGAACAGTTTGCCAGGCTCAAAGTTTGGGCCACATTTCTTGAATCAAGCCACCCGTTGCCGGTAGCGTAGGGTGCGTGAAGTCGGCATTGGTGCTAGAGGTGTGTTACGCAAGTCAGGAAACCCTCACGCCAATGTCACTCGCTAAGCCCAACGATTGCCGACGCAATGCACCAGCCAATGAAGACTTGCTGCACACACCCTACGCTCTGAAATGCAGCTCCGGTTATCGAATTTCCAGACGGATTTCTTGAATCAAGCCACACCTTGCCGGTAGCGTAGGGTGCGTGAAGTCGGCATTTGTACAAGTGGTGTGTTACGCAAGTCAGGAAACCCTCACGCCAATGTCACTCGCTAAGCCCAACGATTGCCGACGCAACGCACCAGCCAATGATGACTTGCTGCACACACCCTACGCTCTAAAATTCAGCCCGGTTATCGAATTTCCAAACGGATTTCTTGAATCAAGCCACACCTTGCCAGCAGTTGGTTTCCAGATTCCTGGTGGGCGGACTGAATATCCAAACGCAAGCAGTTTCTCGAAAGCAGATGAGGGCGAATCGAAAACTCAAAATGAGTCTCGGTGGCCGCTAACTCGCCAAGGCTTGTTTGATTCAAGTTGATGGAAATTACCAACTGGGATGCTTCAACAATCAACCAGATTTCCTGACCCGATTCCAATCCGGTTGGCAAACCAAATCGTCGCACCAATCGCACGGCTTCAAACGATGTACTTGCCCACCACACCGGCCATTGTTCCGGGATCTGAACCTTGGCGGGGCGAGGGGTGCTCTCACCGGCAGCCCGCGGATCGAAATTAACGAGCGATGTTGGAACCTTGTCAACTAATAATCCCGGTGCAGGATTGAGCGAGCTGGATTCC
Organism: Mariniblastus sp.; assembly: GCA_031400405.1. Taxonomy (GTDB): domain Bacteria; phylum Planctomycetota; class Planctomycetia; order Pirellulales; family Pirellulaceae; genus Mariniblastus. The sequence continues at coordinate 95,287 of JANNPW010000047.1, forward strand.
CACGGGCCGTGCAAACGAATTGAATGTCCCTGCGGCGTCATCGAAGCTATCGAGTCATCCGTCGACGGGCTGAATTATTCCGGCACAAAACTATGCACGATCGTGGTCTGGTGAACTTGTTTCGTTCCTTTTTCGATCAACCGAATAGAAACCTGCAACCCGCGGATCGGATGGGCATACGGCGGCAACGTTTCTCGTTCCGCTGTATCGTCGACGCCGTTGCTGTTGTCGTCGTCCAAGCCATTGGTTCCCTGGTCGAATGAAAACACGCCGTCTTGATCGATACCATCGCTTTCATAAAACGGAGTCCAAGTATCGTAAACGTTTGTCGTAAGTAAACTCAATGGGTTCAATGGGTTCATTGGGTCCGTATAGCTACATTGCGATTTCATCGAAGCATTCCCAGCAAACCAGCCATTTGGATCGGTCGGATCGCTTGCAAGATCTACAAACGCGCCATTCGGGCTACCCGCTGAAGTCCCAAAATTGACGTAACCTGGATCGCCTGGCTCGGCAATGATATCGACGCCGGTATTAGCCGAAGTGTTTACGTTAATATTCGGCGAGTAGACCCGCAGATCAAACCCGGCGACGTCGGTCAACACAATATCGTCACCGGATCGACTAAGTCGGTTTACCAAATAATCAACAAGAAGCACATTTGGGAGCAAATATCTGGGGTCGAGAGGGTCGTCTGGTAGATGGTGGCAAAAACGATTCTTGCGCAAAGCCAGATCGTTTAAATCATTGGCAACGATATCAAAGTTTGTGCCGTTGGGTACAACTCGAGCGGAAACATCATTGTTTTGAAAGAATGCGTTTACAGCATTCATATCGATATTTATGGGCAATCCTGTTAATCCAGGTGGTGCAATCAATAATACGCGCCGACGCACGCTGACGGATTCTTCAAATTGTATTTTGTCTGGCTTTGCATCGAGGTCATTCCAGGTTGTAAACCAAATAACTTCGGCTTGCGGTGACTCAATGATGCCACCATTCCACCGTCCGCGAAACATCCGTCCACTGGAGCGGACGGTCATCGCCAGCACGTCGTCGATATCACCCAGATAACTGACTTCGTCCGGCGGGATAATCGGCGGGATAATGGGGATCCCATCGTACCATTTGTCGCGAGAAGGCCCTTCGATGTACTCGAAATATCCCGGTGGCGAAGCGGTCTGTGCGTAGGGTCGCGGTTCAACCGTCAGGCCGGCCAAGTCCGCGCGAAGTAGCGATTCGGCTGATCGCGCACGGTTGGCTAATTCCATCACGGCGCGTCCAGCTTGCATTTTTTGGCTGGCAAATTGGAAGGCGGTCATCATGGCCCCCAGAACAATCAGCGTCATCGTCAACGCGATCATAATCTCGATCAAAGTCAAACCGCTCCTGGCGTTCGACTGCATCGAGCCACGGTGCGGCAAATTCGGGCGAAGCCTGACGGTTGAATCGAGAACCAGGTTATGGGTTGGCGGAAATTTCATGACAATTGCTCCTCGGGCAGGCCAGGTGGGAATTTCGATTGGTCGATCGATTGAAACCGTTTATCGACGAACCAATTCAATGTTCGCTGACGCACACTCTCAACTCCAACGATTGAACTCCAGCGATTTTAGAGAGGAAGGGAATCGCTGTAATTTCTATCGACCAAACGACTTTTGATAAGCAGTACCATTTTACCGCCTCCCGACTGATTGTATACGGTTTTTTGGCGGCCTCCGACCACAATTTTTGCTTTTTCGGATCTATTTTTGGGGTTTTGTTCGGGGTACACCGATCTGACCGGCGACTGTCTCAGGCGGGACGAAGGGCCGTCGCGATAGTCAAAAAAACATACTTCCCTACAGAATTGGGGCTGTATAAACTGAATTCCTTCGAACATTTCTCATGGTTATCGTTTGTCAGTCCTGAGAACAGGTACAATCTTGCAATCCACGGTTGGGGCAATCGGGCCGGTTTCCCGGAGGATCTTCCGATGGTGTGGACGGCGTAAATTCAACTGATAGTCCTGACTACTAACTAAATAGATGATAGGAATTGAGATGACGGATTCTTTCCGCTTCCCCGAAATTCGTTTGAGCAAACTTGGAGATTGCAAGCTCGCCGGCCGTTCGATGGTTTTGGCTCGAATTAGCACGGCGTTGATTGCGTTGCAAAAGTGCGCCTGTTTGGCACTCATTCTCACGGCAATTTCCGCTGAATCCGGCGCCATCCAAGTCATCGATCTGCAAAAACCGGATGAAAAAGCCGCACAAAACATCGCGCAAATCGCCCTCACGGCCCAGAACAACAACGATTATTCGGATGCCGCCGAGCGCTGGGAGAAACTGCTAACCAGTTACCCAACCTCGAAACTCGCTGGCAAAGCCCACTACAACGCTGGAGTGTGTTATGTCCAGATTAAGGATTTCAACTCTGCCGCGAAACAGCTCACCGCCGCCGTTTCGAAATTAACGGATGAAGATGTTGAGCTGCAACCCAAAGCCTATTTGTTTCTCGGTTTTTCACAACTGCGGGCCGGACAGGCCCTCAACGGCCAAACCGATGCCGAGTCAAAAAAAGAGGCCAATATTCTGTTGGCCACGGCTGCCAAAACGTTGGCTGACCTATTGAAAAAATTTCCCGATTTTGTCGATGCCGATCAAGCGTGTTATTTTCAAGGCAACGCCTTCGAAGAACTGGATCAACTGGAGGATGCCGAGAAATCCTACGCTAACATGATTGGATATCCCAAACAGAATTTCAAGTTTGATGGTCTCTTTGCCATTGGAAATGTAAACGAACGGTTGGGTAAATTCTCGGTTGCGATGGGATATTACGAAAAATTCCAAGTCGCGGCGGCGGAAGCCGGCGGCCATCCGTTGCTGGACGAAGTCAATTTCAGGACGGCGAAAACCCAAATTGCGCTGGCCGTCGCCGCCACAAATTCTGGCGACGCTGAGGCCGCAGCCAAAAACTACCAATCTGCCGAGAGTCTGCTCGGGGCGTTGGTCAATCAGGATCAAACCGGAAAATCGCCGGAGTTCCTCGCCCTGTCCGACGAAGCGCAATACCAACAAGCTTACTGCTTGACGCAATTGAATCAATTCGATCGCGCTGCACAAGTTTATGAAGCTGTCGCCGCCCGGGCCGATTCACCGTTTCTCACTCAAGCGTTGGTCTACGCCGGTCGCAGTCACCTTCAAGCCAAAAAAACCGACTTGGCAATTGCCAGTCTCGAAAAAGCAATTGCCACGAAGTCGCCGTTCGCAATCGAAGGGGCTGTTTCGTTAAGCAATTTGTATCTTAAAAACAACAAATTTCGGTCCGCATTTGATCTCGCTGATCAATGGATCAAGAATTCGCAGGGGAATCCACTATTGCCATTATTGATGGCTGACCGCGCCGATGCCGCCTATCAGATGGAGGAAAAAAGCGCCCAGTCTCCGGCTCTATTCCTGGAGATCGTTGACAAATATCCGACCCATCCGGTGGCTGCATCGGCCTTGTACAATGCGGCTTACGCCTCGCTGGAACAGGGCGATTTCGGTAACGCGATCAAATATGCGACCCAATTCGAAACCACTTATCCCCGAAATGATTTTCTAGCCGACACACTGGAAGTCAAAGCGGATGCGTTGCTATTGAATAATGATGCAGCGGCCGCTGAAACCGAATTTGATCGACTCATTGGCCAATTTGGCACACACGAAAAAAGTAACCGCTGGCGCTTGAGATCTGCCGTGGCCAAGTTCCTGCTGGAAAAATATCCAGCGACCATCGATTTATTGCAACCGGCGCTCGCGTCCTTTACCGAGCCGAAACAACTGGCGGAAGCTGCTCATTGGATCGGTGCCAGTCAGTTCAATCTCGGCCAATTCGAGCCGGCGATTGAAAGCCTCAAAAAATCCATGGCCGCCCCGGAGCAATGGCGTTCCGCCGACGAAACATTATTGACTCTGGCGCGCGCCCAGTTCAAGGCCAACCAACCGGATGCAGCGAAAGTGACCCTGCAGCAAATGATGACTCAATTTAAGGATTCGCCCTTATTGGGGAAGGCCTATTTCAGTTTAGGGGAACACGCCTACCAGGCCGAACAATTTGATGTTGCACTGGAGAATTTTCAACGAGTGATTGCGCTAAGTCCGGATCCGGACCTGACCCCCAATGCGCTGCTCAACGCGGCGTGGAGCCAGCTGAAATTGGAAAAATTTGTCGAGTCCGAAGCCTTGTTCACAAAATTGCTGACCGATTTTCCACAACATGCTTTGGCCGACGAAGCCAAAATTGGGCGGGGTGCGGCGCGGCGAAAAACCGGCAAAATGCAGGAATCCATCGCCGACCTGACAGCGTTTCTGGCCAGCAATCCAACCGGTCAAGCCAAATTCAATGCGATGTATGAACTGGGTTTGGCGCAGGTCGAAGCCAAACTTTGGCCAGCGGCTGTAAAAACGTTTGAATCCTTGCTCGCCGACGACGCCAATTCGCCGCGCGCGGATCGTTACCACTACGAACTCGCCTGGGCACTGCGGTCGTTTGACCAACCTGCCGCCGCGGTGGTTCAGTTTACCTCGATCGCCGAAAAATTCCCCACCAGTCCGCTGGCTGCCGAAGCCAATTTCCATCTCGGAACAGCGGCCTATGAACAGGACCAATTTCCCACGGCGATCGCAGCCTATGAGAAATGCGTCGCGGCCGAAGATGCCGGGACCGTGCGAGAGAAAGCTTTGTACAAGCTCGGATGGGCGCATTACAAACAGGATCAATTCGAAACCGCGCACGTTAAATTCGCCAAACAGATTGAGTTGTTTCCGGCCGGTGAGTTGGCGGCGGATGGCAAATTCATGGTCGCCGAATCCCAGTTTCGGCAAAAAAAATACGAGCCCGCTTTGGTGGCCTATCGAGTCGCCAAACCGGCAATCGAAGCAGCGATTAAAGCGGCTGCGAATATTGATCCCAAAATTGAATCGCTGACGCTGTTGCATGGCGCGCAAGCAGCCAATCAGATGAAAGAATACGCCGAAGCCCTGAAATTGATCATGCCGTTGACCACGGCCCAAGCTGATAAATCGTTTCAAGCGGATGCGTGGTTGGAAGTCGGCACCGCCAATGAAGGTTTGGGCAACTCGGTCGAAGCGCTGGCGGCTTGGAACCGGGCCAAAGAGCAGAGCGACGGCACAACCGGCGCGCGGGCTACCTGCATGATCGGCGATCAGTTGTTTAAGCAAAAAAAATTCGCTGCGGCGATCAGTGAGTTCAAAGAAGTGAATTATCGGTTCAGTGGTGAAGGGATGTTGCCGGAAACCAAGCCCTGGGTGGCGTATGCACTGTACGAAGGGGCCCGCTGTAGTTTTGTCCAGGTCGCCGACGCCCCGGCCGGCAAGAAGCCCGCGTTGATTGCCGATGCGATCAAACAATTTGAAACCTTGATCACCAAATATCCCGAGGATCGTCTCGCTCGGGAAGCCAAAAATCAACTGGAAAAATTGAAAAAAATCCAGCTCTAAACCCCGTCTATGCATGGAACTAATATGCCGTCGCATTTCCGATCAACGCCGCTGTTGATCAAATTGTCCGTTCTGTTGATCATGTTGATCGGGTCGGCACCCAGCGGAGCTCAACAGCCCGGCGGTTCGTCTTGGTTCGAATTGTCCGGCAACATTCTGTTGGCACAAGTCGAGGCCCCCGCGTCCGAGCCCGCGGCAACTCCTGCGGCGTCAGACGGAATCAACTTTTTTAAGTTAATGTTGCTTGGCGGCTGGTTCATGGTTCCCTTGTTGGCGTTGTCGATTTTGGTATTGACCATCGCGATCGAACGGTTCCTGGTGCTGCGCCGCGACAAAATTTTTCCGCCCCAATTGATTGAACAGCTGGGGATTTTGAGCCGGTCACCCGCCGGACTCGATCCTCGTCGCGCCTATCAGATCTGCCAGGAGTTTCCATCGACGGCGGCGTATATTTTGCGCGCGGTCCTGGTCAAAGTGGGGCGACCTCTATCGGAAATTGAACATGCCGTTTCGGAGGCGAGTCAACGAGAAGCCAATCGTCTAAGTCAATTGACGTCCTGGCTCAGTCTCGCCGCTGCCGTAGCACCACTGATTGGGTTGTTGGGCACTGTGTGGGGGATTACTCAGGCGTTTCATGATACGACCCAGTTGGCCGAAATCGGTGCCGGTCAAAATCGCGGCGCGGCGTTGGCCAACGGGATTTATGTCGCCTTGGTAACGACCATCGCGGGATTGTTGATTGCTATTCCCGCAGCCGTGTTATCCCATTTTTTTGAAAATCGAATCGTGCAACTGTTAAACGAAATCGAGGAGATGGTCGGCAATCTGTTGCCGCAATTCGAACGCTACGAAGGCCAAGTCCGTTTTACCAGCGGCGAATTGGAACAGGAAATTCGACGTCCCGAAGCTCCCAATGGCAGAACGGAAAAACGCCCGCCCGAAATTGTCGCCCGCAGAGCCGACTAAAAACGGTTTCCCAATGTAATCCCGGCGGCTCTTTTTTTGGGTTTCCAACTTCCTTCCTTAGATTCCAACCATGTCTGTCAAGCTAAAACGCACTGCCGCTCTGAGCTCACTCAGCATCACACCGCTGATCGATGTGGTTTTTTTGTTGTTGATTTTCTTTCTGGTGTCGTCCCGTTTCTCGGAAGAAGAACGCGAACTCGATCTCAATCTACCCAGCGTCACCGAAGCCCTGCCGGCCTCTTTGCAACCCGATGAATTGATTGTCAACATTGACAAAGACGGCCGTTATTTTATTGATGGCGAGTTTCGGCAACCGGAACAGCTCGAACAGATTTTGCGACGCGCTCAGGCCAACAACCCGTTGACTCAAGCGGTCGTTATTCGTGCAGATCGGAAGTCCGATTGGGAACCGGTCGCGATCGCCATCGGACTCTGCAAGAAAACAGGCATCAACGAATTCACTGCCACGATTGACGGAGAGTGAACTCTTGAAACACCGTACCGTTCAAAAAATCGAGCCGGCGCGGCAGGACACCTTTGACCAGCAATTCTGGCCGGTCATCGTAGCATTGACCGTGTTGTGCGGTATCGGGATCGGAGCGATTCTGACACTACTACGTGGCCCCTGGCTGTGGGGCAGCCTGCTGTTGTTGCCGGCCATTTCGGCGCTGGCGATTTATGGGTTGTATTTGCTCGACGATTCCAAATTGCGCCGGTCGTTGCAACTCGCGATCATTGTCAGCCTCGCGACCCATTTGTTGATTTTGATGATTGCATCGGTCGTGAGTATTTTCCAAATTCCGTTTCGCGAATCAAAACCCGCCGTCGCCCGACCCCAACCACGTCCGATTGAGATCAGTGACCGTCGCAACAGCTTTGTCTGGGAAGAACCCAACCGCCGTGACACGCCGGAGCCCGAGGTCGAGGCGGTGCGGCAACAAGTAACAACCACCGATGTGAAGCCGCAGCCAATTCCGGTTGCAGAAACCAAGCCCGTGGTCCAACCTCAATTGGTCCGCCGCGAGACACCTGCCCAATCCGTCCCACGACAAGACCAATCGCTGTCACAACTGCGCCGTCAAACGCAGCAACAAACACTCCGACCGCAGCAACCGCAGGTGGCCCAGCTGCCGACCAAACAGCCCAACCAAACTCGCGATAATGAGTCGCCTCAATCGGTTCCGACTCCACCAGCGCCCAGCCCAGCGGCGGCCGCTGAATCGACGACCCGCCAAGCTGATTCTTCCGCAACCTCCAGCCGTACTCCGGCGGCCGCTGAAACCAAAAATGCCACGACGGCGCTCGCTGATGCCAGTCCGCGCCGCGCCGTCCTGGCCGATCGCAGTGTCGAATCACCAGCCCAATCATCACCCTCCGCGGCGCGCAATTCTGCTGAGACTTCCAAAATGCCGCGCCTGCAACCGACGCCTGAAATCGCGGCGATACAAAATACTGCCATCGAAAAACCAACCCCATCTCAGCCCTCTCCGGCCGCGGCGGAAGTGACCCGGCGCCAAACACCGGTCGACACGGTTTCCCCGACAGCTGCCAAGGCGGCGCCGACGGCAGCGAATTCGCGACCGCAAATCGCGCGCTCCGTCGAGCGACGCCAATCAACACAAGCGGCGCCAAGTATTTCCAGTGAGACGTCCAAACTCGCTGAGTCCCGCCGATCCATGGTTGATACCCAACTGACCGCCAGCCCGGTTGCCATCGAGAATCCGGCTCGCCAGCCCGATTCGAATTCGGCGTCCACCGAACTGAATTCCAAAACGTTGTCGATTTCACGGAGTACTGCCGGAATTGCTGGCGCGGGACGGTCCGTAAATCTGGAAACTGCCACCGGTGGTCTGACCAGTCCGGCGACTCGTCCTTCTGATTCGGCAGCCCGTCGTCAATCGGAAAATGCGCCGGCCGAAGTTCGCCAGCTGGCTTCGTCACAAAACTCAGCGACTCGTCGCGCTGCCGGTTCGGCTCCCCAACCTACCAGCGCGTTCAAGGCCGAGACTTCGGCCATGGCAAAAATTTCTGGAAGCGCAACGCCCACAGATCGCAGCGTGGAGTCGTCGGCGGCCCGTATCGATTCGGCGACAGCGGAAAACCGGGGAGAGATTTCCGCCGAAAAAGGTAGCGCCTCGGTCGATTTGGGGCCGACGAAAATTGTGGCTGACACAACGGAATCGACGCGCCGATCCGGTGGCGGCCAACCCGAAGTGGCTCAACTTAATCCGGACTCGACCGAACGATCGCGCAGCCCCTCGAGTCAGCAACCGACGTTGGTCGCCGCAGCGGGCTTGAGTGCCATGGCGCCCAGCAGTCAATCATCCACTCCGGTTGCCAGTGAGCTGGAACCCAATTCGGAATCGACGGCTGTCGCGCGAACCGGAGGTGATTCGCCAGTCAGTTTCGAACCCGACGCCGCCATGGATGCCGGACCAACCGCCAACGCCGGGCAAGCGGATCTGGCAGCGGAACTGGCCGACTCCCGCCAGCGCGCTCAACGATCCGCCGCTACGGGCGAGAGTTTTCAGGCGACGACGGGCGACGACGAAGATGAAGACGAGGAAAAAATCGGCAACCAACGAACACGCGTTGCGGTTGCGCCGATCATTCGAGGAGAGACCGGTTTGGGGGGATCCGAATCGGATTTGGGCGCGAGCTCGGTTCAGTCTGAGAGTCCTGCCGATGCTCCGAGTGAATCGCTGGCCAGTAATTTACAACGAACCGCCACGGCGGCAATTCCCGGCGCTGGATTGGGTCGGTCCGCGACTTCGTTGCTGGCGCAAGCTGCTGCGTCGATGCCCGTGATGGAGTCGACCGCTCCTCGTCGCGCTGCCAACAATCCTCCGCCGGGCGAAACTGGCAACACATCCGGCAATCAAACAGCGCCAGGGCTGGCAGCTCGATCGAGCAACAATCGCAGCTCAACGCCCCAACCCAGCTTGACCAATCCAACGGAGAGTGTCGTGCCGACGACCCGAGCAGATACCGGCGAGAGTTCCAATGTGGAGTTTGAAGCGGCGGCAGTCCAACTCGAACGGTCGGCATCCGCTGTGCAGGAAATGGGTGCTGCGATGGAAGTTGTGGCAATCGACGGCCCGGCCGGATTGGCCGATCGCCCCGATGACTTTTTGGGAGTCATGCTTCGTCCCGCTTCTCGTGAGAGCGAACAGATTCAACCGAATTTGGATAGTCGATTTAGAAATCCGAATTTTGGGGGTACACCGGCGATTAATCCGGATGCGGTGCTGGCTCAAGAAGCGTTTAGCCAACGAGCCCCGGCCGCGATGTCCAGTGCTGCCGAACCAACCACGGAAGCTGCGATTCAGCTCGGTTTGGAATTTTTGGCCCGCTATCAAACGCCCGATGGAAGTTGGTCCCTGTCCGCTTTTGATCCCGATCATCCGCAACATGCCAGTCAACTGAACAGCGACACGGCCGCGACGGCGCTGGCAGTATTGGCCTTTCAGGGCGCGGGCTACAACCACAGAGAATATAAATATGCGCCAGTGGTAAACCAAGGCGTGCAGTGGTTGGTCGAAAATCAACAGGAAAACGGCAGTCTGTATTTGCGCTCGGACAAAAAATCCGACGAGGCGTGTCGATTATATTCCCATGGAATCGCGGCCTTGGCGCTGACCGAAGCGTATGGCATGACCCAGGATATTCAGATCAAATCCGCTGCTCAAAAGGCCGTCGATTATATTGTCGCCACTCAGAATCCACGCAAGGGTGGCTGGCGGTATTTCGACGACCCCAATTTGCAGTCCACGGATACATCGGTCACGGGTTGGATGATGATGGCGTTACAGAGTGGCAGGTTGGCGGGACTGGAGGTCGATGAAAAAGTTTTCGCGGGAATCGATCAATGGCTCGATGTGGCGGCCGATCCCAACGAACCGTCGCAGTATCGCTACAATCCCTATGCGGTGGATTCGGACGGAATTTCCCGATTGCAAGGTCGACAACCAACTCCTTCGATGACCTCGGTCGGTTTGCTGATGCGAATCTACAGCGGGTTGGATCGCGATGATCCCGCCCTGCTCGATGGGGCAACTTTTCTGGTGCTGAATCACTTGCCGAGTGATGCTTCTCCGCAACAGCGTGACACGTATTACTGGTACTATGCCACACAGGTGTTGAAGCATATCGATGGACCGTTGTGGGAAAAATGGGATCAACAGTTGCGTCCGCTGTTGATCCGGTCTCAATCCAAGACAGGTGATCTTGCCGGCAGTTGGCATCCCTACAATCCAATTCCCGATCGTTGGGGTGCGTTTGGCGGTCGACTTTATGTTACGACGATGAATTTGTTATCGTTGGAAGTCCGACATCGGATGTTGCCCTTGTATCAGAAAACAAACACCGACGACGAATAGATCGCACGCCGACCTTGGACCGGAAAAACTCTTGAATCAATCGTTACCTAAAATCGCAGTCACGATGGGCGACCCGGCTGGCGTCGGCCCGGAACTCTGTTTGCGTTTGTTGGCCAATCGTGAGATTGCTAAAGTTTGCGTACCGATTGTGTTTGGCGACTTGTTGGCCCTGGCTGGTGTGGCCAAACAATGTGGGTTGACCTTGCCCAACAACATTCTGGGCGAATCGGAGTTTGCTCGGTCGAGTTTCGTAACCGAGCCGACGATTGTCGATTTTAATTTATTGATGGCGGAGCAATTGCAACCCGGAAAAGTCAATCGACATACCGGTGCGGCTTCATTTCGCTACATCAATGCGGCGATCGATGCAACGATGGCGGGGCGCGTCGCAGCAGTCGCGACGGGACCGATTCACAAGGAAGCCTGGCAGTCGGCCGGAATTCGATTTCCTGGTCACACGGAATTGTTTGCGGAACGGGCCGGCACTGATCGTTATTGCATGATGATGACGTCTCCAGCGTTTAGTTGCAGCCTGGTAACGACCCACGTGGGATACGGGGACGTCATTTCCCTGTTGACCACGGATTTGATTTTGAAAGTCACCGAACTCACGCAGTCGGCATTGTTCCGAATTTATGGTCGACAGCCCAATCTGGTGATGCTCGGGATCAATCCTCACGCGGGCGAGGGAGGATTGTTCGGCAACCGGGAAGAAGAAACTATCATCGCGCCAGCGGTCAAACTGGCGCGGGCTCAAGGAATCATGATTAGTGATCCCCTGCCCCCCGATACAGCTTTCCTACCGGGGCGGCGGGCACAGACCGACGGTTACATTTGCATGTATCACGATCAGGGTTTGATTCCGTTCAAAGCATTCAATTTCGACACTGGCGTAAACATTACATTGGGCTTGCCGATCATTCGGACGAGTGTCGACCACGGAACCGCACTCGATATTGCCTGGACCGGCCAAGCCGAGGCGGCGAGTTTGATTTCGGCCGTCGAGCTAGCCGCTCGATTATCACACACTGCTGATTAACGCCGCGGTTCCAGAAATCCCAAATGGTGTTCAGCATGCAACAGACTGACCGTGATGGCCAGCTCTCGATCCATCGCGCCGAATAGCGGTGATGGATACATTGTTCCTTGAAAATTCCTTAAACGTTCGATCGTCTGCTCAAACTGTTCGATCGCGGCTGTTTCGGATAGGGCATCGGCGTGCGGTACGGTTTGCGGCGCGGTAGGCATCCCGTTGGAAAAACCTTGTTTCAATATTTTTCGTCTCATGCCGGGTCCAATCGTCTTACTCAATACCCAAAACATCATTCGAAACGGTAGCGGTGGAATCGGAAAACCATCCATTGGAAATCGCGTCCAGTCGTTCAAATGTCCGAGGATCTGTGAGAGATTCCAATTTCCGTGACCGACATAGCCCGCTGAATGGAGCGACTGAATTTCTCGCCGCAGATCATCGAGGTCCTGGAATTTCAGCACTCTTTTTTGGGCTTGGCGTTTCGACATGGTTCACTCACCTTTGACCGGGTAAATCCGGGATACGAACAAGAAGGAAGGTTAGCTGGAAGTGGGCCTATTTTACGATTTTCGGAGCTTTTTGAAATGCGAACTCGGATTGACCCGATCGGATCGAAATCCTGACGGGCAGGCGCCGAGCGGCGAGCAGCAGCGAAATGAATGTCGGGGCGACAGGCAATTTGATTTCCGTTGGGTTAGAATGAGCGGAGGGTTGTCCGAATCTCGTTGGAGCGAAATCAGCCGCCGGGCGCCAGTCCCCGGTTTTTCCCCAAGCAACCGGACGCCAGCGCGTTCCGGCTAATCCGAAACCTAGCGCGGCCAAACGGAATTTTCTGCGACTAAATTTTCGGTTTTTCGTTCGGAACGGCCAGCCATTATCGCTAACTAGGTTGCGGACCATCATCGTTTGAATTAATTCATATGACCTCAACGGATTCAAATTGCTTGCACGATTCCCCAGCCCACCGGTTCGGGGAATGTTTGCGTACGGGCGATTTACAGGCACTCGCGACGATTTGGGATTCGTTTGGTCCTGATTTGCGCCGGCGCGCCAGGACTTGGTTGCGTCAATTCGAAACAACAACCGGCTGGCCACTATTTCAATTTTCGCCGCCAGATATAGTAATTGATACGGATTTTTCGTGCCGGTTGTTGGACTTGGGTTTGGAAAATTGGGTTCAGCGACTGGCCGCGACTGGCGGCGGCTGACGCCGAACATGTTCCGGCGATTGCTAGACAGGAACTCCGGTTATCGACCGGTGAATATTGCAAGAGTTTGAGGCTTTGATCGAGGACTTGCGGCGGTTTGTGGCGGGCGAACCAGTGTATGTGAATCGTCGGCAACGGCGATCCTTTTGGCGTTGGAAATAACGGGTGTGAAAGTTGTTGAATAGAAAGATGATTTCGATGAAGACTCAGCAAATCGGCAAACGAGTTTGGATCCTGTTAGTGTCGGTAGTGTTAGTTGGCGGATGTAGTAAAGAGGAAGTGAACAAAATGGTTGCTGACGTCAAACAATCCGCCGGCGATCTGAAATCCTCGGCCAATGACGCTTTGGCCAAAACGAAACAGGCGGCGCAGAGCGTGGGTGATTTAGCGGGCGCAACCGATTTCACGGGTTCTGCCAATATGAAACTCGATACCGCGACGGCATTTGCGTCGAGTTATATTCGCTTGATTCCTGCCGGTGATGGCCGGCCCGCTCTGTTGCAAATCAAAAGTTCTCCGGACGGCGGCCCGGAAAAATTTCCAGCGTTCCTGGTGCAAGGCGAAACCGACGGACAGTCTTTGGCGGGTCTCAGTGGCAAGTCGATTCCCGTCCGGGTGTTTGCCCAACAGACCGATAAGGGAACCGTTTGGTCAAATGTCAACAGTGACCCGATCATGATTACGATTCAACAGGTTGACAAGCGATTTGTCGCTAAATTCGCACAAGGCAAACTGATCGACTCGGTCAATGAATCGCAAATCGTTACCGATGGAACTTTTGAATCGGTCGAATTTTGAACTGTTTGGATACCAATCAAAGTCTGTCGTTTTTCACTGGACTCCGAGATGAATATCAACCAGAAATTTAGTGTCCTGTTTTTCAGTATGGCGGCTTGTTTTGTAGCAGTGGATTGCCTGCCGGGTCAGACGACTGCGGAATCACTTGAAGTCACCGGTATTTGGCCGGAGGCCGTCGAGCGGGCCGGTCGGTGCAAAAAGAACTGGGACGAGGTTAGTCCGCTGCTATTAAAGATTGAACAATCGATCAAGGCAAATGATCCCGAGTCGATCGAGGCGAAGTTGTTGGGAAAAGGTCACGTCGCAATCCAGAACATCATCCGGGACGGCGAAGTGCTGCTACAAATGGGCGAAACAGCCGGTGTCGATTACATGTTTCGAGCGGTTGATGCAAAACGAACTATCGAGAAAGCTATCGAACTGGCAAAAATGACCGACGCCGGTCAAAAGATTGCCTCTCAAGCCACATCCTACAAACAGAAATCCGACAGCAAACGAACCAAGGTGATCGAAAATCTGCGGAAATTGATCAGCCAAAAACAACTCGAAAAAGCAGAAACTGAATTGAACGAATTGGCCGCCGATATCGACCTGTTCTTTTTGTGGTTAAACGTGAGCGATGCCCAATTCGTGTCCAATCAATTTTCCCAGATTGCCAAAGACATTCGGTCCCCCATTGCTCAGGCTCGAGCGGCCAAAACGAAACAACTGGCGCTGGAATTGATCAAGAAACAACAGATTAAAATCAGTGCCTTGATCGATTCCGCAGTGGCCGCGGCCGGTGAAATTCAGTCGACTGGAAAAACAACGATTGATGGACAAACCGTGGATGGCCCCGCAGCGTTTTCCAAGTATTTGGACCTTTGGCAGGCGGAACATCAGAAGGTTGTGAACTCCCTGGGTTGGGCATCAGCAGTCGATGGGCAACTCGAACCATCATTGCAAATCCTGATGGGCTTGAACTCCGTTCCGGCAAACTGGGCTGCCGTTGATTTGGAATTACAGGCGGGTATGACTGCGGCGTTGACTAAGATCATCGCCGCCAACACGATTCAGATTGGCGCGGGCGATCTGCCGGGAGTCTATCAACAATATGTCCAACACCTCGGCGAACGCGCGAACAAGATCGGCGATCCCAAATTTATTGCCGCCTGCGAATCGGCGTTGGACGGGCTGGCAAGAAAAGATCCGGCGTTTGCGGCTCGAGTCGACAACTATCGAAAGGCGACGGCGGATTTGTTGGTTTGGCGCAATCGGTATGCTCATACTGCGGCGGTCAATCAACAAGCGACCTACCCGAAATCCGCCGACCTGATTGGTACTCAAGACTGCACCCCCGAATTGAAATCGGGATTGCCGGCGGTTTTGCCTCCGATCAAAACCAAAGTCGGACAAACCGTTTCGGCCTCGCATGTATTTGGTGTAAACGCCACAGCCGCCTATTCAGGCTTGGAGGGTCGATCCTGGGCCAGCGTGAAAGGAGATTTGCTCCAACAAAGTCAAGTCGACGCCTTGGTTCACGATTTGTTCGCCACGTCCGAAAATCCTCCCTTGACAGTCGCCGCGTCTACGGCAATCAAGTCAGCGATGAACCGGGAGTATGAAACTTTGGGCGGAACGGTATTGGCTTTCAAGCCCGAAGGGATGTCAACCCGTTTCGCAAAAATTGCTCCAGTGATGTCCGGGTTCCTGACCCCCGGTCAACCGATCGGCGAACCGGCAAAACGGAATGACTTGATCATGCGAGTTGATCTTGAACCCGATTGGCTGCAACACAAATACTTTTTCGTGAAGCTGAAAAAGTAGATCAAACTAGATCCACATCGTTTTCAAACGTCGTGCTCTTGCGGATCAAGAGCGAGACCCCTGCGAGCGCGGGATGAGCTCCCCGGCCTGTCCCAGCACCCTGACCTGACAACATTTAACACTGGACAGGCTGAGGGCCGCCTATCCGCCGCTTTGACCGTACACATTCCATTCCGTCACCACGCCATCCAATACAACATCCCAGGGTTGGCGTGCAATCGATTCGACTCGTTGCAACTCAAAGGCAAACCCCACTAATCTCGTGGGACGAGACGTGGCGTCAGACAGTTGATTCAAAAAAGCAAAACTTCGATCATAGTAACCCGCGCCAACACCTAGCCGATGTCCTCGGTCATCAAACGCAACCAACGGCTGAATTACGAAATCCAGATGATTTGCGGGAATCCATTCCGAACGCGGCAGATCCGGTTCCGCAATTCCGCAAGCGTTGGTTTTCATCGGGATGCCGGGCAACCATGGAGCGAACAAGAGAGGCTGCGTTTTGTTAACCATTATGGGGACGTAAACGCTTTGACCCTGATTCACGGCAATTCGCATTAGTTCCAACGGATCGGCTTCTCCATCAAACGCTAAATAGCCCGCGATCCGGGTCGCTGCTTGAAAGACTGTCAACTGTGCGAACCGTTGGACGATCTTCGCCGACGACTCGGCCCGCTGTTCGTCCGACAATGTTTTTCGAAACGCACGAATCTCTCTACGCATCGTTTGACGCGGATCGTGCGGGTGGTTTTTTTTCATCGCGATGCTCAGTGCTTGCGAGTTAGCAGACCTGACGATTTCATCCACGCTGCTAACTGGTGATGCCAATTGGCAACAGGATTTTCAGAGGGGCGAATCCCGTAGCCATGACCTCCAATCGCATACACGTGCAACTCGGCTGGAACCTGGTGTTTTTTCAGCTCGACAAACAGCAGCGCCGACTGAGCGCCGCGAAATGAGTCATCCCCAGTCACTGCCATAAACGTCGGCGGAGTTTTTTCAGTCACCGTGACCAACGAGCCCAGTTCCGCCACGTCATCCCGATAGCCATCCGCCAAATAGGCCGCATAAATCGGACACATGAAATCCGGACGGCAACTAATACGATCGGCGTCATCGAGGGCGGGATACGATACTGTCTCAAACTGTACGCCCGACATCACTGTCAAATGTCCCCCGGCAGAAAAGCCCAATGTCCCAATTCGCTGCGGATCGAGCTGGAATTCGTCGGCCCGGTGTCGCACCAGGCGGATTGCACGTTGCACATCCTGCAGCGGTTCCCAGTGAATTTTTTCCGGATTGCGCCGTGGTACCCGATATTTCAACACGAACGCCGACACGCCGATCGTGTTAAACCAATCGGCAAGCTCGACTCCTTCATGTTGCCAAGCCAACATGTTGTAGCCACCGCCGGGACAGATCACGATTCCACAGCCGTTAGATTTTTCGGGAGCCGGCAAATAAACCGTCAGCGATGGCGAATCCACAAAATACAGATGTCCCTGATCCGACGTTCGGGCTTTCAATTCGGCAATTCTGGCGTCGGGTAATGGCAGGGCATCGGCAGGCAGCCCGGTTGGCCACAGCACCATTTCCTGCGGAGTTTGCGCCTGTGCATTGGAAAATGGAATCGTCAGCAGCAAAAAAACGCTCGCCATCCAGATCCAACTGACGGACAGCCGACAAACAGGGTATCGCAAATCGATCATCGAGCGACTCCAAACAATTTCAGAAAATAAACTGCGGATTATAACACAACTTTCGAGTCAAATTCGGGAGAAATTCGGTTTGATCACTGAACTTGACCACCATCTCGAAACTCTCAATGGTGTGAGTTAGAATGAAAAAAATGTTTGGTTTTTGTTTGTGTGCGTTTGCCCATTAATTCCATTGACACGTGACCCCTGCCGCTTTGGATCCGTTGGGGCCACCTCGGTTTGTCGCGTCATTTCGTCAGCACAAATTAACGTCGCAATTAATACGCCCCGATAGCTCAATTGGATAGAGCAGCCGCCTTCTAAGCGGCAGGTTATAGGTTCGATCCCTATTCGGGGTATTTCTCAGTTGAAGGTGGCGGACGTCGAGCGTGTCTTTCAGGGTGAAAGGACCCGATTCAGTTTGCTGTACTTGCGGCCGTAGAGGAAGTAAATCATCAACCCGGCCCCGAGCCAAATCAAGAATCGCGTCCAATTCGTGATTCCCAATTGAGTCATCAGGTACAATGACATCAGCAAGCCGAGCACTGGAATCAACGAAAGCTTCTTCACGAATGACAGCACCGTGATCGCTGTTGCCACGAGGATGAACAGGAGCATCGGAATCTTGTGTTGGAACAGATCCCAGCCGGCTTCGACTCGCCCCTCTGCGTTCGTTCGCGGTTCCAGGTTGAGGAAACTGTCCCAGACCTCCGTTTGGAAATAGCGATAGACGATCCAAATCACCGTCAGCCACAGCACGGGAACGACGTACCTTCCGTTAATGTAAGGCGTTTTAAATTTTGGCCGCGCCGGCGGATTTTGAGAATTGTCGAGAACCAGCACGCCGCCGCAGACCAGGACGAATGCGAACAAAGTCCCAATGCTGCTCAGGTCGATGACCTCTTTCAGATTCAGAAACAGCGCCGGAATCGCCACAACTAATCCCGCGACAATCGTGGAGAAAGACGGTGTTCGGTATTTTGGATGAATGCGCGAAAAAATCGGAGGCAGCAAACCGTCGCGGCTCATGCACATCCAGATGCGGGATTGTCCGAGTTGAAACACCAGGAAAACACTCCCGATTACAAAAATAGCGCTGAACGCAATGACGCCGCTGAGCCACGGCAATCGTTCCTTGAAGATATAAGCCAGCGGATCGCCCACGTTGAGTTCCGTGTAACTGACGATGCCCGTGAGCACAAACGAAATCAGTACATACAGAATCGAACAGATAATCAGCGCATAAAAAATGGCTCTCGGTATGTCGCGTTGCGGATCTTCGCACTCTTCCGCAGTGGTGGTAATGGCATCGAATCCGATGAAGGCCCAGAACACAGCGGCCACGCCGCTCAGGACGCCGGTCAATCCGTTGGGCATGAACGGCGACCAATTATGGGGACTGACGTAGAACAGTCCGATCACAATCACAGCCAATATCACCACCAGTTTGACTATCACCATGACGTTATTGGCGTTCCGGCTTTCTTTGATTCCGACATAAATCAACGATGTCACCAGCAGTACGATGAGCAAGGCGGGCATGTCGGCGACAAAATGAATGGGGCCCAATACCGGCGCGCTTATCCACGCCTGATACGCATCTTTCAGATCAGGATGATCGGTCAAAATCTGTGCCAATGATTGCCCTGTGGCCAGGATCGCCTCCACCGCCTGATGCCCTCGCCACGCTGTGAGGAAGTCCATGGTCAAGTACTCTGGAATATGAATTCCGAATCCGGATAAAAGTCCTGTGAAGTAATCCGACCACGAAATGGCAATGGCGATATTGCCAATGGCATATTCCAGCAAGAGATCCCAGCCGATGATCCAGGCGATGAGTTCGCCGAACGAAGCGTAAGCATAAGTATAGGCGCTGCCCGACGTCGGAATCATCGACGCGAATTCTGCATAGCAACAGGCCGTAAAGCCGCAGGCCACCGCAATGAAAACAAACAGGAGGGAAACAGCCGGGCCGCCCGCGGAAGCCGCCTGTCCCACGGTGCCGAAGATCCCGGCACCGAGGATCGCCCCAATCCCAAACGCCGTTAGGTCCCGCACGCGCAACGTCCGCTTCAAGGAACCGCCGTGCTCGCTCGCCATCCGGTTCTGTTCGGATTCGCTGAGCATAAGTTCCACGGATTTGCGGCGGAACAATTCGTTTGAGATGTTCGAATTCACAGGAGTCCAAAGAGACGATTCAGAGTGAGACAATCAAATTGAAAAATCAGGTTCCCCCAGCGCGCGCAGATATTCTCGATCCCACGCCGCCGGGATGCTCTCGCGCGGCGAATACGGGCCTGGAAGATACGCCCGCGAGGCGATGCCTTGCTGGCTTAACTCGCAAACATGCCAATCCTGGCGGTTGGTCATATCCCAAAACTCCACTGCATCTTCGGGATGAAAGTCGGCGCGACCGAAAGCCTCCGGATGAAACAGAAAATCACAGATGATGGTCACGCGTTCGGCGGATACCGGATAGACCTGATGCACCATGACGTAGTCCGGATGCATGCTCAGCAGCAGATTGGGAAAAATGGAATAATAAAAGACCCGCTGATGATCCTCGCCCTGGATGTTACCCACAGGCAGCGCGCAGGCATTGCCGCTCATCGTCAGACTGCCACCGTCGTTAATCGGCATGAACCCGCCGAGGAACGGGCCCTCGTATAGGTCATTCTCTGCCTTGTCGTAGGGCGTCCGTTTCGAAAGTCCAGGATGCACATGCGGACAATGGTAACACTCCGAATAATTCTCAAAGATCAACTTCCAGTTCGCTCGTACGTCGTACTCAATCCGCCGTGCGGAGCGCAGATTCGCCAGATTCCAATGGGTGAATTTTCCGGTCAACGGCGCAAACACGGTCTCCAGCGGCGTGGGATTCTCCGACAGGTTCACGAAGAGAAAACCTTCCCATGACGCCCAAGGGACGGAGTGCAGCGAATAGTCGGATCGATCAAAGCCGTCCACTTTCTCCATGTGGGGCGCGCCCAACAGTCTCCCATCCAGACCGTACGTCCAAGCGTGATAGGGGCAGCGAATCGTCTGGCGCAGTTGGCCGGTCTGCTCCTCGCATAATCGCGTCCCGCGGTGGCGACAAACATTGTAGTAGCCGCGCACTTCACCGTCCTGATCGCGCAAGAGAATCAGACTCTCGCCCACCACCTCCCGCACGAAAAAATCGCCGGCCTTCGGGATTTCGCTCTGATGACCGACGCACATCCATTGGGCGGCAAAAATGCGATGTTGTTCTTGCGCAAAAACTTCCGGGGAGACGAAGTAATGCTGCGCCAACGTTCTGGCGCCGTGCGTAAATGTTTCGGCGGTCTTGCGAAATACGGGCATTTGCGTCGCTTCAATTTCTAGATTACGGTGCCCAAAAACGATAATGGACAACGACCGAGTGGAGTGGTCAGTATATCAAGCCCTGTCCGTCGGTCATACTTCGAGGCGATGTCAAATCCAAACATTCGTGGGCTTATCGTTCTGACTCGTGAACGCGGCCGGATCCTAAGAAGGGTTGAATAACCCAGGTTGGGAGAATCGGATCCAATAGAAATCCGGGATTTACCGAATCGTTCCCAACTCGCGATCGTGTAACACTCAATCAACCGACCTTTCCGCTTGGCACCGATGATTTGCGATCAATGATTCGGCGTCGTCGCTGCCGGAGCGCGCCAGCAGGGTGAAGCATTTCAGGATAATCGACATTGAAAGTGCGGCGGGGTATGCTGGCGATCGTCACGAGTAATCCTCAAACTTGGGAAGATTGAATTGATGAAATTTCTTTCGCGTGAGGCCACCATCGCCAAACCCGGATTCAACCGCTGGCTGGTTCCCCCGGCCGCGATATCGGTGCACATGTGCATTGGGGAAGTTTATGGTTTCAGCGTTTTCAATGTGCCGTTGACACAGATCGGCGCGGGTTGGACGATTCCGCAAGTGGGCTGGGTCTATTCAATTGCGCTGTTCATGCTGGGCATCTCAGCCGCGGTGTTTGGGAAATGGGTCGAGCGCAGTGGGCCGCGCAAGACCATGGTGACCAGTTGCGCTTGCTTCTGTGGCGGCCTGCTCATCTCCGCGATCGCGGTGAAACTTCAATCGCTCTGGCTGCTATACATCGGTTACGGCATCACGGGCGGGATCGGCCTCGGGCTGGGATACATCTCGCCGGTATCCACGCTGATCAAGTGGTTTCCCGATCGCCCCGGCATGGCCACGGGCATGGCGATTATGGGCTTCGGTGGCGGTGCTCTGATTGGGGCGCCGTTGGGTGTGAAACTCATGGACTTTTTCCAATCGACCACGAACAGCGGAGTTGCCGAGGCGTTCATCGCCATGGCATTGTTGTATGCGATTTTCATGCTGTTCGGGGCGTTTCTCGTTCGTGTACCGGCCGACGATTGGAAACCGAACGGCTGGGCGCCCGACGAACATGTCCAACCGATGATGACCAACGCCAATGTGGCGGTCGATGTCGCTTGGAAGACTCCCCAGTTTTGGTGCCTCTGGTTGGTCCTATGTATGAACGTCAGTGCCGGCATAGGCATTCTCGGACAGGCCTCGAAAATGTGTTCCGACATGTTTGGTGTTAGCGCGGCGGTCGGCGGCGGCTTTGCAGGACTGTTAAGTCTCTTCAATATGGGCGGCCGCTTTGTCTGGTCATCCGTCTCCGACTATACCGGTCGCAAGACGGTCTATTCGATTTACTTTCTTCTCGGTGCGATTCTGTATTGCCTTGTACCATGGACGCAAAACATCCAACACAAAGCACTTTTCGTGGCCGTTACAGCGACGATCATCACGATGTATGGCGGCGGCTTCGCCACAATCCCGGCTTATCTGCGCGACATGTTTGGCACGTACCAAGTCGGCGCCATTCACGGACGACTCATTACCGCCTGGTCCGTTGCCGCGCTGATCGGCCCCAGCCTCGTCAACTACATGTCCACCGCCAGAATTGAAGCGGGCGTGCCGAAAGCGGAAGCCTACAACTCCACCATGTTCCTGATGGCCGGATTGCTGCTCGTCGGTCTCATTGCCAATCTACTCGTGCGACCGGTTGATTCGAAATACCACGTCCGCAAATCTTCGCAAGGTTAGACCAATGAGAACGATCACGCTCGTCATCGCCTGGACTGTTGTGGCGCTACCGCTGGGCTGGGGCGTCTATCAGTCGGTTCAAAAAGCGATGCCACTATTTAACTCGCCGTCGAAGCCGATCCAAGAGAGCTCGTTGGATTCTCGGTTGGTCTCCGGCCTCGCGAAGGATGGATTAAGAACGGACCTGAAAGCTTGTTTGGGTGTCCTGTTACCGTTAATCTAGTAGTTAATTTTGCCTGGCTTGCCGCACGTTTCCAGCACGTCGGATCGCGAACATTTCCTGCGAGCAATTATGAATACAGCCGACTCAAGAGAATGCGACGATCCCGCAGTAATTGCCAGTTTTCACGTGGACCTGAATCTACCAGCCGCAGCGGTCAGCCTGCTGGTTGACGCCAGTCGGGCCGTGAAACAAGAGTATCAAGACGCTTCGCGATGGAAACGATTGACGTGTCGGCACATTGCGCTATTTGCCGAACAGGATCGTGGGACGATTTTTATCGTGCATGTCGGACATTTGGTCGAGTTTGATTGGACTTGGGAAGGCGCGATTGCGTTTGCACCGTCGTCGCTCAAAAACCCAGCCGCAGTACTAGCCGGGTTTGACGGCGCTGGTGATGAATTTGATGCAGAAGTGCTCTGGTCGGGTGAAGTAGTCGAGGTCGATGAACAGAACGGTTGTCTGTTTATCAGTCTCCAACATGCCGATCGTCATCCGGTGATCGGTGATTTTTTTGTGCGCCCCTTTGAATTTCTCGCCAGTCTCAACTCGGTTTTCAATGCACCTCAATTTTCGGACATCTCCAGCCGATTACCCCCGAGATTGGCCGCCGCCAAAGGCGGCATCCACCCGCTGGCAATTTCTGCACCGGTCCAGTCGGAGAAAAAATCGGACTTGCAACAGCTGTGGCAGCACTCGTGGAGTGTGTTGTGGGGACCGCCGGGCACAGGAAAGACGTTTCATACCGGCCAACAAGTCGCGACGATTCTGTCCCAGGCATTGTTCGATGGACAGGAATCGAAGTCAGTTCTGGAACGGATTCTAGTCATTTCGACAACCAATCGCGCGACCGATACGGTCGCGATCTCGATTGGCAACGCCGTTCAGGAACAGTGTCCGCATTTGCTCGAGGAAAACAGACTATTGCGAATCGGAAAAGGGGCTGCGTTTGAGGCGTTCAAACAGAATTCGCTCGAAGCGATGTTGCGGAGCACCGCTCCCGATTCATTGATCGAAATCGCCAAATTGGGGCAGCAACTGACTCGGCATGAATCCGCGGAAGACCGCGCATTTGCCCGCAAACAAATGCGTGAACTCCGCATCATGGCGGACGATCGGAGTAGTTTTCTATTTTTTGATCCGGAAACTCAAGTCGTAGTTGCGACCGCGTTCAAGGCAATGATGTTGCTGGGACTTGAACCGACTCGAAAACTGTTGGCGGACAACACCGCTCCCTTTACGACGATTGTCATCGACGAAGCGGGATTGATGTCGCGCGCCGCAATCGCCGCCCTGTCGTTACTGGCCAGCCGACGAGTGATTCTCGTGGGCGATTCAAAGCAGCTCGCGCCGATCAGCACCGTGGCGAGAATATTGCCTTCACAGCAACAAACGTGGCTGGCCAGCAGTGGTTTGAGCCATCTTGATCAACCCGACTCGAATCCGCTCGCCGTGCAAGTTCTGTTCGAGCAACGTCGCATGCATCCGGAGATCTGTCAGGTTGTATCGAATTACCAGTACGGCAACGCGCTTACGACCGCGGCCGAGACGATTGCCCGTCCAACCAAGTTGGCCAAATTGTTAGCTGACCAGCCGCGGGCAATCTGGTATGTGTTGGACGAAGAAGATCCAACCTTGAGCAACATCCGCGCTGAACGCGGCCCAGGCAATCGAAGCTGGATTCGTGTCGCAACCCAAGCGGTGTTGGAAAAGCTGTTTGCGGCGCCTGAAATGCGATCCTCCCATGGTCTATTCATCTCTCCCTATCGAGCCCAGGCTCAATGGGTAAAAAGCTTGTTGGGGAACATGAAACTAACTGGCTGGGAATCCTCCACCGTGCACAGCCAGCAGGGCCATGAAGCGGAGATCGTCATTTTCGATACGGTCAACGCCGGGAGTACCGGTTGGCCGTATGCAGAATGGAAACGACTGGTCAACGTAGCGCTCAGTCGAGCGCGGCAATCCGTGATCGTGTTGGCAAGCCGAAACGAAATGGAAGAGCCTCATTTGCGTCCGTTGGTCCAGACCTTGTCGGCGCAGATTTTAGTGGAACGCGATCAGCAAATGCAGTGGGAAAAAGTTGACGCTGCGCTGGCGCCCGGTCAGTTCCCCAAGAGTCAATCCACCCTCCGCGAAAACAGTCTGGGGTATCAGATTGAACAACGTCAAATGCTGAAGCCCATTTTATCGCGCGAACAACAACAGCTGAGCAACTTGAAACTGGATGGAAAACCGCGTTTGGTGCGGGGCGTGGCTGGCAGCGGAAAATCGGTGGTATTGGCCAACTGGCTGGTCCGAGTTCTTAACAACCTGGCTCCGGATTCCGCGCCCGTATGGGCCGTTTATAGCAACCGCGCGCTGCACAAATTGTTGCGGCAGTCGATCGAAGCGGCATGGACATACCAGTTTCCACTGCTGGAATTTCCCTGGTCGCAGGTTCAATTGTTTCACATTCAGGATATCCTGGTCAAATTACTACCGACCGTCGAGCTAAACATGTCGACGTTTCAATTTGACTATGACCAGGCGGCCGGCGAATTTTTACAACGGCAGAAGCTGCTGGAGTTGTTGCCACGTTGCCGGGCGCTGTTCATCGACGAAGCCCAGGACATGGGGCCACAGACATTGCGGCTGTTGTTGGCCTTGGTCGAACAATCCGATCTTCAGGATCATAACAGTCGCGCTGCGCATATTTTCTATGACGACGCGCAAAACATCTACGGCTGCGATCGCCCTCAATGGTCGGATTTTGGCATTGATTTGCGAGGCCGTTCAGCAATCATGAAGGAGAGCTTCCGCTCGACTCGACCGATTATGGAATTCGCCGTCAATGTGTTGTACCAGTTAACGGACTGCACGATGACGGATGATCTGCGGGAACAAATCGAACTGGGGTTGATTGAGTCGGATTCGCGAAATGATCGAACTTGGCTGCAAGTCCGATTCAATCGGGTAGAAGGCCCGTTCCCCCAATTCCATAAATTCGATTCGCTGGCCTCCGAACTGGATGCGATCGGCAGGCAGTTGGAGCATTGGATCGCCAACGAAGATATTTCACCGCGCGATATTTGTTTGTTGTACAACGGCGAATCGGCGCGCACCGCGTTGATGGAGTCGTTAGGGCCGCGACTGGCAAAACTGGATGTCGAACTGAGTTGGCAGAAAAATCGTGATTTCGATTGGCACACCAATACGATCATGTTGACGACGCCGCACTCTTTCAAAGGCCACGAGGCCGAAGTCGTGTTGATTCCCTTCGTTGATCACTATCTCTCCAGTGAATCGAAAATTCTGAGTCATCCGCTGTACGTCGCGATGACCCGCGCTCGGTCGATATTGGCGATCTATTCGCTGGACCGCAGCGATCGCCTTGCCAAGCAACTCAATGACGTGCTGGAAGGCTGCCTGAGCAGCCTGAAAACACAACCGCTTGGTGGTGACCAAACAACGAACGATACATAAGTGGGATCGGCTTCCAACCGGTCTTGGCGATTTTGACCGGCCGGAAGTCTCTCCCACGATTTGGCAAGGGCAGTTGTTTACCGCCCGCTACCACAGCAGCTCGCGCGGGCCCCGTCGCCCACGCGGCCACTCGATTCGTCGGTCGCAAATCTGACCAGTGCCGAAATTTTCACGAGCCGCTGTTGATTCGTTCGCGAATGACCTGCTCGCAATCGTCGATCTTGACGCGCACTTGTGTGAGCGTATCGCGATCGCGGATAGTCACTGTTTTGTCGGTTAACGATGCCCCATCCACCGTGATGCAAAACGGCGTTCCGGCTTCGTCCTGGCGTCGATAACGGCGACCGACGGCAGCTTTTTCATCATAGAATACATTGAAATGTTTTTTTAGATCGAGATAAATCTCTTTGGCCATTTCCGGCATGCCATCTTTCTTGACCAACGGAAACACCGCCGCTTTGATCGGCGCCAGTCGCGGATGGAATTTCATCACGGTCCGAGTCTGGAGTTTGCCGTCTTCGTCCGGTTGTTCGTCTTCGTAGTAGGCTTCGCAAATAAATGCCAATGTCGCGCGGTCGGCGCCGGCGGATGGTTCGATCACATGCGGGATATATTTCTCGCCCGTCAAATCGTCACGATAGGAAAGTTCCTTGCCGCTGCCTTTCCAACGTGGTTTGCCGTGTTCGTCCAATTGCAACGTTAGCGGATTCGATTTCTCATCAAGTTTGCCTTCCATATGACTGCGCAAATCAAAGTCACCCCGGTGCGCGACTCCTTCCAATTCGCCATACTCGCCCGCCGACATGAACGGAAACGCATACTCAATGTCGGCAGTGCCGATCGAGTAGTGTGCCAACTCGGCGACATGATGCTCGCGCATCTGCAGTCGTGCGCCCGAAATTCCCATGTCGTGATACCACTTCAGTCGACGATCGCGCCAATAGCGATACCAATCCTGCGACTCGTGGGGATGGCAGAAGAATTCGATTTCCATTTGTTCGAACTCGCGCGAACGAAACGTGAAATTTCGCGGCGTGATTTCGTTGCGAAAACTCTTGCCGATTTGCGCGATTCCCAACGGCAGGCGATGCCGCGTGCTATCGAGTACATTTTTGAAGTTCACAAAAATGCCCTGAGCCGTTTCGGGCCGCAAAAATACCGTTCCTTCTTCACCCGAAAGTGCGCCGACGATTGATTTGAACATCAAATTGAATTCGCGCGGTTCGGTCAGCGTGCCCACTTCTTTGGCATCGGGTCCAAGTACCTGTGCGAAACTGTCGATTTTGGTCAGGCATTGAATTCCGCCATCCCACTGTAAAGAATCGATATCCTTGTTGCGCAGATTGAATACCTTGAGCGCCTGTTTGGTCAAATGATCCTGCTCATCATCACCCGCCGGCGCGGTGACGAAAACTTTTCGACCCTTGGCCGAGACCCAGCGACCATTCAATTGATCGTGACGATATCTTTTTTTAGTCGCGCGGCAATCGACCATGAAGTCGTGAAACAAATCGTAGTGTCCCGAGCATTTCCAAACCTGCGGGTGCATGATGATCGAGCAATCCAGTCCTTCCATCGAATAGGGCGACGGCGCTCCGGTCAGCGTGTGCATGTCATCATGGCCGGTCACCATATCTTGCCACCAGGCGTTTTTCACATTGCGTTTAAGTTCGACTCCCAACGGTCCGTAGTCCCAGAATCCCTGCAAGCCGCCATAGATTTCGCTGGATTGAAACAGGAAGCCCCGACGTTTACACAGCGAGACAATGGTTTCCATGTTCATGGATAGTATCTTCTAAAAAGGTGAGACGAAATGGATTGAGTCAGAGCAGTTCTGAACGCCGGCTCGATTACAAATATACCGACATCTTAGTTCCAGTTTTCTTAGCCGACGATGGTTGGGGATGTTGGCACGCGAATCGACCAATCGGCGACATCCAATTCGGGAACAATCGGCACCGTATCGATTTGCGCCGCAAATTCGATGTCGGCATCCAGGCCGATCTTGACCAGATTGATGCCGCCGCGAGCCAGTCGAAAAAATTGGGACAATTTGGCGCCTTGAGCGATAGCGCGACTCGTGCTCTGCCAATGATTAAGGGCAATTGCCGCCAGATCCGACAAATGTTCATGGTGCACCTGGGGGGCGCTGGTGAATTCGGTTGTCGAATTGTTTTTTCCGCTGCTGACAGGAATGGTCGACGCCAAGATTCGTTCGACCATCGCCCCGGCAAAAATTACGTCTTCGCTGGTAATGTGGCCATCGGTACCCGAACAGACTACCGTAACGCGATCGTGCTCCGTCAATTGTCCCGCGATCGCGCCCAAATTGATCATCGCGCCAATCAATATTCGCTTGGCCGTTCGACAATGTTCCAGCGCCACGGTCCCGTTGGTTGTGGCCAGGACCAGTGATTTACCGCCGATCCGGTCGCGTGTGTATTCCAGTGGCGAATTCCCCTGATGGAAACCCGCGATAATTTTTCCGCCACGTTCACCTCCCATCACCGAATTGGCGACTCGCGCGTGACAGGCTCGCGCCGCCTCAATCGTGGGTTGAGGCAGGACTTGCTGACAACCGTTGAATAAAGCGTGAATGATGGTCGTGGTCGCGCGGAGGACATCGGTCAGAATTACAGTCCGATCCAGCAAACTCTCGGGTCGCACCAGGGCTGGCAAAAAGGCCACATCGATGCGTTTGGGTGAGATTCGAAAGGGATCGGCGAGCGACGACGTTTCCGGGCCAGTTACCATCGAATTCGCAGTTTCAGGTGGTGGAAAGTTCACGGGTGAGGCGGGTTCGAAACGGGAAAGGCTACGTGTCAAATCAAACGGGTTAATGTATCCTGATTCGCTCGGTTTTTCTAGAGACATGACAGAGATCACCTGGTAGACCCCATAGCTGATTAATGACCGTTGACAAATCCAACGACCGCGTCCGAAAGATGTTTGGCGAGATTGCGCCGAATTATGATCGGATGAATCACCTGTTGTCGATGAATGTCGACCGATATTGGCGCTGGAAGACAGTTCGCAAACTCGCTCCCAATCGAACGGACCCGATTCTCGACGTCTGCACCGGAACGGGCGATTTGGCATTCGCGTTTCAAAAGTATACCCAGGGTGCGGTTCCCGTCGTGGGTTCGGATTTCTGCTTTGAAATGTTGGCAGTCGGTATCCAGAAATCCAAGCAGAGCCGACGCGACGTGACCTTCATCGAAGCCGACGCCCAAAATCTGCCGTTTGCAGACAACCAATTCCAAATCGTGTCCGCCGCGTTTGGTTTACGCAATGTTGCCAATACCGATCAAGGACTGGCCGAGATGGTTCGAGTTTGCCGACCGCAGGGGCAAATTGCGGTGTTGGAATTTTCGATTCCACGCTACCAACCCATCAAGGGACTGTATGGCTGGTATTTCAAAAATGTTTTGCCGCGAATTGGTCAGTTCCTGGCGCGGAATGATTCCAGCGCTTACAACTATCTGCCAGATAGCGTCGGCGAGTTTCCCTGCTACGAAAAACTGACCGAGCGGATGCTGGCGGCCGGCTGTTCGTCAGCAAAATTTTATCCGCTAACGGGCGGGATCGCCACGTTGTACATCGGAATCAAGCAGTGAACCCATGAAGTACCCACTCGTACTCGCGATCACCGGAGCCAGCGGTGTAATCTATGGTCAGCGGTTACTCGAAGTCCTGCTCGGAACCGACGTCGAGGTCTATTTGACCATCAGCGATTCCGGCCGATTGGTGTTGCAACATGAACTGGGCCTGCAAATCGATTTGAATAAATTTTCGATCGAGCAGCTAGTGCCGACCTGTTCCGGTGATTCGGCCAGCATCAACCAGCGAGTTCAGTACAACCACTACAAAGATTTCATGACGCCCATCGCCAGCGGGTCATTCAAAACCAGCGCGATGGTAGTCTGCCCCTGCTCCGGCAGCACGTTGTCGGGAATTGCCAATGCGGCAAGTCAGAATCTGATTCAGCGCGCCGCAGACGTGCACTTGAAGGAGCGACGCCCCTTGATTTTGGTCCCTCGTGAAACGCCCCTGTCCTTGATTCAGTTGGATAATCTACGAACGGCCTGCGCCGCTGGCGCGACAATTTTGCCTGCTTCGCCGGGGTTTTATCATGGCTACCAAACAGTACAGGAGTTAGTCGATTTCGTCGTGGCGAGAATTCTCGATCACTTGGACATCCCCCATGTCCTGATGAAACGCTGGGGGAGTTGAGTACGTTTAAACGGCAAACCGGAGACGAAGCGGATGGATATTAATACGTTTAACGGCAAGCCAAAGGCGAATTGGATGGGTATAGTTCGTTGAATTGAAATTTGAATCA
The DNA here is from genome assembly GCA_031400405.1 of Mariniblastus sp. Taxonomy (GTDB): domain Bacteria; phylum Planctomycetota; class Planctomycetia; order Pirellulales; family Pirellulaceae; genus Mariniblastus. The sequence continues at coordinate 125,784 of JANNPW010000047.1, forward strand.
AGCTGAATACGTTCAACGGCAAGCCGAAGGCGAAGTGGCTTTTGCTCGCCTGAGGCGTGCCGTTAAACGTTGTTGCCTGCGGCTTATCACTGAACCACTGAACCACTGAACCACTGAACCACTGAACCACTGAACCACTGAACCACTGAACCACTGAACCACTGAACCACTGAACCACTGAAAACTAAGCCACCCTCCCATGTTGCGCAAACTACTCGAGATGATCCGGTTCAGCCATACGCTCTTTGCGTTGCCGTTTGCGTTGATGGCGGCAATGATGGCTTGGTTTGCTCCGGTACCGGACGACTTTCCACTGCAATTTCGCTGGATTGAATTGGTGGGGATCTTGATCTGCATGGTAGGTGCCAGAAGCGCGGCCATGGCCTTCAATCGGTGGGCGGATCGAAAGCTGGACGCTCAAAATCCTCGCACTGCCCAGCGACATCTGCCGACGGGACAGTTGTCGGTTGTCACGGTATTGATGTTCGCAATTTTTTCGGCGCTGATTTTTGTGGCGGGGACCTGTTTGTTTTTGCCGAACTGGTTACCGCTGGCCGTGTCGCTGCCCGTCTTGAGTGTGTTGTTGGGCTATAGCTATGCCAAACGGTTTACCTCGATGGCACATTTTTGGCTGGGGTTGGCTTTGATGTTGGCTCCCGTGTGTACTTGGTTGGCGATTCGCGGATTGATCGTCTGGCAGCATCCCGCAGATTTGTGGCCGGCCATAATTTTGGGTTTGGCGGTGCTGTTTTGGGTGGCCGGTTTTGACATCATCTATGCTTGTCAGGACTACGAGTTTGATTGTTCTGCGAAACTCAAGAGCGTCCCGGTGCAGTGGGGCGTCGCGGGTGCGTTGCGGCTGGCGGCGACGTGTCACGTGGTGATGTTTGGGTGCCTCATGATGTTGCCGTGGGCGAGCGAATTAGGAGGCCCCAATTTGAAACTGGGCTGGATCTATGGACTGGCCTTGCTCGCGATCGGCGGGTTGTTGATTTATGAACACGCGCTGGTTCGTGCGGACGATTTGACGCGGGTTAATGTGGCATTTTTTCAAGTAAATGTGCTGATCAGTTTCGGATTGCTATTGGGAACTGCTGTTGATTTGTGGTCGTAGTTCCGGCGGCTGGAGTCAACTGGATGGCTGTTGCCAGCGTTAATTACTTGGTCCAAATTGCGGTTAACTTCTAAACCGCGTGGACAAGTTTGGATCGCTTAAATAGAATTTTCGTCGGTCCGCTGGTTGCCAGTCCGGCGATGTCCTCCACCCCTGTTTCAGTTAAAAGAACTACGATGATTTATTCGGTTGCTCCCCGGTTGAAGGCCATTCGCGACAAAGTCGAAGCGGGTGAACGATTGAGTTTTGACGACGGACTGTTGATGTACGATCCCGAAATTTCGGTCAATGATCTGGGACAACTTGCCAATCGAGTTCGCGAAACTAAAAACGGCAACGCGGCCTACTACAACATCAATACGCATCTCAATGCGACCAACGTGTGCGTTTATCGCTGCGTCTTTTGCGCGTTCCGGTCGGATCTCCGCAGCGAGAAAAGCTACGCCATGAACGACGAGCAAATTTTGCAGCGCGGTCAGGAGGCGGTGGAAAACGGTTGCACGGAAATGCACGTCGTCGGCGGGCTGCATCATCAACGCAAATATGAGTGGTACCGCGACATGATCGGGCTGTTGCACAACGCGTACCCGAAATTGCATCTCAAAGCCTGGACCGCGGTCGAAGTCAACTGGTTTGAGTTCTTGACCAAACGCCCGACAGCGGACATCCTGACTGAATTGCGCAGCGTCGGCATGGGCAGTATGCCAGGTGGTGGTGCCGAGATTTTTCATCCGGAAGTTCGCGATCAAATTTGCGAGCACAAAGCGGACGGCAACAACTGGATCCAGATTCATCGCACGGCCCATCAGTTGGGAATTCGGACGAATTGTACCATGCTGTATGGTCATGTGGAAAAACCATATCACCGCGTGGATCATTTGATTCGATTGCGGGGTTTGCAGGATGAAACAAGCGGTTTTCAGACCTTTATCCCATTGGCGTTTCATCCGGAAAATACAGGGTTGTCTCATCTGAAGAAACCAACCGCCATCGATGACCTGCGAAATATCGCGATCAGTCGGTTGATGTTGGACAACATCGATCACATCAAAGCCTATTGGATCATGTTGGGGATCGGAACCGCGCAAACCGCTTTGGCTTATGGGGCTGACGATTTGGACGGAACCGTGCGGCATGAATTAATTTATCATGATGCCGGGGCCACCACTCCCGAATTTTTGTCGGTTGACCGGCTTAAAAACCTGATTCGAGAGGCCGGCCGAGAGCCAGTCGAACGCGACACGCTGTATCGCGAAGTCATTCGCGACAGTGATGTGTTGACGGATTGGCGTGTGGGAGCAGAAGTCCCTGTCGGGGCTTGAGAACGTCGGCACAGTCGATTCGATCTCCAATGGCCTCTGAATTTCGACATGTTACCGTTGACTTCGATCGAATTGCTCCCTCGTTCTTGCTGCTGGTTTTAGGATTAGGCAAACCTGACCGACTTCATGTCAGCGGAATGGATTTTTTGTTTTTTGGTGTTGCGTTAGTCGACCCGGCTATTTGACGAGTCTACAATCGTTGCTCACGAATCGACCCTGCGGTCGTTGACTCAATTCAGAGTTTGCTCCAACCGGCGTGGGAGCAAACGACTTTTCCGGAGCGACTAATAATGGCAGACGACCCTTCCCAAAATCCCTTTCAAGCTCCCATCGCACAAATTGTTGGCCAACCGATGTATCCGCCACTCAATGAAGGGGACGCGACCGGTGGAATGATCCCCTACAAAAACCCTCATGCGCTAATCGCCTATTATTTGGGGATTGTCGCGCTGTTGCCGTTGCTAGGGCTGCCGTTCGGTATTGCTTCCCTCATTCTGGGCATCATGGGGTTGAGTCGAAGAAAGAAAAACCCAATCATCAAAGGCTCCATTCATGCCTGGATCGGCATTGTTTTCGGGGCGCTTTCGATCCTGTGTGGGGGCGGAGTGCTCGTTTCGATCGTGCTTGGCGTGTGGGCTGAATCGCAACAACGATAGTTTGGCCACATCGTCGACAATCGACGCCAGTACACACGATTTACCCGACGTCGCTAACCTCCAATGCATGGCCGTAACGTGCAAACACCAACTGACGCAACCGCGACAAACCAGCCTGTTGCAATTCGGGATCGTTGGCGATCAACTCGCGGGCAGCGGATTGGGCCTGCTCCAGAATTTCGGCGTCGCGAATCAGGTCGGCAATCATCAATGGCGGCAGCCCGGATTGTTGGGCGCTGAATAAATTTCCCGGTCCCCGAATTTGCAAATCGATTTCGGCCAATTCGAATCCGTTCGCAGTTTGGGCAAAGGCCGACAATCGCGAGTTGGATTCCGGATCATCGGTGGTGGAAAACGCGCACACATAACCGGGGTGTTGGCCGCGACTGACGCGTCCTCGCAACTGATGCAATTGCGACAAACCAAATCGTTCAGCTGACTCGATTGTCATCACCGTGGCATTGGGGACGTCGATCCCAACTTCGACGACACCGGTGGCCACCAGGACTTGCGTTTTGCCGCTGACAAAGTTAGCCATCGACGCCTCTTTTTGCGCGCTCGATTGGCGGCCATGCAGCAAGTCCAGGCGAAACTCTTCCAACGGTCCATTGGTCAACGACTCAAACAATCGTTCGGCGCTGCCCAAACCAGATTCGGGTTCAGCATCAACTAAAGGAGCCACGACGAATCCTTGGCGACCTTCGCGCAGTTTTTTTGCGAAAAACTCCCACCACTGTTCTCGCGAATTGTCCTGGCCCAGATAGGTATGCACTTTTTGACCGATGCCGCTGGTTCGTTCCAAAGTTGACACATCGAGATCGCCAAACAGCGTCATCGCGATGGTGCGCGGGATCGGCGTCGCGGTCATTACGAGGTAGTGCGGATCAGGACCCGACTGTCTGAGCGAGGCTCGCTGTTGGACACCAAACTTGTGTTGCTCGTCAATGATGGCCAAACCCAACTGTTTAAATTCTAGCTTCGACGCCACGACCGCTTGTGTGCCGACGACGATATCGATCTCCCCGGCGGCGATCGCGGTCGCGTTGGATTTTCGTTCGGCTGTCTTCATGCCGCCGGTCCAGCCACAAATTCGGACGCGACTGTGTTCCAGCATTTTTTGGATTGTGCGAAAATGTTGTTGCGCCAGAATTTCCGTGGGCGCCATCAACACCGCTTGATGACCATGCGCGACCGCGAGCAACATGGCACACACTGCCACCACTGTTTTGCCAGACCCGACTTCTCCGTGCAGGAGTCGGTTCATGGGGAACGCGCGTCCCATATCGGCGGCAATTTCGTTCATGGCCGTGACCTGCGAAGGAGTCAACTCGAACGGCAATCGTCCCAAAATTCGCGCGCGGATTTTCGGGGTCAACTCCAGCCTGGGCGCAACACTGGTGGTCTGCAGACGATGTCGTCGAATCGCCAAAGCCAGTTGCAAAATGAACAATTCCTGATACACCAGTCGAGTCCGCGCGCTAGCCACTTCCGTTTCATTTTGTGGCGAGTGAATCTGGCGGATCGCCGTTTCGATTTCACAAACCGAATACTGTTGGCGTAGCGCTGCGGGAAACGCTTCCTGAACCAGCCCGCCGTAATCGTCCACCACGCGCGACACAATCTCGCGCAACTGGCGCTGGTTCAAGCCATCCGTCAGCGGATACACGGGCAACAGTCGACGCTCGGATTCGACATCTTGCCCACTGTCCAGCCAAGTCACTTTGGGATGGTTCATCTGAAACCGACCGCCGATCAATTTGGCTTGGCCGCGAAACAGCACTCGTTGGCCGAGCTGGAACTTTTGCAGCAGAAACGGCTGCCCAAACCAGACCGCGCGGAGGTATTGCTGATTCTGTTTGATCAAAACGTACAGGATGTGTTTGCCGTTGCCGGAGATCATTTGATCGATATCGTCCACCGTGCCGACGATCGCGGCAAGCTGCTCCTGGGCTAATTCCGTGATGTTATGGAGTTCGGTGAAGTCCTGGTACGTGCGCGGAAAGAAGAACAGAATATCCGCCGCTGTCCGCAAACCCAATTTTTCCAACAATTCGGCGCGCTGGGGACCAACCCCTTTGATGAACTGAACGGGTTGGTTCAGTCGTTTTTCCGGAGTCGTTGGGGAGGAGTCACTCATGCCCCGATTTTACGTGACGATGGCGGCGACTTCCAGTCGCGATATTACCGCCGCTTATTAGCCGGTGAGAAATTTCTGGTACGCGGCAACGGCCAGCTCGTCGCAACGATCATTTTCCGGGTGGCCGCTATGACCAGCCACGCGCGTATATTTGATCTGGTGTTTCGTGATCAAGGCGTCCAGTTGTTGCCACAGATCGGCGTTCTTCAGCTCGGCCCAGCGGCTACCTTCTTTGCGTCGCCAGCCATTTCGTTTCCAGCCGGCCATCCATTCGGAAATGCCTTTGCCAACATAGACGCTGTCAGTAAACAGCTCCACGTGGCAGGGCCGTTTCAGTAAGCTGAGACCGCGGACGACGGCTTCCAATTCCATCCGGTTGTTGGTCGTTTCACGATCGGCCCCGCTGCCTTCGGACACTTTGCCCGACGGCACGTGACGCAGAATAAAGGCCCAACCGCCGGGACCGGGGTTACCACTGCAACCACCGTCCGTGAACAAGTGAATTTCGATTGGATGGGTTGAAGACATAGTCAGTCGGTTACGCGGGGTTAGTCGGACCCACGACAATAACCGTTTGACTTTCAGGCGGCAACGGGTTGCAGCAAGCGAATAATTTCTCCGGCGATTTTTTCGTTCCGCACCACCAGCGTGACCTCAGCGCGAAAGGGATCGGTCCGCTGCCCCTGCAGATTCACAAACACACCACCGGCTTCCTGCAAAATCAATTGGGGTGCAGCCAAATCCCAGGCCGCCTGCTTGACGTGATCGGCGCGGTTGTCGTGAATTGCCGCCACCAGGCCGGTTTTTGATTCGGCGATCCGCAACGCCACTCCGGAGTTCGGCACCGTAGTTGTTACCAGACTCGCTCCCCCCTCCGAGCGCAGAACCTGGCGCAAGAGCGCGAACGCCGAAGTCTCCAACGAGGCATCGCCATACTGGTTCATTTCCACCCAGGAATTTCGCAACGTCGCGCGAGGGAATTCGCTGGTTTTGAGACGTTGTCCATTTTTCCAGGCGCAACAACCCTCTCGAGCATAAAACCACTCACCGGTTAATGGAAAATAAGCCACACCCAAGACAGTTTTGCCGCCAACATACTTGGCGATCAGCACAGCCGGATATTGGTCGCCCGCCTGCATGAGATACGCATTGGTCGCGTCGAGTGGATCCACAATCCACATCTCATCGCAAGCTTCAATCTCGGGACTGAGCTCTTCCGATAGAATCGGAATGTCAGAATAGGCTCGCAGTGTTTCCGTGATCACTTGATCCGCGGCGCGATCGACTTCACTGACCAGGTCACCAATACTTTTTCGGTCGAATCCGCGCAACTGACCCGCGCCGTTTTTGATGACTTCACCCGCCGCTGCTGCCGCCTCGATAGCCCAGGCGAGTTCGCCACTGATGGATCCAGCGTGAGCGAGAATTTCTGCGTAGGACATGTTGGTTTCCTGGATCGGCGGACAATTCCTAGTTCATCGACCAGTCCTGGCAGTAAAATAAAGCCAGCAATAATGCCAGCATTACCGCCAGCGCGATTGCGGTACCCACCGGACCAGGCCAACGCGAAAATGGGGGCTGGCTGAGAGACCCAAATGGTCAAGCGATTCCGCAGAGACCAATCAATGCGGCCAGCGGTCGACCGCTGAATTGAGTGCGGCAGGCGAAATAGGTTTGCTCTTCGACGCCGCGGAATCGACGTTTGTATTCGGCATGGCCACTCAAGTGGTAAGCCCAGCGGTTGATCATTTTTGAAGAAAATAGCCACCGAAACAGGTTGGCCGTAAACCAACTGCGATTGAACTGCCCGTCTTCGATTCCGGCGAAAGGAGATAGCCCCAATCGAATCTCGCCAACTCCTTCGGCTTTCATTCGTTCAATGGCGACCTTCATGATTGCCTGCTCGGCAGAAGGGGGCGCGTCGGGGTGCCGGCGTTTGAATGACGTCACATAGCCGCAAATTTTTCCATGGCGAAACAGCGGATCAAAAAATACAAACGCCTGCATCGTTCCGGCCGCATCCTGCAGGAAAAACCGCCGGACAGAGGCTTCCGGTTCCAGCACAATTGGCCGATTCAAAAATCGAACTTCTTTGGTTTTAACCGTGCGAGTTTTTCGCCAAGCCTCTGATATCGCTTCGATGCGATCAACATCGACGGAATCAAAATCGGCTTCGACAATTCTATAACCGCGACGCTGAACCCAATTTGCCGCATAGCGCAACCATTCTTTTTCTTTGCCAGCCAACGAATATTCGGCGAGCGGCAACGAAGTATCTACGCCCAGTTCATTGACCCGGTAATGGTTCGCGTTCAAGACCTCTGCGGTGGACCTGGAAACCTGGCAGAACACGGGTCGTTGGAACTTCGCAATGAACCCAGCGAGAAATGCGGCACGGTGTTGATCCGCCACGACCGGATCGCCAAGCGCGATCGTCACGCCCCAACGTTGTCGGTAGGCGATGTAACCTGAGGCGTCGCCATAATGCTTGAGCAAGGGTTGCACCGCCGTCGAATAGGCCAGCGAAAAATCACCATACTGTTGGAGCAGCCGCATTCGATCGGCCGGCGCAACATCCGAAAAATCGGCTGGCTGATTGATGGTGTGTTCGCGAGCCCATTGCGTCTGACTGATCGCGCGCCGCCGCGCATGACGCTCCTGGCGGGATTCAGTATCGGAGAAAATATGTCGCGGGCGATGCAGGGATGTCACGATTACGATTCGCAAGGTCTACCGAAAACGCGTAAGTTTAGTTCTTCGGCGAATTTCTTCCAATGCTGTTTTTCTCATTACCGTTCGTGGCCGTTTCACCAAGGCAAAACAGCCACTCCTGACGCGTATCGTTGTCCGGATCGTTGATGGCGACCCGGGAGAATATCTGATTGCCGCAAACGGCCATGGAAGCAAAGGCCTCGTTGCCCAAATTGTTGCGAGAGATTTCCGTCAATTTGTCGGAGCTAGCTTTGATTACCAGGGTCTCGCCGTTTTCAGCCGTGAAATAGATGTTTCCATTTGCCAGCACTGGCGAAGCACTTTGCGCTGGATTTCCGGCGGCGCTAAACCGCTGTTTCCACATTTCTTGCCCGTCGGATTCGCGCCAGCAATAGACCGCTCCGTTATCACAATGGGCATACAGAAAGCCCTCGTGAATCAACATCGATTGCTCATAGGCTTTTTGAGTATTTTCCCAAACCAGACTGCCCGAACCATCGGCCTTGACCGCCAACGTCTGCGAAGCCGGATACCCTCCGCTGGCAAATACCCGGTCCTTATTCCATACCAACGTTCCGCAACTGACTTGCCATTTGGTTGGCGTTTTCCAAAGTTGTTTTCCATTCGCGGGGTCATAGGCCGCGACGATATTGGCACCACTCAACAACAATTGGGATTTGCCCCCCGTTTCCGCGACGACCGGCGTCGAATAGCTGCTTTGCTTGTCCGCATCGGTGCGCCATTTCTGTTCGCCATTGGTCGCATCAAAGGCAATGATACAGGACTCGGCATCGTTCTGGTTTGGCACGATCACCATTCCCGCATGCACAATCGGCGAGGCACCAAAACCGAACGGATATTGCGACTGATAGGGGCCCACTTTTTTCTGCCACTGAATTTCCCCCGTCAGACTCACCGCGGTCAAATTCACACTGCCGTGATGACTGAACACGCAATACACCTGCGTGCCGTCAGTCGCAATTGTTCCCGAGGCATGTGTGTTCTTGGAGTGAATTTTCCTGTCGAATCCGCCTTGGTTGAGTTCGGTTTGCCATTGCTGTTGGCCCGTCTGGCGCTCAAAACAAACCACGGATTGCGTTTGCTGGTCCTCGTCAGCTGTGGCCAGGAATATTCTGTCACCGACGACAATAGGAGACGAGTGTCCGCGGCCGGGGACTGGAACTTTCCAAACCACATTCTGGTCTGCACTCCAACTTGTCGGCGGCTGTTGATCGGCGACAGCGATTCCATTTCCGGACGGACCACGCCACCGCGACCAATCCTCTTGAGCCGACGCCAAAGTACTGAAGTGCAAGGCGATCAATGACCACAAAATCGTTCTGGAAAAATTGCGCATGGGTAATTCGTTTCTCAACGCGGGTAAGAGCCTGGTTCGAAAGTTGGGGCCCCCAGTATGTCAATTGGTTGGCAAGTCGTCCATTGATCAGCGCGCGCCGCTTGCAATGGTCGATCAGGATGTGAGCTAAATTACGAAAATCAGGCGTCACATCCGTAACGATTAATAGATCCAACCAAAACAGGACCACACGCGGTGAGTCGACTACAAAAATCACGGCGATGCGCAATGCGGAAGTTGGTACCGAGAACGCTGACCGCCGACGACTTCCCGCGCCCTGCCACCGACAAATCGTTATCGTAGTCAAAATCCCCCTATTTCACTCGGTCTCAATGGCAGCTTGCCCCACCGTCGATACACCCTACATGTGTGGAATCCTCGGAATCATTACTCGTCGTTCAACCGGATCGCGATTGTCGCCGAGCGATGTGCTCGCTATGCGCGAGACGATGTCGGCCCGTGGGCCCGATGAAGCGGGATTGTTCCAACATCAAAATGTCACGCTGGCCCATCGGCGACTGGCCGTGCGCGATCTGGCCGGAGGGAAGCAACCATGGATCTCGCCCAATGGGCGGCTGGCTTTGGTCTTCAACGGCGAAATTTATAACGATGATACCCTGCGGGTCGAATTGGAACGACTGGGATTCAAATTCCACACGCATTCGGATACTGAAGTCTTGATGAACGCGTGGCTGGCATGGGGTAAATCCTGCGTCCGAAAGTTGCGTGGGATGTTTGCGTTTGGGATCGTCGATCTGGTGGAGAATCGCTGGTGGTTGGTGCGCGATCGTTGCGGTGTGAAGCCGTTGTTTTATGCGCAGATCGACAATGAATTCGTGTTTGCCAGTTCGATTGCGGCAATCAAACGCCATCCCGGTTTTTCGGCCGCGCCGAATCTGGTGGTGATCCGGCACTACTTATCGACCTTGCGCTTGACGTTGGACGATCAAACTGTCTTCGAAAAAATTCAGGCGGTGCGACCGGCCGAAATCATCAGCGGCAATGACGATGGTCTGCGTCACGACATCTATTGGACACTCGATCAACCGACCTTTGAACGCCAGAGTTATCCTGAGGCGGTAGAAGAACTGGACGATCGCCTGTGTGCATCGGTGGCCGATTGTCTCAAAAGCGACGTGCCAGTCGGTCTGATGCTCAGTGGTGGAGTTGATTCCAATACGCTGGCCAGCATGACGCACAACCAAACGCAACAAACCATCACAGGACGATGCGGGGGAGGCGTCGACGGAAGTCAGGATGCACCTGACGTTGATCGAGTGAGTGACTTTTTTCATGCCGAGAACTTTGCCCGCCGCCTGAATCTGGATTATCAAGCGATCCGTGTTTCGTCGGATCAGTATCGCGCGACCTGGCAGCAATTGGTGACCGACTATGCGACCCCGCTTTCCACGCCGACCGATGTGATCATTCATCACGTCGCCCGCTCGTTGAAAAAAGAAGTTGGTGTCGCGATCGGCGGCGAGGGCGCCGACGAAGCATTTTGTGGTTATGCGATCCCGCACTGGTCCGGCGCCGATTTCGATCGGGCGAGCGCTCTACGCCAAATACATTCCGAACAAGCCGATCAAACACGCACCAGTCTGCTGAAACAGTATGGACGCGACCAGTTTTACTCCCCCTCCGATCATTACCTGCTGACCAACGGGTTGATTCCCCGAAATTCGCAATGCAGTCTCTTCAATGACGCGGCGTGGGTGCAGGCCGACGCCGATCGCTCCGTCGAACGATTCTACGATGGAATGTTTGACTCGCAGGGGGATCGACCGATGGTCGAAAAATATGCCCGCGTGTTGTTTCGGTTGAACCTCGAAAGTCTACTAGGTCGACTGGACAGTGCCACAATGGCCGCTGGCTTGGAGGCCCGAGTCCCCTTTACTGATCACTTGGTTGTGGAACAGGCGTTTCGCATTCCACATCACTTCAAGATCGACATTGAACCCTCAGAAAAACAACCCTGGCTCAGCTCGCTGGAGTTGTCGCAACGGGGCAGTCTGCGTTCGAAACGGATTTTGCGCAGCGTGGCAGCGCGCTGGATGCCCGGCGAAATGGCCGAGCGACCGAAAATGAGCTTTCCCACCCCGCTCCCCAAATGGCTCGCCCACGACTGGCAATCGTGGACCGTGCAGAAATTGCGAACCAGTCCCTTTGCGAATGAACTTTTTCGCAGTCCAGCGCTCGAGGATTTGTCGACCTTGCCACCGCAATTGGCCCTGTGGAACTGGCCCCTGGTCAACATCGCACTCTGGGGCGACCAGCAATTCGCCTAGCGAACAAGCGGCTGAAAAAATGTTTGCAGCCGTCGCCAAAAATGTCTAACGGCCAGCCGCGGACGATTTCACAACAAAAACGATTAACGGCAATTACGTTCAACGAAGCGGGCAATACAAGCCCGAAGCGCGAGCGAGTGAACGCGTGTTGCGGGAAAAGTTCACTTGCTGGCGCGACGGGCTTGTATGCATTGAACGGTATAGCGTTTAACGGCAAGCCGCAGACGACGTTGCAAAAAAAGTTTAACGACCAACCGCGGGCGAGTTCACAACCAAGCGATTTGTCAGCCGGACCCCATCGCCAGATCACCGGCATGTTGCTGTCGCACGAACTCCATTTGATTCGTCAGATGCGGGGCCAGTTTTTTGGGCAGCGGCACCGGGCGGTTCTTTTCTCCTTTGCCGTCCCGAATCATGATCTGCTGTCGCTCGAAATCCACGTCCTTGACTCGCATTCGGCACGCCTCCATCAACCGCAAGCCGGATCCCTACATCAACCCAGCCATGATTCGAAACGGACCTTCTGGAATAGCACATAGAACTCGCCGCACCTCGTCGATCGAAAGGACCACCGTCAGCCGTTCCGGTCACGATCTTGTCGCTCTTATCGGCGATGGCATCGATGTCAGAGAACAAGAGCAAATCCGACAACTAACCACGCAGCTTAGCCACTTCGGGGGGATTGCCCTCAGAAGTTGACGATTCACCCGAAGACTTGCCCCTACATCTGGTTGGCGTGCAGGTCAATTCCGCAGTAGCGTGGATGTTGTTGTGAATAGAAATTCATTTTGGTTCTCCTTGGAGGGGATAGTTTTAGCCAACCAAAGTGGCGGGCCTGCGGGTCACGTCTTTGGTTCCCAGCACAACCGCGGATGACGAATTTTACAGCTTGACTGTAACGGAAAGACTCGCTCACCCAAGGAGGCCATGATGAGTATGAATGTGTTGCACACTGATTCGCGGGTCGCGCGGGTTTTGAATTCAATGCGGTTCGCCCGATTCCCCGCAAAAAAACGTGTCCTAACTCCCGCTGTTTGGCGAGCCGTTACCGCGCCCAAGCCGATCTAACGGACTTTTTGCCACAACCCCCGGTCGATTCATCACGTGTGTATAGATCATCGTCGTCGCGACATCCGCATGCCCCAACAACTCCTGCACAGTTCGGATATCGGCCCCTTCTTCCAGCATATGGGTCGCGAAACTATGCCGCAGCGAATGCGGCGTCGCCGATTTTTCGATCCCGACCCGTCTCAATGCCGCCTTGAACGTGTCACAGAACACGCTGTCACTCACATAGTGTCGGTAAAATTTTCCTGATCTCGGATCGCGCGACCTCTGCCGCGATGGAAATACATACTGCCAACAAAACTCGCGATTTGCATTGGGATATTTCCGGGCCAGCGCATAGGGCAAATGGACTTCCCCGAACCCTTCCTCCAGATCCTGCGCATGTAGCTTTCGCACCCGCTCGATCTGCTGTTTAACCTCCGCCGCGATCGAATCAGGCAACATCGTTACCCGATCTTTCTCCCCTTTGCCGTCGCGCAACACGATCACCTGTTGATCAAAACAAAAATCCTTGACCCGCATCCGCCGCGCCTCTTTATGTCGCAGCCCGGCTCCATACATCAATCCAAACAACAGTTGATCCCGACCGGAAAAGCACTCGGCCAGTCTCCCAATTTCCAGCTGACTCAACACCACCGGCAAGCGACGATTCTTGTCAGCCAGCCGCACATCGAGAAACTCCAGCTCTCGCCCCAGCACCTTTTGATAGTAGAACAGCAGTGCCGACATCGCTTGACGCTGAGTGCTGATCGCCACATTCCCCTCGACTGCCAACTCAGTCAAGAACTCTTTGATCTCGGGCTCACTCGCGGTCGATAAATCTTGATCGGCAAATTTCGAAAACCGGACCAGCCAATTCACGTAGGCTTGCTCGGTCGCATAGGCGTACCGTTGCAGCCGCAACTCCCGACGAGTTTTTTGCAACTCGATCGGTTCATGGGGATCAATTCCGGGAACAATGTCTCCGGAAACGTTCGCTGGTTCTGATCCGGTCGGTACAGCAGCTGAGGGAACCGTTTGAGAAGTGGTATCGGGCTGGATACCACTTACCGACTCAGGTTCCCCAGTTGCAGACGCACGTTGCAAAGCAATTTTGATTTGAGCCAGATCCGGTTCGCTTAGTTCCAGCACGAGATTTCGATAATGTTCGATTGCCCGCACCCCCTGAAGTCGTTGCCATGCTGGAGTACCTGAGTTCATCAAAGTTCGAGAAAACGCTTTGACGGTCTCCAGATCAACGTTAAAATCTGAATCGGGAGGGGAATTGAGAAAGCTCTGATAGCGTTTCAGCCATTTTGGAAACCAGGTCCGATCATTTTGGGATATGGCCTTTGGTTTCAGACCGGACAAGCGTTGTTCGTACGATTTCAGGCTCATTGAATCCTCCTTAAGCGGCATTCCCAATTCGGCAAGAGAGTATTGAGTCGGAGAAAAAAGGTATTATCTCCGACTGCTTGACAACTTACCGACTCGGAAATAAAAATACAATGACTCGGAGATAAAACTCCCAAGTCCGTTTTATCTCCGACTGACTCGGGAATAATTAAATTAGTTAGCCCACAGAAGCGAAGCCGCATGAAGAGTCAGGTCCGCTTTGCAATGCATCCCGATGACGAAAGCGAGTTCGAGCATTTACTCGTCCGTGATGAGACTATCCGTTTCATCGCGGGCCCGCGGTGGACAACAGAAACGCCAATATCCTCCAGATCGCTGTCAGACATTGCGGGAAATTACTGCATCATCTGGTCAACAAGCGACATCCCGGAAATGAAGTCCGAATACATTCCTACGTGCAACGATTGGTACTGCCGGTCGGAATACGCAACTATCCAGTTTCTTCGCTCCGAAATTGATGAGACGGTGATTACAGAAGGGCGCATCGCGGTCTCTACTATTTCCGAACACGATTTTCCGGCTTCAAGTGTCAAGAACTTGGAGAAGCGATACAGCAACCTGCGAAAATACTTTCGGACGAACTACTCCAACTCGATAGTCCAATGGCGTAACCCATTTGCTCCGTATGCGCCTGCGGGCCCCAATCGCTCCCCTAACCCAAGCAAGCCAGATCCTCAAGTATGGGTTGGTCCACATGCCTTGCGTTGGCTACGGGAGAGGTCGGACAGAAAAATAAAGCAAATGCGGCAATCGATCGTCGAGGCGGTTCTGATCAATGGCGGGGGCTAACAAATAAGCATTTGACATCGCGTAGTGACGTAGGAACGGAGCCGATGTTCAAGTGCTCTGTTCAAGAAGGCCGGTTTTTCCCGCCCGGACGACCATGGGATTTGGTTCGGAACTTGCCCTGGTTAGTCTGGTC
>JANNPW010000048.1:0-4288 GCA_031400405.1 Mariniblastus sp.
CCATGATCGGTACGCTAGCGGGCGAAGGCACACCGTTGGACTGGGTCGCCGATCACCGCAAGCATCACAAGTACAGCGACCAAGTTGGCGATCCTCATTCGCCGCACGATGGGCCTTGGTGGAGTCACATGTTTTGGTTGGCGTTCCACACGCACAACGGCGATCGCGTCGCTCACCTGACTCACTGGGTACCCGACCTGTACAAGCTGCGTTCGATGCGAATCATCGACAAGCTGTTCTTACCAGTCCACATCGCGACCGGCTTTATCTTGTTCGGACTTGGCTATGCATTCAGTGGAACGGAAATGGCTGTTTCGCTTGTCGTTTGGGCAATGTTCCTTCGGCTCGTGGCGGTTTTGCACACGACATGGATGGTTAATTCTGCCAGCCATATCTTCGGCTATCGTAATTACGAAACGACCGATGACAGCCGCAACAATTGGCTGGTCGCGATCATCGCTTACGGCGAAGGTTGGCACAACAATCACCATGCCTATCCTCGAATGGCCAAGCATGGGCATAAGTGGTGGGAATTCGACATGACATGGATGGCGATCAAGTTGCTGCGTCGCTTGGGCCTCGTTTGGGATGTCGTCGACTACCGAACCGGAGCCGAAAAACGCGAAAATGCGAAGGCCGCTTCTGCAGTCGCGTAAGAAGTCAGGAGCACCTCCGAACGGGCCTGCTGGCCCGTTCTCTTTTCGAAAGGTTCCCTCGTTTCTAAATAGGGAATTCAATCCATGGCTAAGCCGATCTCTCTGGGTCTCGATTTCGGAACCGAATCCGTTCGAGCGATCCTGGTTGACGCGAGCGGCACGCAGCTCAGCATCGCAACAGCCGATTATGCCAATGGGCAAATCACGCAGCGCTTGCCAGGAACAAATGAAACACTGCCGCCGCGATACGCACTTCAGTCCCCTAGCGATTGGATTGATTCGGCGGCGAGCGCAACTCGCGCGGCGATCGCGGAGGCAGGAATTTCGAAAGCAGATATCGTCGGAATCGGGGTCGATTTTACAAGTTGCACCGTGCTTCCGACAACTCGCGATGGCAAGCCGCTTTGCGAACTGGATGCGTTCAAGCAAGTTCCGCTCGCCTGGCCGAAACTCTGGAAACATCACGGTGCGATTGAACAGACCGACCGGATGAACAAAATTGCCAAATCGCGAGATGAACCATTTCTAAAGCGGTACGGTGGCACCATCGGCTTGGAATGGTTCTTTCCGAAGATGCTGGAGACCATCGAACACGCTCCGCAAGTCGCCGCGGCGGCAGAAATTTGGTTAGAGGCGGGCGACTGGTTCGTCTGGCAACTTGTTGGCGGCCCGGCTGAAAGTCTTACTCGGTCCACTTGCCAAGCCGGTTATAAAGCGATGTGGTCCGTTGCCGATGGTTATCCGGGACCTGACTATTTGAATGCGGTTCATCCAGAACTGGCGCGGGCGACGGCCGAGTGCTTACCCGGCGTGATGCGTTCCCCAGGAGAGCGAGCGGGTGTCCTCACTTCAGCAATGGCTGAGCGGTTTGGATTGCAGGTTGGCACCCCGGTGTCCACCGCAATCATCGACGCCCATTCTGCAGTCCCCGGTGTTGGTGCCGCTGAACCGGGGACGCTGGTCATGGTTCTTGGAACAAGCAGTTGCCACATGCTCAACTCAACCGTCATGGCCGAAGTCGTAGGTGTCGCGGGCATTGTCGAGGGTGGCATTTTACCCGGCATGTTCGGTTACGAGACCGGGCAAGCTGCCGTTGGCGATGCCTTTGCATGGCTTCGGCGACTGCTAGGGCTTGAATCATTCGACACGATCGCAGCCGCGTCGCGCCAATTGCCACCGGGTGCGGAGGGCGTGCAGTGCTTGGACTGGATGAACGGTTGCCGCACGCCGCTGATGAACGGTGCACTGCGAGGTGCGTTTACCGGATTGGGTCTCGAGCACGGTCCAGAACATCTGTATTTGGCGTTGATGGAAGCTTCCGCATTTGGCCTGCGCTGGATTGTCGAGTTACTACACGATGGCGAAGTGCAGATCGATCGATTGGTCGCCACCGGAGGTTTGCCACATCACAACCGCGCAATCGTGGAAGTCTATGCGGATGTGCTCGGAATCGAAATTGAAATCCACCCATCGACTCAAGGCCCTGCCATTGGCGCTGCGGTTCTGGGCATGATCGCGGCCGGCCCAGAAGCGAGCGGTTTCCAAACCGTGATCGAAGCCGCAACTGCGATGGCCAGCGTTCGTGATGGCAAGCAAGACATCGTTTATCCACGATCCGATCGCACTCGCCTCTATCATCCCCTTTATCAAAACTATCGTCGCATCGCCGCGTTTGCCGCAGATTCATCCAACCACGCTTGATTGGAAAGCCTTGCCGGTCGTTTTCGGCACCGACAGGCTGGAAGCCATCTTATACCCCACAAATTCCCTCATGAAATCCCCTTTGGTCTCTTCCGGCCCAACGGGTCAGTAGTTTTCCTAGCCCAGGCCAACGGAGCCTGCTGAAATAATAGCAATATTCGCACTGTTTTCGTTGCGATCGACACGATCGTTTTTTGAAATTCTTAGCGTCGCGAGCGCTAATGGAAAAAACGTCGATTTGGGAACTCGAGGATGCCTAAAATCGATTGTTTGGCGAGTTTTTGAGCTTTGTGTGTCGTTGTTTATTGTGCCGGCGCGCAGCTCTCCCCTTTCACGAGTTTGCGGATTCGTTTGACGTTTACCGTGAAGCACGTCATCAAGGCTTGGGCCGTGGTTTTCGGCTTTCCCCAATACTTCGTGTGACGCCCTCCGTGTTGATTCATTACCTCATTCAACTTACGCTCGATTGCCGGATGTTCACGTCGAACCGCAGCGTACGCTTCCGTTTTCGTTCGTGCCCTGGCTCGCTCGTGCTCCGCCTCGTAGTCGTTCTTTGTCACTCCGCGACCGCCATAAACACCGTCTCCGAGCGTTGGCTTGCACTTCGCTAAAAGTGGACAGCCCACGCAGGTGTCGCGTCGAAATTGAAAGTAAGTTCGATGACGTTTCTCGTCGCGTTGGCGGGTACTCGATCTCTCGCCCGCAGGACAAGTCACGCTTTTGCCGTCGTCTGAAATTTGGAACTCACGAACGCTCACTGCGTCCACGCTGCTTGATTCGCGCGTCGGTGTAAAGACCGTCACATTCAAGCCCTCGGGAGCTTCAAGTTCGCGAAGCATTGGACCATTAAAGCCAACCCCATCAATGGAAAGATTTTCCACTTGGTTGCCCTGAGCTTCATGCTCGGATTTTATCAAGTTCACCGCGCTCCTGGCTTCATCTCCGCCAGCAACAAGGACATCGACAGCCGTGATCAAGTTACTATCAGCATCCATCGAAATATCGATTGAATATCCGTCATACCACTGACCGTGTCTGCCTCGCCGAGCGTCGGGATCGACCAAACTCAAAATCCGATCGCTGTTGTCAGGGTGAGCGGTATCGTCAAGGATCTTGCTGGCCAAGTCACAGATTCGTTTCCGTTGCAGCCAAGCAGGATCAGAATCAGGCTCCGCAGGCGTTGGTTGGCTTTGAAGAAATGAGAGAACTTGCCGAAGCAATTCGACTCGCCCCTGTAACTGAGCGTCGCCTGCTTCGTTAGCAGTTTGTTTTCGAATGAGATCCCGCTCGATTTCGAAGCCAGTGGCCACGACGGAGTTAATCTTCCTGACTTCGTCGAGCATTTGTTCTCGCAGTTTGGCGAGTAGCATCAGGGTCGATGGGACAGCGATTTTGGCAATAATGTGGCTGGCGTCCTTGAGCCGAAGTCGATCGCGGACAAGTCCTGCTTCCCGGGCCAGGGTGACCAGTTGGTCAAAGACTTTTTTGAAGCCTTCGACGCCCAATCGACCTCGGAAGTAAACGAGCGAAGTGGGATGAGGTAGCGTGCTGGCGACGGGAATTCGGAGAAACCAGCGAAAGGCGACATCGGTGACTGCTCGGGCAATGACTTCTCGGTCGGAAAGGCGGTGATAGTAGCGTAAGAATTCAAGTTTCAAGAACAGCAGTGGTGGGATTGCAGGCTGGCCCAAGTCGGGGGAATAAGATGACTCGAGCATCGGAGTGAACGACTCCCAAGGGATTAGCCGCAAAGCATCGTCGAGCGGATGCTCTTGCGGCAGCAAATGTTCATAAAACTCGAGATCCCGTTGTTTGGCGACAAAACGCCGTGATCGGTCAATCAACATTTGAGTCCCTCCCTTGCTGAAGATACCATCCGTTGATTATACGCAAATCACTAACTTGAATCGCTATTATTTCAGCAGGCTCCG
>JANNPW010000052.1:0-9639 GCA_031400405.1 Mariniblastus sp.
CCCAGCGGAAGCTTCGGCTTTGAGCTACACCAAAAGATCCTCCCCATTCACCTCGTTCTTCAGCCGGATTCGCCCAAGGCGAATCCGGCTGAAGAACGAATCAATGGCCCAGCCAGTTTGTAGCAAAAAACACAACCATCCACCGGACAAGCCGGTGGTATTAAAAACGCGCCGTTCCTCGTAACTGGGCTAAACCACGGTTTGTCGATCAAACTTGTGTAGATACCAATGGGGCTTGCCTGCGGGATTTATGAAAACGAACATCCACTTTGGTGGCGTTCGGCGAGAAGTGTCTATCAAGATCACAATTTCCGTTATGCGCTGATTGCGGTGTGTCAACGGAGTCCAATTGAAAGCTGACAACTTTCAAACGTCCCACCACAACTCAGACAGCGTGATTTCAGATTCAGGCACTAATCCAAGACGTTCGAGATACTCACGAGCGATTTGCAATTCACTAAACGGTTTGTCGAAATCGACACTCCAGCTGGTTTGCTGGAACCACTCGGCGACTTGTTTGACCGCCAGTCCGTATCGTTTGGCAATCAAGGGGACGCCATTACGATCTTCCATCAAGGCAGCGCAATATCGATTGATGACTTCGAGAATCTTGCGCAATGCGACTCCCTGCTGTTCCAGAAATTCTTCGTGGGCGGCTACAACAAACGCTGGCCAGAAAGCACTGCGCGTGCCCAGGCGTCGAAACTCACGCTGTTCCACAAACGGTTGAGTTGTATATTTTTCCCAGAAAAACACGTCGGCAGTGCCATCAGCTAGCGCTTGCCTGGCCCCGATCAAATCATTGACTTTGACGAATTTCATTTGATCAACCGGCCAACCACGTTCGGCGGCATCGACGATTGCCATCAAATGCGATCCCGATCCAAAACGACTGATGGCATACCGCCGCCCCTGGATTTGTTCCAGTGACTGGATATCGCTCGTGGTACCGACATGAATTCCCCAGATCAGTGGAGACTGTACAAACGTTTTTACCATCCGCAACGGGCTGCCGTTCAATTGATCCGCGAGACAACCCTCGGTCAGCAGCAATGCCAGATCGATCTCGCGGTTCTTGATCGCGCGAGTCATCGCGCCCGTTCCGCCAGCGAACGTTTTGAAGGTCACTTGTAAACCCAATGAATCAAACGCAGATTGTTCGATCGCTTGGTACCAAGGCAAATTAAAATGTTCGGGAACGCCGCCAATCAGCACGTGCAATGCGCGATCCTCAGTGACTTGTGCGGGTCGGTTTGGCATGGCAGAAAGATATGGAGGTCGAGCAAACAGCCCCTGTTTAACGGAATCATTCCGCGATTGCCAGCCCGCCACTAAATCGGTGCCGAATATCTTCGATTTCGCCCAATCGTTCAAAAAATGCGTCGAGGACAATCGGGTCAAACCGGGTCCCACGTTCAGAGATCATAATCTCCAGGCATTTTTTCAGCGAAAACTTTGGTTTGTAGGGTCGTTCACTACATAACGCGTCAAACACATCCGCCACACAGACGATGCGACCTTCAATGGGAATCGAATCCCCTTTGAGTCCCAGCGGGTAACCCGTCCCGTCCCATTTTTCATGGTGTGTTCGCGCAATCACCACCGCCAATTCCAGCATGGGTGAATCGACGCCATCCATAATGACCCCACCCATCACGGCGTGTCGCCGGACGCGTTCTCCTTCGTTGTCCGAAAGCGGCTCCATGATTTCCGTGCCCAGTTGGCAGTGCGTCTTCATGACTTCAAATTCTTCGACACTCAACTTGCCCGGATTCAACAGAACTGAATCGGGGATGCCGATTTTTCCCACATCATGTAACTGGGACGCTAGTTCAATTTCGCGACAATACTCGGGACAGAAACCCAGTTGTTGGGCAATCACCGCCGAATACTTACCGACACGAATGACATGTTCGCCCGTCTCGTTATCGCGATACTCCGCTGCCCGGGCGAGGCAATGAATGATTTGTTCTCGTGATCGTTCGATCAGCGCCGTACGTTCGCGAACTTGTTGCTCCAACTCATAGGCGTAATTGGCCAGGTGATCGTGGTGTCGCTTGACCGTCAATGCGTTTTGAACCCGCAACACCAGATCATTCGGGTCGACCGGTTTATTGAGGAAATCAGTCGCCCCCAACTTCAGTGCCTCGCGCTTGATCTGGCTCTCCGAGTTGGCACTCAGGATAATAAACGGGATATGTTGAAACTCACCGGTATCGTGACGAACTTTCAATAGTTCCAACCCAGTGATATGCGGCATCATGATGTCCAGCAACACGACGTCGGGATTTTCGTTACGGATCGTCTCAATCGCCTCACGGGGATCCGTCAACGTTACGAAATTAGAATATCCATCGGTTGCCAGAAATCGCCGCACGACGCGGATGACCAGATCTTCGTCATCCAGGATCATGACTTTGCAATTCCGCACTTCCGATTGGATTTGACGCATATCCACCGTTTTCAACGGACGACGCGCGCGGGACATGGCGGCCGCGGCGAACACTGGTTCGGCACTTGGTAGCAATGCCAAGCCAGTGGAGCCAGTAGTTATAGTTGACATTGTCAGGTCCATATTGCAACTATCCGGAAAACTCGACATTTCGCGAAACGCCGTTGATGCGATTCACCTTCCGGAAAGTTTGCCCTACGATTTGAACAAGGCGGTCAGAAATTTTTAATCTAAATGCGCATTGTTGGTTTGATCGTCCGATTGGGAAGAGACTAACGATCGCGCGATACCAACAGCTCGCCGGCGGGCTCAAACGATGGCAATTCGTCCCGACAAATCCAACAATACTGCAAGACACTTCTTGGAAGACAATGGGTTTCGCTGTTTTGCCGCTTGTTCCAATTCTAACGACGGATCGTAGAATTCACGGAATCCGCAAGTTCCGCCGGCCCCTTTCAGCCAATGGGCCAGTCGCGCCAATTCGTCGAAGTCGCCGGCGGCAAGCGCTGACTTCATCTCGGCCAGTTTCGATTCGAGCTGCGGCACAAAATCAATCACAATTTCACGAAACTCTGGCTCATCCATCGGCAAGTCCGAGAAAATTTGATCGCCACGAGAGCTCGTGCAAGCCAATGCCGGAATGTCCTCTGATACCGGTGCCTCATTTCGTTCGGCAGTAGCGTGCCAATGGTCATTTTGATCCGTTTCCATCTGGCGACTCCGATCGTTGTCTTTGGTACCAGCTTCGTCAAACCAATCCGTTTCCAAAACAGTATTGCGAGCGATGACGAGAAATTCCCCCAGTGCAGAGTTCATCGCCGACAATTCTTTGGACTCACAGGCAATAATCAATCGCGTCGCCGCATCACCGATTTGGGGATAACCGTGCTCATAGGATTCCTGCCGAAATCCATGGGCGAATTCGATCATCTCCCGGTCATTGCCTAATTCCCAGGCGTTTTGAAATTGCAACAACCGTTGTTGAAAAATGAGACGGAAGATTGGTGCCGGAGCAGTACTGCGCGTATGGTGAGTCGGCTCGACGCCCAATTGCGGTTCGAGCGGAATTTCGCAGTTGGGCAAGAATGTCGCGATGGTCAATAATAGTTTGTCGATTTCGACCGGTTTGGCCAAAAATCCATCGCAACCCGCATCCGCGCATTTCTCCTGATCGCCCGTCATCGCATTGGCGGTCAAGGCGATAATTGGTTTTTGATAGCCAAATTCGCGCAGCTTTCGTGTCGCCCCGTAACCGTCGAGGACGGGCATTTGCATATCCATCAACACGATCGCAAAATTTCCGGCACTGGCTTTCTCGAAACCAATTTGGCCATTCTCCGCTTCTTGCACGTGGCAGCCTGCTTTTTCCAAAATTAGTTTGATTAGTCGGCGATTGGCCTGACCATCGTCAACAACCAGAATATCGCATGGCGGCAATTGACTGATTTTCTGGGACGCACGCGGCTGATTGCGGGTAGTTTGTTTGAATTGCTCAAAGCCGATTCGCGGCTCCTGGCTGATGTCACCAACTTCGATCACGAACGAAAACACGCTGCCGACGTCGGCTTCACTCGTGACCTCAATTTCTCCACCCAGGGATTTCACGATGCGTTTGCTGATCGTGAGTCCCAGTCCTGTTCCACCGAATTTTCGGGTTACACTGGAGTCGGCCTGGACAAACGGTTGAAAGATTTTTCCGAGTTGTTCCGGAGTCATGCCGATGCCGGAGTCGCTGATCGCAATTCGCAACATGGGACGTTGGTCGATCTCGATCATTTTGGCTGAAATCTTGACCATTCCTTCCGAGGTGAACTTGATTGCATTGCCGACCAGATTCGTGACAACTTGTCTCAAACGGACATCATCGGTTTCAATTCGCGTCGGCAAGTCATTTTCAAATTCTACACGCAGTCCAATCCCTTTGTCTTCCGCCCGCACGCGCAAGATTCTGGTGACGTCGTCGATTATTTTGAACGGCGAGTGATAGTCTTTGGCAATTTCCATTTTGTTGGCTTCGATCTTGGACAAATCCAGGATGTCATTGATCAGTTCCATCAAATGGGTACCGCTGGAATGGATCGTCGACAAATACTCGTGCTCTTCGGCTTTGTTGTTCGCTAGGCCGCGCTGCAACCAATCAGTAAAGCCCAGAATCGCGTTCATGGGAGTGCGGATTTCGTGACTCATGTTAGCCAAAAAGTCCGATTTGGCACGGTTGGCATCTTCCGCAGCCAACTTGCTGTTTTCGAGCTCAGTGACGTTTTCGAAACTAGCCAAGACACCGTTGCCCTGTGTCGATTCTGACATGACTGGCGCGCAGTTGACTTTGAATGCGATCTTGGACTCGACACCGGCCGGATTGGTGACCTGCAATGACATCATGCAATCCATGACTTGCTCGCCGGTGGCACTGCTGATTTTCCAGGGAAACGACTCCAGCGGCCGGCCCTGTGAATCTAGCCACGCGAAACTTGTTTCCGGACGCTGGCCAACCAGCGCTTTTGTGTCTGCGCCTGTCGCCTGGCCAAACACCTTGTTGGCCAGCACGATGCGTCCGCTTCGATCCAGCACCAACAGTCCTTCAGTCAAATTGTCCAGCGCACTGCGCACGCGGCGAGGAACGGTCTTGGAAGGACTTAGTTGGGTCAACATTCGTCCGAGATACAACATGAATAACAGGAAACTGCCGGCGCCCAAAAAAATTGCCAAGCGAGACCAGGGCGACATGCCGTATTTGAGTTCGAGCGCCGGGTTAAATGTGAATTCAATCGTTCCCCAAGTCCGCTCCCCCTCATACAGTGAAATTGACTGCCGGTTGACCGAGTCGGCTTCGTTCCAAAACAGTTCGTGGTTTTCCGTTCCCTGATGAATACGGCCAGCTGCTGTCCGAATTGCAATCGAACGTAAACTGTGATTCCGCTTGACCGCCTGGTCAATGATAGTTTCCAGGATTTTGAATTCGCGATTCTGAATTAACAACGACCCAGTAATCGCCAGCGATTCGCAATAAGCCGCGCGCGATTGATATTCTTTTTGTTCCGTCGATGGTACCAGTTGCAACGCCGTGGCAGCCATGAATACTAGCAACAGGATGCCGACCAGGCCGATTGTCAATCTGATTTTTGTGGTAAGCCAGCGCATGAAAATTCTTCGTGAAATAGTTGGTTTATACGTAATGGTTGGTCGCGACTGGATTCGAATTAGTTGTCCACGATTTGCTCGATAGATTCGTCGTTTTCTTCGCGCTGGTTCGCGGATTCGATCATGGGCAAAATATCCAAAGCTTTCCAGGTCGGTAGCGACGACATGAAGGTAGTCAAAATAACGCCACCCCGGATAATCCAGGCCAGGTATCCGACCGTCAGCAAACTGGCCGTCGATGCCGCAATCGTCGGCACGCCGATTTGCATTTGCACCATTAGAAATTCTCGATTGGCGGAGTCCAATTCTTCCCAAAACATGCCCACGAGGACGGCCGTATCAAGTGTCGAAACGGCGATGATTCGATCCGCCAGGTCGCCAGTCGCTAACTGAAACAAAATTTCGCTGGGCCGCACGATTTCCGAGAAAGCATAATAGCCCGCAGTTTCTTCGACAACATCGACTTGATTCACCAAGATCTGAATCTCGGTGGCATCATTGCTGATCGTATCCGCCAATAGTTTTTTCTGTTCAGCCTGGTTGGTAACCACATCACTATTGGTCGATGAGGAATTCGGTCCGACGAAGCCCGTGGGAGCAGTGGGCGACGTGTCCTCAGTGCGAACTTCGCCTTCATTCTCTTTGTCGTTGTCATTGTTAGTGCCGTCGTTGGTTTCGGCGGGCGCGACTGGTAAGGGCCCCACCAAAACGGGGGGCGGCACGACAATAACTGGTTCGGCCGGGGGAATTCCCACTTGCAAGTTTCGGCTGAATTCCGAGGTGCCTCGTTGCTGTTCGTCAATGGCGATCATCGAGATTTCACTGGTGGCCAATCCATTGGGCCAACATGTCGTAGGTCTTTGAAGCAAGGCCTCAAACTCGCCTGTTGAGGCATTGAATTGCAGCAAGTCAGTGATCGACATCGCGCCCAAATAACGTTGGCCCTCACCGTAGCTATGACCGTTCCATTGATCGCCAACGTCCGCTGCGGACAAATAGAACTCGACACGACTGATTCCCACACCACGGGCAATTGTACCGCGGATATGCAAACCGTCGTTCGCCAAATAGGCATCGGTCAATTCAGGATGATCCAGACCCTGGTTGCCCGCTCCGACATCATTGCCGACGCCGTTTGCCGTAACCCCATCGCCTTGATTCAACTGTACGAGCGATCCACTCGCGGCTCCCAAGTCAATCGAGATTCCCGAGTTGCGATGGATCGAATTTTTGGATATCAGATTTCCGATTGATGCGGAGATCCCGCCATTGCTAAGGTTGTCGCCCACGACATGGATGCCAGGGCCCACATTGTTTGCAACCAGGTTTCCAGTAACTGTCGACTGATTGCCAAACAGCCGCAGCCCACCCAACTCAACATTGCCATGACCATTGCCCGCAATCGTGTTATTGACAATTTGATGTTGCCCAGCGGATTTCCAAGTGTCAATTCCGCGGCCGGAATTTCCAATGATCAGGTTTCTCGAAATCAGAGTCCCGCTTGAACCCAAAGTCACGCTGATCCCATCACCGTCCAATGCGTTGAGTCCGTTGTCACGAATTTCATTTTGCGAAACTAACCAGCCGTCAGCACCATCATTCAAGCCGTTGTTGCCACGTAGTTCAATTCCAGAGCGGCTGGCAAATCCAATCAAGTTGTGGCGAATCAAACCATTGTCAGCTTGGAGCACGGTGATGTTTCTGGTTTGTAGTGCTTGGATTACCGGACCAACAAATTCTGCTGCTGACGAACCGATCACATTGTTCTCAACAACGACGCCGGAAATCGACCCGGCGGTTCCATCGATGACAATATTGCCTTGATCCTGACTGACGTTGCCGAAACCATAAATCGCCAGGTGGCGGATTCCAACGTCACTGGCCTTGATCAACAACCCTCGATCGACCGTACCATCTCCACGTATTTCCAATTCCGGTGCATCCAAACCGGTCAGACTATACTCATCGCCGCTGCCGGCGACTCCATCATTTCCAACACTAACGACATTGGTCGAGCCGAGCCAATTTTGATTGTCATTGCGCAGCGTGATGCCATCGGTTGCATACGCTCTTCCATCCAGGCTCGTCAGGGCATCGGTAATCTCTGGCAATGCCACTGAAACACTGAGGCTCCACCAATCTCCCAGGATCGAGGTGCGATTCGCATTGACCATGGGAACAAAATGCATGGCGTTTCGGCCGGCGATCGCATTTGAATTTTGGATAAACTGTCGTAACGAGCCTTGAACTGTACGATTCGCCAATGGATCGTCGTCTTGTCCGTCGCCTGCCAACAGATTCGTGACGACATTGAAGCTAAAGCCGAAATCAGTGGAGCTCACCGAGTTGGCGCCATTGATGGAGACCAAACTGATGTGTTCGGCGAGACTTGGAATCGATGCGTCGTCGGATCGGTTTCCCCGCAATCCACCAAACAACGCGCCCGGCGAACTTCGCGTTGTGTAGCTGGTCGTCGTTTCGTTCCAATTCAATCCGCCGGTACCGGCAAACGTCTGTTCAGCCCAGACATCTCCACTACTAAATCCTGCCTTGAATCCGGCCGTCGGCGTGATCGAATGAGAGTCGACGATCACATAAAAATTGCCAGAACTTAATCCCGAAAAAACGTATCCGCCGCTGATATTCGTGGTCGCCGTCGATACCAGAATGTCGCCGCTGTCGACAATACCGTTGCCTTGATCCCGGTAGAGGATTACCGTCGCACCGGAAACGCCACCGTCGCCCAGTACTGCCCCATCGCCGTTGACGTCTTCGTAAATCGTCCCGGAAATTGAACTGCTCAGGACATCGACCAGTGAGATTGTGATGTCAGCCAATCCAACTCCGCCCGCTCCATCAGTCGCGCTGACATTCAGTACATAATTGTTTACTAAATCAAAATTGAGCCCGGTCGCTACGAAAATT
Organism: Mariniblastus sp.; assembly: GCA_031400405.1. Classification (GTDB taxonomy): domain Bacteria; phylum Planctomycetota; class Planctomycetia; order Pirellulales; family Pirellulaceae; genus Mariniblastus. The sequence continues at coordinate 8,519 of JANNPW010000052.1, forward strand.
TCACCGGTATTGGCATCGATCGAAAACGCCCCACCTGTATTGCCGCCCACAATTTGATAGTTGAACACGGAATGGTCCACGTCAAACGCGTCGAGATCCAGGACCAAGTCGCCGATTGGAGTACTATCGTTAAGCGAAATTGATTGGTTGTTTAATACAGGATCGTCATTTAAACCCGATACGAAAATGGCAGCGGTCTCGGTCGCAGTACTAAACGGTGAGGTGCCGCCGTTTGTCGCCGTCGTGACTTTGCTGCCCGCGGCTCCGGTACTTTGATCCCAAGCGCGGAATGTGAGATCGCCGGTTGTGGCGTTCTGGCCGTTGGGAACGAATCGAACCAGGTCCGTGTCTCGCAATAACAAGGCCGAAGCGTTGGAGACGGAGCCCACCGCTGACCACGTGGACCCACCGTTGATCGAATATTCCCAGCCTCCATTGCCGCTGGTTAACGCGGTGATGGCGATCCCCTCGACAGCACTCGAGTCGACGTCGGTAATGCGATTTCCACCTGCCGAAGCTACGATCGAAGCCACCGTTTGGCCCCCATTGTTGGTATCGTCCTCAGTGATGGTGTTAAGTGTCATCACGCCACTGCTATCCAACACGGGTGCATCGTTGACACTGGTGACGGAGATGGCAGCGGTCTCAGTCGCAGTACTGAACGGTGAGGTGCCGCCATTGGTCGCCGTCGTGACTTTACTGCCCGCCGCGCCGGTACTTTGATCCCAAGCGCGGAACGTGAAATCGCCATTCGTGGCGTGCTGGCCATTGGGAACGAATCGAACCAGATCCGTGTCGCGCAACAACAAGGCCGACGCATTGGAGACGGAGCCCACCGCTGACCAGGTGGACCCACCGTTGATCGAATATTCCCAGGTACCATTGCCGCTGGTTAACGCGGTGATGGCAATCCCCTCGACAGCACTCGAGTCGACGTCGGTAATGCGATTTCCACCTGCCGAAGCTACGATCGAAGCCACCGTTTGGCCCCCATTGTTGGTATCGTCTTCAGTGATCGTGTTGAGTGTCATCACGCCGCTGTTGTCCAACACGGGCGCATCGTTGATACTGGTGACGGAGATGGCAGCGGTCTCTGTCGCGGTACTGAAGGGTGATGTACC
>JANNPW010000078.1:0-15186 GCA_031400405.1 Mariniblastus sp.
GTGTGGCCCCGCCATTCTTCGCCAGGATCCGCCCAATCCCATAGTTTAGCAGTCGAGTGACTTTACTCGATTTGTTGCCAAAGAAGAATCGACAATACGCTTGGGGGTCGCCCCACTATTCATTCTCCACCGACCTTCTCACCGGCATTCATTTGCCACCGAGATCACGGAGCACAAGTAGAAACATGCCACGAAACTCTGTGGACTCGGTGTTCTCGGTGGCCAAGATTACAACTTGCCCTTCGTAAAATATATCGGGAAGATACCAAGGCAAGATTGACCGGCGATACAATCTAACGAGCAAGTGACCGTACTTATTTTGAAAGTAAAAATCAAATCGAGGGAAAAACCGGGGCCAAACAAACGCAAAACCGATGAGTCCCTCACTAGCAGCTAAGAGACAGCACTGAATCTGCTTGCAAAGAAACGCATGGAAAAAAACGTTGGTGTGGCCCTGCGATTGCGTCCCCCAACGAGTTGGGGGAGGAAAATTGGGAGGAAAATTGGGGCCACACCAACGAGTTTAAGACAAGATCGAGTTTGCAAATTTGCATCTGCTTCGAAGGACCAAATTCCCGGCTCAATCGCCGTAGGCCACGAAATTGTCGTCGGCGCGCGGTTTGAGTTTATGTTTCTGGATGGATCGAGCGCAGGAATTCCAACGCAGAATCGCATCATTGTTACCAGCCGGACTCAACGCTTCGGCTTGGTTAAAGTGCTCCATGGCGTCACTAAACCAGCCATAGGCGGTTGACCGGCTGAAAGGAGTCGCGTTAGCCAAGGTTGCTCTGGCGGCGCGTTCGCAAATCAAACCCGCGAAATAAGTGCGTTGAAACTCATTTTTCAATTGGTTCAAGTAGGTTTGGGCCTGCTTGACCTGCTGCGATCCTCCGTCAAACTGATCGGCCAGGGCTAATATCAGAACCTCGGTTGCCTCCTGATGATCGGGAACCACTTTCAAGATATCCAGACAGATGCTCTCGGCATTTTCTGGATCATTCAATAATCGATAGTGCTTGGCTTTTTCAAAAGCTGAAGCGACCGATGATTTGTGCAGCGACTTGAGTTCCATTTTCCCGGCCTATTTTTTGGGGTTGAAAATTCGGAACAGTCTGGTCAGTGGATCATAAAACTCATCAACCACGCGTTCCTTAAGTGGAATGATGGCGTTGTCAGTAATCGTAATATTCTCTGGACAAACTTTCGTACAGCATTTGGTGATGTTGCAGTAGCCAATGCCATGCGATGTTTTTAGATCTTCCAGACGATCTTCCGTGTCCAGCGGATGCATCTCCAAGGCCGCATTATAGACAAAAAATCGCGGCCCGATAAATTCATCATGTTTATGGTGGTCGCGCAATACATGGCAGACATCTTGGCAGAGAAAGCACTCGATACACTTGCGAAATTCCTGCACCCGCTCGACGTCCTGTTGCTGCATCGTCCAGGAGCCGTCGGCGTTATCGGGGTTTCGCGGTTTGAAGGGTTTAATCTTTTTCTTGACCCGATAATTCCACGAGACGTCGGTGACCAAATCCTTCATCACCGGAAACGCCTTCATCGGCTCGATGGTAATTGGTTCGGCGAGATTCAAGTCGCTCATGCGGGTCATGCACATCAGTTTAGGCATCCCGTTGACTTCCGCCGAACACGATCCGCACTTACCGGCTTTGCAATTCCAACGCACCGCCAGATCATTGGCGCTCTCGGCCTGGATTTGATGCACCGCGTCCAGAACCACCATGCCTTCGGTGATGTCGGTTTCATATTCTTGGAATTCGCCACCGCTTTTGTCGCCGCGATGGATCTTGAATTTTGCGATGGTCATTCGGCTTGGTTCTCCTCAATAATCTTTTTCAAATCATCCCGCAGGGCAGGAATCGACTCCTGGATGACCTGCATCGCGCCGTCACGTCCTTTTCGCAAAACCATGTTGACTTGGCCGAACTCGGGGTCTTTGTCGGGGTAGTCGTCCCGAAAATGGGCTCCACGGCTTTCTTTTCGAATCGCTGCGGAACGAGCGACTGCTTCGGCAACAGTCATCAGACTTTTCAAATCCAATGCCGTGTGCCAGCCGGGATTGTACTCTCGATTTCCAACTGCCCCGACGTTTTGGGCGCGCAGTTTGAGTTGCTCGATACCCACAATCGCTTCCTGCATTTCATCTTCTGTCCGAACGATCCCGACTTTTTCTTGCATCATTTCTTGCAAATCGTATTGGATTTGATACGGGCCACCCGGATCCTGGGATCGGTTTCCATCCAGCGGTTTGAGCGCGTCACGGCGCGCCGCATCCACATCCGCATTGTTGATTGATCCGAAGCCTTGTTCCTTCGCAAACCGGGCCGCATGTTCGCCGGCCAGCTTGCCAAAGACAACCAGGTCCGAAAGCGAGTTACCGCCCAGTCGATTGGCACCATGCAGTCCCGCCGCACACTCACCAGCGGCAAACAAACCGGGCACGGTTGTCATCTGAGTATCACCGTCCACGCGGATTCCACCCATCACATAATGGGTGGTCGGGCCAACCTCCATTGGCTCTTTGGTGATGTCGATGCCAGCCAATTCCTTAAACTGGTGATACATACTCGGCAGCTTTTTCTTGATATGCGCTTCACCATTGGGCAAACGCTCTTTGATCCAGGCGATATCCAAGTAGACTCCACCGTGCGGGCTACCGCGCCCGGCTTTGATTTCTCGAACGATGCAACGAGCCACATGGTCGCGCGTCAACAATTCCGGAGGTCGTCGAGCGTTGCGATCCCCCATGACATAGCGCCATCCCTCTTCGGCATTGTCGGACGTCTGATGCGCGTAGAGTTTGGGGATGTCGTCAAACATGAACCGTTTGCCTTCGCTGTTCTTCAGCACGCCCCCTTCGCCGCGCACGCCTTCGGTGACCAAGATCCCTTTGACGCTGGGCGGCCAAACCATTCCGGTTGGGTGGGACTGGACGAACTCCATATCAATCAAGTCGGCACCACTGTGATACGCCAATGATTGTCCGTCGCCGGTGTACTCCCAAGAGTTACTGGTAACTTTGAAAGCCCGTCCGATACCGCCGGTCGCCAACACAATCGCTTTGGCTTTAAACAGTTTGAAACGGCCAAGTTCGCGCGAATAGGCGAAAGCCCCTACGACCCGATCGCCGTTTTTGATTAACGTCGTGACCGTACATTCCATGTGTACATCGATGCCTTGGTGAATCCCGTGGTCCTGCAAGGTTCGAATCATTTCCAAGCCGGTCCGATCACCCACGTGTGCCAGTCGCCGATACTTGTGTCCGCCGAAGTTGCGTTGATTGATCTTGCCTTCCTGGGTTCGATCAAACACCGCACCCCAACCTTCCAGTTCGCGGACGCGGTCCGGCGCTTGTTTGGCATGCAGCTCTGCCATCCGCCAGTTATTCAGATACTGCCCGCCGCGCATCGTATCGGCAAAATGGGTTTGCCAGTTGTCGCGTTCGTCGACGTTGGCCATCGCAGCAGCCATTCCGCCTTCCGCCATCACAGTATGGGCTTTACCCAGCAATGATTTGCAGACCAGACCAACCGAAACTCCAGCGGCCGAGGCTTCAATCGCAGCGCGCAGTCCGGCACCGCCGGCTCCGATGATTAAAACATCATGTTCAATAGAATCGTATTCCGACATTAAAAAATCCTGAAATCAGACCAGACGCCCATGGAACAAAGCCGTACATAAATGTCGGAGAACGCTACCCAGAACAGGCTGAACCAGGCCCACACCATGTGCTTTCGGTTGAAGCAGCTGACGCAATCGTAGCACTTCGATCGCAGCGGCTGATCGGAAAACGTATTTCGCCGGCCACCAATCAGATGCCGCAGTGAATGGCAGCCCATGGTGTATCCGCTCAGCAGAAACACGTTCATGCACAAAACGAAAGTGCCGACTCCAAATCCAAAGTTCGTAAATTTCCCGTCACGGTCATCGTCGAAGAAAAATCCCAAGTACGCATCGTGCGCCAGAAAAACGAGGAACAACAGGGCGAAATACATGAAGTATCGATGCACGTTTTGGATGATCAGTGGAAAATAATTTTCGCCCAAATACCCACTTCGAGGTTCACCGACGGCACACGATGGCGGATCCGCCCAAAAGGCTTTGTAGTACGCGCCGCGGTAGTAATAGCAGGTCATGCGAAAACCGGCGGGGAACGGCAAGATAAATAGCGCCGGAGAAAATGGAATCCAGCTCGGCCACCAGCCCGGCTTCGCTCCAAACCAGCTGTGATGGGAATCGCCCCAAAGCACGGGTGAATAAAACGGCGACAAGTAATTGTGGTGTTCAAAGTGGGCGTTTTGAAATGCAGCCCAGGTCGCGTAAACAATAAACGAGGACAGGATGGTAAATACCGTGGCCGGCACAACCCACCAGTTGTCGCGTCGCAGGGTTGCGCCCCAGCCTCTACGAGTCAGCGACGATAAGTCTTCTGCCATTCAAACAATTCCTCAGCCACTTTCATTTCGATGGGTTCGTTCCAAACACGCAACAGCGAGAAATCGTCAAAGCGGTTTGGGTAAGCTGGTAAGCTGAACATTCGCAACAGCGAAATTAAGACGCACATTCTTGACGATATCTCCAGACTTGTCAAACCGCCGCTAAACATCCTGCGCGAATCAACTGTTGTCGTCGAAAAGTGGGATAGACTTCCAGTCTGTCGATTCCATTTAGACAGCCTGAAAGCCCACCCCACTTATCTTCCGCTCGTTGTTAAGCTAAATCCTGTTGACCGAACGTGAGTTTATCGACGTATCGAATTGAAAATCGAACCCCCGATTGTCGTAGCCATCCGGTCGCTGCGAGAAGCCGATCCGGTTTTGACTTGACTTGTCCAAGTCGTTCATTCCGGCGGGGACAGCCCGACGGAAGCGAATGTCGGCGGCGGAGTGCTGTGGTGGCCTGACGAAAATGATTTAACATGAAATGACGAACAGACCGGAAATCCCGCAGGCTTGCCCATTGGTATCTACACAAGTTTGCTTCGTGGGTAGTGAACCGTATTGGAATCCCGCTGGCTTGTCCAGCGGAAGCTTCGGCTTTGAGCTACAACCAAAGATCCCCCCCATTCACCTCGTTCTTCAGCCGGATTCGCCCACGGCGAATCCGGCTGTAGCACGAATCAATGGCCCAGCAAGTTTGTAGCAAAAAACCCAACCATCCACCGGACAAGCCGGTGGGATTCACAAGAAACTAAACTGCGTAGCATGCCCAAACAACAACATTTTCGTCAGGCCACCCCCAGCCCTTGCTCCCCAAAAATTCGGAGATGCCTTGATCCCGATGGCGAGATTCAGCGTCCGAATTTTTGGGGAGAGGGGAGCAAATGCCGATAAAATTTCATCATTTTGGAATCCCAATCACGGAAGTTATTGCGGGACTAATCCTTAGTCGTTTTTCGCAGCGGGGTTTTTGTCTGTCGATGGAGGTGGATTGGGGGACGATTGTGGATCGGATGGCGGTTCACCTTGTTGGGCGGTTGTTGAATCATCGTTATCCGGCTGAGCTTGGAGCATCAGCGAGGCTTGTTCGTGAATGATGGCCGCGATGACCAGCTTTGCACTTGCCTGGATCTTTGTCGGAGTTTCGACTTTCGGGTTGCGACTTTCGTTGACGTTAGTTGCGCCGCCCGACAGTGAAAAGGTGAGTTCAGATAAAGTAATCAACCCGTCCTCGTTGCGATCCGCGTTAATTGGCGGGGGGCGACGCATTGCGGCGACTTCCTTTTTATCCAGGCTGCCGTTTTGGTTTTTGTTGTAGTTACTAAAGAGACTCATTGCCATGGCCTCATATTGTTTTAATTGAGCTTCACTAAAAACTTGTTCGATACCCAACATATCGCCAGTTTCTGACCACGATGCGATGACTTCCATCGCTGCATCTTCGCGAGCTGGTCTAAATTCAAATGGAAGCGCCACAACAATTCCCTTGGGCTCGCCGACGATTTCGCCATTCCCAAGTCGAATGCTTTCGGCTTTGAGCAGCTCCATCAATTGTTGAGACTCGTTGGCTGTCGCAGCGCGAACGGCTTCGATTGATTTACGAGCGCTCTCGTCGAGCGGACTCGACAGGCTGGCCCGAATCAAAAGCAGATCAAGTGCGGGCGAAGCCAACCGCAGACCACCAGCCTCTCCCCTCGCGCGCACAATGTCAGCTTCTCTTTCATTAAAACGAAGTACCATTCGCCCGATCGACGGCTTTTTCAATATCTCTAAATCGACCAAATCTCTAAGTTGGCCGCCCCTAGCCGTGTTAGTCGATAACAAGCCCTGCTTTTGAAGCGTGATTTCGCTCGCTGAGCAAGCCAACAGGGTTTCGTCGAGCAATCTGGGGAGTTGGTTGATCAAATCAACAGGAGCGTGGGCTTGAAGAACATTCAATATCGATGTCCATTGAAGGAACTCGGGGTCTTCGATTCCGTACTGTTCAATAGCGCGAAACGCCGCAACAAACAGCAGTTTCAGGGGGGTTCCCGACCCAATTAGCGATTCGAATTGGTTCCTGTTAGAGTCTTTCAAGCCCACAATAATCCGCGGGCCGAGATGCTTGGCTTCCAGAACGGATGCGAGAAATTCCTGAACGAATTCCTGAGAACTCGAATTTCCTTGGGCAACCTGGAGTATAGATCGAGTGGCCAAGTCGATACCAGCAATCCCGGAGAACAATTCCGGTCTGGATTCCAAGCTCAGCAATGTTTTCTGAAAACGTCTGGCTTTGGCCAATCTATTTTTTTGCCCTTGGATCGCGGCATCTGTTGCGAGCAGGCTTACCAATTGTTGTGTGTTGCCAATGGAGCCCTGCATCAACATCGACTCCACCGTCACATAGTCGTCATCGGATAGTCCCACTTTGTTCACAATATAGAAAGTCCACTCGGCAGGATTGCCGGCCAAAATGGGCTCCATCACAAACTGACGACATCGCGAAGTCGTTTCTACGTCATCCCGGCAAAGCGCATAAACGGCGCCGGCTGCTTCCTGGATTCGAGTGCCGTTCCTCTCCAACTTAAGAACACTTAGCCAATGTTCGATCGTCTTGCCATCGTACGTGGGTTGAGCCGGAGACGGTAAATTAGCGACAGTTGGACTTTGGTTTTCTGCTGTTTCATTCCAGGCAATATTGGCACGGCGATCTGCACTGTTAACGGTGACACGCGCTACAACCTTCTCGCCCCGCTTCAGCACAAACGTGTTTTGGTCCAATACATACCGGTCCGTGCCGTCGTTGATTCGAATTTCATACTCGCCAGCATAGATGCGCGTGGAGTTCTCACCTGGAACAAGTTCAATCTCTTGGCGAACCTCGCCCCCGGCCAACAATTCGACTTGCAGATTGGGCACATCGGTTTCAATTACAATCTGTCCCTTTTGTGTATCGAGAATCAGCACGATTCCTAAGTACGCCATTGCAAACACGCCCAACAGCAGCGCCAAACCAACCAGAGATTGCCAGATCCGGCGCGATCGCCCAGCGCCGCGTGTCTTCAGTTTCAGTTGGGGTGAATCGGCGCGAGAAACCAGGCTGGCTAGCGATGGCGCGAGACTGTCACCACGATCCAGTAGCAACGTTGAGTCTTGAGGTGCTCCGAGCGCACGTTCCACCAATCCGGCCAAATCGGCACCTGTGCTGAAAGGCTGCAACGCCTCTGCTAAATGCGCCGCACTGGGAGGACGATCGTCGGGATTGCGCGCCAGCGTGCGGTCGATCAACTCGGCCAAGGGCAGGGGTAAATCGGGCCGCAGCGTTGCCACGCGCGGCGGTCTTGCATTGGCCAACAGGCGCAGTTTTTCCAAGGGAGACTGGTTGCTGCTGGCGGCATAGGGTGCGCGTCCACACAACAGGCGAAACAGAGTTGCTCCCAACGAGTACGCATCGGAACGGGGGCTGACTTGGTCGGGGCGGTCCGCTTGTTCCGGTGCCATGTAATCCAGCGTTCCTAACAATTGTCCGACAGATGTCATTTCGACCGAGACGCCGGCCCAGCCATCGAGATGAACCAAACCGAAATCAAGAATTTTTACCCGTCCCGTTCGGTCGATCATCACGTTGGACGGCTTGATATCGCGATGCACAATGCCATGCGCATGAGCGTGATCTAATCCCAGCGCCGCCACACGTACCAACTCGCAAGCATCGGCGATCGAAAGTGGACCTGCGGCTCGAGCGATTCTCCCCACATCGAGTCCGTCAATGAACTCGGTTACCAGAAACTGAATTCCATGGTGCTCGCCAGCATCGAGGGCCGTGACAATTGCGGGATGATTGAGTCGTCCAACGGCTTGCATTTCTCGCTCGATTCGCCCGAGCGATTCGGCCAAATGCCACCGGGGAACTCGAATCATCTTGAGGGCGACTTCGCGCTTCAGTCGTTTGTGTCGCGCTCGATAGACTTCGGCCATTCCACCTTTGCCAACCAACTCCAGCAGTTCATAGTTTCCAAAATCGCCAGTAGTAGAACCCGCACCGAAATGAACACGATTCCGTTCATGGCCGTCGGCAGCAGGCTGCTCATTGGTTTCCGGACTTCGATTGTTGTCATGATTCCAGTGACGAATGTCAGCGACAGCCTGGCGAATCTCGGCCGGAAGTTCTTCGGTTGTTTGGTTCTCGGTTGAATCATTCGGCTGATGGGAATCGAAAGTATCGTTTGCCAATAAGACCGGTGCCAGATTTCCGGAAAAGAGTTCCGCTTTGGTTTCAACGTCAACGAGAGCCAAGGTCTGTTCGCAATCGCGACAGGTTGACAAATGTTGTTCAAACTCAATCGCAGTGGTTTCGTCGGTCCAGCCATTGAGGTACTGCGCGATTTGTTCGCGTTCCGGGCAATTTGCGATTTTCATTTCGGACTCCGAGTTCAATTGTGAACGACTTGTTATTAAGATAGACGGGCGGCGCGTGACACTCTATGGAAAATAGTGGAAAATAATTCTGCTACATTTCGAAATGTCCTCGTTCTACCCACGAATCGGCAAAACAATGTCCGGCGGATCCAGTTCAGGTAATTTGACTTCCCCCAGTCTGTTGGCACGGGTGCTTGAGCGATCGCCGGACGCCTGGGCTGAACTGGTCGATCTGTATTCGCCATTGATTGCGAATTGGTGCCGTCGTCGTGGGTTGGGACATGCCGACGCGGCCGATGTGATGCAGAATGTTTTCATGAGCGTTTCGCGCGGGCTGCTGGGATTCCGCCATGGCAATCGGCGCGAGGGGACATTTCGGGCTTGGCTGTGGGCGATCACTCACCATAAGATTTTGGATTGGTATCGTTCGCGTGGAGAACTGCCGGCGGTCGGAGGGAGCAGCAATCAACGACGCTGCATGGAACAGTCGGATGAGCAGGAACAGAGATTAGCACAGGATGCTGAAAGGGAAGATTCCGAGCCAACGTCGCAAGTCGATTTGGACCGATTATTGAACCGCGCGTTGAAGCAGATCGAAAGTAAAGTCGCGTCGCAGACGTGGCACGCGTTTTGGAAATGCGTGATCGATGGTCAACCAACCGACGTGGTCGCTGCTGAACTGGGAATTTCGCCGACGTCAGTTCGTCAGGCACGCAGTCGGATTCTCCGTCGCCTGCGCGAGCAATTGGGTGATTGCTGACCCTGCCCGATGTATCGTAGTGTTGGGCCTGCATCAACCCCTGATCCATTGGGCAATGCAGCCGGAATTTTCTAACAATCCGCAAACTGGCCTACCAAAAACACATCGCAGCGACCATGGATCGACCAAAAAAAACATGGTTGCTAGCGAAAATTCTTTCTTGGAAATTTCAGATTTCGGTCCGCATCCTGCGATTGACTTGAGCCGTCGACTGATTTAAAAAAGCGTCCCGTCATCTTTCCAATTACATCAGTCTGAATCATAGGCAGGCGATGAATAGAATAAAAATCAGTCCATTGGCAATGGACAACCTTTTCGACTCCCGCCATCCCGCGACCAATTCAGTGGTCGCCACCGCCAACCCCCTGACACAACCCGCCACCGACGAATTTTCCTTATTTGTCCCGTTGCATTACGAAAAAAAATATGCCTACCCGTTGGTGGTTTGGTTGCATTCCGACGGACAAACCGCGGAACAAATTCAAAAAGTGATGTTGGAATTGAGCCTGCGAAATTACGTTGGCATTGCGCCCCAAGCCCCGTTGGGAAATCAGCGGACCGGCTATTTTTGGGATCAAGAATGGGACACGATCGACTTGGCGCACAATGCAGTTTTGGAGTCGATTGATCAGGCCCAAGTTCGGTTTAACGTGAATCGCCGTCGAATTTTCTTGGCGGGGTTGGGGAGTGGCGGGACGATGGCCTTTCGGTTGGCGTTTTCCCGGCCCGACGTTTTTGCGGGGGTGCTGTCAATCAATGGACCGCTGCCAGTTGAGCAATCGCCGCTACGTGATTGGTCCCGTTGCCGGGAACTGCCCGTGTTTTGGGCCCATAGTCGGCGGTCGGCCGAATTCGACCAAGACCAGCTTTGCCAACAACTGCGTCTGCTTCATATTGCCGGTTTTTCAGTGACGCTGCGACAATATCCGCAACAGGACTTGATGTGTCCCAAGACCATGTCGGATATGAACCATTGGATGATGGAAATGATCAGCTCGACCATCGCCGATCGCCGTGATAGCTAATCACGAGTACCCAAGTGGAAAGCCGGCTCGCCCGTAAACCGGACGCAATTCCATTGACACTCCCCGCATCATTCCGCTACAAGCACGCGTTCGACGGTGGACAAAAATTGGCCCATCTGCTTTGGTGCCAATTTGTGGTGGCGGTGATTGAGCCAATATTCGTCGCTGGGGACCTGGTGACGACTTAAACCAATTTCGGAGTAGCGCGAATGGATTCGCCAGTTAAAAGTCTTGATCGTTGGAAAAAACTTGCGGCTGATCGACGGGTTAAAGCGTTTGTGATCGCGGCGCTGGTCTTGATCGCGATCGTGGTGCTCCAGGTCGGCCAATTGAAACAGAATCGGTCGATGATTGCCTTGTTCGCCGATTGCAATTTGCGCAGTATCGATATTCATCGCATGCAAATCGCCCTCAGTAAATCCGGTTTGACGGAATTCGAAGTCCACGGCAATCAGTTGCTCGTGCCTCAACTGCAGCAGCCTCAATACTTGCAGGCCATCGCGGAACAGAATGCCATTCCGCCTGAGTTGCGCGGGACGGAATCGGACACGGCGACTTCGAATCCGTTCCTGTCGCGCTCGCAACAGCTATCCATCGAGCGCGAATCGCGCAAACAAAAGATCCAGGAAATGCTGGTTCGATTGCCTTTCGTCGAACAGGCTTGGTTAGAAATGGATGCCGATGAAGCGCCGTCTGCGTTTCAGCAATCAGCCAAGTCAGCCAAGTCAGCCGTGATTTCGGTACGGGCGGTCGACAACCAACCGCTGCTCGTTCAACAGGTCGAGACAGTGCGACAAATGATCGCCGGGGCTGTGATCGGTATCGAGTCGGATCAAATTGTGGTCATTGATTTGAGCACGGGTCTGGTTTCTCGCGATGCCAGCCAGCAGAGTTCAGCGGAACGAAAATTGGATGCTCAACGCGTTGCGTTTGCGACCCAACAATTGCTGGAGAATCGCTTGCGTGAATCGCTAAAGGGCTATCCGGGCCTGAAGGTCTCCGTCGTCGTCGAACCCGTTGAGGACCGTGTGGATCAAATCACATCGATCGCGCCGACAGAAATTCCGGCTAGCGACACATTGACACAACGGCAAACCGTACCGCTGCCAAAACTGGCCGGAGCAAATGGGCAGGTTTCAATTCGCGATTGGCCGGCTGATCCCCAGCCGCCAGCCGAAATCATGTTGACCAATCATGTCGAATCCGGACCATCGACCGGTATCGCATCAGAAAAGATTTCGGTGTTGATTGATGTACCGCAGGATTTGCTGGCGAGACTGTACGGGGCGAACAACAAGCCATTTTCCTATACGACTCGGACGACGGGTTATCGGACTCACCCGGCGGCAGACCAAGCGGAACAACATTTCGAAGAACTGAAGTCGGAAATCGAAGCCATCGTCCGTCCGTTGATCGGTGGTTCAAGCGATAACCCGATCCCGGTCAATTTCAATTTGAGTCGTTCGCCAGCGGTCTCAGCCGACCCGTGGCTGGAAACAGCCCGCTCGATGGCAATCGAGAATTGGCCATCACTGGCCGTATTGTTGGTTGGCCTGATTTTAATTTCCATGGTCTCGCAACAGAGTCGACCGACTCGTTCTTCGATCGCCAGGAAAGCACGCCCTGACGAGAGCTTGATGGCAAATGATGCTCGACCGAACAGCGTTGGAATCGACGAGCACAAACAATCGGCCGAAACGCGATTGTCACAATTGATCGAGCAGGATCCAGACGCAGCGGCGCGCGTGATTGAAAGTTGGATTCGGGACGCAGCCTGATCTTCGTCGAATAATAGGCTTGGATAGACCCGGCTCGCTAGCGATCGATTCGAACGAATTGGCCTTGCCTACTGCCGGAAATTCCGCGACAAGACTGGCTTAAAGTTCGCCCGCAGCGAACGCACAAGAGGTCGCGTGGCCGTTCAAGTCCGGCCAGCTCTCTCCTTAATCAAAATCGACAGGAAAGGCCGCCGGGATGAATCAAAGTTTGATTTTTGCATTCATCGCGAACGCACTCAATTGGCGTCGTGGAACCCCGGCTAGTTGGGCTTTTTTGTTGGTGTCGTGGGTCGCCAGTGCGGTTCTGGCCCAAACCGATGCACAATTTATCGCGCCGCCGTTGCCTGGATCTTCGCCGATCCAAACACGATGGCCACAGGAAAGTTACACGGTTGATCCGCAATTGCGACCGGCCAACTATGATGCACCCACGGCGAGCCCGATGAATGCCACCGAGGTTAGCAAGGGCGGAACGATTGAAACCTGGATCGATTCAGCTGGACCAGCGGTCGAGGGGTTCAAAGAAACAATGCTCAACCAAGCCCAGGGATTAATGGCAATGGTAACGAGCAAATCGGGCAAAGGAACTGCGCCGAACATCGCGAAGATGCTCAGCAGCCTCGCCCTCGTGCTTGGCGGATATTTTGCATTCGTATGGATTACACGAAAATTAAGTCCTGCCAGTAACTCGCGATTGCCGGCAGATGTCGTCGATGTGTTAGGCCGAACTCCGTTCGGCCAAAAACAAACCCTGCAACTGGTCCGTTTGGGCAACAAATTGTTGTTGTTGCTCGAAGGTCCCGATGGAACCCACCCGATCGGGGAAATTACCGATCCACAGGAAGTGCACCAACTAACCACCCTATGTAAATCGGGCAAGTCATTTAATTTCGGGCGGCCGGCGCGCAATCGGTCAAGATCGACGTCAACCAGTCCGCTCGATCGCGGTAACTCGTCCAATGTTGTCCATTCAGCCACCGCAATTCCATTGATGACTAACGAATCAGTTCAGCAAAGTCTCACCAACGTATTGCGGACCCTTGAACACGCCAACCGTCAGCCCACTCGAGGTAATTCTTTCGAAGCCTGATGTGAGCGCTTCGCAATCCAATTATGAAATCGATTCTGCACTACTTCGTCACTCGCCTGTTTACGTTGATCATCGGGATCAGCGTGATTGCAACGTCGTTGCTGGGAGCGACGTCCATCTGCGGACAACAACCGGATCCCAACGGCTGGATGGCGAACGAAATGGTTCCCAATCAACCGGTTTCAATTTCGGCGCAACGGTCTATTCAACCCGAGCCCTTGACTGCGAATGTTCCGGCTGACATTCGGGCACAAATCGGATTGGCGAGTTTTGACAGCCCCGTCAACTTGCCGGCACCTTCTGCGACAGAAGACGTGAAGCAACCTGCGGATAAATCGTCCCCGCCCAAATCCAATGTGTTCAGTGACTTGATCTCCAGCCAGGCCGAGCAACTTACTTCGCCCGACGGGATCCATTCCTCACTGAAAGTCGGACTGCTCTTGGCGGCACTCAGTCTCGCTCCGGCGATCGTTTTGATGACGACATGTTACATTCGCGTCGTCGTGGTGTTGTCGCTATTAAAACAGGCGTTTGGGGGACAGCAACTTCCTCCAGCTCAAGTTCTGACGGCGTTGTCATTGTTTTTGACGTTGTTAATCATGACCCCTGTCTGGAACGAAATCAAAACCAACGCGATCGAGCCCTATTCGCAAACCGAAAATAGAATCAGTTGGGATGAAGCGTGGCAACGCGGCGTACTACCGATCCGAAATTTTATGATTCGTCAGATCGAATTGGCGGACAATGTTGAATCAGTGGCGGTGTTCTACAAATATTTGCCCGAGTCAAACGGCGCGCCACCAACCGAACTCGCGGACGTGCCGCTCAATGTGTTGCTGCCGGCTTTCATGATCAGCGAACTCAAAGTCGCGTTTCTATTGGGCTTTCAAATATTTTTGCCATTTCTCGTGTTGGATTTGGTGGTTTCATCGGTGACCGTTTCGATGGGCATGGTCATGTTGCCGCCCAACATGGTCAGTTTTCCATTGAAGCTGATCCTGTTTGTGATGGTGGATGGTTGGAACCTGGTGGTGGGTATGTTGTTGCAAAGTTTCGGATCTTTGACGTGACTTCCGGGCTGCCTGATTAGTGATTGACTGGCCGATCGCCAATCGCCTGATGAGTGGGCTAAATCGTATTCCTGAACATGGAGACTCCAGCATGGATCCACAAGTTGCAATCGACCTTGGCCGCGACGCGATGAAAGCCTGCTTTCTGGTGGGCGGACCGATATTGTTGGCCAGCCTGGTCATTGGACTATTGATCGGCGTGCTGCAGGCGATGACCCAAGTCCAAGACCAAGCGGTTTCTTTTGTGCCCAAGCTGATTTGCATGATGTTGGTGATTGGGCTGGGGTTGCCCTGGCTGTCCGCACAGATGATCGAGTTCAGCCGCGAAACGTTGGCGACACCGCTAACGCATCTCACGACTGCACGACGGGTTCCGCCGACGGTGAAGGTTAGCACGAAAATTCAACCGGAGTCCGCTGAACAGGCAGTGATCGACAAGCCGATTGTTTTGCCGCCCGGCGAGACCCAGATCCCTGAGCCGAACACTCCCGTCAAATCACCGTTTCAACTTCCGCATTATCGTTTTTCGAAATTGCCTGCAGCAAACGTTGGCGGTTGAATTTCCTTGTATGATTGCCGATGGCACGATGACTGACGTATTTTGG
>JANNPW010000118.1:0-39677 GCA_031400405.1 Mariniblastus sp.
AGGACAGGAGATTCATTGCAAGATCCTGGCCGTCGATACGGATCGCCGGCGAATCGCGTTGGGTCTGAAACAAATGAATGACGATCCGTGGAACAGTGACATTCCCGCACGCTATTCACCGGGCCAATTGGTCAAAGGTGCGGTCGCCAAAATCACCAATTTTGGTGTCTTTATCGGTCTGGAAGACGGTCTCGAGGGGTTGTTGCACATTTCCGAACTGGCCGACCATAAGGTGGACAATCCAGAGGATGTCGTCAAAGTCGGCGATATTCTGGAAGTGAAAGTCCTGCGGGTCGACACGGAAGATCGCAAGATCGGACTATCACGACGACGAGTCGACTGGAGCGAAGAACAAGAAGCCGAAGATGCCAAAAAGCGAACGGCCGAAGAAAATGCCGCCAACGCTGGCAAAATCGCCGATGCCGACCTCAAAGGTGGTTTGGGCGGTACCGGCTTGTTGATCGAAACGACATCGTCAAACAAAGACAGCAATTGAACCGATTGGTTGAGCCTTATTACGCTTAATTCAAATCGGCAATCGCGTTGCAAAACGACCACTTAAAAATTGCCAGAAATACAAAAGCACTTAGCCGACCAGCCAAGTGCTTTTTTTTCTTAGTTAGGACCCATCCCGGAGAGACTCGGCTTCCTAGCAATTTTATGTAAGCGTTATTCTTCTTCCTCATTCAATGCTCCCCTCCATCACGGGAACATAAGCCGCGCCAAACACTAAGTTCGATCTCGTTGGGGATGAAATGAGTCGAACCATCGGCTCGAACCGTATTAACCCCCCGTAAATGAAAACTACGTGAAGTCACTGCGGCATAGGTTCGAATCGTCGAGGATTTGCCTTCCTGCTGATTGGTCCAATCAATATCATAGACCCGATTACCAATCCTATAGGGAACCAGTGAATTAGGAGTAAAGGTAGCCGTCAATCCAGTTTGGTGTACCCGGCCGTCGACCCATTCGGTATGTCCGGAATCTTGCTTAAACTCACCTGCCATTGCCGCGACATCTTGAGGCGTTGGTGGTATCGCAACCACGCCCGCGATCGCTGCATTACGAAAGTGGGGAGTGTAGCCTTTGACCTCACCAAATAGCAATGTATTGCTGGTCCCGTCAAAAATGGAACTCATCGATAGATGATCGTTGGTTACAATACATCCACTACCGGTGTCTTTTGTGGCGGGATCGTAAATAAACCAGTCACCCGCATTGGCGGCATAATTGAGCGGGTAGTGAATGCGATTCCCACTACCATCGCGGCGGGCTTCGTCTCGAATCTCGGAAGGACACAAATAGACCGGGACTCGTAACGCAGCGACCGGTAACAGCTGACCATCCAGCGCGATCTTCGGTTGCATCGGATGACTATAAGCCAACGAGAAATCCAAGTTCAGGTACATATTTCCCTGCTCGAGAAATGGTAATAACTGCGCCTGAACCGACCAGCCGTCTGTCGCACCAGCAGGTACTTGCCAGGCCGCCGGCATGCTACCCCGAGACGATTCAAAATTATGAGTTGCCAAGGAAATCTGCTTGAGGTTATTGCCGCAAGCGATTCGGCGTGCGGCCTCTCGGACCTGCTGAACGGCTGGCAATAAAACCGCAATCAAGATGCCAATGATCGCGATCACGACCAATAACTCGATTAACGTGAACGCCTGACGGAAAATAATGAAACGAACCTTCATCGATAGAACTCCAAAAAATCACCATGGGCAGGAATGAAACTTCGGATCAACGCGATTCCGAAGCTTTCCGAACACGGCTGGCTGCGATTTTGAAGTCGAACCGTCGCAACGACAAATTGGGAGTCGTTGATTGATTCTGTCAAAAGGACGTGGCTTGCATCGTCGGTAAGAAAAACGTAAGCTAATTGAGATTCAATCTCAAAAAGAAAAATTTACCGCTTTTTTGGTTTTCGTCGAGCCCTAATACGTCGCAATTTACTTTTTTTCCTGCCGATTTGAGTTTTTTGATGCACCCACCTAAAGAACCAGTACCGAAACCCACCGAGCCTGACAATGACTCCGTCGAAGTTGAAGCGCTCAATGCCAAGAGCATCGGGACGCCAACGGTCAATGTAGGTGTCTCATTGTTGCCCAGCCTAATCAAACGCTTGCCAAAAATAATCAGCTTTGATTCAATAGCGCGATGTGGAGATGAAATCTGGATCGAGAACAATGGTCAAATCTACCGTTTGCGAAAAACTAAACAGGGTAAATTAATCTTAACGAAATAGTTTACCCGTAATTGTCTGCCGGAATACGAAAAATGCACCGGAGGCCAGCCGAATCCCTCACAAATAATCGCTACCGTACAACTCGCAAGTTACTTGGCGCACCGTCGCGGTGCACCAAAATCGCAATCGTTTTCATCCGTACGTAGGCTTCGGAAATGTACAGATAACCTTTATACGGGCCGGCTTCGCCCCACGAATTTTTGATTAGGTAATACTTGTTTCCCGCTGGGTCCGTCGCGATTCCAGTCAAGTGCATCAAGTGATCGTCCATCGTTTCCAGATTCATGAACTTCGCTTGACGGAGGTCTTGATCGACGGCTACTTCCGCACCCACGACATCAAATAAATCCGGTCGTCCGGGCTCGGTCGGCAACACAGCAATACCATTCCCTGCCGAAAATCCGCGTTCGCTCACGTCGCCATCCCAGGCCACACTAAAGCCATTTTCAATGGCGTGATCGATTGTCTCGATCAAGTCGTCGATTGGCACGTTATAGAATTGCCCATTGGAAAAATTGTCTGGGATTTCGAGTACGAATTTTTCGTAAAACGGATGATGGGAAAACGAAGACAAACTCAAATAATCGTCTTGGCGAAAATCCAGACTCTCGGCAAATTCTTTGGGCGAGTAACTCTGACCACGATACGTAAATCGCTCGGGCGTTTCGCCCAAATAGGTCTCGATAACGCGACCATACGCCGTTTCCCACTTGGGGTTCAATCGCGGCAGTTTGACAACGGCCTTCAACATCCCCAGCGCGACGGCATTCATCTCGCCATGATCATGCCGCTCGTCGTCGGCTTTGCCAGCGTACACTTCCTCCGGCACAAATCCGTACCGCGCCGCAGCGCCGATAAAATCGTGGGCCAGAGCACCTTCGGAGAAATTCGCTTTGCCTTGACGCAACACATAGTTTCGGGCCTTTTCCTGGTAGATGTTTTTAACGATAAACATCTCCGAAATATTATGATCCCCTTTATCGCGCCGCATCAATTCCGATTCGATAAAGGAGGCGGTGGCAAAACTCCAACAGGTACCAGTCGCATCCTGAGATTTCACCGGCGAGCAATCCACGCCATGCTGTAGCGTAAACTCGTATTTGACTGGTTGCGATTTGTCTTGTGAGATCGACTGACCAGGTTCGACTTGTGTTGTTTTGATATCCGAAGGTGAGTTGTTGCCCTCGACAATCTCCTGCCCAACGGCACGATTTAGGGAAAAGCACAACGTCGCAATAATGAGCCAACATTTCCAGTTCATGATCCAGGATTCCAGTCGTATGTGAGGGGTCCAAGAACCGGCCGGCCGCCGATCCCACTTTCAGGTCAAAACAATCCGGTCGGTACCAGGAAATGTTTTGAGTCAGGCCTTATTCTAATCGGACTGCGACGCTTTTGAACTATGTCGGAACCGAAATTCCCCGCTCCAATTCGCTAGAACCGCGACCAACCAAACCCAGGCCAGCCCCCATTGGATCGTACTGGCCCAAAGGTAAACCCGATGCAACTGGTAAAAATCGGCTCGATCATGCACCTGTTTCCGAAGCACATCCAACCTACTATCCAGTTGCGGATGGATCAGCACCAACGAAATCAGCAACGCTCCGATCAACACTATCGAGCACAACTGAGCCATCCGAGACCAGCGCGGCGACCAGTGCCAACAGCCTGCTAATTCGATCCCCATCAATACGAGCGTGGCAAAACACATCCCGTTGATGCGATGAGTTACCAATCGAGTGATGAAGCCTTGGGCGCGCGCTGAACCCAACACCTCGGTTCCCAACGGTACTACAAAGGCGGCGTAAAAAAAGAATCCACCAAACCAGACCGCAAAGGTCGCCAGCAATAGGGCTCGAAAGAGCAACTTGACAAAACCGGTTCGACCCTTTCCTTCCGTCCGGGAGTTTTTCGACAGGCTTAAATTGACCATCGTTTAAGTTAAGTCCAATTGCCAATATCCCACGTCGACCCAACGACCCAACTTGAATCCGACTTCCGAAAATAGACCAGCTGCTCGAAATCCTAAACGTTCATGCAGCTTGACACTCGAATCATTGGGTAACGCGATAGCGCCGATGACTCGATGCACCGGATCCAATTGGCGAGTTCTCAATCGGTCGATCAAGTTGGAGTATAACGTGAATCCAATCCCCTGCCCTCGCCGATCCGGAGCCAAATAGACCGATGACTCGACGGTGAAACGATAACCAATCCGCTCTCGAAATCGACCGGCGTAGGCGAAACCCAAGACCTCGTCATTCTCTTCCCAAACCGTCCATGGCAAGTCGCGCGAACGGACATCGTCGATCCGCCGCGCGATCTCCTGTGCTAAAACGATTTCTTCTTCGAACGTGATCACCGTATCGGTCACATAGTAGTTATAGATCGACGCGATAGCCGTCGCGTCGTCCAAAGTGACGGATCGAATGGTCACTCAAAATTTCTCCGAGTTAACAACCACTGGACTATCGACCCAACTGATCAGCCAACGCCTCCGCACCATAAACATTCCGCAGGGCATGTCGAATTGCCTCCGAATGAACGCTCACGGCACGGGACTGTCGATCATCGTACAGGTAATCCGCAGTCAACGATTGAATGTTTCCGTCGAAAATCAACCCCACCAACTCCAAATCCTTGTTGACCACGGGACTGCCGGAATTTCCTCCGATAATGTCTGCAGTGTTGACAAAGTTAAACGGAGTTTTCAAATCCAGCTTTCCCGATTCCTTGGCTGCATGCCAACTTTTTGGCAAATCGAAATCAGTTTGGCCGGCATGGGTCTTTTCATGTTCGAAAGCACCAGCCATCGTCGTCCACGCAGGAATTTCTACGCCATTTTGCGTGAATCCTTTGACCGGACCAAACGCCAGTCGCAGACTAAATGTGGCATCGGGATAGGTCGAGGTACCTTGCGTGGCAAACGTGGCCTCGGCAATTTTTGCATAGGCCTGTCGTTCCTGTTCATCCAATGCGTCGTTGACTTTCCGATCAGCTCGCACATACTCGTCCATCAACACCGCCAACTGAATCAACGGATCGGTGGACGATTGAATGCCAGCCGATCCTTCCTTGGCCAATTGTTTCCGAAACTCAGGATCGGCGAGTTTCGATCCATCGATCAATTCAGCAGCGCGATCGATGGGGCTTTTTCCTGCCAAAATTTGCTGACAAACAGGATCGTCGCCACCGCGCTGTTCCAACATTCGGGCAATCATGTCAGCCGTAAGTACTCTTTCCAAGTCCAGGTAGATCGGCGCCGTCGAAAATAGCTGTTGCTCCAAAGACTCTCGACCTGCATCCTGAAACTCCTCCAATCGTTCGGGAGAGGGTTTTTGATCCTCGGCAGCCATTTGCACCAACTGTTGCGCGATGACCACCAGTTGAGTATTAATCGTCACGCCTTTACCCAGTAGCGCGGCGCGTTCGTGTTCGACCGCGGCGATCGTATCCCAAGCGTCGGCATACTTCTTCAATTCCGGGCTGGATTTGATCTTGGCCAGCAATTGACTTTCCGCCGACTCTTTGGCCGCCATCACGGCAGGGTCTTGCAATCCTTGCAGCATTCCGTTGCGGGCCTTGCGCGAATTTTGAAAACCAAACAATCCATCTTTTGCTCGACGGGCCTGTTCTTCTCCTTCCAGTCCAAACTGCTGCAATAGTACTTCGCGTCGACGAATAAAATCCATCGTAAACGGCAACCGAACATCGCGAAGATGCTTGAGTGCGGCAACCGTGTAAATGCGACTGGTGTTGCCGGGGTTACCACACACAAATGTCAATTCATCGTTGGCCGGACCATTCTTGGACCATTTCAGAAAATGTTCGATCACCGCTGGTTTGTCGTTTTCATAGACGCGAAAAATGCAAGCGTCCAAATTGAAACGCGGATATTCGAAGTTGTCCGCGTCACCACCAAAGAAAGCGATGGCGGCTTCCGGTGACCAAACCAATCGCACATCGGTGAATTTTTTGAACTGATACAAGTGGTAACGGCCGCCGCCGTACAACGTTACGACGTTGCAGCGCAAGCCCGTTTCGTCATTAGCCGATTTCTCAATTGCTTCGATCGCGGCCCGTCTCGCCACAGCTGC
Source organism: Mariniblastus sp. (assembly GCA_031400405.1). Taxonomy (GTDB): domain Bacteria; phylum Planctomycetota; class Planctomycetia; order Pirellulales; family Pirellulaceae; genus Mariniblastus. The sequence continues at coordinate 6,346 of JANNPW010000118.1, forward strand.
GTCAGCGGCACTCATCGTCGCCGGAACCGCCTTGTTAACGCGGTCCGTTACATCCACGATGTTTACCAGTTGATTCAGCTCCAAATCCGGCGCTTTGAGTTCTTCGCCAAACGACTTGGCCAGAAATCCATCTCGGTAGTAGTCATTTTCCTTGGTAGAAAGTTTGTACAACGTGTCGGAGCCGACATGATGATTGGTCAGAACCAAGCCGTTGCTGGAGATAAATGAAGCCGAACCGCCGACATTGAAACGGACAGCCGATTTCATCAAATGCTCGGACCAGGCAGCCGTCGGTTCGAAGCCGTATTTGTCCTTGAGCTGTTCCACGGGCAGATCGTTAAACAACCACATGCCTTCATCGGCAAATGTTGTTTTTCCTGAAATCAGCGTTGTCCCGATCGTCAATAACACGGCGCCCACGACGGACGCAAATTTGAAAGTGACTGTGCGCATGGTGTATCCCCGGTAATAAGAAATTTGATTGGTAGATAATTGTCGGTTGAAATTACTCTTCGTTTTCTTTGAGTTTCGCTAGGACGCTAAAATCTTCGAGCGTGCTTTTGTCTCCGGTCGTTTCACGACCCGCTGCGATGTCGCGCAGTAACCGCCGCATGATTTTTCCGCTGCGCGTTTTGGGAACTGCTTCGGTGAAACGAATGTCATCTGGAACGGCCAGCGATCCGATTTCTTTTCGTACATGCTGCCGCAACTGCTCACGCAATTCTTCACTGGCAACTGCGTTTTTTATCGTTACAAACACCGCGATCGCCTGGCCTTTGATCTCGTGAGGTCGTCCGACTGCAGCGCACTCCGCGACATTGGGATGCGAAACCAACGCACTTTCGACTTCGATGGTACTCAATCGGTGTCCCGAAACATTGATCACATCATCGATGCGACCCATGATCCAGTAATATCCGTCTGAATCCAAACGGGCATTGTCCCCGGTTAAATAGCAGCCAGGAACCATCGTCCAATATTGTTGGATGAATCGCTCTTCATCATTCCAAATCCCGCGCAACATGCCAGGCCACGGCTGGGAAATGCACAACATGCCACCGTGGTCTCGATCGACGGGTTGCAAAGCTTCATCGACGATTACCGGTACCACGCCAGGCAGCGGTTTGGTGCAACTGCCCGGTTTGGTAGAAATCGCGCCAGGCAGCGGGCTCATCATGATGCCGCCAGTTTCCGTTTGCCACCAGGTATCCACAATCGGACAACGACGACCGCCAATTTTCTCGTGGTACCAAATCCAGGTCTCCGGATTGATTCCTTCACCAACGGTGCCTAACAATCGCAGACTGCTGAGGTCATGTTTCTCAACATGTTCATCCCCCCACTTCACAAACGCTCGAATCGCTGTGGGAGCGGTGTACAGAATTGTCACGCGATATTTTTCGATCAAGGCCCAAAACCGGTCTTCCGCAGGAAAATTCGGCGCGCCTTCGTACATAAAAATCGTTGCGCCGGCCGACAACGGACCGTACACGATGTAACTGTGTCCTGTCACCCAACCACAATCCGCCGTACACCAATAAATATCGTCGGGCCGCCAATCGAAAACCCACTGGAACGTTTTCTTGGTCCAGACATTGTAACCCGCTGTGGTATGGCGAATACCTTTCGGCTTGCCGGTCGAACCGCTTGTATAGAGGATAAACGAGGACGATTCGCTATCGAGTGGAGTCGCGGGACAGTCGGACGACGCAACCGCAACCAAGTCGTGCCACCAATGGTCGCGACCAGGCTGCATCTCGCACGGATTTTCCGTTCGTCGGAGGACGACACAATGCTGAACCGTCGAGGATTTTTCGAGTGCTTCGTCAACCGTCTGTTTTAAGGGTATCAGTTTTCCTCGACGCCACAGGCCATCCGCGGTCAATTGAATTTTGGCCTTGGCATCATTGTTCCGGTCCGCGATCGCCTCGGCCGAAAACCCGGCAAAAATCACTGAATGCACGGCGCCGATGCGGACACACGATAACATCGCAATAACCAATTCCGGCGTCATCGGCATGTAGATCGACACGACGTCTCCGATACCGATACCGAGAGATTTCAAGACGTTAGAGAATCGGCAGACTTCCTCGTGCAGCTGTCGATAGGTCAGGAAACGCTCGTCGCCCGGTTCACCTTCCCAAATAATGGCCTGGCGATCTCCATTGCCAGCCGCGAGATTCGCGTCGAGACAATTATAGGCCAGATTCGTTTTGCCCCCAGCAAACCATTGGACGTGCGGACCGGATCCGCTGATCACGCTAGTAAATGGCTCGAACCAATGCAGTTCTGCGCGCGCGATCTCGCCCCAAAATTTTTCCGGATTCGTTTTCGCCTGGTCATACAGGATTTCGTATTGCTCAACGGAGCCAATGATTGCGCGCGCAGAAAATTCGGCCGATGGCGCAAACAATCGATGTTCGTGCATCACATGATCAATTTGCCCGGTCTGGGAAACCGATACAGGTTTCGAGTTGCCGTCCGCCATGATGTTCCTGATTGATGCTTAAGACACGAGGGTCCGTGAACATCCAAGTTTAGCGAATGTTGTCTGGGCTTCAATCGCTGTCAAATTAATGATTGACGCTTTGTTTCAGCTTCAAATAGTCTTGAGCGATTGGCGATTCGAAATACAACCTTACCGTCGAGACGACCGAAATTTTAGACTTCATCGGTGACGTTTTGGGTAGCCGGTCACCATTGGAGAAGTAGCCTCGATAATAGGTATTTTTTGGTCGAAAGGTGCGAATTACGGCCACATCTTGCCAACGATTGCCGTTGGAGTAAAAGTTCTCGTCTTGGCTGTTGGTAAACGATTGATACAGCGATTCTGGAAATATGACCTTGGAAGATTCGGAAATGTTGATTAGTTGGGGTCGTTTGTCAAAAACCGCCAATAGAACATCTGACTTTTCTTTGGCCGATTCGACGGCGCACTGGCGGGCCTGTTTTTTCAACTCTTCGATCTGATCATTCCAATAATCGAACGCGATAATATCCGATACTCCATTGGCGAAGGCCACTCGGATCGCCGCCAGGGATTGTTGGTCATCCTTCACCGAAATGTGCAAATTCGACTGCATGAAATAACCCGATTTTTTTTCAACCGCTGTTTTTACTCCTTGTTGATCTTCCAAATCAAACTGATAACGCGGCAACACGGCAATAAAGTCGTCGACAACATCGGTGGGCAGTATTCCAAGGTTCGTCCAACCGGTTCTCAATGCCAAAATTTTCGCGTCCACTTCCGCCCGACAATCCTCCGGCGAATTGCTTTCAGATGTGACTGCCACAACAATCCGAATGCTGGATGGTGCGACGCGCAGTTCGGCCGTCCCGTCGACGATGATATACCCTTGGACGACCTCGGGTGAACTCATGGCGGTCATGTTGGATAAACCCGGTTGGCCGTCCGACTGTCCCTGTTCGGCGCCGCTGCGCGATCCCGCGAATTGGGCCGGTAACTGTTCAGCGTACAACGTCGACAAACCTAGAACTACCGTCAATACTACTAGCTGCGAAGACTTCATGGCTGGACCTTTAACAAGGGTTGGAACGGAGTTTCAGTGGCCTCTGGAAAATCGAGTTACTTCCAGCGGCCCAAACCCATTTTCGTGATCTGCCAGAATACATTCAACCCAGCCAGCAGACTTGTTTTGGACTTTCCCCGCACCCGGTCGGAAAACACAATCGGAACTTCAATCATTTCAACGGCTTCGCGTCGCAGCCGCCACAAGATTTCTTCCAGATATCCATAACCGGAACTGCGCAGGCTGGCCAAGTCGATTTTTCTCAGCTCGGAGGTTCGGTAGACTCGAAACGCGCCGCTATTGTCGTGCGTGGGCAGCCGCAGCATCCATTGGCTGAACCAGTTGACCAGCCGCGAGGCTAATCGCCGGTACCAAGGCCATCCGATGATCGCGCCCCCCGGAATGTAACGGCTACCAATGGCGACCCCAAGTGTCTGGTCTTTGCCTTTACTGATTGCAGCCACCAACTCGACCAGGCTGGCCGGGTCATGACTAAAATCCGCGTCCATCGTTGCCACTAAAGGAATGTTCCGAGCCAGAGCTTTTTGAAAACCGACGATCGTCGCTGAGCCCAGCCCCAATTTTCTTGCTCGATGCACAACCGAAAGTTGGGGATGTTTCTCATTCGCATCATCGCACCATTTACCGGTCCCGTCTGGCGATGCGTCGTCAATCACCAAAATTTGAGCTTGAGGAAACAGCGCTTCCAGTTGAGCCACCAAACGGGGTAGATTATCAATCTCGTTGTACGTCGCAATAACGATTAACAAATTGGGTTGCGTGCTCAATTGAGTGACCAAAATACAAATTTCAAAACAGCCAACTCTCCATGATAACAGACGTAGCGGATTCCTCGACAACACCAAATTCTGGCCGTCGGCGACACTTTATCAGGCGTTGGCTGCGGCGGTGTCTTATTGGCGGCGGGTTGATCTATTTGACATTGCTCGTTTGGTTGATGCTTAACGAAACCCAATTGGTCTACCCCGGTTCCAAGTACCCGCGCGGGAATTGGCAACCGGCAGATTTTCAATTCGAGGAAATTGAGTTCGCATCGGCCGATGGCACAAAATTGGTCGGTTGGTTTTTGCCCCGACCAACGGCACCTAAAAATGTACATGGTTCGGCCATTGAAGACCAAGCCCCTCGATTATCGGAAACGATCCTGCTCTGTCATGGCAATGCCGAAAATTCCGCCCAATCTGCCGCCTACTTCGGCGAAAATTTGCGCAACACATTCAATGCCGATTTGCTGGTGTTCGACTATCGCGGATACGGTAAGAGCGCTGGCACTCCATTCGAAACTGGCATCTTGGACGATGCGGAAGCGGCACTTGCCTGGCTTTGCGACCGAACTGGCAAGACATCCAGCGAAATAACGCTGGTTGGACACTCGCTCGGTGGCGGACCAGCCTGTCATTTGGCTGGCACGCAGGGTTGCAAACTCTTGATCCTCGATCGGACTTTCAATTCGCTGGCGGGAGCGGCTCAGTGGAACTATCCGTTGTTCCCGGTCCAGTATCTGATGCGAAATCAATATCACTCAACAATGAAAATAAAAAAATATCAGGGACCGGTGGTTCAATCGCATGGAACAACCGACGAGTTGATTCCAATCGTATTGGCGCGGAAACTTTTTGAAGCGGCGCCCACGAACAAGAAAATCTTTCTGGCCATCCCCGACATGGGGCACTTCGAACCGTTTCCGGCAGACTACTGGAGTCAATTAAAGGACTCCGTGTTAACCGTTCTCAATCCTTCACCGATGCGGTGAGTCTGACGCGAAACCGCAGCGCTGCCGAATCAATAGAACTCAGCCAATTGTGCGTTCGATTCTAGACTTCACGGTGCGGATGTCCCGTGAAAACCGCGAGGATTTTTTGTTTGCCAGCGCCAACTATCGGCACACATTTCGTCGATTCCCCGTGTCGCGCGCCAGCCCAATTCTCGTGCCGCCAAGCCGGGGTCTGCGTAGCACGCCGCGATGTCTCCGGGCCGACGATTGACGAATTGAAAAGGAATCTTTCTGCCGCTGGCTTTTTCAAACGCCGCGACAATTTCCAGTACGCTGTAGCCTGTCCCGGTACCCAAGTTATAAGTCACGACGCCTGGATGAGTGGCCAGTTTCTCCAACGCCCGGACATGCCCAAGGGCCAGATCAACGACGTGAATATAGTCGCGAACTCCTGTACCGTCGGGCGTATCGTAGTCGTTACCATAGACCTGCAATTGATCGAGCCGACCGATGGCAACCTGTGAAACATAAGGCAAAAGATTGTTGGGCAGGCCATTGGGATCTTCCCCGATGTCGCCCGACGAGTGAGCCCCGACCGGATTAAAGTATCGCAGCAGGGCGATATTCAGCTGCGGGCAGGCAAGATTCAAGTCGCGCAACACGAACTCGATCATCAACTTGCTGCGACCATAGGGATTGGTGACTTCGTGCAGCAAGGTAGGTGCTGTTTCGGTAAGCGGCAATTCTTTGGGCAATCCGTAGACGGTCGCACTGGAGCTGAAGACAAAATTCCGGATCGCATGTCGTTGCACGGCTTGGCACAAATGAATCGTGCCGGTGAAGTTATTGTGATAGTACTCCAGCGGCTTGGCAACACTTTCGCCCACCGCCTTCAAGGCCGCAAAATGGATCACTGCGTCAAATGAATTCGTTTCAAAAACCGCGTTAAATTTTTCGAGGTCGACCAAGTCCACTTGGAAAAATTGGATCTTGCACTGGGTCAGTGTTTCAACCCGCTTCAGTGATTCCAGCGAACTGTTTGACAAATTGTCGACAACGGTAACCGCATGTCCGGCATTGAGTAGCTCGACACAGGTGTGACTACCGATATAGCCTGCACCGCCAGTAACGAGAACATGCATCCGAGTGGTTAACCTGTATTAAACTTTGAACTAAGCGGCATCGGTCACGACACAACCCAACAGGCGAGCGCCGCTGGATTGGAGTTCCGTGACCGCGGACTCCGCGATCGTCGGATTCGAGTTGGTTAAACTGACCAGCAAATAACTTCCGTCACAAACTCCAGACCACAATTTCGCATTCCCTTGATGCGCATCGCCGGCCGAGACGCAAATAAACTGATAGTGCTGCCGCATCTCAGCGGTCATTTGACGCAATCGCTGCACCGCTCCCCATTGATCCAGGACACTACTTCCGGCAGGCAAACAATCCAGGCCGGAAGATTTCTGGCTGGCGATCTGCGATTTCCAATTGCCATTCTGCTGGATCGAGTCGGACAACCCTTTTTCACCCATCAGGCCACATTGCGCGGTGATTGCCCGCTTGGGATTCGAGTCGACTAACAAGACATTTCCGATATTGCATTGAGCCAACGAAAGCGCTACCTGAAGACAGGTTGAATCGGTGTGCGGATTGTCGTCTGATCCAACAAACAGCAACACGGTGGGCGCAGCAAGTGGAAACCGCTCCAAAATAATATTGACCAGGCTATCAATCGGCGAACTAGGCTGGACGATTGATTGATAGGATTGACGACTCGGGGCGTTGGATGATTCGTTTTCGTCGATCCACTCTTCCGTGGTTTCGGTCAAGTCATTGTAAGCTGCCAACCCGCCCGGATAAGCCTTCCGCGCAGTGGTCGGATTCATGAGGGTGGCTGTTCCAACATTTGCCGATTGCGTCTGGTGCGCTATTGTAAAAGGCGAATTTTGGTCGTCAGCATTTTGGAAATGTGGAATTGAAATCATTGGAAATGCATTCTCGGCCGCTCCGCGAGTGACCGATCGCCCCCTATTCTCTTGGTGTTGATTACGGAGTCCATTGAGCCATCTGCGCCCCAATTGAGTCGAGATTGACAGGGTTTCCGTCGTATGATTCATAGTCGGTTCATTTTCAGAACTCGTCACGAGACGAACCCTGTGCACAAAGAAAAGTGAAACTGAGGCGGGCCAAGCTGGCTCATCCAGCGGAAATTTCAGCCCGCATTAATCGCCAGGCATATTGCGAAGCTGTTCAAACAATTGTTGGTAGTCCATTCGTTGGGCTTGCCCCGTGGAGACCGGAGTTGCCGGAAAGGGTATCGGTTCGACGCGTCGAATCGGCTCGCCGGTTAATTGCTCTTCGCGATTGATCACGATGATATCGCTGTCGTCGGCCGAGCCAGCTCCCGAGTTGATCGACAAATTTCGCGTGGTACTGCTCGGTTCCACCTGAACCGGACGACCAGCCGTTGGGACCAGCGTGAACTTTCGCGTCGTTGGCGCAATGACCGGAACGGGCGTGACCGTTTCCGGCTCTCGTTCCGTGCCGCCAAAGGCGGTGGCAGCCGCTCGGTTTTGCTGTTCAATGACTCCCTGGAGCGAGTCTAGTTCGGTCCGACTCGCCAGATCGTGAGTAGGGTTACCAAACGAAACTCGCGAGGTCGGAACAATTTTACTTTCGAAACTTAGCGTTTCGAACACTTGGCCATCAGGCCGTCCACCAGTTTCATGTGAAACTGTTTTGACCGGTTCCACTTCGGTTTTTTGTTGGTATTTCGCGCGGTCAAGCGAACTGATCAAAGCTGCCACCTGTCGTTCAACATCGGTTGAAATGGCTTCTGTTGAATGCGTATGAAACTGGGTGACGGTCGATAGTTTCTCGGCGTGACCTACCGATTCTGGGAAATCAGTCGTGTCGGTCTGATCGAAATGATCGCTCGACTTGGATTGCTCGGCCTCCGGAGCAAGGGACTCCTGGGGTTGTTGATCGAGCGGTTTCAGACAACTCAATTGTTCCGACGACAGGCGCAATGACGCTTGATTGCACGCGGCGATTAAAGGAGCGTATCGGTCATGGATTTGTTCTTCCTCATCAAACGACTCCGCAAATGGATTCAACGAACTTGCAGCGGATCGTTGATATTGAGGCTCGACATGCGCAATCGTCGCAGTTTCTTCCAGAAATTCCTCGACGACGTCCAGCTGCGGCTCGCCGTTGGAATTGTGGAACGATTCGAACGAGTGCTCCCAATTTATTTCCGCACTCGTCAAGTCATTGGCAGTAACATTCGGATCAGCCGCATTGTCACTAAAGTCGTCGAATCGAAGGGATTCAACGGACGATTGCAACAGCGCGCCCAAACTTTCCGGTGTTGACTCGCAAAACGGATTGTGTGACATCGCGGTAGATTTCTGATCTTCGTCATCTAAACTGCCAAACTCGATAACCGTCCAGTTATCGTCCATTTCAAAAGCAGCGGGAATCGTTGATCCGGAAGTCAGACGGTTATTTCCGGCGCCAATGGTTCCGGGCAAACTCTGAACATCGGCCCAAGCTTCGCGAACAAGAGACTCATCGACGCTGAGACGACCATTCGTTGCGGCCAGGATTAAAGCATGTTCGCACAGCTGATTGATAAACCTCGGACAGCCCTCGGTCAGTTCATGAATGGCACGCAACGAACGTTCGGCAAACATCTGTTTGCCACCGCCCCCCGCCCGATCAATATGCGTCACGACATAGTCGGCTGTTTCGGATTGAGATAGCGCTGTCAGATAACAGCGGGCGGCAATGCGCTGGTTAAACGATTCGAGTTTAGAATCAGCTAATTGTTCTTCGAGCCGTTGATCACCGGCCATCACCAATCGGACTCGAAGCTGACCATTGCGCACGTAATTGGTGATTAATCGAATCTCGTCCAGCAGATCAACGGGCAGGTTCTGGGCTTCGTCAATCAACAACAACGCACCATTGGGGCAAGCGTGACTTGGTTTGAGATAGTCCATCAGACTCAATCGCAATTCACCTTCGGACATATTGCGGTACGGCAGTTGCAGTTCAAACAAGATGCTTTGCAATAACTCCTGACGCTCGTGCAACCGCGAACAGACCAAATTCACGACGCTGAACTGGGTACGATATTGCTCTTCCAACATGGCCAACAACAACGACTTGCCAGTGCCAACTTCGCCAACCACAATCACCGGCCCGGACCCACGATCGATACACAGTCGAGCACTGGCCAGCGATTTCTGGATCGCTTGCCCGGGAAAATAGTGATTGATGAACGGCGTCGATGTAAATGGTCTGGATTTCAGTTGAAAACTTTGTTCGTACATGTGTACTTCCTGTCTATCATCGCACGGGCCCACTTTTTTTAGACCACAATGCCTCGTAACAAATCATTTTTTCGGTGAGGATTTCAGTAACCCACAAACACCCACACCATCTTGGCAAAACCGTGAAACGGATTTTCCAAAAACGCTTGACGTACCTCCTGGTTGATCAGACAAAATCCAACTACCAAGAGCAACAAACCAAACAATACTGCTTTCGCGCCTTGCACAAACCAATTCGCCCACGGCAATCCGAAGCGCTTGTCCAGGTCAGTTAATGCTGACCCGGCTGTGGTGGGCAGTGTCGCGACGACCGGAATCCGGAGCAAAGCTGTCAGCCGGCCGACATTGGCAAACCCGCGCGCCGCAAATGGACGGTAGTTAAAGGCGACCACGGAACCCATGGCGGCGGCCAGGATTCCCAACATCATGATTTGGCTACGATTTGGTATGCCATCAATCGGCACGGATGAAACGTGACCGCCCGCTGAAGGCTGTGCTCCCACGGTCATTTTTTCCGAATCGAGTGTGGACTTCAATTCGTTCCATTGTTCTCGAAGCGAAACTAAATCAAGCGTTGCCAACACTTGCTCAACGTCCGTCAGAGTTGGTTGCGCCGGGTTCTTACTCGCATGTGACACGGTTTGAAATGGAGATGCATTAGTTTTTTCCGCTACCAGTGCGGAGACCGAGCCGCGTAATTTGTCCCAGTCGTTTTCCAATTGCGAAACTAGTTGATCCACTTGCGCGACACGTTGCCGTCGAAGCGCCGAGCCTTCGGATTCGATCGCCAAGACGGATTGAATGTCTGACCCTGCAGCGACTTGCAACAAGGAATTGCCGAGCTCGTTACTCAGCGACTGAATGAATGCGTGTTCATCAGGGCCACCGATGCCGCGAATCGCCAGATCGACATGCATTGTGTCCGGCGTCGTTCCCGGCATGGCGCGAAACGAGAGGGATTGGCGAATCGATTCAAAGTCATTTGAAATCAACGCTTGGTTTTTGAGGGTCGCTTGTTTACGAACTTGCGTCAACAAGTTAGCCAGGCACTCGTCAGTTACTCGGACGCGTATCGCCGTGGCCAATAAATTCTGAAACTCCTGCTGCGCGCCGGCATCAGATCCGACTCGCACAGCGAGACCAGTGGTACTGCGAAATCCTTGTACGGTGAGTGGCCAAATTAGTGACAACAACACGAAACTGGCGCAAGCGGAAATAACGAAGGCCGCGAGATGCCGAAGCATCCTTTCACGGTCCAATCGAGCATTTTCCGGAAAAGTGCCGGTTTCGTGGGTCATTGCAAAAAAATCAGAAAATTGCGGGCCTGGTTTGCCTACCATGGCAAACAATCGTCAGTCGGTAGTATCGACCCAAATTTTCCAGCGGCTTAACAACTTTTAACGATTAGGCCGATAATTGAGGTGTGCTATCATCAAGAAAAATGGACTGGCTAGAGTATCAGCTCGAACGGATGCACGCACGATCAATCTGGCTTAATCTTACAAACCAAGCTTGGTCGGAAACGGGTCCGGTTGCCGTTCGAAATGAGGATTCGGCAACGAAGCCGCCACAGCGACGAGAGTCTCAAAGATTCCCTCTTGAACGATCAGTCCGGCTTGATTCAATAACCTGCGTTGCCAAACAACCTTACCCGCTCGACGACCCGCTAAAGATTTTTCCAAACATTTGGTTTCGGCAAATACGGTGTCGCCGAAGTAAAGCGGACGCAAGAAATTCCAGTTTCGGACGGACGTAAATGCCAATGTGTTGACATTGGGAGCATGACTTCCCAGACCGGCAACCCACGCCATGCCCAACAATCCATGGGCAATTGGACGCCGGTAATGGGACCGGGCGGCGAATTCGTGGTCGACATGAAGCGGATTGAAATCTCCAGTCATTGTGGCAAAATTAATGACATCCGTTTCCGTCACTGTGCGTCGGCAGCTGATCCAGATTTGGTCGACGAAAATATCGTCGTAAAAGAGTGGCGAATCCATGCTCACACCATCGTAAAGTCTATCGAACACAACTGTCGACAACATCGTTCAAATGAGGCACCAATGCTCAGGGAATTCGGACCTCGAATACCAAAAACAACGGATTTGAACCGGTTTGTTTTCCGTCCTAAACAAACAACGCATAAAAAGTCGGGGTGAAAGGATTCGAACCTTCGACCCCCTGGTCCCAAACCAGGTGCGCTAGCCAGACTGCGCTACACCCCGAAACTGGCCGACAGAAAAATGATATTACCCATAGCAAATGGTCGTATCAATCTCGCTGACAGTGCAAACATCGTACCGACCTCAACTAATTCGTGCAATCGGGATTCCGCGATTTCTCCACTCGAAGAACCAACAAAAAAATCCTGAATTGGTGGCAAAATCCGGTTGATTTTGCTCTCTAAATTTCACTGTCGACCGAGCATGACTGCCTTCAGTCGTTCAAATTCGTGCGGATTGGCAAAATCCACGATGATTTGGCCGTTTTGACGCATTCCGTACTTGATTTTCACCTTTGTACCAAGCGCCTGCTTGAACTCCTGTTGGAGGGACTCGATTTGGGCGTCGATGGTTCGGCGTTTTCTGGTGACTCCAATCGCTCCCCCAGCCATCGCTTCTTCCGAGGCGATCAATTCGCCGACCGCTGCCTCGACCGCGCGAACACTCATCCCCTCACGCATGATTTGCTCCGCGAATTCGATTTGGATCTTTTCGTCTCCCAACGGCAACAGTGCTTTGGCATGTCCAGCCGTGAGTTGACCGCTGCTGACCCAATCCTGAATGACGGCCGGCAATTCCAACAATCGCATCAGGTTCGCAATCGTGGAACGATCAATCTTCAAGCGCTCCGCCAGAGTCTCTTGCCGACATTGATGCTGGTCAATGTACCGGCGAAAGCACATCGCTTTTTCAATGGCATTGAGATCCTTGCGTTGCAAGTTCTCGACGATTGCCAATTCCGAGACCAGTCGATCATCGGCCTCGCGGATGCGCGCCGGGATCGATTGCCAGTTGGCTTTTATTGCAGCTCGTAAACGACGTTCACCGCTGATCAATTGGTAACGACCGTCAACGATGCGTACCAAGATGGGTTGTAGTATGTCATGCTCTTTCAGGCTCTCTGCCAAAGAGGCAATTTCCGACTCACTGAACACTCGGCGAGGCTGAAACGGATTGTCTTCGATTTCGTAAACACTCAAATGCACGATCTGACCCTCCTCGGGAGTGGCCAACACAGCCGACGGACCAGGTTCCAAATCGTAGTCTTCGGCCAAGGCCAAATTGCCTCGGACAGCTTCCCCGCTGGAGTTCAAGAGGGCCTCCAATCCACGTCCCAATCGTTTCTTTCTAGTCACGTTCCAACACCTCCATACAAAGTTCAATATAGGCTCGACTGCCCCTGGACCGCGGTGCGTATTCAATCACGCTCACGCCATGACTCGGCGCTTCGGCGACATACACGTCACGGGGAACAACCGTATCAAAGACAATCTCTCCAAAAAATTCACGCACTTCCTGATCCACCTCTGCCGTCAATTCCAGTGAGTCGTCGTACATGGTTAGCACGATACCGCCAAAAGAAAGTTGCCCCGGCCGTTGCTGCATGATGCCGCGAATCACGTCGATCATCTGGGTCAATCCCTCCATCGCGAAGTACTCGCATTGAATTGGCATCAGCACCTCGTTCGAAGCAGCCAGCGCGGTTTGAGTTAACTGGCCTAACGAGGGAGGACAATCGATCAAAACGAAATCGTAGGGCAGGGTACTGGCCGACAAGTGTTCCACCAACAACTGGCTTTCCGTCGAAGCCGCAGTTGCTAGCATGTCGATATCCCTGAAAGAATGACTTCCGGGCAATAAGAACAAGTTATCGAAGTTGGTATTTAAAATACTCTGTGACAATGGCAGGTCGACAATCAGGGGATGGCGATTGACCGATTTACAGCCCAGGCCCGAGGTCGCATTGCATTGAGGATCCATGTCCAGCAGCAAAGTTTTTTTGCCGCTGGCGGCGAGCGCAAAAGCGAGATTGATGGCGGTCGTCGTTTTCCCGACCCCCCCTTTTTGGTTCGCAATGCAAAGCGTTCGGCTCACGTTCCGTCCTTGGTCTCTGGCTCGTTGCTGCGAAGAATCCTGAAAAGGCGAATCGCTTGACTTGGCGACAATCAATTGGCCTATTCCCTCGGCGACCGGCCAAGTTAACATCAAAGACGACGTTGGGAAACGTCAGTTTTTTCGATTTGAATGCTTGGAAGACATAAGTCGTTTCACATGAAACTCCCGCCATGGCATAATCAAAACTTATAAAAGGCTGCTTGGCCCAGGTCGGATCGCCGTATGTCGGCGGCTCAGGACAATGATCAACAGCAACCAAATACAACGGCTACTCGAATGGATTAATCACTAAACCACTGAGCAATTTTGGATAGAAATAGGTACTCTTGGCGGGCATCCGCTCGCCGTGTTCGCTGATCTCCTTGACGTGCTGGACCGTGGCGGGCATCACCAGACACGCGAGCTCGAAATGCCGGCCGCTGCCCTCTTGACCCGTCGCGTCCCGGCCAGCCGAATCCCCTTGGGTTAGGCCGGTGGTTACTTCCGCGACCGAGTGGACATACTTCGGCGTCGGAAGCTGCCCATATCCCAACAATTGAGAAATCACCAAGCGATGCAACAGAGCGACCCCCAGACTGCGCCATTCTTCGCTTTGGGTCGGCGCGAAATCGGCCATCATGGATTCGCCAGTCGAGGTCAAACGGGCTAAGACCCAGCTATTGTCCAGCCGACAATAGAAGCCCATTGTTGACTGCTCATCTTCAAACGCGATCTGCTCCCAGACGTCCTCCGCAGAACCGGCCCCAGTTCCCGCGATTTCATAGTCGAAGGCCAAGCCGAGCTTGGCAATGAGTCCCGCCGAATCGATCGGTGAGACACCTCGAAATAGGCGGTGGGTCGGCAGGATTGCCATCCCAGGATCTTGCATACCAACGCACATCATCAGGACGTAATCCACGGGATGCTCCCCCTCGGCAACGGTGATATGTTCGCTTTCCCGAACCGCCTTCTGAATGTTGCAGGCTGTCTCGTAACGGTGATGGCCATCGGCGATATAGATCGGCTTGGGGCCCATCAAATTCGCGACCGCCGCGATTGCCACCGGATCTTTAACGATCCACATCTTGTGCTCGACTCCATTATCATCGGTGGCCTGGGAGGGTGTTTGGTCTTCAATCGCGTTTTCCAAAATCGTTTGGGCTGCGTTATTCGGATCCGGAAAGATGCCAAAAATCTGGCTGAGATTGGCTCGGCAGGCAAGGTTTAGTTTGAAACGGTCTTCTTTGGCTTTGGCATGCGTTTCTTCATGAGGGTAAATCCTGCCAGAACCAAACGGTTCCAATCGGACTCGCGCCATAAAGCCACGGCGTTCGAACGTCCGACCTTCATGAGTAAAGGTCTGATGGTAGACATAGATCACGCCTTCATTTTCCCGTTTCAGGACGCCATCGCGACGCCAAAATTTGTAAAGCTGGGCCGCGCGATCATACACCGTTTCATCGCCGACGAGGTCGTCGCCCCGATTCAAGATCAAGCGAACGACGTTGAACTCATTGCGATCATACAGTGAGTCTTGAATCTTCCCGTCGATCACATCATAGGGAGGAGCGACAACCGAAGTAAGAGAACCGACCTGCGCTAAGTCGTAGCGCAGCCCGCGGAATGCCTGGATGTTTGCCATCGATCATGAACCTGATTGTGAAATGCAATTTTCATCAATGAGGTGCCTTTATCCCGCAGGCCACTTCATAAGTCAAAGGGGGGAGTGCTAGCAAAATCATGTGCCGGCGAGCAAGTTGTTTCACGGAAATCGGAAGGCACCCGGAGGGACATCGATCCAAAGAATGAATTTAACCCAATGGAACTAACTGAGCAGCCACTGTTACGAATCTTGCCTTGATAAGTTCGCCAAAAAACACCTAACCGTTCACGGGTCGAGCGTAGAGCGTAGGGTGTGTGCAGCAAGTCTGTATTGGCTAGAGCGTTGCGTCGGCAATCGTTTGGCTTAGCGAGTGACATTGGCGTGACGTTTTCCTGACTTGCGTAACACACCACTTGAACAAATGCCGACTTCGCGCACCCTACGCTATCAACCCCTAAACGGTTACAAAAAAACGCAGCCCATCTGGGCTGCGTTTCAATCATTCGCATTTGCGAAACAGGAGCTGGGTTGGTCCGCGAATCAAGATCGCGAACGGTTAATAACGGTAGTGCTCGGGCTTGTACGGGCCATTAACGGGAACACCAATATATTCGGCTTGTTCTTGGGAGAGTATGGTCAGCTTCACGCCCAATTGGCCGAGATGCAAACGAGCCACTTTCTCATCAAGAATTTTTGGCAAGATATAAACTTTGTTGTCGGAATACTTTTCGCCGGACAAGGTCGGTTTGTTGTTGGAGTTAAGTGCCAAGTCGATTTGAGCGATCGTTTGGTTTGTGAACGACGCTGACATGACGAAACTTGGGTGTCCCGTGGCACATCCCAGGTTCAACAAACGTCCCTCAGCCAAAATCAAAATGCTATGACCGTCCTTGAAAGTGTACATGTCGTACTGCGGTTTGATGTTGGTTCGGGTAGCCACGGCTTCCAAGTCAGCCATATCGATTTCGTTGTCGAAGTGGCCAATGTTTCCGACAATCGCTTTATCTTTCATCTTGGCCATATGTTGGGCCGTAATGATGTTGAAGTTGCCGGTCGTCGTAATGAAGATGTCGGCGTAAGGCAACGTCTCTTCCAAAGTCGTGACTTGATAGCCTTCCATCGCTGCTTGCAACGCACAAATCGGATCGATCTCAGTCACGATCACGCGGCAGCCTTGCCCAGCCAAAGATTGAACACAACCTTTACCTACGTCGCCGTAGCCGCAAACCACAGCCACTTTGCCAGCCATCATCACGTCCGTGGCTCGATTCAGCCCGTCGATCAACGAATGGCGGCAGCCGTAGAGGTTGTCGAATTTGCTTTTTGTACACGAGTCGTTCACGTTAATCGCAGGAAACAACAACGTGCCGGCCTTGGCCATCTCAACCAGTCGGTGCACGCCCGTTGTGGTTTCTTCGGACACACCGTGACATTCGGCGGCCACTTTTGTCCAGCGGTTAGGCGTTTGCTCCATGCAAAACGCGAGAAGCTTCAAGACTTCTTTGAATTCGGTATTTTTCGTAGTTTCGGGACCGGGTACGAAGCCAGCTTTTTCAAACTCGTTCCCTTTGTGAATCAACATGGTGGCATCGCCGCCATCGTCGACGATTTGGGTTGGACCCATTCCGTCGCCGAAATCGAGAGCTTTCTCGGTGCAGGCCCAATACTCTAACAATGATTCGTTTTTCCAAGCGAACACCGGAACTCCAGCGGGGGCGTCGACCGTTCCGTTTTTGCCCACCACAACGGCAGCAGCAGCGTGGTCTTGGGTCGAGAAAATATTGCAGGACACCCAGCGTACTTCAGCACCAAGTTCGACCAAAGTTTCGATGAGGACAGCGGTCTGCACCGTCATGTGCAGCGATCCCATGATTCGCTGGCCAGTTAACGGTTTTTGTTTGCCAAATTCTGCCCGGAGGGCCATCAAACCGGGCATTTCCTGCTCGGCGAGGTCCAGTTCTTTGCGGCCCCAGTCGGCCAGCGAAAGATCCACTACCTTGAAGTCGATTCCGTTCTTTTGGTCAGGCGTAAACACATATTGATCGGCGACGGTAATACTCATTAGATTCTCTCAAATAAAGGATTGAATGCTGGGTGTTTGATACGCTGGTTGGGTCGAATCGTTCAACCTATCGGTGAACCGGATCAATACAATCAGCAACATTAGAGGGGCAAGTCGATCCACAGAGGGCCAAAAACTTTTGGTCGACCCTTCTAAGCAATTATCGATTTGTTCCGGGTTTAACCGTACCTCATGATAATTAACAACGAAGTTTTCCGACAGGGGCAAAATCGGCAATGGCGAGACGATATTGGTTTGTTGTTCCCTAAGAAATCGGGCTGTTCCCACACGAATGGGATTCAACATCTCAGAAGTTGCCAACACCAGGCCGGCAAAACTTTCGGGTGAAAAAACGGCAATTATTCAGGAATTCATTGGAATTTAAATTTGAAATACCGAACAGTGGCCATCAAAAACGGAATGGGCCAGGTTAAATCGACTCTATCGCCAGCCCGTGTTTCGGACAAAAGTCCGGACCTTCTCACCGTCTTTTCGACCCGGTTCCGACTCGACACCACTGGCCACGTCCACACCCTGCGCGCCGGTCATTCGGATCGCCATGGACACATTTTCTGGATTCAATCCACCCGCCAAAATGAATGGAACGGTAAAAATCAACTTGTTAAGGTACCGCCAATCAAGTGTTTTTCCGGTTCCGCCGAACTCTCCGTCCGCCGCTGCGTCCAACAAAATGGCGTCAATTCCGACCGACTCCCAGCTTTGAATTTCGGCTTGAACTCGCTCCATTTCCGAACTTTCGTGACTTTCGCCGGCCGAATTTGAGAAAATTCGTGCTCTGAGCGCTCGAATCATCTGGCAGTCCGGTTCCAGTTCTCGGACTAATTTCCGCGTCCGTGCTACGGATTCTCGTGATTCATTTCCATGAAACTGAATTGCATCGAGACCAAATGCGTCCACCGCCTCCAACAATTCAGCATCGGTGGGGTTAACGAACACGCCGACTTTCCAGACTTTCTGGCAGGCCTGCGCATTAAACTGATCCACCTGCAGTCGCACCGACTCGGCGTCGGCCGACTTGATGAACCTGGAACTTTTCATGTAAAAATTGAGGCCGACCGCATCGGCTCCGTTTTGACAAGCCATCAATGCATCGGCTGGGGTTGTAATTCCGCAGATTTTGATTTGAAATAGCGGTGTCATGCAATTGTCGTGGGCAAGATCGTAAAAACGCTGGTTGCGATGATTGTATTGACCCTTGGTTTTTTTGGCAGGCCGCCGCGATTACCCCGTTTTTTTCCACAGTAGCCGACTCGTGATTCAACTGACCAACAACATTATAGGCCCGGTTGATGCTAAAGATTCGCTGCCGAAATTCGAGACTCGCCATTTACCGGTTTTGATTTCCGGGATCGCTGGCGTACCGGGATACAATGCGTTTCATCATTTTAGACGGCTGTACGGGAACCAGGTTATCGGCCAGCGTACCGTGCGCAATTGGCCGCTTCAAGCCCCTGGAATTGTCGCTTGCGATGTCGAAGACACGGCGGCGTTTCGGCAATTGTTGTTGGAAAAAAACATTCGGACGATCCTGAATTGCGGTGGAAGTTGCGCACTCAAGTCGTGCGAGCTCGATCCTCAGATGGCCGAACGGGTCAACGTGGTGACCGTTCAAAAGATTCTCGATGCGATTCGGGGCACCGACATTCGATTGGTCCATTTGTCAATTGACCTGGTCTTTTCTGGCATCGGAACAGGCAACTACGTGGAATCGGATGTACCAGATCCGGTAACAATTTACGGCAAAACCATGGTCGCCGCGGAAAATCTGGTTCTTGACCAACGACCGGACGCTTGTATCTTGCGAATTTCCTTGCCGATGGGGATCAGCTTCAATGGACACGCGGGGGCGATCGACTGGATTCAAAACCGGTTTGCCAAAAATAAGCCAGCCACATTGTATTTCGACGAAATCCGTACCCCGACCTATGTTGAGTGTTTGAACGAAGTTCTGGAAGAAGTTGTCGTGCGCGAATTGAGCGGAATCTACCATGCCGGTGGGCCGCGAAAATTGTCCCTGTTTCAGATCGCCCAAATTGTCAATCGAATTGGCGGCTACGATCCCAATTTGCTACATGGTTGCCCGCGAATTGACGCGGGCCCGATTCCACCACGGGCGGGCAATGTGACCATGAACTCGGAGAAACTCGCCCGTGTTCTCGGCAGAAACCCGTTCCGTTGCTGGCCATTGCTTTCCGACCACCTTCCCGATAGCGCCGCTTGGCATTTCCAGCATGAAACAACGGCAGGAAGTTCGGACTTGATTGGTTCTCATTTGTATCGACGCCCACAATAGTACCTTTGAACACGATGAAAATCGTGCCAAAAATCCAGACTCCCGTCGGCATCAAACTACTTTTTCGTGATAATCGACGCCACTGCAGTCAAATTAGTGCTGTTTTTAAAGATCTAGGGCTGGTCTTAGATTGAATGAAATTCCAACTGTGGATAAACTTGTAGAAATGCGGTTTGTGCTCTGTGAAAGTGTGGATTTCGGATTGGCGAAATCAGTCTGGTGGCGTTGCAAAAAACCGGGGGCTAACGCCCAGCGGTTGATGCCTTGCGGCCAATTTCGCCAACCCGACATTTATAGTGTAACCAGGCATTGATGGCCTAATTATGATTATGAACTAACGGTCCAATTCGCATTGACGTTCGGTGCCAACCCGGTGGAGCAGGGAAATGACAGAAAATTTTAGTTGGAGCGCTGGCGCTGGTCGCTGGCTCGGAATTCCAATTCGACTACATCTTTTTCTTCTGCTTTTCGTGGCGGCCATTTTTGCTTTTGAATTGAACTTGGGTAACGGCGGAGACCAGAGAATTGGTTCTGGGACGGGCATTATCACGGTCGGCATTCTGCTGGCAAGTATTACCATTCATGAATTGGCCCACTTGCTGGTCATCTCACGGTTGGGTGGAAAAGTCGATGCGATCGTCTTCATGCCGTGGGGGGGCAATTCTGAGTTTGTGCTTCCCAGTTCGCCGCGCGTCCAAGGTGCTGTGTTTATTGCGGGTCCACTGGTCAACGGAATTATTTTTGCGATTGGAGCAACGCTACTGGTTCAATTCGGGAATACCGAAATTACTCAGTTGATAAATCCATTTCGCCCGCACGAATTCAATTTTGCAGAATGGCAATTTTCGTTTATTCGAATACTTACTTGGATAAATTTCCAACTCTGTATCGTAAATTTGATTCCCTGTTTTCCGTTTGACGGTGCCCAGTTGGTACGCACCGTCATCCGATCGATCAACGATGATGTCTCGAAAACCAGAATTGAGTCAGCCGTCATGGTGATGGGACATGCCGTGGCGTTCGCGGTGATTGGACTGGCACTGTTGATTCGCGATTACAATTGGGGACCGATTCATTGGTCCTGGATTTTGTTGTTGTTGAGCGGAATTGTGATGATTTTTTCCGCTCGATTTTCCTTCCATGAACAAACCAGGATTCAGCAGGATGAATGGAAAGATCAAGCCGACTCAGAATTCGATTCGTACTATGACGAGAATTCTCATCCCAGTTTCGACTTCAAAGACGACCGCGAGAACCTGGTTTACTCACAATGGTTGACGGAGAAACGTAAGGAACGGGTGCAACAGGAGTTGCATTCGGAAGAAGAGGATTATCGTTTGGCCGATGAAATCTTGAAACGGCTACATGGCGACGGTTTGGATAGCTTATCCGATGGCGACCGTCTAATTCTGGACCGTGTCAGTGCGAGAATCCGACGGCGACGTCAACAGGGCGTAGAAGGCCGGGGATAGTTTCGACTCGCGTCGGTTCCCGTTTCGGTCCAGCCACCCGAAGTTTTACGATTATTCGTCCAGATCCGCGCCCAGTCGACGGCGACGTTTCCGGCGCTGTTGTCGAAACAAACTATAATCCTGTTCGAGAATCCAGGATCCTCCCAACACGCGGTAGAAGACCAGCATCACAATTGAACCGCTCGCGCCAACCGCAAATCCATCAACACTGATCGGGAATGCGCTGGCTCCATTAAAAGACTGCAGGATCGTGCAACCGATCATGGCGCCGGCGATTGCCATCAATACCGTGGCGACCGCGCCTCCGCCATCCTTGCCAGGCACGACAACCAACGCGACCAAACCGAGCACCGTGCCGAAACCCACCCAAGTGAGAATGTAATTTAGATATTCGGAAAGTTGTCCAAAGTCCATTGGGAACTCCTGATAGTTAGCGTTTCGATTGGCAACCAACAAATTACCCCGTCGGTTGCGCCGCAAGTCAATTTTCGACTGTGGGGCGTCCGGAGCACGTGGTTTTAACAAATCCCCTTTGATGACTTCAATATCAATCTACGGACGAGTTCGAGAAAAAAGACCATTCCCTAAATTTGACGTTGCTGGGCAGCGGTTACGTGATCGGAAACAGGTTGATTATGCCGTTGCATTCATGATTCTCCTCGATTTGCCATCCAACCCGTTTCGTCGTACAATCCAACGGTGATCCCGCAGTCTGCAGTCTGTTATTGGGAGGTTCTGATGGCCGCTCGAATTTTCTTTTCCGCGAAGTCAACCGCAAATCATTTGCGACAACAAGGGTGTCGTGAAAACGATCGAGCTATTCCGCAATTCAAGCGTTGGCCGACCAGCGCGGGTAGTTTGGTTTTTGTTTTCATGGCTTGGGCGATTTCGGGTTCGGTACATGCTCAAAACATTGATGTCTCGACCCCCTTTCATTCCTATAATGATAGTTTTTTCGAGAGCTTTGGAGTTAATTTCCAATTTGGCATTCCGGGAGGGACCGGAAGCGGCTCGCGCGTGGTGGGACTTTCCCCGTTTGGTCAACTAACGCCCAACCTGATTTTTGCGCAACAGGGGGCCGGAGTCATCCCCCAATTTGGTGGTTATAATCCGAACGCCGGCGGCCAATTGAATTTTAGTGGAAATGGTTTTTCGCTGGGTTTGAATTTCGCGCAAGGAAACACGCGTTCCAGCGTTTCCAATGTGCCTAGCATGACGGTTCAAAACGGCTTTGGTGGTGACATGTTCAGTGGACAGGTTCGTCCATTTGTCACCGGCGTCATTCCCATCATTGGGGCCAACGCGAACTTGCTTCCTCCGCCAATCGACAATGCGGTTACGCGGGCCATCAACAGCGGCCAGCTGGATCTATCGTCCCGGTCCGCATCGCCCGACGTCGAGCTGCCGCAATCTAGCGACGTTCTGTATAGCGACGCGACGAGTTCGGCAACTCATGGGGATTCGAGCGTCGCCGCGATCAAGGCTGCAAGAAAAAATAGATTGGCCGCGCGCCAACGCGAGTTGGCTGAGTTGCTCGCCGCCGCCGACCGTCTGGTCGCCGAACAGGAATATGTTCTCGCGCGAGCAAAGTTTCGCGCTGCTCTGAGAATTGCAGATGAGGCGTCTACCAAAAAAGTAATCAACGCGAAAATCGCGGCAACTCGTGAAAAGTAGAACGTCTGCAGGCTGAATCTACCCTGATTGTTGGACTCAAGGATACCGGAGTTTGGCCACGTATTCCTGCCATTGGACTTGAAAACGATCCATATCTTCCCGACCCAAAATGTGTTGCAACGTCTCGTACCCCGTCGGATCGGTGGCAACGTTTTTCACAAACTCGTGATAAAACGGCGCGAGTTTTTGTTGTTCCTGCAAGAAGTAACATAGATATCGAGCTTGCGCGTAATTCGTCGACTCGCCGTCGTAGAACTCACGGTTGGTAGTAGCGCACAGCGTTTCAAATTTGGGTAATCGATTGTCTTCGATTGCCAATTGCAAACCACGCAATCTCCAATTCGTACTGCCCATGATATGGCCGTCTTCATCGCGGCTCTGCTCATATAACGATGCCAGGCCTTCGTTGAACCAGGCTGGGCATTGGGGAAAATTGCTGGCCATGAACGGATGCACGATTTCATGAACCAAAGTTCCGCCACCCGTTGAAATATTCATCACCAAGGCACGGTTGGCGGGCGAGTAATATCCAAAAGGGGTATGCGGTTGGCTTCCGAATAACAACTCATTGTGGTGTTCATAACTCGCTTTGTCCTTGAACAACCAGATGTCGATGATGTGCGACGGGTCTTTGGAAAAATAATCCAGTTTCAATCGTTCAATTGCCCAGCGGACGGTTCCTGTGGCCGATCGTTGGACATCGACCAAAGCTTGATCGCCGATGACAACGAATGGTTTTTCGATCAGCACATGAAAATCGCCGGCGGGCAAACGACTTTGTAGTTCCGTGAGGTGATCGGCAAAGTCTTTTTCTGAATCTCCGACCGCGACGGAAGCGGCTTCAAAAGGCTGGCGATCGCTGGATTGCGGCGCGCCCTGTTGGAACGAATTCGCTCCCACAATACTCAGGCACAACGCCACAGCGAAAAACAAAATAGCCGCTGCCAAAATCCGGTTTTGATTTTTGAAATGCATTGTGCTTTTTCTGGTCGTTAGGTCTTACCAATCGATGTCCACGAGCAAATTTTTTGCACCGCGTTTCGCAATCACCCTCAGCTTGAGTTCGCATGCTGTTGTTCGTGTTTAGTTGAACCCCATTAAGACGTATTTCAGGTCGGAAATGTTCCGAGGCTTTACAAAATTGGCAATTTGCTTTTAAGAATTTGGCAGAACTCGGCAAATCGCAACCTCCAGTCGAATTGAACGATTGAAATTTTGCAAGACAATTTCGACGCCCGACAGGAAAGCACAAAAGGAAAGCGAAAAATAATCGAAAAAAGCCACTTTCGCAGATTTGGCTGATCGATTCCCACCCACGGGTACTTTGGGGTATTCCATTGATGCAGTAAAATTTTCGGAGACGCGAGTTAGTCGACTTTATGCGTTTTGACTCGCTCCCTTCCCTGGATTATCGAAGAGGCATTTATGAAACGCTTGATGGGAATTCTGGCATTGTCATTGGTCCTGGTTTCGTCTGAAACGGTGTTGGGTGATGCGACCTGGAATGGTGATACTTCTGGTGGGCCAACCCTGAACCGACCGTCCGGTTTGGCGACTCTATCGGGTACGGCGACTGCAGTACTATTTTTCCTCCAGCCATTTTACGTCGATTTGACCACTCAATATGTCTTCGAGATTGACTCAACGGCGCCGTTGACTCACACAGACCAATACGCTTTGGTTTATGCCAATGCGTTTAGTTCCGCCAGTCCGTTGAATAATTTCATCGCCGGCGACGATGATTACTCAGGCAGCTACTCGATTTTGTCGGGAAATTCGGCATCGGCGGGTGAGGGATCGCGCATTGCGCTGGGTGAAACCAGTAACTTTGGTGGCGCGGCGACCGGATTGTTGTTAACAGCCGGGATCCAGTACTTTGCTGTGGTGGCTGGATTTGGAAACGCCGATGTCGGAACGTTTCGAGCCGCATTGGGCGATGGGATCGGAGGCGGTACCGTCACACTGGGGTCGATTCCCGAGCCTTCCGCATTGACGATAATCGCGAGTAGTTTATTGGTCGGGCTGTGTCGTCGCGGCGGCAAACGGTCTGTGAACTGATCCTGCTACGACTTTTCAGCGCTACAACTTGGATGATTGTCCAGAATAATCGACTTAGTGCTGTTATGGGTTGCCCGGTTGCTGCTGTGTTCCGTTGGAGCCGGCATCGATCTATTTCGAGTTCCAAACTTTGCAATCGCCTTGTCTTGCCTGGCATTTTTCCTGTAGTGTCTCGGCTCAATGTCGTTCCAAGTGGATTGGAATTTGTGGAATTTACCCGTTTGTTTCAGCACTTTTTTAAGATACTCAATTGAAACGTTACGCGATAACCGCTGTGAAGTTTGCGATTTCTATCGCGATCTTGACGTATTTGTTCAATCAGGCAGCCGCGACCAACCAGTTTTCATCGCTGATGACGAGTCAAAAAAATTGGCTTTGGTTGGCATTTGGGATTTTTAGTTGTCTATTGGCCCACTTGATCGGGTTTTGGCGCTGGCAGCTGCTCGTGCGAACCATCAATCTGCCGTTTAGCTTCGTCGATTCGATGCGGATTGGGTTCATTGGGATGTTCTTTAATCTGATTGCCTTTGGGGTGATCGGAGGGGACGCATTGCGAGCTTTTTATGTGGCGCGAGAATTCAAGAACCGAAAATCTGAAGCGATTGCTTCGGTCATCGCCGACCGTATGATCGGGATCTTAACGATGTTCATCATTGCGTCGTTTGCTTTTCTGATCTTGGATACGAATTCAATGGAGTCCATCCATCCGAAGAAACTCGCCGGAGTGCAATGGATTTGCTATTTCGTGATGACCATGACTGGAGTTGGAATAGCTGCCTTGGCGGCCATGTTCTTTACGCCACGGTTACACAAGCGCGCCTGGTTTAGGAAATTGTTGGCCATTCCGACGTTGGGACCAATACTCCAGAAAATCCTGGCGGTCATTTCTGTTTATCGCAATCGGCCGATGGCCGTGTTGGTGGGATTTCTGTTGAGTTTTTTGGTCAACTTGTGTTTTGCCGTGTCGATTTACTTTGTTGCCGCTGGTTTGGTGAATGACTTTCCGAATCTGCCGAACCATTTTGTGATCGAACCCATCGCGATGGTCTCCAATGCCGTCCCTTTGCCTGGTGGCTTGGGGGGAATGGAGTTCGTGCTGGACTTCTTGTATCAGGCTTTTGGTTGCGATCATGGAATTATTGTGGCATTCGCTTTTCGATTTTGTTTGCTGCTGGTGTCGGCGATCGGCGCCTTTGTCTGGTTCCTTAACCGCCGCCAGGTAGACGGTCTAATGCCAGTTCAGCAAAGCTAACGTTTCAATTCGCAGTCCTCATTGACTTGATTATTTGGGAAAGTCCGGGACGAAGGCGATTGCTGTTTGAAAAAACGACTTACATTGTCTTCAAGCAAACGTTATGATTGCCAATGGCAAGGCGTTATTGATTTCAGGAGATTCAAATGAATTCCATTTTCAATCGACCAAAACGCTGTTGCATAACGTGGCAGTGCCTGCCGTATCTGCTGTTTGTCATGTTTGCGTTGGTGAGTAATGCTGTTGTTGCTTTCCCAGGTATTCGCCAGGATTCTTCGCCAAGCAATCCAGTACCGGACGAAAATCTAAAAGCCTTCGGCGATTTGCGACGCGATCTCAAGGCGTTCATGAAGAACTCCAAACGGGATTCTGAACCCGAAATCAAAAGTGCTGCGATTTTGAATTTGTGCCAATTGCATGAGACGCTGGTTGCCGATCCTCGGTTCCAGACTCAAGAAGCCTGGCAAGGGTTGCGTATCGTCGCGGCCAATCGCTTAAAGGAACTTGCCAAGCAAATCGATCGAGAGCAGTTGCGTCGAACAAGAAATTCAAAATCCGGGCCCGAAAACGAATTGCCCGAAAACGAATTGCCCGCAAGCGAATTGCCAGGAAACGGGCTCACGGCTGCTGGTTCGCACGACGATTCCGACCCCTTTCCGGATCTAGAATCCGCGGGTTCGGATTCCTCGGCCGAGGCCTACCGCATGGCCAGCCTGTCTTACAATTCGATGGGAAGCTTCAGTGGCGGTCCAGCGATGCTTTTCAATTATGCTGGTGGGCACTTCGGCCCAGACCATGGTCCGGAGTTGGTGGCGTTGATTGAGAACACAATCAATCCGAATTCTTGGCGGCGTCGCGGCGGCACGGGAGCAATCGAGTATTTCGAACCGCTACGGGTTCTCGTTATCACAGCTTCGGCAGAAGTTCAGCAAAAAAGCGAAGAGCTACTTGCGAAGCTTCGTTTCGCGAGCCAGTGAATTTCTCGTGAACTCTCTGAACTCTGGCTCCGACCACGAGCCTGGGTCGGCAGTAGTCTGTCAATTAATCCCACAACACTTCGTGGCGACCGTTGGAGTCGGCGGCCGCTCTCGGCATCCCACCGGTATTGAATCCCATGGTAATGTTGCCGACTTTATCGATGGCAATTATTCCACCGTCGCCGGCCGTCAATCGATTCTTCAAATTGTCATCGACGGCTGCCTGGAGGGTAGCACCTTTGTATTTAATTTGCGCGGCAATGTCATAAGCGATTGAAAATCGAATGAACTGCTCGCCGATGCCGGTCCCGGAAACAGCGCACGTTTGGTTGTCAGCATAGGTTCCGGCGCCAACGATGGGACTGTCTCCGACCCGGCCGAATTGCTTATGGGTGATACCGCCAGTCGATGTCGCAGCGGCCAAGTTTCCTTTGGAATCCAGCGCTACGCACCCGACTGTTCCAACATCCCACCGGGGATTGCACAAGCGAATTGAATCGGCTGCGCCGAGACTCGGTTGGGACTTGAGAAACAATTCCCAGGATGCTTTGGCTTCCGGAGTATCAAAATAAGTTGGCTCGACCCAGTCGACTTGTTTCAATTTGCCAAAATCTTCGGCGCCCTTCCCCGACAATAACACATGTGGCGTATCGGTCATTACTAAACGAGCCAACCTGATTGGATTCTTGATATGTGAAACGCCGGCAACAGCACCGCAGCTGAGCGTCGCTCCATCCATGATTGAGGCATCGAGTTCATGGCCACCAGCCGCATTGTAGACCGCCCCTTTGCCAGCGTTAAATTGCGGATCGTCTTCCAGAAACTTGACGACGCCCTCAACAGCATCCAACGAGGTACCGCCGGCTTTTAAGATGTCGACACCAATTTTCAACGCCTGTTCCATCGAAGCGCGGCGTTTGGCATTGGAGGCCGCGTCAAATTCGCTGGGACTGCGGCCGGCGCCGCCGTGAATGGCTATGGCGTATTTCATGGGGATCGGATCGTTAGGAGGTTGGTCAGTGGCTTGGACGGATTGGGAACAACAAAGAATAATTGTTGACAAAATCAAAAACAAGGCGCTCCCTTGTTGGAACAACGAACGGCAGTGAATGTCCGAGACGTGCAATAAACTGTTCATGGAAAATTGTCTTTACGAATTGGAAATGAGCCGGCAATCGGGATTATGCAAAAAATTCACGCTGATCTTGGCAACTTACCTCGTTGGCTGTTTAGTTACCAAACGCATACAGAGATTCGAACGTGCGGATATAAATGATGCCACCAGCAATCGCCGGCGACGCGGTGGCCTCCTCCGCCAGGTTTGTTTTGGACAACAACTCAAACTTGCGACCGGACTGAACGACAAAAACTTCGCCATCTCGTCCCATGATAAAGATCTTGCCATCGGCTGCCACCGGAGTTGACCGGTGGTTTCCGGCAAACAAACGTTGTTGATAAATGACTTCACCTGTCGCCCCGTCGACGCACACTAAAACTCCTTTTTCGTCAGCCAGGTAAACCAGACCTTCATAAATCAAGGGCGACGCAACATCGGGTGTACCATGATCCATTTTCCAAAGGATTGATGCCGGTTTGCCAGTCACGTCGCCTGCAAGGTCTGGTTGCAAGGCGAGCACAGGCCCCCGCTTGGCCGTGGGCACAATTATCATTCCCGGGACACACGTCGGTGATGAAACGAATCGGAGATAGGGATTGTAGTCCGGGCCTTTGAGGTTAATCCCTCCGCAACGCCACAATTCCGCACCGTCGGTGAGCGAATGCCCGATCACATAGTCCGCCCCGTGGGTAATCAAATATTCACGATCTTGGTCCCGATAAATGGTGGGAGATGCATAGGAATGCGTATTCTCGGAGACGCCGTCAGTCAGACGTTTGTGGTACCAGATCTGCTCACCGGTCGCGGCATCCAGCGCAATCACGTGTCCTTGTGAGGTCGTCACTTGATCACCCATATCGCCGTGTATCAGCGATAAATATAGCCGCCCCTGGTCCAATATCGGTGACGAGGTCATTCCGAATTGAATATTGAACTTTCCGTATTCGGCTTGCAGATTTTTCTTCCAAATCAGTTTTCCCTCGATCGAGAAGCAATGTAGAAAACCGTTTCCCATCATCGCCCAAACATGCACCCCATCGGTGCTCGGCGACGGGCTGGCGGAATTCGCACTATCCCGCGAGTTCTGGTTCGCTCCGGACAATTGTTGTTTCCATTGTTCAGTTCCATCCACTCCAATGCAAATGAGAAACATCTCCGCGCCGTCCTCGGAACCGTTCGTCGACGTAAGAAAGATTCGATCCTCCCAGACAACCGGACTGGAGCCTGCGGGACCAGGCAACGGAACACGCCAGCGCTGTCCATGTTCGACGGACAACTCGGCTGGCAGAGACGTTTCACGGCTAATGCTGTCCAGACTCGCACCGCGCCACTGCGGCCAATTGTCACCCAGCACCGGCACAGCCGTTGCAATGGCAATCATTGAAACAACTAACGCAATGGAAGCAACTCGATCTCCAGAATTCATGGCAATCTCACGTTAACTCGGATGATAATTCGAAACCACACAACAGACGGCTGCCGCGATGACTCGCCTCACCGAGTTTCAGTTTATCAGAAATTCCCGATTGAATTGGGGCCCGACTGGGGGTTAAGCCTCGATTGTCAAAAAAGCGGGTGAGATTACGATTAGTCAAGCAGAATAGCGCCGTTCCATGTCGGGCAATCGGTTAAAATCCGGATGCGAAGTGAATTAGCAAACCGGTCTGGTGGGCGCCCCCGGTCTGATCATGAACCAGAAAAAATTGAATTGAAAATGAAACGCTCGATCACGTCTGTACCCCAAATCTACCGCAATGTCCGCCGCTGGACAGAGATCGTTTCGATCTTGAGCAAGTACGGATTGGCAGACTGGTTAAGCCGATTCAATTTCGACTATGTCACGGATTTGTTGAAATCATCGGAAGGGCAAGCCCAATCGCAGCTCACTCAACCACAACGCGTAAGGTTGGCGTTTACGGAACTGGGACCGACATTTATAAAATTTGGCCAGTTGCTCAGCACGCGCCCCGACTTGATCGGATCCGAATTAGCGGAAGAACTCTCCAAACTGCAATCCGATGCCCCGGCCGATGATTTCGAGTCGGTGAAGGCGACGATCGAATCCGAACAGGGGCGGTCACTGGAAGAGTTGTTTTTGAAGTTCGATCCGGTCCCGATCGCTTCGGCCTCGATCGGCCAAGTGCATCGCGCAGTGTTGAGAATTTCCACGAAAGTACCTGCCCATGGAAAACCCCAGACTTCCTTTTCCGCAGCGCCGGATCATGACGTCGATCCACCTTCGGGCAGCCCGTTGAGCTTCGATGCGAGCGAGATTGAATCTCCCCTAGTGGTCGTCAAGGTTCGCCACAAAGGCATCGAGCGAGTGGTGGAGACGGATTTGGACATTATGGCCGGTTTGGCGCAACTCGCGGAACGATTGGAAGATTTTCGCAATTACCAGCCCGTCGCGACCGTCCGCGAAATGTCGCGTACCATGCGCCATGAGTTGGATTTTGTTCGCGAACAGCGAAATCTCACGCAATTCCGTACGCTCTTTGACCACGATCCAACCGTCGTGATTCCTCAGCCGATCACCGAATTGAGTACGTCTCGAATGCTGACGATGCAATGCGTCGAAGGAACCTCCGTGCGCGAGTTACGCATGCACCCTTGGCCGGGAGTAGACCCCTCCGAGATGGCTCGCCAAGGCGCTGATCTTTATCTGAAGATGATTTTCAATCACGGGTTCTATCATGCCGATCCGCATCCCGGCAACATGGTGATCACGCGCGACGGGACGATCGGACTCTTGGACTTTGGCATGGTTGGCCGGATCAGTGAACGGTTGCGCGAAGATATCGAGGCGATGTTGGTTGCGATCGTCAATCAAGACGTCTGGCTGCTGACTACCTTGATTAAACGAGTCGGAAACTGTCCACTCGATCTCAATGAATCCGCTTTTTCCAATGACGTGGCAGATTTCGTGGGACAATATTCCACACAGGTCGTTTCACATTTCGACATGAGCGGCGCGTTGAATGATTTCGTTAATCTGGTGCGACGTTATAAAATCACTTTGCCCAGCGAAGCATCCTTGCTGATGAAGGTACTCGTAACTTTGGAAGGAACCGGACAATTGCTCAATCCGACGTTCAGTCTGATGGAAATCATGAAACCGTTTCAGCGCATGTTGGTCCTGAAGCGCCTTTCGCCCGCGCGACAATTGCGCAAAATGCGTCGGTTCTATATGGAGGTCGAACAATTGGCCGACACGTTGCCGCAACGATTGTCGAATATCCTGGAACAAGTCCAGACCGGACGATTCGACGTGCACCTCGAACATCGCCGTTTAGGCCCCACGGCGAACCGCTTGGTCATGGGCCTGATGACCAGCGCCTTGTTCTTAGGCTCATCGCTCATGCTCAGTTTCCAGGTGAAGCCAGTTTTTTTTCCAGGATCCGGCCCGCTCGGAATTCAAGATGTTTCGGTGCTTGGCTTGGTCGGAGTGATCACCAGTTTGCTGATGGGACTACGGCTAACCTGGGCAGTTCACACGTCCGGAAATCTGGATCAACGCGAATAGAACACACCGCTGATTTTTCGGCGCTTACTTGTCGTTCCCGGGTCGAGCGTAGGGAGTGTGTAGCAAGTCTTTGTTGGCCGGTGCGTTGCGTTCGCGTTCGTTTGGCCTAGCGAGTGATTTTGGCGTGAGGTTTTCCTGACTTGCCGAACACACCAACTAGTACAAATGCCGACTTCACGCACCCTAGACTACAATTCCTAAGCGGCTTTGCGAACAGGATTCGAATCCAGACTGAATTCCATTTGGCGGGCGGAAGTGATTTCTCGAATCAAATTTTCGACTCGCTCGTTCAGTAGATCCAGATCCAACAAGACCTTCTCTTGCCGCTCAACTAAACGCTCGACAATATCGTCGTCCGCGAGCGATTCGTCGAATTGATCTTGAGAGGCGATCCTGGCTAGGGGGTTTTTGGTCATCGGCTGGTGCGGGACAAGAGACATGGATGATCGCTAGGGCGACTAGCCAATAGATCGGATCAATCCCATCGAGGTCGCCTCCGGCCGTGGAAAATGATGATCAAACAGGATAGAGACAATGTAGGATGCCAGTTAGGCTCGGCTCAAGTTTTGTGATATTTTGCCAAAACTTCGCAAAAATCAAGGTGTGCCACCAGGATGACCTCCGATCTGATTAATACGGACCTTCGACTTAAGTTTTCGTGAAACTCAAATTTGGTTTCAGATGGCTATGGACAGAACTTGAAAAAGTTCGGTAGAATCTTGGGTTTCGTCACCGCTCCCTGATTTTTAGAAAGGAACATTGTGAAAATGCTGGTTCGCTTGGAGGAAAAATGGTAAAGCTGTTAGTCCGTGACAAAGAGTCTATTCAGGAAGCCGTTCGCCGGTTCCGAAAGCTTGTTGAACGCAGCGGCATCAAAAAAGAGATGCGTCGACGTGAATTTTACGAAAAACCAAGTGAAACCAATCGTCGCGCACGACTACGAGCAGAACGAAGATCTCATCGGAATCGCATGCTGGCCAAGAAGTAAGCTTGTCCGGAACCCAAGAGCATTTTTCGCAAGTTTCATTCAATCAATCAATTAAAAAAACGGCTGGATTTCTATCCGCCGTTTTTTTGTTGATTGGACTCAGTGAAAGTGGTGTGTTACGCAAGTCAGGCAATGTCACTCGCTAAGCCAGACGATTGCCGACGCAAC
Source organism: Mariniblastus sp. (assembly GCA_031400405.1). GTDB lineage: Bacteria > Planctomycetota > Planctomycetia > Pirellulales > Pirellulaceae > Mariniblastus. The sequence continues at coordinate 39,256 of JANNPW010000118.1, forward strand.
GCACCAGCCAATAAAGACTTGCTTCAGACACCTTACGCTCGACCCGTGAACGGTTACTGCAATTGGTTACTGACCGATTGAGTAACGACCGGCCGAATCGAAAATTTCGGCTGACGAGGCCCGACTTTTGTTTCTTGTGGGTGCTGTTCGGTATTCGCCGTCGTCACTGGTAATGTTGCACTGGAGCGCAAAACCGCCTGTTTTTCATAGTGTTGATACAACACTTCGCTCTGACGTTGCGTCAACAGTCCACATTCGACCAACAATTTCTGGAGTGGTGGACAGCTCAATTGTTGTTCGTGCAGCATCCGATCGGCATCGACACAATCAATCAACTCTTCTTCAATCGCGATTTGCACGAACGGCTGGAGCGGATTCGCTTCGGCCAAATCGAGCACGCGAGCCACTTGCTTGATCGTCAT
>JANNPW010000134.1:0-58727 GCA_031400405.1 Mariniblastus sp.
GGATTCACAAGAATCTAAACTGCGTAGCATGCCCAAACAACAACATTTTCATCAGGCCACCCCTAGGCACTGCTCGGTGAAGTTCTTGGATTTGTGTGAAACAACTGTCCAAGATTTCAACAAAATCCGAGGTAAAATTCCGGGGCTCAGGTGATTACGGCGGACACTTTCTGCGGCATGTGGTGGCCCAGGAAATAACCCCGGAGTAGACCATTCAGGTCGATGAAAATTCAAAAAATTGAATATTTTCCGAAAATGGGCGGCCTCCACTGATCAAGAGATCGGGGCGATCTCCATGGACAGCTCCAAGGATCCGAAAACAACCCTTAATCGCTCATCAATGGCAACTTGACGTCGTGTCGTCCTTAATGTAATTTAGTTGACAGGTCTCCGCAGTCAGGGTAGGATGGCCATGTTATGTTTTTTTCACGTTATTTTTTTTTGGAGAAAGTCTAATGAAAAAGAGACAAAGTGGTGGTTTCACGTTGGTGGAGCTATTGGTCGTGATCGCGATTATCGGGATCCTGATCGGTATGTTGCTCCCCGCCGTACAACAAGTACGCGAAGCTGCGCGTCGCACAAACTGCATGAACAATGTTCGTCAGGTTGCTTTGGCGGCACATAATTATGAAAGTGCGAATATGTACTTTCCTCCCGGAGCTTTATTTTTTGATCGTGGCGAAACCGATGTCTCCGCTGGATCAACCCAAATGTCCGGTACTTTGATGCATTTGTTGCCCTTTATTGAAGCGAACACGGTCGACTCAATAATCAGAATTCAACGGTCGTACAAAAAATACGATTCCGCAGTATTTTTCAATTGGGGTCTTCCCTCGGATCCGTCGACGATTTTGGCGACTTTTAATGAGATCAGCACATTTCGTTGCCCATCAGACGGCAACGCCATTGATCCCACACACAGTTGGACATTGATGGTTCCCGAAACAGTGCCAGGTACTGCGTTGACCAACCCAGCCGACCAAGCCCAGATTTTCTCGATTCCTTGGCAGCTTTGGATTTTGGCAACTCAAATTTCGATTACCGACCGCGCAATGGGTAAGACCAACTACTTGCCGATTGCTGGCGGTATGGGAACCGTGGTTGCCCCAACGCACCCTGGTGCGATCTTCGAGGGAATTTTCACCGATCGAAGCCATAACGGTTTCGGTGCGATTCCTGACGGATCAAGCAATTGCTGGTTGTTTGGAGAAGTCGCCAACTTTATTCGTACGGGTGTAAAGTACCAGTATCCTTGGGCCGGCGGTTGCATTCTTGCGATGGGTCGATGGAACAATGATCCATCTGGGCCGCCGCCGGAACGTCCTTGGTTATCACGTAGCAATCACCCCGGCACGATTTCTTTCGCTTTGGCCGATGGTTCGACCCGCTCAGTTTCCAAAACAACTGAAAATGCGACGATGGTGATTGTTGCTGGTAAAGGTGACGGAATTGTCCGTGTTGTTGAATAGTATTTAAAGGAATGTTGATGAACAAGTTTACGAAGTTAATTTTTGCTGCAGTAATTGCCGCTTCAACCCTGAGCGTTGTGGGTTGTACAGATAGTGGAACAAAGATTACGCCAAAAGAGTTTGATGCGACCAAGTTAGCTCCACTTGATGCAGGCGTTGGCGGTGGTACGAAGAGTAAAGACGTAGCACCGACGTCGGTCGAGCAAAACTAGTTTACAACATCTTTTTTGTTGCCTAACTGTTCGTGATAAATGTCACAGGCGGCAAGTCGAATTTCGGCTTGCCGCTTTTTTTTTGTTGTCGCGGGAGCCCGAATGCCAACTGCAAAATAGGCATCCAAGGCCTGGGCCGAGCGATGACACAAACGCCCAATCGACAATTAGAACGCGCGGTGCAGCAGCTCGACCGAGTTTTCAAGTCGCGGGTGATTTTCTGTTAAGTCCTCACGCCGAATGCCCGCATTGGCGTTCATTCCATCCATTTGTCGCAACATTTCGTAGAGACCGTAAATCGCGGCATCAACGTCCCGAGTATGCCCCGATTCAGAAATCGTATGCATGTTACGAATGGGAAATCCAATCGATGCGGCCGCTGAATCGATCGACGCCAGCACAGCAGCCATGGCGTCGGTCCCGGTATCACGCCCGGCGAGTTCATGCTGCAACGGAATGCCTTTGGTTCGTGCCACTGCGGTGATTAGCGAATTCAGACTCGCGCTGGTGATTGCACCGTGCGTGAGCGTGAATCCTTTACCCATTTCCACCGGTTCGTAGCGGCGGTCAGCGATTCCAGGCGCCGCGACAAAATCGTGGGCAACATCAACGGCAATTGTTACATCAGGACGAAATTGTTCGGCCATCACCCGACTACCAAATCGGCCAATCTCTTCATGGGTCGCGATCGCCCCCAGGAACCGAACATTGTTCAGCCCTCCACTTCGGGCAACCAACCGTGCAATTTCTGCCACCACAAAACAACCCAACCCATTGTCCAAGTACGCTCCGACAAACGTATCCGGCGCAAAACCCCGCTCGATCGGTCGATCGAACAAAATCGGATCGCCCGGGCGAATCCCCAACGCTTCGATTTGTCCTTTTTTGTTTTCACCGTGAATGTGAAGTTCCAAGTACATCATTTCTTCTTTGATGCCTTTCTCCCCGGAACGCAATTTTGGATCCGCGAAATGGATCGCACCAATCGCCTCGATCGTACCGCCGCGGATGACGCGCCACTGATGCGACTGATCCGGATCCTCGGTGAATAATAGAACTCGATGCCCAATTAACGTCGTCGGCAACATGGAATCCGAGTTGACCCAGATTTTTCCGTCCTCGCCGATACTGCGGACTTGCATGCGGATTTTGTCGGCATGGCCGATTATCATCACCGAAAACGCGTCCGATTGATGCGGCGCAGTATCGAGCACGATTCCAGCGTTACCCTTAAAAGTATGAATTTTCCAGGTCTCAGGCATGAAGGTTTGAAAATGTGGTTCCAGCACCCCACGGGTCATCGCCGCTTCCAATCCAATCGGACTCGGTGCCGCCAGAATTTGTCGCATGAGCTCAAAACGCTGATCCGACATGGAGATTTGCCATGGTTGTTTTTCGCTATTCACAGAAACTCACTCGCTGAAAGGGACTTTTGGACTAACTGCCATTCAAATAACGTAACGAAATTGAATCCGCTAGGGAATGCGAGTTGGTTGCCGGCGAGCGAGCCGGTGAACCTTGGCCAAATCCGACTCAGTTTAGACTGAACCCCGGCGGAAAGTCGGACACAGGCCTTGCTCGCGTTGTTTGAGCAAGTTCATGTTGCCGCTGCAGCAACTCCAAAACAAGTCGACCGCGACGGTTAATGTCCAGTTCATCGAGCACCGCTTGCTGCTGGTTTGGTTCAGCGCCCGACGAATAGGTAATCAAGTCCAGCAATTGTCCCAACGGAATTTCCGACTCCAATAATTGATCCAGCGCAGCAACATCAATCGATGGCCTGCGCTCGGTCAAATTACGAAATTGTCGCACAACGCCCTCGCGCAGCTGACGCTCGTCGCGCGGTGAGCCCTGAAAAATTTCCGTCACTAGTTCTACCTCTGCCATCCGATATAGTTTGCCCTGGTTAATCTCGCGAACTAGTCGAGCTCGGCGAATCCCCATTAACAACACGTTGAATCGACCATCGTCCAAGCGAACATGGGTAACGACTTTTCCAATACAAACCGTTCGACAAAGATCCGCCGCGTCGGGCAAATCGGGCTTTCGTGGCGATTGCATCAATGCCATCGAGATCAATCCATCCCCTTGAATCGCGTCCGACAGTAGTTGGCGATAACGCGGCTCAAACAAATGCAGTGCTTGTACTACCCCTGGAAACAGAACCAAGTTCGGCAAAGGAAACAACTTGACGGTATTATCAAAATCATCCGGTAGCGCGGGATCGACCTGATTCATCGATCACAACCCCCATCATTGAACCTGGAATAACTGCTGTTGCGCACGTTGCCACCGAGTGGATCCAGTTCTGATTGGCAGAAAAACACCCTGGATAATCTCCGATATGCTTTCACGACCTCATTGATGGTCGCGACGCTGTTCACTGCGACGTCGGTCGGGTAGTTGAGCATACCAGAATTCACTTGTTCCAGCGGATTCTTGCGACGCATATTTGAACTCCGTTGAAAAACTGTGACTGGTATCGAATTGGCGGGAAATTATCGGCTCGTTAGATATCCACATTGTTCTAATGACTTGACACCTGACCACAGCGGCTCGACAATCTAACCGTGAGGAAACGGAGGAAATCAAAATTTTCCGGTACCTTTTCCAAAATTCCTGGAACAGCCTGACTGAAAGCCTTAACATGATTCTCTCTGGCGACGAAATTCATCGAAAACTGGGGACGGACATTGAGATCATTCCGTTCCATCCAGAAAATCTTAATCCCAACAGTTACAATCTCACGCTGCATCACGACCTGATGACCTACGAAGAGGTCGTGTTGGACATGAAAAAAAGCAATCGCGTTCGTCGCATGGTCATCCCGGAAAGCGGTCTGGTTTTGGAACCCAACCGTCTTTATCTGGGCCGTACTGTCGAGAGGACGGAAACCCACAACCTCGTTCCGATGATTGAAGGCCGATCTTCGATCGGACGATTGGGACTATTCGTCCATGTGACGGCTGGATTCGGTGATGTTGGTTTCAAAGGATTTTGGACCTTGGAGATGTTCGCCATCCAACCGATTCGAATCTACCCAGGCGTTTCGATTTGCCAAATTTTCTATCATCAAATCGCTGGCGCGATTACCGAATACCAAAGTGACAAATATCAAAACAATCGTGATATCCAGCCGAGCTTGATGTACAAAGAACTGAACCCGAATGCGATCACCAATGACCCGCAATTGTCGTTGGAATTCCGCAGCTGAAAACAACGTGATGTGACGTTAGCGGTGCTGAAATCGCCAACTCGATTAGATCAGTCGGGCGAATTGACTATCACGAATATCGGCGATTTGAGGTGCCGTCAAACGATCGCCGTCGTCCATTAAATTGTTGGGGTCAACCACATGGTCCAACCCCAGATTGTGGGCGATTTCATGTGCCGCGACTCGCGCTATGACTTCACGTCCACCCTGGAATGAAACCAGATTGTCTCCCACATGCATGGTGATTCCATTGGCGTCGACAAACGCCAATCCATTGGCCGTGTTTTCAGATGTATTGTCGAATCCGGCGGCGATTTCGACAAAGTACATATCAATCACCAAGGGGTCCGAATTTCCATTGCCGGCTGCATCTCCTTGCGTGACGACGGCATCGAGGTCCGCGCCCGGACGCAACCCGCCATTGCCAATATTAGCGAACGTATTGCTCCAGGTTCGTTCGGTCAACCACAAAACGTCGATGCCGGCCTGATAATAAATGGAATCTATCAGCCGCATGATTTCAGTTTCTTCGGTGGAGTTACCAAAGAACTCGGCAGTGTTGGTACCATTCGAATTGGACACCACGATCGGTTGCACGGTTACCACGCGATTAACCGGCGAAACAGCCGCTCGTTCGCCATCGTCGAAGCGAAAGAACTCAGCCGCAACGACCGTGTCGGTTCCGTTGAGGCCGCGTGTATCGAAAACCGTGAGGTTCCCAGCCGCACCAAAGATTTGGTAGTCAGCGAACTGGCCTGCAAAAAAAATGTAATCCGGTTCCGTGCCGCCGTTGATCAAATCGTCACCAACACCCGGCACGATAAAATCGAATCCACCTAAACCATTGATGATATCATTGCCACTGTGTCCGGCAATCAAGTCCACACCCGGCCCGCCCGTTAAATTGTCGTTACCATTTTGCCCATGCAACCGGTTCTCGCCGCTACCGCCGACCATCGTATCGTCGCCGTCGCCGCCATAGAACACATTCAATCCCGCACCACCCGTGAACGAATCATTACCTGCATTGCCCAAGACCCAGTCTGCGGTGGCTATTCCCGAAGAACCAGGCACGCCGCCATCACCGCTGTTTAGTTGATCATCGCCCGATCCACCAAATATCTGGTCGATATCATCACCGCCGTAGATCGTATCAAGTTCGACGCCGCCGTAGACGATGTCGTTTCCGGCCTCGCCATAAACTACGTTTAAACCATCACCGGTCGAAATAAAATCATTCCCCGTTCCGCCGAACATTAAATCGGCGCCACCGAAACCATGCAACCGATCGTCACCGGCGTTGCCGCGCATCTCATCGTTTCCGTCGCCGCCGTTGATTTGATCAATTCCGCTTCCACCGATTAACGTATCGTTGTCAGCATGCCCCAACAACAGTCCGTCAATCGCAGTGTTGTTGGTGAATTGATCGTTGCCGGCGAATCCAAGGAACACAATCCTGGTAACGGCGCTCAAACTGTAATCCAGGCTTAGGCCGTCTACCGAAGCGCGCAGGGTCGAACTATCAAGTTGCGTAACCAGACCCATGTTGTTTCCGGTGTCGCCGGCAATCGTCAAATTGCCGTTTCCGGGATCCAAATAGATGCCCGCCAACACTTGCCGTGGTTCGAGGCAATCGAATGAGAATGTGGCTCGATACAAGTGCTTAACTTGTTTTTTGTGATTGCGCCATCGACGGATTAATGCCTGCATTTTGTGACCTTAATAATCGTAGTAATCCGAATCTCTCACCCTATTGGAATCGGCCGATCGCTGGGACAATGTTGACGAAATTCAAGATTCAACCTGTCCAATTCTGCTATCGCAGGAATGATATCGAAACAAAATTCCTGTTCTATTTGTTAATCTTTGACGCCGGTATCGATCGTTCGCGGAAAGGATTAAATCTCCGCCTGATTTTTCCCCAATTGCTAAAGTTAATCCTTGTCGTTGAGTATTCAATTGGTAGATTTCAGCAACTGGATTCGTCGAGTCCCAAAAATCGTAAACCTATTACCCCGCAAAATAACCATGTCCGAAGTCGATCTTTTAATGGATAACGCTCGCTTGCGAGACGAAATCGAACCCTTTCTCGACGAATCAGTCTACCTGGTCAATACCGGCAAAATGTCGGTGTTTCACGAGAACGAATTCTTGAGTTCATTGCTAGCTTGGGAACGTGCTCCTGTCCTGCCCATCAGTCAATGGTTCGAGCCGGAATTAGTGATGGCCTCGCAGCAATCACTTACCGACCAGGAATTGCACCAACGGTTGCATCAAGTCATCGGTCGACTGTTTGAAAAAAACATCTTGCTGGTGCATACGGACCATCTATCGGATCGCCAGCTGTACTGCATGATTGTTCGCGACATTTTGCCGGCCCAGGAGAAAAAAGTTGTGCTCCCGGAAAAATACCTGAACTGGCAATGCTTGGACATTGTTGAGGACGAAGAATCGTGGCTTCGTTTTTATGCTTCACAGGACGAGCGGGAATCATGGGCCGACGAGACTGGATTAAAGCTCCCGCCGAAAGAGCCAGCCCCCTATATTAGAATTTTGCCCAAACATGAATTTTGAACCGCAGCAAAAAAAGGCGCTGCGCCGAAGTTGTTCCCAACGCCAATTCAAATGCTGATTGCGTGCCGGAACTATTTCGATTCCAGCGACCAGGCTGTTAACCAACTCTGGCCCGCGCGTTTCATTTTGAATTCACTCAGCAGGCGGCGTTGCATATCTGGTAAGTGACCGGCACCATAAAAGATCGCCAAATTTTTCTTGCCGCTGTTAATTTCCCGTTGCAAAACTTCCATGCATTTGGCATTGCGATGATCAATAATCGTCGAGCCATCATTGCCTTCGAACATTACCAAACCGGCTTCCATTTCCTGCATTTGACGCGCAAAGGCTCGCCGCATTTTGATTTCCTTGTCTTTGGAAAACATCGCCATCAACATGCCGAAACTACTATCGCTTTGGCCAGACGATTGCATCGCCATGCTTTGACCGATTGCTTTCAGCGCATAGCCGGAAACACTTTCTTCATTCTTTTTCATGCTCTCGACAAACTCTTCGGGACTCATATCGGCATGCACAAAATTTCCTTTGGTATAGTCGATATGATCCAGTTGAAACTCCAATCCCAACACGGTCTGCATACCCACTTGCAAGGCAGCGACGGGATTCAACCCTGCGCCCGCGTCGCCTCGTCCCCCTTTGGGAATCACGGTTCCCTCGGGAGCGACCAATTCGAACAATAGTCCTTCGTATCGCTCAAAACTTTGATTCAGATCTTTGTAATAGTCTTTCTCGCCAATGTGGACGACACCGATCAAATCAACGGTAATTCGTTCACCGGCTTCATTGATCAATTCATAACGCGTGATTGAGGTCTCCAACGCGACGGGTCTGCCGCCGGCGTTTTTGCGAATTCGCATGAATTGCTCGGATTCGTTTTTCTTCCGAGTTTTTGGCGGAGTGTCCGTTTCCTGGACCGCGGCCTGTGTCAACGCCCCAGTCTCGGGCACAGCTTTTTCTGCCACCGACTCCGACGCATCCAACCTCGCGACAGGCAATCCATTGGTCGACTGGCCCGAGCATTGCCGCAAACCAAAAATTGTCAGACTAACGATGGAAACAAAAACACTAAACCGAAAAATTGATGCCATAATTTTTTACCAACATCGGGAAACGACTTAATTACCAACTACCAAATTTACAATTGAGAATAAAGTATAGAGCGCACCCGTACAATCGGCAAACCATAGCGCTGGAGCCCACGTCCGGCGCGGCTCTATCCGTGGCTATTGCAACCTGCCCAATCCCGGCGTCGCAACGCCGTTCAAAAAGCGGAAATTCGGCCATTCGTCAATCGTTCAATTCGATTAACGAATTTCGATGGGACGATAAACGGTTACGTGACTGCCCACGGACACAAAAACCGACGCTGGACGTTTCGACAGGGGTTTGATAAACGCTCGGCCGAACAGATTTTTGACATCGCAATTAAAATTGGCTTGGGCTGCATCCCACACTTCCCACTGTGGCCGCTCGACACGATACGCGATCGTCCGACCCTTTTGCGATGCGAAGTAATTGGAATGTTCGAGAATGAAGCCAACCTTGGTGCCTGTGCCGGTGTTCGTGATTCGACTCCTGGCGCGGACGCGCAAATTATTCCATTGGTCGTCGTGCTTCCATCGATACTCGACCTCCGGAATTTCATTGGGGGCGAAACCTTGCGACTTCCCCTGGATCTTCAATTTGGCAAATTCGGATTTGAATTGGGACTGCAAATACCAAGCCGCCGTCGCCCCCCCGACATAGTCTTTGATCAGACACGTGCCGTTTTCCGATTTATCACCACGCGTCCGACGCACATAGAAGCGTAAACTGATTTCGGGAAACGCAGGAATGAGCGAAAACGGCAATCCCCAAATTTTCAATCGCTTGATCTTCATCGCCACGAGACTGACAAATGTTTCGCCAGCGAAATAATCCAATTCCAATCCCGCGGGGACCAGCGGTTTCAAGATCTGATCATCGACTTGGAAATTGATCGCCACCAGATCCGAATAATCCGCCTGTAGTAGCGGCTTGATTTTGGCATCCGGCGGCAGAGTCGTTGAGACAATTGTAGAAGCAGCCATTTTCGATCGTCCAAAGTATGAAGTGGTTTGGGCATCGTAGCAGTAGACATTGTAACGGTTCTGATTCCCTTTATTCGTTCGATTTCAAATTGAGAGGAACTTTTTTTTCAATTCAACCCATTTTGCCCAGGCTGATTAGGCCTCAAATCAGCGTATTGCTTTATTGCCGCCGGCCGAAAAACGGCAATTGTGAAGCTTTGTCAAAGCGGAGCCTATGATTTCGCTTCGCCCATTTCCCTGCGCGCTGTTTTGTCGGCCCTCTGCGACCGTTTAGTCAACTTCGCCCCTGTTGATTGGATAATGCTTCGGGGATAATACTCCAGTGAATAAAGACATGTTTCCAAAATACGACCTTTAACATACATCCAACCCAAAAAACGACGTGCATACACTATTATTTGATATTGACGGAACATTGATGACCACGGGCGGCGCCGGTTTCAAGTCGATTCGCCTGGCGATCAACAGGCTGTTTGGCATCACGGAGATACCAACCATTGATGTTTCTGGGCGCACTGACTGCGCGATTCTGCGAGATCTGTTCGCTTGTTTGCAGTTGGAGTTTGACCAACACATCGGTCCCTTCAGCGAACTCTATTGGGAGCACTTGCCGAATTCTTTGGCTCAAACCGAAGGTAGATTGTTGCCGGGAGTGCGGGACCTTTTAAGCCATCTCGATGTACATCCGAATTTCTCGGTGGGGATTTTGACGGGCAACAGTCGTCGTGCTGCTGACATCAAACTACGACATTTTGACTTGCAGGCCTATTTCCGATTCGGCGGATTTGGTGATCATCACGCTTGCCGCAATGACGTGGCCCAATTGGCTTGGGAATCGGCCCGCGAATTTCTGGGCCAACGATTTGATCCCGGGAAAGTCTGGGTCATTGGCGATACGATCCATGATATTCGTTGTGCCCGGTCGATCGGAGCCTATGCCGTTGCGGTCGAAACGGGCGGGTCGCCCGTGGGGGAGCTACAAGCCGCCTGTCCCGATGCTCAATTCGAATCATTGCTGGATGACTCATTTTTGACGCTGTTTGAGAAGTGAATCGGATTCAAATTTCTACGACGGTATATCGTTACAGAAAGTCGGACCGTGGAAACAAGGAAATAGGCGGACCCTCGATGCTGGTGTTTCAACGCAACCGTTTGAAAAAACGAAAAACTTCTTAAGAAAATCGGCAATCTGGTTCGATCCAAACCTCATTTTGGGCGAATTATTACGCCTTAGAACGCGTCTACGAACGGTTTTCGCCCTCACGGTCGTCACGACAATTAGCGTGCCAATTCGCCGGATTTTTATCCCTGAATCTAGCGACTTTAACGGTTGAAATTCCCTCGTGGCGTGAATAGACTGGGGACGTCAGCTGGGCCTATGTCGGCTGGCAGTTTTTTCTGATTCGGTTTTAACGAATCAAATCCTACCCCTCCATTTCCATCTATTAATTAAGGCCCGTTGAGGCCATTTGATGCCCATTGCGGCCGCCAGACTGAATTTCAATCGACCCGTCGATTAGCAATCCCCGTCAGAAAGGAATAAGAAACTGCCACGCGCTGTTTTAACTTAACTCCAATCGATGCTATCGATTAATTTATTGATTTTGTTTCATCGACGAACATCCTGATTCTTGTTGTTGCCATCCACCTTGATTATCACTTCCTTTCGGCAAATCTGAGAAAGCGCCCGGAATATCAATGAACCTTCGTTCACAAAGTCGCGAACGGGAAACCAGTTTGGTTCCTGCCGCCGATTTTTCGCCCTCCCTTAAATTGCTGTCTGACGCCGAGTTTGCGTTGGAAATTAAAAAAGAGATTTCGCGTTCGAACCGTCGTCAGTTAGCACGGGAATTTTCCATGCTGCAGTTTCCGTCGGTGATTCAAGCGCCAATTGACGAGTCCCTATCCAGCGTGTTGGAACGAGTTTGGCAACGCATCCGAATTTCCGATGCCATGGGTTGGCAAAACGGAAAGCTGGCGATCTTATTGCCAGAAACGGATCGACAAGGAGCGACCGAATTAGCAAAAACCTTGGTCTCCCGGCTGTCGCGCCTGCCTGCTGATCAACCATTGGCGGTCGAAATCACCGTGTATCCATGGGACGACGAGTTGATTTCGTCGGCTGATGAATTAAATACTTTTCCGTCGCCTGGCACTCGAGATCCCCTGCACGAACGCGAGCGATTTGAGGAATCCGTTGATTCGCAAATGGATAATGTCAATGATCTCGACTCGGACTATGACGGTTTGGCAATAGATTCCCAGAATCGCGCAGGTCAAATTGCGACGATGGAAAGACCAAAACGGAATGTTGTCAGCCGCCCCGAGGACGTGGTTGCGCATACGACGTTTCGCCGTCGACTGCGGCGTGCGACTGACCTGATATACAAACACGATTGCCAACGGACTCGTTTTGCGCCCGTTCGACGCACTCCCGTCTTAAAACGATCTTTGGATGTTGTTGTCGCTGGATTGGGCTTGGCCGTTCTGTCCCCCTTTTTTGCGATTGCCGCCATTGCCATCAAGACCACGTCACCGGGCCCGATCTTTTTCGCTCAAATTCGGGAAGGTAAAGACGGCAAAGCGTTCAAGATTCTCAAGTTCCGCACGATGGTTGTCGAAGCCGAGCGAATGCAAGCGGACCTGCGACACAAAAGCGAACAGGACGGGCCCGCGTTCAAGCTCACGGAAGATCCACGCGTGACGTTGATTGGCAAGTATTTGCGCAAGTCTTGCGTCGATGAATTGCCGCAATTGGTCAACGTGCTAAAAGGTGATATGTCGTTAGTCGGGCCGCGCCCCTTGCCGGTCGGTGAATCGTTTGGTTGCAAAGCGTGGCATCGAGCCCGTTTAACCTTGCTGCCTGGCTTGACTTGCACTTGGCAAGCGTCCGGTCGACGAGGGGATATCAAATTCGATGACTGGATGCGGATGGATCTCAACTATATCGAGCAACAGAGTCTGTGGTTTGACGTGAAATTGCTATTCCGAACAACGATTATCGCTGTTTTGCACCGTGGGTCGGTTTAGTCGTTACCAAACCGCATCATCGCAATTTTTACCGAAACCCGCATCAAATGAAACCACCACTGGCCAATATCTCATTGGACCTCGACAACAAATGGTCCTATCTCAAAACTCATGGTGACCCAAATTGGGAGTCGTTTCCGAGTTACCTCGATCTCGTCGTGCCACGCATTGTTGAGTTTCTGGATGAATTAAAATTACAGATTACCGTGTTCGTGGTGGGGCAAGACGCCGAGCTGGAAAAAAATCAGCCAGCCCTGCGACAACTCGCCGACGCGGGTCATGAAATTGGAAACCACTCATTCCATCATGAACCGTGGTTGCATTTGTATTCGCCGCAACAATTGGAACGTGAATTCGAACGAAGTGAAGCCGCTATTGAGCGCGCGACCGGGCAGCGCACCCGAGGATTTCGTGGTCCTGGCTTCAGCTTGTCGGACGAAGTCTTAAAAACGCTCATTCGCCGGGGCTATGAATACGATTGCTCGGTCTTCCCGACCTTTCTCGGCCCATTGGCCCGGATGTATTGTTTTTTGAAATCCAAACTCTCGCCGGCACAAAAAGTAGAACGCAAGGACTTGTTTGGAAGTTGGCGCGATGGTTTCCAAAGCAACCGACCTTTCAAGTGGACTTCAGCCAACCAATCCATGGTCGAGATACCAGTAACGACAATGCCATTTTTTAAGGTACCCATTCACGCAACTTATTTGCATTTTCTGGCCGGAATATCACCGTGGTTGGCCCAATCGTATTTCTGGATGGCCTTAAAATTGTGTCAATGGACCCGCATCGAGCCGTCGTTTTTGTTGCATCCGCTCGATTTCCTGGGCTGCGATGACGAGAAAGACCTAAGTTTTTTTCCAGGTATGAACCAACCCGCCGCCAAGAAAATCAAGTTGATGAAATTCTGCCTGTCGATGCTCCAACAGAAATTCGAAGTCCTGCCGATGGGTGAATATGTTTCTTGCATTCACGCCCCGAAGAGGAATCGCTGTATTTCACACGCCGTGGTGGGAGCAAAGAGTGAATGGGCCCCCAGTTAGCGGGCTCGACCGAGTAAATTCGTCCCCGTTCAACTGTCAGTTTGTCATTCCGTCTGAAGTGGTGAAAACAGGCCATTTGAAGTAGTGGGGCGCGTTTCCACGGGCGAATTTTTCCAACCCTGCAATTTGGGGAAATTCTTAGAAATTTTCGACGTAACAACGGCGTCAACGGGCAAAAAATTCGGTTGGCACATGGATTGCGTTCTAATGGTCTGGATGTTGTCGGGCCTGCCAATTTTGGCGATCGTCCTTCGCAGCTGTCGGTCGGGCTGGGAGCTTGACCCGCAAAACCAACATGATTAATTCGGGATTGGTGTCGACTCGATTCCCCCGAATTTGAATTTTAATCCAAAATATCTTTCACCCATCACAACCGGAGAATTCCAGTGGCAAAACAAATGGTCTTTGACGACGCCGCGAGAAAACCTTTGCTCGAAGGCGTATCGAAACTCGCTCGGGCCGTCCGCAGCACTCTTGGCCCACGTGGTCGCAATGCCATCCTCGACAAAGGCTGGGGCAGCCCCAAGATCACCAAAGATGGTGTCACCGTTGCTGAAGATATCGAACTTGACGATCCATTTGAAAACCTGGGTGTTCAGTTGGTGAAGGAAGCGGCCAGTAAGACCAATGATGTCGCCGGCGATGGTACCACCACCGCAACGGTGTTGGCTGAAGCGATTTTCCGTGAAGGCCTCAAGATGATTGCCTCCGGTTATGACCCGATGGCACTGTCCCGTGGAATCGCCAAGGCAACCACCGCGATTCGAAATGAAATCGATCGTATGGCGCAACCCATCAACGAGAAAAACAAAAAAGAAATTCAACAGGTCGCCACGATCGCTGGCAACAACGATCCGTCTATTGGTGCAGTGCTGGCCGAAGCCTTCCTTAAAGTCGGCAAAGACGGTGTGATTACGGTAGAAGAGGGCCGGGGTGCCGAAACTTACGTGGATGTTGTGGAAGGCATGCAATTCGATCGCGGTTTTCTTTCGCCGCACTTCGTTACCAACCAAAACGATGTGTCCGTGGAAATGGACAACCCCTACATCTTGATCTTCGAAGAAAAAATCTCGTCCAACAAAGCGCTAATTCCGCTCTTGGAAGAAGTCAGCAAAGCGAAAAAGCCGCTACTGATTATTGCTGAAGACGTCGATGGCGAAGCCTTGGCGACGTTGGTCGTGAATAAGATGCGCGGTATTTTGCAGGTTTGTGCCGTTAAGGCGCCTGGTTATGGCGATCGTCGAAAAGCCATCATGGGTGACTTGGGTGCAATTACCGGCGGTCAGGTGATCTTCAAAGATCTCGGAATTGATCTCGAAGGAGTTCAATTGAAAGATCTCGGACGAATGAAAAAGATTCGCATCACGTCGGAAGAAACCATCTTCATCGGTGGCGCCGGCAATCAGCAGGCTGTACAGGATCGAGTCGCCCAAATTCGTCGCGAAATCGAAATGACCGACAGTGATTATGATCGCGAAAAATTGCAGGAACGCTTGGCCAAATTGGCGGGTGGTGTGGCTCAAATCAATGTCGGTGCCGTGACGGAAACCGAAATGAAGGAACGCAAGGACTTGCTCGAAGACGCCAAAAGCGCAACTGCCGCAGCCCTGAAGGAAGGTATTGTTCCTGGCGGCGGCATCGCTCTGTTGCGAGCTGAAAAAGCCTTGGACAAACTAAAGGATTTGCCCGGCGATGAAGTCGGCGGCGTGCGTATCATTCGCAAAATCCTGGAATACCCGCTGCGTTATATCGCCGAAAATGCCGGCCATGATGGCGCTGTGGTCGTCAACCGCGTGCGACAGATGAAAGGCAAAAACGATGGCTTCAATGCGGACAACGGTCAGTACTGTGACCTCATCGAGGCCGGCGTGATCGATCCGGCGATGGTGGTCAAGACGGCACTGCAAAATGCCGCCAGCGTCGCCTCGTTGTTGCTAACGACTGAATCCCTCATCGCAGAAATTCCAGTGGAAGCCTCAGCCGGAGGTGGTGACCATCATCACGATCATGGCATGGGCGGCGATATGGGAATGGGAGGCATGGGTGGCATGGGCGGCATGGGAATGCCCGGCATGATGTAGTCGGCCCGTTCCCAATCAATCCATCGTTGCTGCCGTATTCATTTCTGGCAGCACTGGATTGGACTGCTGTCTTAAGAGTTTAAATTCAAATTTCAAATCTCCAGATAAATAAAGGATCTTACCCATGGCAAAAATCAAAATTCGTCCGCTTGATGATCGTGTCGTTGTTGAACCAATGGCCGCAGAAGAAAAAACTGCCGGCGGCATTCTTCTGCCTGGCAGTGCTCAAGAAAAACCACAACGCGGCACCGTAATCGCAGTCGGCCCTGGCAAGTTGCTGGAAAGCGGCCAACGCGGTGAGTTGTCGGTCGCCGTTGGTGACGAAGTGATTTATGGAAAATACGGCGGTACCGAAATCGAAGTTAATGGCACGGATGTAAAAATCCTGCGTGAGTCCGATATTCTTGCCAAAGTTATGTAATTCATCGGTCCGGTTGTAGTCCAATTGGCTTTTCGCCAATTGGCTTCAGCCAGTCCGAAAAAACCGCACCTCCAGGCGCGTCGGTCAGTTTCCCGCCTTCGACATGATTCATGTCGGATGCGGATTATTGATCAATTTCGACGATTCATCGAACAAAGTACCCAAACAATCTTAAAACAGGAATATATTCGTGGCTAAACAACTCCTATTCGAAGACCACGCGCGAGCCCGCATGATGCGCGGGATCGACAAATTGGCCAATGCGGTCGCTATCACCATGGGTCCGACCGGTCGCAACGTGATCATCAATAAATCGTTTGGTGGTCCAACCGTAACCAAAGACGGTGTGACTGTCGCCAAAGAAATTGAACTGGAAGACCGGTTCGAAAACATGGGCGCGAAATTGGTCGTCGAAGTCGCACAAAAAACCTCGGACTTGGCCGGCGACGGTACGACCACTGCCACCGTTTTGGCGCGAGCTATTTTCAAAGAAGGTTTGCGAAACATCGTCGCTGGCAGTAACCCGACGGCAGTCCGCCGAGGTATCGACAAGGCAGTTGAAGCGGCGGTTGCCCATTTGATCAGCATGTCGAAAAAAGTTTCGAAAAAAGAAGAGGTCGCCAATGTGGGTGCCATTAGCGCTAACAACGACATGGTGATCGGAGAACTTCTCGCCGAAGCTCTGCATCGTGTGGGCCAGGACGGCGTGATCACGGTTGAGGAAAGCAAGACTGCTGAAACCACGGTTGAATACGTGGACGGCATGCAGTTCGATAAAGGCTATATTTCGCCCTACTTTATCACCAATCCCAACAATATGAGTTGCGAATTCGAAAACGCAAAAATCCTGATTTTCGAAAAGAAAATCAGCAACATTCGCGATATCGTCCCCATTCTTGAAAAAATTGGTCAGTCGAGCAAATCCCTGTTGATTATTGCTGAGGACGTTGATGCCGAGGCTTTGACGCTACTTGTCGTCAACAAACTTCGTGGAACGCTCAGCGTTTGTGCGGTCAAAGCTCCTGGCTTCGGGGACCGTCGCAAAGCCATGCTCGGCGATATCGCGACATTGACCGGTGGTACCTTGATCAGCGAAGATCTGGGAATCCAATTGGAGAAACTCGAATTGTCCCACTTGGGGACAGCTAAAAAACTGACCATCGACAAAAGCAACACGACCATCGTCGAGGGTGCTGGAGTTCGCAAAGACATCGAGGCCCGCATTGCGCAAATTCGCCGTCAAATCGAACAGACTGACAGTGATTACGACAAAGAAAAACTTCAGGAGCGACTGGCCAAATTGACCGGCGGTGTGGCTGTCATCAGTGTCGGTGCCGAAACGGAAGCCGATATGAAACAGAAAAAAGCCCGCGTCGAAGACGCATTGCACGCTACCCGGGCCGCCATCGAAGAAGGTATCTTGCCCGGCGGCGGCGTGGCTCTGTTGCGTTGCAAGGATGCGGTGGAAGCAATTCGCAAATCAGCCAAAGGCGACGAACGGGTCGGTGTCGATATTGTCCTGGCATCTTTGAATGCCCCCATTCGTCAAATCGCCGACAACGGCGGAATTGATGGCTCGGTCGTTGCTGATATCGTCAGTGGCAAACCGACAAACACGGGCTACAACGCATTCACGGGTGAATACGTCGACATGTTGAAAGCGGGTGTGATCGACCCAGTGAAAGTGGTTCGGACCGCCTTGGCGAACGCCGCCAGTATTGCCGGCCTGTTGTTGACCACCGATGCGATGGTTTCCAATCTCGATGATGACAACAAAAAACGCCGTGGCGAAGGCGTGGTTGCCTAACGCGCCATTGTCGTGAACTTTTTAGTCAATAACTAGGGATTGGCGGTCAACGAGTTCAAGGTGTACAGTACTTCCAACGAACAAGAGCAGGGCGGATCTCAATCCGTCCTGCTCTGTAGCGTTCCGTGAAACCAAGGTGGATTTTGCTGGCAATCGAACTTTGTTTTTCCTGGCACATAACCAGTAATCAAAACTTCTCGCGACGGGAACTTGGAACGGATGGCGAAACGCGACTATTACGAAGTGCTGAGCGTTTCTCGTGAATCCTCCGAACGGGACATTGCCAAAGCCTACCGCAAGCTCGCGGTCAAATTTCATCCGGATAGTAACCCCGGTGATGATGCAGCGAGCGCCAAATTCAAAGAGGCGGCCGAAGCCTACGAAATCCTTAGCGATGCCAACAAGCGCGCTCGATACGATCGTTTAGGGCACGCCGGCGTCGATGGCAACGGTTCGCACTTTAGTTCAGCCGAAGATATTTTTGCCGCTTTCGGTGAATTTTTCGGCGGCAGTGGTGGCGGGATGTTCGGCGAAATGTTTGGCCGGGCTGGCAACAGCAACCGCGCGCGTAAAGGAGCCGATGTTCGCGCTGACCTCACGTTGACTCTGGAAGAATCCGGTGCCGGCGTTTCGAAAACGATTCGGTTCGCGCGACTCAATCCCTGCGAGAAATGTGAGGGGACGGGGAGCAAACCAGGTAGCGAAGTGGTTGGATGTCAACAGTGTGGCGGCCGTGGACAGGTTCTGCAGTCGGCCGGCATTCTGCGTGTCCAAACCACTTGCCCCGTTTGTCGGGGTGAAGGCCGAATCATCTTGGACCCTTGCGCGTCGTGTCGCGGACACGGACAAATCAAGACCCAAGCCGAGCTCGAAGTCTCCATTCCGGCCGGAGTCGACGATGGCATGCGCGTCCGATTATCGGGCGAAGGCGAGCCCAGTCCCAACGGCGGCCCCAACGGTGACTGCTATGTATTCATTTCCGTGCAACGACACAAACTGTTTCATCGAGATGGCCACAACCTGATTCTGGAAATGCCAATCTCCTATACCCAAGCCGCTCTGGGAGCCGAGATCGAAGTCCCCACGTTGAAGGGGCCGGAAAAAATGACCATCGCACGAGGTACGCAATCAGGCGAAGTTTTCAAACTGGCCGGTCGCGGCATGCCGAACCCGCAGGGTGGTCCGCGCGGTGATTTGCTGGTCCAGACATTTATCGAAACTCCGAAAAAAATGTCGTCCGAACAGGAACAATTGTTACGCAAGCTGGCCGAACTCGAGCACACCGAAGTATTGCCAGCCCGCAAGAATTTTCTAAAACGACTGACTGAATATTTCGCAACTTCCGAAAATTAGAGCCCGACTTGCCCATGAATACGGAACCTCAAAAGAACAATCCCGACCACGATTGGGAGGAAACGCCCGATTTCGTCCCGCTGGACGATCCTGCATTGATTTTCGACGGCGGCGATTCCGCGACCGCAGCAGAACTGCAAGCACAGTTGGCTGACGCTGAAAAACGAGTGCTGTTGGCCCAGGCTGATTTGGAGAATTTTCGCCGCCGCACCCGCCGCGATATGCAAGACCAATTGCGCTATGCTTCCCTGGGCTTGATCAGCGAAATTCTCGACGCAGTCGACAATCTCAATCGCGCCATCGAAGCCCATGAAAAAGACCCCGGCACCAATGGATTGGTCGAAGGCGTAAAATTGGTCGCTCAACAGCTGGCCAATACTTTACAAAATCAAGGTTGTAAAAAAATCGAAGCGGTTGGCCAGCCGTTCGACCCGACCCTGCATCAGGCGGTGCAAATTCAAGCCAGCGACGAGGTTGCACCCAACACCGTGCTCATGGATCTTCGGCCCGGTTTCCAATTGCACGATCGAGTCATTCGACCGTCGCAAGTTTTTGTATCGACGGGTAAACAATCCTGATTCGGCTGTAGAAATGCGGCAACTGAACGTGTCGCCCAGGAGCCCTCGCCGAACCGAAACAATCCATATCATTTCACCCGAAATCGAACGCCAAACCCATGCCGACTTATGACTATGAGTGTGACGCCTGCCAACATGCTTGGGAGCTGTTCCAGAAGATAACGGATGATCCGATCCAAAAGTGCCCGCAGTGTGGCAAGAAAAAAGCTCGCCGTTTGTTTGGCACGGGCGCGGCGATCATGTTCAAGGGCTCCGGTTTTTATGAAACCGATTATCGCAGTGCCGCCTACAAAAAATCTGCCAAAGCCGACTCAAAATCTTCCGCGGACGAGGCCGCCAATACCAGCTCCAGTTCCAGCGGCAACAACGACCCCAAGAGTGGGAAAGATTCCGGCAGTGGCGACTCCTCCAGCGGCAACTCGAAAACCGATAGCCCTTCGACGACGAAAGAAAAATCGCCAGATCCCTCGCCGTCCTCCAACGCTAAGCCGAGATCGACGGGCAGAAAAAAACCCAAACAGGATTAACACTCCGCGCTCCGGCGAATTTCCTATAACTTGGGAGGCGGGCGAAGCGTTTTGGGCATTTGATTTTCCCGTGGCATCGGCTGGTTGGGAACATTGTTATTGTTGTTATTGGCTGCCGGCCGCACCGGAGCCGGAGGCGGAGTGTAACTTTGCTTCCATTCCCAACCCAACGGTACTTCCAATTCTCGCTCCGCCAACATCGCCCAAGGGGTTCCTGGATGATCAGCGACGACACGCGTCAAAAGAGCCTGTCCCTTATCCAATAATTTTTGCGCCTGGCTTCCGGTCTCGATTGAATTCGCGGGGCGCAAGACCCAGGTATTATTCTGCGGTGTTTTGTCGTCCTTGGGCGGATCAAATTTCAGTTTTGTTTTCGCCAATGCCAACATGCCATTGTAGGATTCCGCGCGGACTTTAGCCGCAATCGCCCGGCCCAACGCCAAATCATAACCGGCCTGCCATCGACGGGAAAGTTCTTTGGGCCGATCCTCTTCGCCAGCTCGTAACATTTCATAGAGCCGATTCACTTGCGGTTCGACGATGGCCGCTGCTCGTTGGGCCGTTGTCACATCGTTCACAAATTGAGCCTCATCGAGTTTCGGAAACCGCAAGCGTGGCGATTCCAATGTGCCCGTAGTCGTGAACGCCGCAGCTTGCACCAATGCTTGACGGCAAGCGTTGGCTTGCAATCGCGTCAAATACGTCTGTTGGGAAACGTAATCCGGTTTGTAGTTTCGCATCACGGAAGGTTCAAAAAAGTATTGCAGCGTTGCCGAATATGCCGCCGTCTCTCGCGTGGTAACTCGCCGCGACGTGTTTCGATTCGGATGCACGGCAAAATAAATTCCCCCCGTTTCATAACAAAGACGGGTCAGGTGAAACGGCCCGAAACCTGAATCGATCATTTCCAAATCGCGAAAATCCCCAGTAAAATCCAATCTCAGGCGTTCTGACTGGACGGACTCAGGACCTTGCGATACCACCGCCATTTGCGGAGTCTGATCGAACTCCGGATCGGGATCGACCCACTTGACTTCGGTTTCCGCCCGCCCGAATGGAGCCGGCACGCCAATCACAATTACCGGAATTTGCAATTTCGTACACATTTGAATTGCGTCATCGACGCGCGCCACATCGTCGCCGGCTTCGTCAGAAACAACGATCACCATTACGTTTCGTTCCGGTCCCTGGAGCGCGTTTTTGAATTTTCTCAAATCGGCATACTCCTTGGCTGCCGTCATGACAGCGGTCATTACATTCTCGATTCCAGTATCATCTCGTTCGATCCGCGAAATGGCTCCCATAATGGTCGATAAATCATCGGTCGGTTCGTCAAGCATCGGTTTGACACGAGAACCAAAACCGTATATTTGTGTCAGCAACGGTTTGTCTTCATTCCGTGTAAACGCTTCATGGCCAACGGTTTGTAACATGTCGATCTCTTCATAGATCTTTCCAAACCGATCTTGAATTTCTTCACGTTGCTGCATCAGGCTGGCCGATTGATCAAACAACCAAATCACCAGAGTCTTTCGTTCCTGCAAAGACACCAAAATTTCCTGCGTGATGCGGTCCACTGCACCGCTGGCACCCTGAATCGAGTTGCCCACCGACCCGATCGATGACAACTCAGTCACTTCCTCGGCCGTTGCTTCGTTGACGTCGTTGTTGGACAGCAGCTCGCCAAAATCATGAGTTGGCAGGTTGATATCCACGGAATCTTCATTGTTGATATCAACCATGGGAGCCTGGGCCGATGCCGATTCGATGCTTAGCTCACTGTTGGCGCCGATCTCTTCGGCAATCATATCATCGAACTCGACCACCGGCGGCAATTCCTCCAGCTCCACCGCTTCCGGCGGATTGTCGATTCTCAGATTAACGCGTTGGTCTTCCTGGGCTGGCAAGATCATTTTGGCCAACAACACCAACAATATGAGATGGAACAACAAGCTGACGGCCCAGAATGGTACGTCGCCATCGAGTGGCGTTTCAACTCGTCCTGTTTTGATTTGCCACCAGCGTTTTAGACTTTTGAGACTCAAGTCATGCTCCCCAATAATTTTGTGGCGATTCGCGTTCGTCCGCGATATTCTATTTTCCAATTAAAATCGGGCCAGGGCAAGGCAATTTTCCAAATTCTGGACGGTTTTGCCTGGAACAACTCGGGTTGTCGGACCCCTCGAGCCCATCCGGAACCCCTGGAATGTGTGGCTGGGCTCGGCGATTGGATGCAAACAATTGCCGGATATTTCAAGCGGTTTCGTTGACCCGGTTGCTTACAATTCTTAGTATTAGGTGAGTTTGCAAATCCCGTTACTCATTGCACCGTTCACGGACCCCATCACAAACTCTCAATCAAACTATTGAAAAATCAAAATGGCGACCTGCATGAATCACTTTAAACCAACCCAGACGCGTCCGACTGCTGTTGGATACAAAACTCTTGCTTTCCTGGAACCCAACCCATTCATTTTGGGAATTGCCGGTTTGCTAACGCTATTTTTCTGGGCGAACGACGCAATGTGTTCGAGTCCGATTCAGGATAATCCACTCGACGGCACGCAAACGGTCGCTCCCAAAACCGATGCGCCCCAAACGCCCACTCCGTCGCCGCAAACACCGCAGAACAAACCAGCCAAAAAAGAACTTCCCATACCTGCTCCCAGTGATCTGATTCTTGACACCAGCGATGGCGTCAGTTTACATTGTACTTATTACGGTGCGGCCCAGGACCCCGAGCTCGGATCGGGCAAGAAGACTATTCCGTTCATTTTGCTGCATGATTGGGATGGTGACCGACGCGATCTGCTACCGTTTGCACTCTATCTGCAAAAGTTTGGCTGCGCTGTAATTGTTCCCGATCTGCGTGGGCACGGCGACAGCACCACGATCGCCGGTTCAACGACCAAACTCGACTATTCAAAATTCCGAAAATTGGAAATTGAAGCGGTATTTAAAGACATCGAGCGTTGCAAGAGATATTTGGTCCAACGTAATAATGAAAGCGAGTTGAATATTGATTTACTCAACGTGGTCGCCGTCGGGCAGACTTCGGTTCTGGCTATGAATTGGACGATCGCCGATTGGTTTGCTTTCGCGCCGGTCGACGGCGGCATCAAACAAGGCCAAGACGTTAAATCACTGACTTTGATTTCACCACGCAAAAAACTGGATAGTTTAAGTATGACTATGGAACTCAAACATCCACTATTTGCCGGAAAAAATGTGCCCAATTTGCCGACGCTGATTGTTTGGTCCGCGAACGATGTCGAAGCAGAAAAAGAAGGGCGGTCTATTTACGAAGCCATGAAAAAGGGACGGCCCGATTTGGAACAATACAAGGACGACGCCGAACGAATCAAAAATACCACGCTGTTCAATGGCATCATGCCCGGCATTGCTGCTACGGGTACTGAGCTAATTCGCGATCAAACCGATGTTCGATTATGGCCCTACATTGCCAAATTTGTCGCGGTACAAGTCGGTGTTAAAGCGGTCGACTATCCTTGGCAATCTCGTGCCAAACAATGATCAGGTTTCGTTTCGATTTTTATCCGACAATCCCAACTTGCCTCGCAACTGCCAGATATTCACTCGGATCGCGTGATGCTGGTTCAGTTTTTGACCGCGTGATTTTCAACCGGTGGCCGAGTCGGAAATCTGTTATTCGTAAACCGGAATTTTCAGGGTGATTCCGACTGGGACTTCGGCTGGGCTGCGCAGCTGACCTAAATTGGCCAAATAGATATCTAAATGATAGTCCGGTTTGCCATAGTACTTGGTAGACAATTGGGGAAGCGTATCTCCTGTTTGAGTAACATAGTCGTCAAACTTGTTTGTTCCCAATTTGATTTGACGATCGATTGGTTTTCGCAGTCGAACCAGCTTGCTTTTTTCGGCTTCCGTTAATCCGAATGGCACGAGTGGTTTTGCGGACCGTCGGAAGTCACTGGTTTGAATTTCGCGATCCGCTACGGCGTCGGCCGAAGATGGTTGCCCGACATGTTGTGCGAGTAGTGGCTCATCAACGGCGGACGGTTCTGGCGCAGCATTGAATTTTTCCCCTGAGACGTTGGCGTTCGGGCGGTCGTTAAGTGAGACCACATTGTTTGGCGAACCGACGCCCGTCTCAGCCAACCCGTTGGTCGATGTACCAGCGTCAATCGTCGATTCATCCGATCGCACTAAAACGGACTCGAGCTCTGTCTGCGCTGCCGACGGTTGTTCCGGTGGCTGCTGACTTCGTGCGTTGACTTCGTTCAAACGATCTTTTAGTCGCGGCGCGAAATCTTGTTCGTCAAATCCAGTCGGGATCGACTGGGATTTTGGATCCAGCCCGGTCGTCTGGCGCACGGGCGGATCTTGCTGAATTACTACTGGGTTGGATTTCAGCGGCGGCGGTTTCGGAGAGTTCGCGTTTGGAAACGGAGGCAGCTCCAAGGGTGTGTTGCGAAAATTGGCAGCCAGTTGCGAGAAGTCCGGCACATCGATCACGCGCCGCTCCGATTGGGCTGCCTGATCGGCCGCGAATCGACTTTCCGGCACGCTTCTATCGGCCGTCGGCACTGCGGGATCAAGCTGGCTTGGCGGCGGCAAATCCGACTCGTCGACCGCGACTGGATCAAGCGGAGCTGGTTTTTGATACTTGGGTAACTGACCAACCGTCTGACCAACGGTCGAACCGGGCGCCAACAAACTGAAACTTGATTCCAGCGGCGGGGGCGTGGCCTGTTGGACTAAAGCTTGAGCGATTTCGTCCGGATTGGGATGATTATTGAGATAATGTCCCATCCAAAACGCTCCGCCCACGCAGGCCGCGCCGAAAGCAATTTGATGAAATGAACCCATGGGTCGCCTTTTGATTGCGCGCTTCTTTTAATCGGCTTAGTGCCGAAACGAGACGCCAATCCATGGCTGTGGATTTAATTCGCCTGAACTTTCAGACCTTGAATTATTGCACCGAGTGCAGCAAAAATACGAAATTGGACCTGGTTTGGATCGCGCGAAACGGATTTAGTTTCCAGTTTTGCACAATAGGCAAGCTTTGCCGGTCTATTGCGGAATAAAAAAGGACAGATCAACTGACCTGTCCTGGGCACAAACTTGCAAATAACTGTCGTTTACTCGGCTGCGGGGTCAACATGTCCGGGGTTCAATCCCACGGTATTCATCAACCAAAGCAGGCACGGGCAGGCGATGAAAACTGAACTGTAGGTTCCGGCAAGGACGCCGACGCACATGGCAAACGCAAAGCCGTGAATCGCTTCACCGCCGAAGCAGTACAAAATGAACACTACAATAAAAACTGTGAGGGATGTCAATATCGTGCGGCTGAGGGTCTGCGAGATACTATCATCAATCATTTCAGCCGTAATCTCGGCTCGCTTTCCGCGAACCTCCCGAATCCGGTCGAACACAACAATCGTATCGTTAATCGAGAATCCAATCACGGTTAACACGGCCGCCACAATTTCCAAACTGATTTTGAATTCGACCACCCCTAAAAAACCAAATATTCCAGCCAACCAATGCGAAAATGCAATGGCGCCCAATACAACGGCCACGTCATGGATCAGCGCAATAACGGCTGCCAAACCGAACGCGATGTTTTGAAAACGGACCCACACGTAGGCAATGATTCCTAAAAAACTCGCGAGAACCGCGCCCAGGGCCACGAATTGTGCTTCTTTGGCGATTTGACCACCGATTTTACTGGACGTCGGGAAATACGGTTTCCTATTGAAACCTTCAGCCCACGCCGAAATAACTCGATCGGCATCTGCTTCGTTGGTCACTGACAATGTAACGTCCCAATTCTTGGAGACGGTTGACAACGGGGACTCGTCCGACAAAACATCTTTCGAGTCCAGCCGGATCTGATTTTCGTCCAGTTCTAATCCAACGGTCTGCGATGAATCAACCAGCAATGAAAGTAGTGTCTTGCCGGAAATCTCCGGGGCGACGTTCAAGCTCCGTTTGACCTCAACGTATTTCACGTTCGTTTCAATTGGCGCGGCCGTTGAAAAATCTCCACCCGCAGCCGGTTCGGCGGGAACCGCTGCTCCGGGAACGACAGGCACATCGCCGGCCGGTTTATCCTGCGTTGGAACCGCAGTTCCCGGTTCGGGGGTCACGTTTTGCAGTTCTGGCGGCGTCGGGGCAGTCGGATTTTTAGCGGCGTTTCCATCCGCCTGAGTCACTGGAAGTTTTTCGGTAGTCGTTGCGTTTGCAGTCGAGCCCTCCCCCGCGTCTTGAATCATTCCGACCGAACCTGCCACGAAAAATGCTGAGAGACTTGGCAATGCTGGTCGTGTCCACCACTGCAAACCGCCGACTTCGGGCTGTTTCGATTGGTCCACCGAACCACTTCCATCCGAACTCGAATTGGATGCGGGTTGTCCGGACACATCCACATGATGCAACATTAGCCGTCCCGCGAAAACTCGGGAGAGCAATTCATCTAACTGCTCGAATTTTTCTTCGCTCTGCACTCCCTCCCAGGCGCGCAAATTACTATCCACCTTGAAAACTCGGTCCTTCATGGCTTCGTCACCCGCCTTGATTCCGAATCCAGTCACCGCAAACTGGATTTTTTCGCCATCAATTTCAACGTTTAGGCTACCCAACTCTTCACGAATTTTTTCGATGTCCTGCTCTTTATTAAATACCATCCGAACGGTAGATCCTCCGCGCAGGTCGTGATCGAGAATCTTGGGCCCCAACGCGAACATGGCAACCATACCTAGACCGATGATTGCCAGTGAAATACCGCCGGTGATCGCAAACTTGTTCAGAAACTTATACCGTTGGTTATTAAAAATTCGCATCATGTTGAATGACGTCAACCAACGTTTTCGTTCCGCGATGTCGAAGACCAAACGAGCCACGAAAATCGCCGTAAACATACCCATCAGAATCCCGAGAATCAAAGTTACAGCAAATCCCTTAAGCTGCTCGGTACCAATCACATACAACACGATCCCGGTGAGAATTGTTGTGACGTTGGAGTCCACGATGGTGGTCATCGCTTTATCAAAGCCATTTCGTATCGCCATGCGCAGTGCCGCTCCGCGATCGATTTCTTCACGGATCCGCTCATAAATCAATACATTTGCATCCACCGACATACCCACCGTCAGCACCAATCCAGCTAATCCGGTCAACGTCAGGGGTTGATCGATCGCCATCATCAGTGCTACCACCAAAATCACATTAAACGTCACGGCAACGCCAGCGACAACGCCGGAAAAACGATAATAGAATGCCATAAAACCCAATATCAAAACCAGCGAAGCGATCATCGCCCAAATCCCTTGTCTCTTCAACTCTTCGCCGAGTGTTGAATTAACAAAGTCCTTGCTGATCGGAGCTTTATTTAGCGCCACATCGAGTTTGCCGCTACGCAGATTAATGACGAGTTCGTCGACTTCTTCTTGCGTGAAACTTCCGGAGATTTGACCATTCTTAAAGATGGCTTCTTGGATCGAGGGTGCCGAATGGAGCTGATCATCCAACACAATGCCCATCAACCGCAAATTTCCTTGGGAGTCCGGCTCGTTCATCTTGGTAAACATGCCCAGTCGACGACTCCCTTCATCGGTCGTTTTGAAACTAACGCACGCGCGTCCCTTTTCATCCGTATCGGAGCTCACGCTCGACAGATGTTTGCCCTCAACATTTCTGTCCGCATCGGGTTGAATCAACAATAGCTGAGGCGTACGAATCCCACGTTGTTTGCACCAGACCGCGAAATCCCGACCATGTTTTTCGAAATCATCTTTGAGTCCCGCGGCGAGTTCACTGTATTCAATAATTCGACCCGTAGATTTGTCACGCATAAGATGACTTCTTTGGGGCACAAATTTGAACGGAGTCTCTTGGCCGACCGGCGATCCTTCAACGACTTCACGTGCCAGAGGAACCCAATAGGCCGCCGTTTTCGTGATACCTTCCGTGTTGGTCTCCACGACATTTCGCTCGCGACTTCCGTCGGTCGCCATTCTGCGCGCCAGGTCAATTTGTGGTTTGTGGTATTTCAGGTCCGCGACAATACGAAACTCGAGTTTGCCAGCTTTTACCAGACGTTCCCAAACCTCTTCGGCCTCCTGCAAACTCACCGATGGAATGGTGACTTCGATTTTATCGTTTCCAAGGGGACGAATCATGATCTCTTTGGTTCCCGCTGGATTTACCCGTTGCACTAACGCCGGAATAATATCTTTGGATTGCGGCATCGGCGCGTTGGGATCTTCCGAGTTTTTCCAGGCCTCCAAATTCAGCGAGCCGATCATGTTAATCCCGCCGCGAAGATCTACGCCAAACTTCGGCGGCCATTTGCTCCAGATCATTAACCCCGCGACCAGCATCGAGATCAAGACCGTCGCCATGCGTCCTTTGTATTCACCCAACCGCAAACCGTTGGTTATCAATTTGGCTAAAAACCAGCCACCGACTACCGCAGCAACCAGCAAAAGGAAAATAAACAGGCCCGATTCGAAAAATGGGACGTCGACAGTCGGTTCGGCTTGAGCAACTAAAACCGTACAACCGGTGGAACAGAACTCAAACATTCGAGCAATTCCTAAGTGATGGATGGGAGTGAATTAAGATGTTTCGCGTATATTTCAACGGCCAAATACTAACAAACTTGGCCATTTTTTTAGGTCGTTTTGGTGTCATTGTTGGACACTACGCGAACAATAGAAGTTGCCAGTACCTGCATCCGGAAGTTGCTGCTGTCGTCAACTCGTAGCGTGACGAATTCATCATCCGCGCCGAAATTGACGACCGTCCCAAGAATACCACCGGCCGTAACGACACGGTCATTCTTTTTAAGTGTGGACAACAGTTCCGTCGTCTTGGCTGGTACTTTTGGTTGGGGTCGAGTCATCATAATGAAGTACAACAACATGACCGCCATCAACGCCGGGAACATAAAACCCAGGCCGTCAAAAAAGCCCTGGGGTTTTTCCGGAGCCAGTTTGCCGACTTCGGCACCGCTCGCGCCAGCCGCACTTTGCGGAATCTGTGCCAACAGTAACCAACAGACGTTATAAAGCTGAATCATGATACTTCTTTTTGATTGCGAGCTCGTTTTTGCTCGCAGGTCTCGATTGCCGGAATCTAGTCCCGTACCAAAACCGATTGGACCAACAACATTTTCTATTATTTACATACGCCAACACGTAACCGAGATTTCAAAACCGAGTTAAAACTCAGTGACAAATCGCCGGCTTCCGTCTCTGACGCAAAAAACCAACCAGACATCATAAAACTTTCGCAAAAACCCAACAAGGCCAGACAACACATAACCCAAAAGATAGTGTTCTCAAGAACGCGAATGGCGTCCCCGAACACCAATTCGCACCTGAATTCGTGCGATAATTGATTACCTTTTCACCGACCTACCTATTGAATGAGACGATCGCCCGAGCGCGGATGTACTCCGATCCAGTCGCGTAAACACCCGAATCGATGCTCGATCGCAGATTCCACCCCCAAACCGGATGTTTCGCGGGCCTGGCGCACCTAGAATTCGGCCAGAAACGGGCTTCGCGCTAACTGCCGATGCCCCATCCCGATTTTCGCTCGGCATAAAACTCAAGAAAACAATCATTGGCAATCGCTTCTCGAGCCTGCCGCATTAGCCGTTGGTAATAAGCCAGGTTATGTAAACTCAAAATGATCGGCCCCAACATTTCGCCGGCCCGAAACAAATGCCGGATATAGGACCGGCTAAGATGAGAAAACTCCGTCGCGATCTCTGGCTGTAAGGGTCGAGGGTCCCGTTCATGCATCAGGTTTCTCAGTTTCAGATGCCCACCATCCGTAAACGCCATCGCATTGCGACCATTGCGTGTGGGCATCACGCAATCAAACATGTCGACACCTCGGCGGATCCCTTCGAGCAAATCAATTGGAGTCCCCACGCCCATCAGATAGCGAGGCTTGCCGGTGGGCAGGGCAGGGCAGGTCAGGTCCAACATGTCATACATTTCAGCCGGCGTTTCCCCAACGCTCAAGCCGCCAATTGCGTAACCCGGAAAATCGAATTCCACCAATCGCTGGGCACATTCAATTCTCAGTCCGCCATCAAGTCCCCCTTGGACGATCGCAAACTGGATTTGATTCTCACTCGAATGGGCGCTGCGGCAGCGTTCGGCCCAGCGAATCGATCGTTGCATCGCATCTTCAATTACCGATCGCTGGTTGGGCAACGCGACAACATGGTCGAGCACCATGGCGATATCGGAGCCGAGCTGTTCCTGAATCAAAACGCTGCGTTCGGGGGACAAATCGATCGTCGAACCGTCAATATGCGATCGAAAAACGGCGCCGGATTCCGTGATTTTTGTCAACTTGGCCAAGCTGAACAATTGAAAGCCGCCACTGTCGGTGAGAATCGGCTGCTGCCACCCCATGAACGCATGCAGTCCTCCCAATTCCGCGATGACATCCGAACCGGGGCGGAGATGCAAATGATAAGTGTTCCCCAAGATGACTTGCGCACCAATCGCTGTGAGCTGACCGGTTGTGAGCCCTTTGACTGTTGCACAAGTCCCCACCGGCATGAACGCTGGCAAATCAATCACTCCCCGCGAAGTCGTCAACCGGCCCAGTCTCGCCCCGCACCGCGCATCTTCATGCAACAACTCAAATCGGGTTGAGACCGGCTTCGGGTCAATCGGATCTTGATCAGAGTGAGGCATGAACGGTGTCGGGAAACAATCGACTAAGGAATTGTCCCGAATTAACTTCCGCAGTTTGATGGTAGCGGAAGGGCGCGAGCCCTCCGGTTTTTGTGACACCGGACGGCTCGCGCCGTTCCGCTAAGATCCGGACGTCAACTTGGGACAATTCCTAAGCGACGGAGCGAAACTCGTTGGAGACCAAGGCGATGTTTGCTCCGGACATTTTGACTTTGCCTTCGCGCGCCAGCCAACCAATGGCCAACAGAACTTCATCGCGGGAACCGCTCGATCGCGCAACCAAACACGACAAATCCAATCCGCCATGTTCTGCCAACGCGCCCCAAATTTCGCCAGCCGCTAACCCAATCTGGTCAGCTGCCGGGAATTGCTCAAACTCTGTTGTTGCCGGAACCAGAACGGGACTCGACTTGCGTTTCAGGAATCTCAACATTTAGCACCTCCGTTTGCAATTTCAACAACAGACTATTCGCCGCGCAATTTCAGGCCAGCTTGAACGAGTTTCTCACGAATCTCAGTCAAGCTGGTTACACCAAAGTTCTTGCATTCCAGCAAATCATCGGCTGAT
Organism: Mariniblastus sp.; assembly: GCA_031400405.1. Taxonomy (GTDB): domain Bacteria; phylum Planctomycetota; class Planctomycetia; order Pirellulales; family Pirellulaceae; genus Mariniblastus. Next base: position 31,656 of record JANNPW010000134.1, read on the forward strand.
TTCCGTACCAATTCCCCAATCGTGGTCAGTCCCAATCGCGTCATGCATTTGCGGGCACGAACGGACAAATTCAAATCCGACATCGGACGATCGAGCAACGCTTGTTCATCGGGAGACAAATGACTGGTATCAACTGTTTCGGTCTCGTCATCCTTCTGATTGGAAAACTGACCGATCATCAATCCCTTGTTGGCCATCATTTCACGAATTTCCACCAACGAAGTCTCGCCAAAATTCTTGCTATTCAGCAATTCCAACTCGGTCACGCGGCATAAGTCACCCAAAGACAAAATGCCCATTTTTTGCAAGCAATTACGGCTTCGCACCGACAATTCAAACTGCGCGATCGGAATACTCATCACGCCAGCGATTTGTTGACGAACTTTTTCACGGTCATGATCATAATGCTCATCCATCGAAGCCACTGCGTCGGTCCGATACAATGTCGCCCGGTCGTGTGACGGAAAGGATTCCAAGATCCGATCGTAGCAACGTGCAGCCCGCTCGTATTGATCATGATCCTCGTAGATTAATCCGAGATTCAGCAAAGCACCGACGTGAGCCGGAAAAACCGCCGCCGCGCGCTGGTAAAGTTCAATCGCCCGTTCGTCATTTCCTCGACGATCATTTTCCAATCCCAGCCCAAACAGTGCTCCTGGGTGTTTATCATCCAATTCAACGGCTCGTTCGTAGAGCTTGCAAACTTCTTCTGGATTATCAATCATCGCGGCAATCGTGGCACCTCGTTGATACAGGTACTCCGCAGTTTGTTCGACGGGGCCAAACAAATTATCCAGAATGGCCATCGCACCCGGCAAGTCTTTGGCGTGACGTTTGACCTCTGCGATTGCCAACATACAAACGTCCGCGTTGTACCCAGCCTTTTTGGCCGATTCAAAACAAACGATGGCTCGGTCAAAAGATCCTAAAGAAAAATTCGCTTTTCCTTGATAGAAAAATGCCAAGGCACCCCCATCAGAACTCTCCAATGTCGAAATCGCATTCGAGTATCGCCCCAACATATATTGGCACACGCCCAATCGTACCGAAGCGGCCGGCGATCGCTCTGTCTGATTGGTCATGATCTCCGTAACATCCCGCAAGTGGGGAAATTGCGAGTAATCGTTGCAAATCCGGCGTGAGATAAAAGCGATTTCTTGGGGTCCAAAAGTACTATTGGACAGCAACATGTCTTTGAGTTCGATTTCGGGAACCTGGGTCATCTAATATCCTCGGGTAACAACAGAAACGACGCCCAAACCAGTCGGAGCTCACCGTCCAGTCGACGCCATCACAGAAATTTTACAATCGACCATTGTGCCATCTCCGGTCAATTTCGGCAACGGTCGATTCCCCGAACCAAAAAAGCACTAGAAAGTGACTAAATTGGTCCGGCAACAATCCGCTACATGTCTTTTTGGCCCGCCAATTGCACTCGAATTCCCGCACCAGACACGAATTTTCACTCGCAAATCCGGCTTTGGCGGACGCGGGCACCTCACCTATTTCAAACACCCAGTTGCGACCCATCGATCAAGAGAATCCAGCCCTCAAATGCAACTTGGCGAGTTTTGGACTTACGTAACAATATTGTTCTCAGCCATGATCGCTGGTGGCAATTTCGTATCTCCCAACATTTGCCGAAGATCGATCTCGATATTTCGAGCGATTGACGTGATTGGAACGTCGTTGGCACTGCCCTCAAAGGGATTCTCCGTAACTTCACCGATCCGTTCCATTGTCGTGAAGATCCAACCGGCAAGCACACTGAACGGAATCGATAGCCAAACCAATGGGCCTCCGAGTTTTTCAAACTCTTGAAGCATCCCAAATGGAACCAACCATACGAAAATTTTGACGAACCACAGATTCATGGTCGCATACTGTCGCGGGTAGGGAAAGTTCTTGATCCGCTCCGCTGCACCTTGATGCGAAAGCAGTTCAGAAAGTACTTTCTCCAACTCCATATGGCGAAAGTCTTCGATCCAACCCGCCCGCTGCAACTGAACCAAGTGGCCCGATTGCAACGCCAGAATCTGTGTTGGCTTACTGTTGCCGCGCATGATTTGTTCCTGCTCGGCAGGCGATAAATATTTGGTCAACGCGACGTCCAATTGATTTTCGTGTTCATCCACTCGAAACCAGCGTTGCTTGTATTCGGCATTGTGCGGCACACTGACCCACTCCCACGCGCGTGGCTCGCGAAGTTGGTAACGTAGTGCCGTCAGCCAGGCAAAGTGACGCCGATAAAGTATCCACCGCGCGGCATCCAGTTGTTCAGGTGTACAAGCCTCGTTTGCATGCTGGTCGGATAGAAAGTCCCGCGCTTGCAATCCCCACGTTCGGCTGGAGTTGACAATCGATCCCCAAATTCGCCGGGCCTCCCACATGCGATCGTAGGACGCGTTGTTCTTAAATCCAACAATGAATGCCACGGCAGTACCAAGCAAAGCGATCGGCAGCCAGGGTATCGCCAGCCACTTCCAATCGAGTAGCACATAGGCCGAAGTCGCGCCGGAGGCGATAAATACGTGCTGGAAAATGTCCCGCCGTGTCCAGTGAATCAATCCCCAAAACGGATAATGATGGCCTGTATGCATGATGTTTGCCTAACTCCAAACTAATTTTAGTCGTTAATCACAGTCGAAAATCCAAGCGAGGATGAGCTGCCAGATTCTAAATCAATCGGCAGGTCAACTTCCATTGCCACGGCGATTCGCGTCACTCAAGTATCGTACTACCAACGCGGTCCAGCCGGTTTGATGACTGGCACCGCAGCCTCGGCCGGTCTCGCCGTGAAAATATTCATGAAACAGCAAGAGTTCTTTCCAGTGCGGATCTTCAGCATAACGCCGGTCACTTCCATGGCAGGGACGATGACCGAATTCGTCGGGCAGAAACAACGCGGCCTGACGCCGCGAAAGTTCGGCTGCGATCTGATCCAATGTCAAAAAAACGCCCGATCTGGCTGGGTATTCAACTTGTAAATCCGCACCATAAAAATGCGAATACCGCTCCAATGCCTCGATTATCAAGTAGTTGATTGGAAACCACAACGGACCTCGCCAGTTCGAATTTCCCCCAAACAAATATGAGTCGCCCTCACCCGGTACATAGTTGACGCGGTACTCGGCGGCTGAACTCCGGAATATGAAGGGCTGATCGTGGTGCACGCGGGAAAGCGAGCGAATACCATGCGGCGAAAGAAACTCGTCTTCGTCCAGCAATCGCTTGAGAATGCGTTCCAGCCGCTCTCTCGTTGGCAGGCTGAGCAAGCGGTGTTGATGTTGCGAGCCGATTTTACAAAACGTCGTATGCTGAGCCAGCTGCGGATTGTGATCCATGAACCACTGCATGCGTTTGACAAATCCAGCGAGCTTCTGAATCTTCGCCTCGTCCAATACCTCGACGGCGATGATCGGTAAAAGTCCGACGAGAGACCTTGTCGTAAGTGAAACGTACTCGTTGCCGACCTTTAATTTGTCGTAATAAAATCCATCCGTTTCATCCCACAGTCCCGTTCCTCCCAATCCGTTCATGGCTTCAGCGATACTCACATAATGCTCGAAAAATTTGGACGCCAAGTCTTCATACACTGGATTCACTTGAGCCAGTTCGAGCGCCATCGACAGCATGGTCAGACTATAGAAGGCCATCCAGGCCGTTCCATCGGATTGCAGCAACTCACCCTCGATCGGTAACGGTTGGGATCGGTCAAAGACTCCGATGTTATCCAGTCCCAGGAAGCCGCCTTGGAACAAATTGTTACCGTCGGGATCTTTGCGGTTGACCCACCACGTGAAATTCAGCAATAGCTTTTGAAATATGCCTTCGAGAAATGGCCGGTCTCGTTCTCCGCGACAACCGGTCATCTTATAGACACGCCACGCTGCCCAGGCATGCACCGGTGGATTCACATCGTGGAACCCAAATTCATAGGCCGGGAGTTGGCCATTGGGATGCATGTACCATTCACGCAACAGCAGACTGAGTTGGTGCTTGGCGAAATCAGGATCAAGCTCCGCCATCGGAATCATGTGAAACGCCAGATCCCAGGAAGCGAACCAGGGATATTCCCATTTGTCAGGAACCGAAAGTAGATCGCTGGCATGAAAATGAGGCCACGTCGCATTGCGTCCGCGCTGCCGCGTATCGGGCGGTGGCGTTGAGTCGGAGTCGCCACTCAACCATTCGCGGATCGTATAGTGATAAAACTGTTTGCTCCAGAGCAGGCCAGCACGAGCTTGACGGGAGACGGCAGCAACCTCCGGACGAATCGACGGCGAGTTCAGACTGGAGTGAAACTCATCGGCATCATGACGACGTGACCGCAAGACAGCATCGAAATCGCGACCAAAAAAATCTGGCGGAGCTATGTTGGCAAGCACCAACCGCAACCGAACAATTCGCCGTTCCCCCGCTGGAATCGGCAGGATGAAATGGGGCGCAAACTTGGTTCCCCTACACTGTGGGTTCAGCACGTCTCGATTGCCATTGACCACGGCATGGTGAAATGCGTCCTTGACGTACGGCGCCGCATTGGCAACTCCCCATAGCAGTTCTGAATTCGTTTCGTTTTCCGTAAACATGGGCTCCACGTCACCATCCCAGGCAAATAGAAAATCACCGAGGGTCTCGTGGCGAGCGCTAACGCGGCCTGTTCCCAGGAGTTCCAGTTGGGGGCGAAGCTGCGCATCGACTCCTCCCCAACTCCACGTGTTGCGGAACCACAGTGTCGGCAACAAATGCAATGTCGCAGCCTCGGGTCCGCGATTGTCGACAGTCACCTGAATACAGAGATCCTCGGGCGCGGCTTTGGCATATTCGATCCCCACATCGAAGTATCGGCTGTCGTCAAATACTCCAGTATCTTCCAACTCGATTTCCGGACCACCCACGCCGCTGGCTCGATTCTCGCTGACCAAACGTTCATACGGAAATTCGGTCTGCGGATATTTATAAAGCGCTTTGGCATAGGAGTGGGTCGGAGTCGAATCGAGATAGAAATAACATTCTTTGACATCCTCACCGTGGTTGCCTTCGGGGCCCGACAAGCCGAATAAACGCTCTTTCAGAATCGGGTCGCGCTTATTCCATAACCCGAGTCCAAAGCACAATCGACACTGTCGATCACAAAATCCGAGCAGCCCGTCCTCGCCCCAACGATACGCGCGGCTGCGCGCTTGTTCGTGGGGAAACGAACTCCAACTGTCTCCATTGAAGGAGTAGTCCTCACGCACCGTGCCCCATTGTCGCTCACTGAGGTACGGCCCCCAACGCTTCCACAAATGGGTTCGATTTCGATCTTCTGCCAGGCGACGCGCTTCAACATTCATGCGGCTTCCGCTCACTTCAAACGCAAAATAGACGATCGCCAGAACCGATCACCATTCCGACGGTGGTTGACATTCTCTTCTGAGGCCTGAGTCTATCGAACTTGTCGCCTACTGAAAACGCCTACCGAAAACGGGTCAGGTCTCTTTAACGCGTTGTTTCAGCCTGTAAATACTGGGGCCTGCCAAGCCCTCCACGAGCCGCCGAAGCAGATGGAATGTCTCACGCGATTAATCGCGGCAGTTTGCACGCGGCCATCTTTCGTCAAGTCGATGTCCACGAGGCTTTCGAGCAGCTCCTGGCCGAAAGATTGGAACGGAAAAATATCGAGTGATTCAGATATCCGTTGATACCCAATCACTATTATTTGGCCCGGCACCCTTTGTTTGACGGAAATGAACCGTTTTATGACGCGGGTCAGCGGCACTTCGACGATGAGTTACCACCCACGATCAGTTACCAGGCACACTAACAGCAGAACGAACTTGGTCAGGGGCAAGGAAACAAAGAGACCTGACCCTTTTTTAGATGACTCGACGCCTCAACAACAAACCCCCAGTACCCAACATCAACAGGACCAAGCTGGTTGGCTCGGGAACCGGTATCAAAGTTACTTCCCAGACAACGTTCGATGCACCGGAGACCGCGCCAGGAACATTGCGAACGTGCGGAGCATTCGCGAAAAGTCCGCCATAGATGTGTCCGAGCACAGTGGGACCCGAAATCGCGTCCAGGTTGATGATGCCATTATTGTACAATCCGAGGCCATTGAGCGCAAGGAATTCAGCGTTGGCACCAAATCGCAAGAGATTGCCTTGCGAATCAAACAATTGCGGGAACGCCCCAATCAAGTCTTGCTGGTATTGTCCCAGTGCATCGCGGACAACTGCCGTTATGGAATTTGTCCAGGGCAGATCGTTGTCCTGATAGAACTGTTGCGTCGTCGGATCGTAGTCTACCAAGGTTATTCCGCCAAAAAGAATTTCGTGCATTTCCCCAGTCGATTCCGAAAACAGTCCCAGTTTGGCGGAGTGATAATTGTTCATGCCCTGCTTGAAGGTGCCAGCAGCCGTGGGATCGGCCATTGTCGGATTGCCATTTGCATCAATCTCCACCGGAACGGTCCAAGCGCCGTTTGATATTGTAAAAACGCCGGACAGAGCCGTAAGTCCCTGATTCAACGAGCCGTCGGAATTCTGACTCAATGTTGGGAAAACGTTTAAGTCGCGGCGTCGGTATTCGGGTAGCGGAGTTGTTTGCGATACGTTGTTGAAACTCAGCGTCGTCCCGTCGTCGACAATGTCGAAGCTGCGAATCTGGTTGGTATAGGCGCCGTTCTGGCTTGGAATATAGCCGCCATTGAAATTCTGGCCAAAGACCAGATTCGCCCGACCATTCATTTCATACATCGCGCCGCCCGTAACACGAAACAACTCGTCTCGAACCATGCGAATATGATTTGCAGCCGTTCCGTTGCCCGTCGTGACCCAGTCAATAATCCCGGGCAAGTCGATGGCTGACAAAGCGTTATGCGTACTAAATCCGGCCGTTGCGTTGGCTCCATAGCCGCCAGTCATATAAAGACGATCGCCTCGTTGCAAAAATTGATTGTTGGTCGACGTCAAAGCAGCCACATCATTCCCGGACAAGCCGGAGGAAGAATCCTGCAGCGATCGATGCCAGGACTGGCCGCTGGCGGGATCGATCACCCAAACATCCCGATTTTGGGAAGCGGGCGGAAAGTTGGTTTGTCCACTCCCGGTAAAACCATGCAGCCCGTTCGTGCGGCCGGCCATCATCACCCATTTTCCGTCGTGAGTCCCGACAGAGTACGAATGCAATGTCGGCAAATCGACGCTGCCGAAACTGACGGGCCGCAAGCCAATTGTGTAGCCCAAATTCGAGTTAACACTAACGGGACTGGTAGTCGGAGTTTGATGTTGCGCATCAACGGCGGCAACCTGCAAGGCACTGAGAATCGCGGCCGAGCAAGCAAAACTACGAAGTTTGGAAATCATGACTCTGTTTTTTGGCAAGTGTAGACGAACGACAACAACGGTCGAGACACGATGTCAGACCACGCATACTATGTCAGACCGATCTGTCAGTTTAGTCAATTCGGCCAAATACGTCAAATTCCAACATGGGGACTTAAAAAGGGGTCAGGTCTCTTTACGGCGGTGTTTCGTCGGATTAAGATTGAGGCATGCCAAGACCACCACGAGCCGACGAAGCGGGCGGACTGTATCACGCGCTTAATCGCGGCAATTTACGCACAACCATTTTTCATAAGGTCGCTGATTATGTGGCCTTCGAGCAGATCGTGGCCGAAGGATTGGAACGGTACAACATCGAGTTATTCAGTTATCAGTTGATGCCCAATCACTATCATTTGGTCTTGCGTTCTCTGATCGACGGAGAAATGAGCCGCTTCATGAAATGGATTGGCGGCACCCATACGATGCGTTACCACGCACACTACCAGACGGGCGGACTTGGTCATGTTTACCAACAGCGATACAAGAGCTTCCCGATCCAGGACGACGATCATTTCTTCGTCGTCTGTCGCTATGTCGAACGTAATGCGCTTCGAGCCGGATTAGTCGCGGCGGCACAGGATTGGGAATTTGGCTCGCTCTGGCGCTGGATACAGAATCCTCAACCACTGCCCAAGCTGCTGTCAGCTTGGCCCATACCGCGATTGCCGAATTGGGTGCAACGGGTCAACCAACCGCTGACGGACAAAGAGCTGGAAGCAGTTCAACGATGCGTACAACGCGGTCAACCGTTAGGTGACAAAACTTGGGTAGAGTCCATTGCTCGACGACTCAATTTGGAGTCCACACTCCGTCCCAGAGGTCGACCAAAACATGAGTAAGGAAACAAAGTGACCTGTCCTGTTTGATTCTCTACCAGGTCGATTGCTGCGCTCGATCAAAGGCCTTTCGACCACTCAGACTCGTTGAACGAGCCATATTGCGCGCTGTTGCCCGGCACAATTGCGGATGCCTCGAATACTGACAAGCATCCATCAAGTTAGAACGAAACTGTGCATCGCACGTGCTACGAATACTGCCGGGCGTGTCGTAACAAGCGTCATGCGCGCGGCAAGCGGGACGAAAATCCGCACCAAATGACTGTTGTGGAATCAACCGCCGCAGTGGTCCATTCATCGAATCCGGTCCGCAGGGCGCATCCTGAGCTGCAACACGAGATACGAAACACACCGCCAACAATCCAAAAAAAATAATTCGCATTTCTCCACCCGCTTTCCGAATCATGTTGTCAAAATCGCCGCCAGAACGACCAGTCCCAACGATAAACAAACCAAACCGCTAATATTGTACAGAAACGTCGTCTTCAAAAACCAGAAAACATTTTCTGTTGTCGAGAGTCTTTCTGGCTTGGCTCCTAGTCCTCTGCTACACCATAAATTTCTGGTTGGCGGAATCAGCCGCAGGGCGATTGTCCCTTTTTTTTCTCAGTAACCCGACTCTCGCGCGTGCCGGCCGATCCGAAATCCAGGTTGTCGCAAAGCTCTTGGCGCCACATCAAGACATTTCGATCAAAACATTTTCAAGACACTCTGCGACTCGTTTCTTGCTTTTACGGCCTACTGAGTCACAATGTTGGTAGCACTAACTTCCTATTGGATATGCCGTTGTTTGGCCACTGGCATTTGTTTCTTTTAACTAATTAGCCAATCGGCTCCGAACCCCTTAGATTTGTCTTACCTGTTTTACAGTGCTGGGCAGTGACGAATGGGTCAAAAATTGATAAATTGCGGAACATTCTCAACTCATGAATCCCGCCAAACTGATCGGAAACGAATTGATTACCTTACGTAGTCGGCGCAGATCCCTTTCCTACGAAAACCTCGAACCGCGGCGGTTGTTGGCAACTTTGTTTTCCGAAGCATTTGAATCGTATGCCGGAACTGGATTTGCAAGTTCGCCGAATGCTGGTCAGCTCGATTCTGACCTCTGGCGGGCGACTGGCCTCAGCGATGGAAATGGTGTGTTTGGCGGAAATCATACAACGGGGGACTTTGCCCGCGGCCTAGCGAGTGCCCCTGTTACAGCAGGTGGTGTTTACGCCTTTGATGTGGGCGGCAACCGGGTCCTTGGCGTTCAGGCCACGGCCGACGACATGACTCCGGGAACCGTTGGTCTAAAACTGATCAACATTACCGGCAGTTCCGTCGATGAATGGACGATTGGTTACGACGTCTGGTTTAACAACAATGAAGACCGTAGCAGTTCCGTCAAATTGAGCTATTCAACTGACAATACAAACTACACCGCAGTACCAGCGCTGAATTTCTCCTCGCCAGAATTAATGAACAATGCCGGCTGGAGTGCCGCGCCATTTCAAACCACAATCAACGTGACGGTGGCCGCGGCCGGGCAATTGTTTTTCCAGTGGTCGCTTGATGACCAAGCCGGCGCAGGAAGTCGGGATGAGATCGGGCTCGACAAGGTTGTTGTCAACACAAGCAACGGAGGAAGTGTCGGTGGTGTGCAGTCGCTGGACTTGCGAATTGTGAACTACAACATTGCGAATTCACCACAAACTTCTGGTGGCGACGGTCCATTCGCGACCATTTTTTCTGCCATCGGCCAGGAGACTCGTGCTGGGATCACGCAAGACATCGATTTGCTGGTTCTCCAAGAGACAGATCCGACGTCGCTCGCTCGACTCGAATCGATATTGGACGGGCTCTATACGCAGAACTATGCCCGCGTGATTGGGAATAACTTCAGCGGAGATTATTTTGGTTACATTTACAATACCGCGACGTTGACGTTGCTGGAAACGGAAAACGTCAGTGGGAACTTTACACGAGATCCTTTTCGGGCCTTATTTCGGCCATTTGGAGCCCCCGCCGGCGGATCGAACTTCCACGTCTTCAATGTTCATCTGAATGCCACCAATGCGACAACGCGTGAGACGGAAGCAATTGGAATTCGTGCTCGACTGGATGCACTTGGGAGCAGCGCAAATGCATTTGTTGTCGGTGATCTCAACATCGACGGCAGTTCCGAATCCTCATACTCCATTCTCACCGGCAATGGAACTGGTCAAGTCTTTGATCCGCTCAATTCACCGGGCAATTGGCACGACAACGCGTCGTTCAAATCAATTCACACCCAAAATCCCGCCGGGCCGATGGATGATCGGTTTGATTTTCAGTTGATCAATGATGACGTCTTGGCGACCGGCGGCTTGGAATATGTTCCGGGAAGTTACCGCGCCTTCGGGAACAATGGATCTCACACATCCAATCAGGCAATCACGACAGGGAACGGTGCCTCAATTTCGGTACTCTCGGCGCTGGCAACCGCTAGTGATCACCTGCCGGTGGTGGTCGACTATCGATATCAAGTCGCTTCGATTGCCACCGCGAGAGTATTCTACAACGATTCGAGCTTTGACACGACAAATGACTTGGACGCGAGAGCTGATAAGGTTCCGTTATTACCTGGTCAGACGGCGACTTTCGAAAATTACTCCAGCTATGTCAAAGGCATTAACGGCATGGTTTTGGAAGTCAACGAGCTTCCGAGCGTCCCAACTTTGGCCAACGTCAATCAGTTTTTTCAATTCCGACGTGGCAACTCCAATAACCTTGCGTCATGGTCCAGTGCGGCCCTGCCAACCTCAGTGACCTATCGCTCGAATGTCGCCGTTGACGGAACGGATCAGATCTTTTTGACTTGGGCCGATCAAGCCCTCAGAAACACGTGGTTGCAAGTTACCGTACTATCCAATTCGACCACCGGCCTTGTTGCGGCAGTCGTTTATTATTTTGGGAATGCCGTTGGCGAGACAGGAAACGAACCGTCCAACGCGATCGTCAATCTAAGCGATCTCAGTCTGACGCGAACGAATCAAACCGGATTTGGATCGGCGACAATTGATAATCGCTTTGACTTTGATCGGGATGGCCGTGTCACTCTCGCGGATGTTTCCATCGTACGAACGAATCAATCCGGGTTTGCACCTTTGATGCTGATTTCTCCCGGTTCGTCCGGCAAGCTGGCTGTCGGAAAACCAGATTTGGGTCGAGATAACGGAAAGGGCATCACCGGCGGAATAGCACTAGAATTTGGATTGGGTTCAGGTCGGAACGGATATCAAAATGGGCCTGGTCTTGCGCATGATTCCAGATTATTGACGGATTCAAAAAACGAACTCCAAGATGACTTGATGGTCCGAGACAGCATGATCGAAGGGTATTTTTTGATTGAGTCAGAATTCGCATCGCGCTCGCAGAGATCGATGAAATTCGATCCGAAGAAAGTTTCGCTTGATTTCCCGTTTCAAACGATGGACTATGAGTTTCGCTTTTTAATTCCGTCGATTTTGAGTTGATTGAGAATGACGGGAGTTGCACCCAACCTCGGCAGCCTGCGACAAAACGAGTCCATTAGCGACAACTGGGAAGGCAAACCCGATCGGCCGACAACGAACCAAAAACAAGAAAAACGCCCAAAAAACCAAGGTTTAATGGGCGTTTTATCAAAGCCACCGGCGAGAGTCGAACTCGCAACCCCCGCATTACGAATGCGGAAAGGCAACGCCGCAAACGGCGATATAATTGGTTTTGATGCGGTCGCCGCGAACCGTTACCCCAACGGTTACCCCAACGATGCCGATTTAGTGCAACTGGCGGACGACCTGCGGGCACAATTAAACGCTGAACAAATACGGAGGTTAGTTGAACTGTTGACCCGGCAAGGTTAGCCGGGGGGTGTACAAAAATATAAGCTGCCGCACTGGGGGCCGTACCCGCAGGCTTGTAGATATTTCTAGTTAGAATATGGCGTTTTTTATGGGGGGCAGTGAAATTTCAGTTGTTTCAGAGCACCACGACCCCATGGACCGCGTCCGTGGAGTGTAAGACCAAATAATTTTTAGGGAGTCGATCAAATGACAGGATCAACGGGACGTTCAGGCGGAAACCGAAAGCCGCAAAAAGTATTGTCAAAGTTGCCGAACGGTTCCCAAACCGAACAAGCAAGCCAGCTACCAACAAAACCCGGCGGGTTGTCGGCAACATTGTCAGAATGCTGGGATTTGATTCTCGAACAATTGCCGCACGACGTGCTGCAACCAATTGACGTTCACGAACTTAAATTTTTGGTGACGTTGATTTGTCACTCTGAACAATTGGCCGCGAACATTGAAGCCGACCCGACGGACGCGGCAAGCCGACGATTGTATTTGCAAACGTTCAAAGAGGTTCACCGTCTGTCGGCGGTTTTTGGATTGAACCCGGCAGACCGTTCGCGGTTGGGCATAGCGAAAGCCGACACCGAACCCGACCCGTTCTTGGAGTTTTTAGAATTAAACAAACAAGCGAGGGGGCACGCTTTTTAGGGCGATTGCAAACCGGCGTTGGTCGGTACAATTGAGAGCCTACACCGCCCGCCGGCTTCTGGTTCCCCCTGAAAGCGGACATTCCTGAGCGGTAGATAGGCGAGGCCAAGTCTTGTACACACCGTCCGAAATATTTTTGGAACTGGGGGAGGGGGGGCGAGTTGCCTAAAATCGCAATCGGCTACAATCTAATAGCGGCACCGGGGCACCGGGCTGGAACGCTGCCCTGCAATCCAGCAAGCCGCATTTTCTAATTCGCTGCGGGGCATGAATGCAGGGCAAGCAATGGACGAACGAAAGCTGTTCGAAACGGAATTGCAACGTTGTCTGGTTGCGGTTCGATCACAAGTTGAATCGGTTCGTCATCATTCGGTTTCGGGCAATTGTCTTGTTGAGATTCCCGAATCATTCGAGGTGTTGTTTAAGACTGCCAGAGCATTTGGGGAACTAGCCAAAACTGAACTTGCGAAACAGTTTAAGTTGTTTGACTCTTGGGTTCGAACTGGCAGTTTCTTCCATAATCATGTCGTTGCGGAATACGATGAATGGCTAGAATGGCTTGAATTGATTCGATTGAACAACGCGGCGAATTTGTTTTTTTGGTGGCAGTCTAGGCTGCTCCATCTTGATCTCGCCGACGATAAATACCGAAAACGCAATGATTGGCGAACCAATTGGGTTTGGCATTGGGCGAGGGCAAGAAAAGTTTTTGAATTGCTTGCCGACGTCGCGGTTCTATTGCGTGTCGATGAAACACCATGTTTTCAAATCGCAGCACAAATCGACACGATCGCAATGCGGCATGATTGCACGGCGTTTATTGACTTGCTTGATTCAGTGTACCTTGTTGGGAAACAGGTTGAGATTCGATTGAAGCACGAAAGGGAAACACGGGAACGCGTACTTGCCGTTGCGGGGCCTAAGCTGGCGGCGTTCATGAAGGAACACGGGGTTGACGATGCTGAACCCGAACTGGCCGAAGCCGACACCGCTGTTGAGTCGCCCCCAGAGAGCGAAGCAATCGCGGAACTGGATCTGCATTCCCCGCCACCAAAGTTTGATGCGACATCAATAGATTGGGTATTAGGTGCTGAGCTTGCAAAAAAAATTAAATTGAGTACCACAACTATGAGTGACTACCGGAAAGACGCATTCAATTCCGATGATGAACACGGCAAGTGGGGCGTTGATTCGATTGGTAAATTCCGGCGGGCTGTGACTGGAAACCAAGTAGGCTATTTTGTTCCTGATTTGAAGCCGTCATATCTTTCGAAGTACACCCACTCAAAAGAAAATATAGGGGGTTCATAGGGGGGGCTTGGAAAACCCAAGAAAACCCGAAAGACCAATTCTAATTGACTTGTAATAACTCCAACTGTCCGGCGTGAACGGTTCACGCCAACGAATGACAGTTTTTTGGAGTATCTGAAATGCAAGTTTCACAAATGCCGGTTGCTGAACCGGCACGATTACTGGACGTGGGGGCCGTGGCTGAAATGCTGGGCGTTTCGTCGCGACACGTTTATCGACTGGCTGACGGCGGCAAAATGCCGCGACCGATCAAGCTAGGCGGGGCGGTTCGTTGGAGTCGGCAAACGGTTGTCGATTGGATTGCTGCCGGTTGTCCGAACGTCGCCAAGTCGAAAGGGGGCCGACCGTGATTCAGCAAGATTTGTTTTCGATGGCGACACCATTGAACCTAGAGTCACTTCGCGAAATCGGCGACGCCAAAAAACAACGCGGGATGGCATTGGCTGCCGACGCAAGAGCCGAAGCTGTCGCGGCTGGGCAAGTCGCATTGCTGCAGGCGTTGATGGCTGCGGACGATGGCACCGCGACGATTGATGACGCGACCGACGATTTAACGCACCGGTTTGTCGGCGGCGGAAAATGGCGGGGCACCGTTACGTCGGCGTTGTCACGTCGCGGGATTATCGAGCGTATCGGCGACCGCAGAAGCGACCGACCGACGCGGCACCGTGGTTATGTTTCGCTATGGCGATTGAATGACCGCAACAAAGCACAAAGGGAAATCGAGCGGCTGACGGCGTGGCTGTCGGCTGTTGAACAAGAAAACCCGCAATCGGGGGCAACCGACGCGGGCAACGATTCGAACAATCTCACAACCCAAAATAAGGAATTGAGCTATGAAACTATCTGACATTCTATCAAACGGAAGCGGCGACGACCTGAAAAAACTTTTCGACGAAACCGCTGCGGTGGGTGAAATGACACCACTGCCACCGGGCGAATATGTTGCTCATATCGTGACTGGCGAACTCGAAACGAGCCGGAAAAACGCGACGCCGGGTTACAAAATGACGTTCAAAGTTGTCGAAGGCGAACACGTTGGCCGAAAATTCTGGAACGATTGCTGGCTGACACCGGCGGCGTTACCGCAAACAAAACGCGACCTTGCCAAAATCGGCATAACTTCGCTTGAACAATTGGAACAACCTCTGCCGAAATTCATTCGGTGCAAATGTAAACTGGCACTACGACGCGACGACGACGGCAATGAAGGCAACCGTTTGAAGTCGTTCGAGGTTGTTGGAATCGACTTACCGACCGTTGACGAATTCGCACCGGGGGCGGTTGCTGCGGCGGTTGTGGAACTTGAACCAGCAACGGCGACTAGCGAAGGGGGCGACGATGTTACCCCGTTCTGAAAATGGGTTGCCGTTCGGGTTTCGCATTGTTGGAAATTGTCAGAACGACCGCCGGTTAGTTGACTGGTCGGCGGCGTTTTTGGCATATTGCGATTGCGACGACCGGGCAGACATAAACGCCGAAGCGTACCTATCGGCGTTTTGTTTCGGGGGTGAATTCGCGGACTTGCTGAGCCGCACTGGTTCGCCCAAGGGTTACGCGGGTGAATGCTGGTCGGGCTGGTTGTGGTTCGATATTGACCGGGATGAACTCGAATTGGCAACGACTGACGCAAGGCGGCTGGCGGGAACGTTGGTTGAGCGATTTGAACTCGCTGGCGATGAACTGCTGATTTTCTTTTCGGGCAGTAAGGGTTTCCATATCGGTTTACCGTTGGCGGTTTGCGGATCGCCGGGACCGTCAATCGAGTTTCATTCGGTATGCCGACAGTTCGCTGAACAAATTGCCACCATTGCCAACGTGACGATTGATTCGGGTGTCTATGACCGCGTTCGAGCATTCAGGGCACCGAATTCATGGCACCCGAAAACAGGACGGCACAAACGATATTTGGCGTTAGATGAATTGTTTATGTTGACCGCCGTTCAAATCGTCGAACTTGCTGCCGACCCGATACCGTTTGACCTGCCGCCGATCGCGAAACCTTACGGTCAAGCGGTTCGGGATTGGCAAACTGCCGTTGCTTCGGTTCGGAATCAAAACGTAGTCGCGACGGAACGCCGAACAAACGGAACGACAACGACCGGGCTGAATCGTTCGACGCGGGAATTCCTGATTGACGGGGCAGGAACCGGGGACCGGCACCGGCGGTTATTTTCGGCGGCGGCGAATCTTGCTGAATTCGGTTGTTCATTCGAACTGGCGTTCGCGTTGTTGTCAGAATCGGCACTTGATTCAGGATTGGCACCGGCAGAAGTACGGCGGCAAATTGAATGCGGTTTGAACCACCGGGGGGCACGATGACAAAAGCAAAATTTGTGGCCGCTGCCGATGCAATGGATTCTTGGCGGGATGACGTTCTAACGGGCAAACCGCCGACGTTTTACCGGATTGCTGAAACGGGGCCGCTGTCGAGGATTGAGATAGGACCGAAGTTAATCACCTTACTTGGCGGGGCACCGGGTTCAGGCAAAACAGCATTCATTATGCAATGCGTCGTCGATTCGTTGCGACTGAATCCAACACTGCGGGCGGTAATTTGCAACATTGAAATGCCAGCAGAAGTTTTGTTAGATCGGCAATTGTCAAGGTTATCGGGCGTACCACTGGACGCGATTCGATACCGAACAATTAGCGAATCGCAAGCGGAACGAATCGACGCGGGTTTATCGACGATTGAGAGTTTCGCGGAACGACTTTGTTTCTTACGACCACCGTTTGACCTTGCGAATGTTGCCGCGACCGCTGACGACTTCGCACCGAATGCGGGTTCGGACGGACTGTTGATTGTGCTCGACTACATTCAACGAATTGCACCGCCGGGGGCTATTGGCGACAAACGTGGTTCGATTGACCAAACAATGAATTACATTCGGCAGTTTGCCGACGCGGGGGTTGCTGTCGTTGTTGTCAGTTCCGTTGGTCGGCAAAAAGATAAACGGGGCGGTTCAACGTATGCGGGCGATTCTCTGAACCTTGCGTCGTTCAAGGAAAGCGGCGAACTGGAATTCGGGGCGGACGATGCGTTTATCCTGGCACCTGACGGGGATGGTATCCACAAACTGTCGCACCTAAAAGCACGACATACCCGACCGGTGGACGTGTACCTACGGTTTTCGGGTTCAACGCAATCGTTCAAGACAATCGAGCCGCCGACCGCCGACGACCTGAAAAAACCGGGGGGACTATCGGCGGCGTTGGGTGATTTGTGGGGAGTGACCGAAATTAAGCGGGGTGAACCATGGAAACCCTAAACGGAATGTCTCGAACGGCGGACGGGCGACCAATTCTAACGGGTTGTTCAACGCTGCCACCAATGGAGGATCGCCTAGACCCACCACGAACGCCGATCGGACGGCAATCGACAAACGGCAAGCCCAAACAGAATCGGACCACTGGCGACCGTTTCGCGGTCCTGAACGGGTTCGTTGATTGCTCATTGGTCGGGCTGTCGCGTTCCGAATTGGTGACGTGGCTGATTCTCTATCGCGACACAAGGAACGGAACGGCGAGAACTTCACAAACTGACATAGCACGACGGGCGGGATTGTCGGTTCGAGCCGTGAAAACTGCGGTTGTTCGTTTAACGAAACGCGGGTTGCTTATTGTGATTTTCACCGGCGGATTGAATCGCGGGCCGTCACGTTACCGGGTTGAATCAATGGCAAAAAAGTAGCGGTCACTGGTGAAGCTGGCTTCCCCTGTACTGGTGCAATTTAGTGTTCCTGACTGGTGAAGCTGGCTTCCCCTATCCCATAAGGGACCATAAGCGGGGTTCCGCTTGATCGGCTAACGCCTAGCGGACCCCGACAGAATCAATCAATCAGCAACTACCATGACGACACCGACGGAAATCCTGAATCAATTGCAAGCCGCTTGGACGACTGCGGCGATTACTTCGGTTGAGGGGCTACAAAAACGACCGACGAAATTCGGGGGCGTATTGTTGGCGGGCAATACTGCACGTTGTCGGGAACACTTGCCCCCGTTTGACGCAATCGAGAAACCCGACAAACGCCGACTGGGTTTTATTCGCTCGAAATGTCGGCACTGTGGCAAGTTTCTGGGTTACCGGCGGAACAACTGACAGCGTACAATCAACGAGCCGAAGCTAGGGCTGTACACCTGAAAGCCGGTTTTAACTCGCTGGTTGCTTCGGCACTTTTCCAATTCGAGTTTCAAGCGCAAGGGAGTTAATTGCATCATGGGAAACGTATACAAACAAAAGGCAACGCGACCGCTACCAGAGAACGCGACCGTTAAAACAAAACGCCGACGGGCAACCGCAAAAGAACTGCGGCATAATCCTGGCGTTGCGACAATCGTTGAATCGGTGGCAACGTGGAAAGACCGCAAGGGTAAAACCAAAACGGGCGTTGTTGTCGCGGGGGCTGACGGTTCGCAACGTGTCCGCACCGAGTCGGCAACGTACTATGCAAGGTTTCGCGATGGCGACGGCTTGGTTCAGGACTTGCCGACGGGTTGCCGGGACAAACAAGCGGCAATGGCTTTTCTTACTGACCGAATCAAGCGGGCGGAAAACGTTCGTTCGAATATCACGACAACGGCAACCGACCGAATTATTGACCACCAAACGTTGCCGCTTTCGGATCACTTGACGGCGTATCTGGACCACCAGAAAGCAAAAGGACTGAACGCAACCCGGCAATCGAATTCAAAAGCACGATTGAACCGGCTGGCGGCGGATTGCAACTGGGGCCGATTGTCTGATTTGTCTGCCGGTTCGCTCGAACGTTGGCTGGTGGAACAAACGCGGGCGAAAATGTCGGCGGGAACCCGCAACGAATACCGGCAAGAGTCGATAGGATTTGCGAACTGGTGCAAGCGAACGCACCGAATGCTAGACAATCCATTTGAATACGTTTCAAAAGCCGACACCAAAAACGAAAAACGAAAACGACGGCGGGCGATGACGGCACCGGAACTGGAACGGCTGTTGTATGTTGCACGCTGGCGACCATTGGCTGAGCAAGGCCGCGAAACAATACGCAAAACCGCCGACGACCTGCCGACCAACGGCAAGAGCCGCAAGACTTGGACAAGAGAACCGCTAACGTTTGCGACGATACCGGCGGCGGTGGAACGGGCACGGGAACGGCTGGCCGACAATCCAAAACTTGCCGCCGAACTCGAACGACTGGGGCGGGAACGGGCACTGGTTTACAAAGTCGCGGTTTTAACTGGCTTGCGTCGCGGGGAAATCGAATCGCTGACCGTGGGGCACTTGGATTTGAATGAACGCGGTTCATTGATACGGATGGAATCGCAAGACACCAAGAACGGGGAAGCCGCCGACATTCCATTACAAGCCGAACTAGCCGACGATTTGCGGGCATGGCTGGAAATCAAACGGGCGGAACTGAACCAGCAAGACACCGGCGGCGACGTACTGCCGATACAATGGCAAGAGCCGAAGCTAAACCGGGCCGATCCATTGTTCACCGTCCCCCGGCAGTTTGTGAAAATCCTAGACCGCGATTTGTCGGCGGCTGGAATCGGGAAAACGGACGACCGGGGCCGAACGATTGATTTTCATGCCTTGCGTCATTCCTTCGGAACGCTGTTGAGTACGTCGGGCGTTGCACCACGAACCGCACAACAAGCAATGCGGCATTCGACGATTGATTTAACGATGAATGTTTACACCGATCCGCGACTATT
Source organism: Mariniblastus sp. (assembly GCA_031400405.1). Classification (GTDB taxonomy): domain Bacteria; phylum Planctomycetota; class Planctomycetia; order Pirellulales; family Pirellulaceae; genus Mariniblastus. The sequence continues at coordinate 51,384 of JANNPW010000134.1, forward strand.
GGACGTTGCCGGGGCGATGGACTTGCTACCGTCGTTGCCGTTGTCGAACTCGCTGACGCAACCGGGGCAGGAACGAAACCGGGCAACGGGAACGGATGACCGGCGGACAATCGACCCGCGAACCGTTACCCCGACGGTTACCCCAACCGTTACCCCAAAGCTAGGCAATCTGGTTCAAAACGTGTCAAAATGTGACAACTGGGAAGGCAAACCCGATCGGCCGACACCGAACCAAAAACAAGAAAAAAGCCCAAAAAACCAAGGTTTAATGGGCGTTTTCTCAAAGCCACCGGCGAGAGTCGAACTCGCAACCCCCGCATTACGAATGCGGTGCTCTGCCAATTGAAGCTACGGTGGCAACTTGATTTTACTACGGTTTTTTCCGTGTTTTGTGTGGGTTGTTGATCATGTTTCGAAACTCGCTAGAATGAAACTACACCACATACTACACCCGGAAGGCTTCCTGAACTAAGTTCAGGTGTAGCCTACACCTTGGGAGGTGTAAAAAAGTCCGCCAGTCATCCGTTAAATGCTGGCGGGATCACACGTTCATTCTGTTCAAGGAGCAAAACGCATGACCGAGAGTCATTCTATCAAGTCCAAGGCTAAATCCAAGCCGAAATCAACCTTCCCCCTTTTCTGTCATAAAGGGTCGGGGCAATGGGCTAAAAAGTGCGGGGGCAAGCTTTTCTATTTTGGCACTGACAAGACCAAAGCACTCGAGCAATGGGTTGAGTACAAGGACCAGATTATTCTCACGGGTCGCAAACCTACTGCCAGAGCTGGCGACAGGCTTACCGTCAAACGATTGTGTGATTTGTTTTTGGAGAACCGCGAACGCAGGGTTGCAACCGGTGAGCTGGCAAAACGAACGTTCGATGATTATCAAATCATTGCCAAGCGTTTCGCCGATCACTTTGGACGTCATACCGTTGTCGAGTTTCTGACTCCAGCAGACTTTGCAAAATACCGGGATGAACTTGGCAAACGTGCCAATCTCAAAACACTGGAAACGCTGATTGCAAAGACTCGGGCTATTCTCAACTATGCGGACAAAAGAGCATTGCTTGAAGTTCCGCTTTCAAGGATTTGGGGACAAGAGTTTGCCAAGCCTTCAAAATCGAAGCTGGCAGCATTGCGGAACGAAACAGTCAGACTCTTTGAACCGGAGGAAATCCGCAATCTGATTGAGTCAGCCAATCCCCAATTGCGAGCAATGATCTATCTGGGGATCAATGCAGCATTCGGGAACAATGATTGTGCAAAACTGAAATTCGATCACGTTGATTTGAAAAAAGATTGGGTATCGTTCCCCAGACCAAAAACAGGAATTGCGCGTCGTTGTCCATTGTGGAAGGAGACGATTGACGCAATTCAAAAGTATATCGTAGTCAGGAAACCGCCAGCAAACGAAAATGATTCCGATATCCTTTTTACAACGTCACATGGTGGAAGATGGGAACCAAGCATTGACAACAAACCACTGACGAAGGAGTTCACGAAGCTCCGTAAGTCAATCAAGATCACAGCGAGGGGGAAAACGTTCTACACCCTTCGTCATTGCTTTCAGACCGTTGGCGACGAAACCAGAGACTTCATTGCCGTATCTTCGATCATGGGCCACAGCATGAACACGACAAGCGATGGCTATCGTGAAAAAATTGGCGATGACCGATTGAAAGCGGTTACCGATCATGTTCGAAGCTGGCTGAATTCGGCCAAGCCCAAACCGGCAAAACGCAAACCTTCGATTCGCGAAGCAGGGGGGCACAATGATTGACACGCAAACAAACCGATTGATTGAGCGATTGATTGAGCGATTGGAACTTTCCGGTTGGTGGTTGGGAGAATTTCCGGAGATGCGAAAGTTCAATCAAATGATAAAAAAACTAACTGGACGAAGCCCGATTACCTTAACAGTGTCGGACTATGGCGAAACGCGAAGTTTTAATGCGGAATGGACAAGCCCGGGAACTACGGGAATGGGCGGGTTATGTCTCGCAAAATACGATATCCGAACTGATTTTTCGATGGCCGACCCAGCATTGAAATCAATTTCAGTGAAGGGTGAAGGATTGGTTTTGGCGGAGAATAATTATTCAGCCAAAGCTATTCGAACGTTGCGGCATTGCGTCGAAGATTGGGTTGATTTTCTGAACCAAGATTCCCAATTTGTGGAAGTGTCGGTAAGTGATTGTCGAGTGGATCGTTCGACATTGAAACGACATGCCGACAACAAGTCGAAACCCCATATCGAATCGTCAGGACGCGGCATGTATCGAATTCGGCGCGACATGCTCAAAAATTACGTCCGGAAATGCGAACTGGAAAAATATATGTTGCAGTAATGTTGCATGTTGTTGCAATTGGTTGCATGCTCTTTTTTGCTTGTAAATAACTTGATTCCTAAGTGTTAAATGCTTCTGTCCATCACAAAGACAGGAGCATTTTCTTTATGTCGCCACCGAATTTTGAAGAGCGGTTTTACACACCACCTAAAGCAGCCCGCATTATGGGGACTGGTTCGGATCACGTATTGGCCTTGATTCGCAGCGGTGAACTCAAGGCATCGAACCTAAGCCTGTCCGACCGACCACGATGGAAAATCAATCCCGTGGATCTACAGGCGTTTCTTGATCGTCGCAGCAATCAAGCATCTACCAAGTCCGCACAGCCACAGAGGCGGGCAATTCCCAAACCGTCAAAAGAATACGTCTAACCCAAAAGTAAATGCCGCATCGATCCGGCTGGCAGTTGGATCTAGCGGCGACGAAAGGACTCACAAATGAATTGTATCAATAAATTCGATGTTGGCCACATAAAAGCCCAAGCCAGTGGTCGATGGTCTGAGATATTTTCGAGACTCGGTGGCGTTTCTTTAGATATTTTGGACGGGAAAAATCATCCGTGTCCGAAATGCGGCGGTTCGGACCGGTTCCGAATGATCGACCCGGACGCCGGTGCTCTGCTCTGTAACCAATGTTTCGCCACAAAAAATGGCGATGGTCTGGCCGCTATTAAATGGTTGACCGGGTGCACGTTTCCGAAAGCCCTGCAAAAGGTGGCCGAATATCTGGGTATCATTCCGACCGAGCACAGCACGCAACCAGACTTGATCGAGGCAATCTGTCGCGACAAGAGAATGCCGATTGAAGCATTCCGCCGGTTCAATCCGGAAGTCGCGACCAGAGGAAGATCCCGAAACCAAGTGGTCCGGGTTCCGGTTTACGATGAACATGGAAAACAACATTCGCATTTTGATCTAGCGGTTGCCGGTAAGGGTTGGTTTGCTCGTGGCAAGGGAATGGCCGGAATGTTCTTCCCGGGACGACTACCACAGCCGGGTGAAGTTTGGTTAGTGGTCGAGGGAGTGAAAGACTCATCCGCATTGATTGGTCTTGGGTTCAATTCATGCGGTTTGCCGAATTCAAATTTGGCGTCCAAGTACGCTCGTTTGTTCAGCGGTGTGGATGTCGTCTTGATTCCGGATCTTGATTCAGCCGGACAAACTGGATCACAGTTATCTGGTGGACGCTTGGCAGGAATCGCGAATTCAATTCGGATCGCACGACTACCCGGTGAAATTGTCGAGAGCGGTGGCGCTGATGTTCGTGACGTGTTGCGATTGGTTGACGGAGAGCAATTAGTGCGGGAGGCGATCGAGGTTGCGGAATCGTGGAAACCAAGACCGGGCGAGCTCCAAAGGGACGGCCGGCCGGAAGTGCTCGTCACATTGGATGAAGCCGGGGTTGCCGATTCAGTGGTGACAGCGTTGGGGTCTTTGGTGGACGATCAAACAGTTTATTGTCGTGGTGGTGTCTTAGTTCATGCGATCGAGTCCGAAGATTCAGCCGACAAGGGACGGTTGATGATTCGCAAATTGCCGATCAGTATTTTGCGGGAGCGCGTCACACAAGCCTGTCAATTGAAAACCGAAAAAGAGGACAAGGATGGCGAAGTCAAAACGTCTCTCGTCCAGCCGCCAAAATGGTTGATAGACTCAATTTCCGATCGAGGATATTTTGCGTCCAAGATCAAGCACTTGGCCGGGGTGACCGAGTCCCCAACATTGAGAGCGGACGGATCGATTCTTCAGGTGCCAGGATATGATCAATCGAGTGGTTTGATTTTTCGTCCAAATGCGAAGTTTCCAACGGTACATGGAAATCCTACGGTTGACGATGCGAAATTCGCAATTGATCAATTAGCGGAAGTGGTCACAGATTTTCCATTTCAAGATGGCTCCGATCGAGTCTGTTGGTTGGCATTGGTCTTGAGTCTGATTGGACGTCAATCTATCCCGGGTTGCGTCCCGTTGTTCGCGATCACATCCACCACCCGAGGAAGCGGAAAATCATTATTAGCCGATGCAGCTAGTTTGATTGCATTCGGACGGTGCGCGGCGAGAAAGACCTTCACCAAGCACGACGAAGAAATGCGGAAATCAATTACCTCAATTGCGATCGAGGCTTGCCCATCCGTTTTACTGGACAATGTCGATCAGGAATTGGGTGGATCGAATTTGGATAGCGCGATTACTTCCGGTTTTTGGACGGATCGAATTCTTGGGATGTCCAGAACGACAGGGGACTTGCCTATGCGGACGGTTTGGATTGCGACCGGAAACAATCTTCGTTTCGGTTCGGATTTGGCCCGACGGGTTCTTCCGATCCGGCTGATACCGGAGGTCGAGAATCCCGAAGAGCGCACGGACTTTCAACAGACCGATCTATTGGGTTGGGTTCGTGAAAATCGACCAAGACTTGCCATTGCGGCGCTCACGATTCTGAGAGCGTATTTTGTGGCCGGATGTCCGGTTCAGGTTGGGAAAGCGTTCGGAAGCTTTGAAGATTGGAGTGCGATAATCCGTGGGTCACTCCTTTGGTTGGGTGAACCAGATCCATGCGACACACGAGAATCAGCCAAGTCAGATGACAATTCCAGTGCGACAGTGCGTGGGTTGATAGGTGGTTTGCTCGAAGTCACAAGCGATGTCGCAGGAATGACAATTCGTGAAATACTCGGGGTTTTGTCAAAAAGCGATGATGCGACATATCCAACCATGCGAGAGGTGATATCCGATGTCGCAACATACAAAGGCGCTATCGACGCGAAAAGGTTGGGTTACGTTTTGCGAAAGTTCAAAGGAAGAATAGCAAATAACTGGAAAATCGTGGGAGAAACCAGCCATGGAGGAATTATCAAATGGAACGCCAAAAAGGTATCCCGGGGGGATGGTTGGGATATAGGTGATGTTTTATCCGATTCCATGTCCAAAACGTGTGTGTCACAAGACACCCTAAAAGGTGACACATGCGACACACGAATTTCATACGGGGATCCGGTAAAAGGTATACCCCTATCCCAACCATCCCCCACCAAGGTGGTTTGTGAGACTTGCACTTGGTCGGAAACAACTGAGGCCGGTTGGATCAAAACTTCATGCTCTGTGTGTGGTCGGTTCTATGGTCGACGCCCAGCCACAAAGGTGAAGAAATGAATTCCGAATCAGTCGCATCGATCATTGCGTTGCTGAGAAAAAACACTGAGAAGATCCAAGCCAAGCACGCACGCAAGGCCAAGCGAAATAAAAGTGGCAAGAAGTCCAAGATAGACAAAACGCCACCCACCCAAGACAGGGCAGACGCCAATAAAACGCGTTAGGAGCGATCCTAGAGAACGAGAATTGAAACCTTAACACTTTTTGGAGAGTTGAAATGGAAAACGAGAGAGCGGTATTGTTTTTGAACGCGATTCTTTCAGCACGATCATCAGGCAACATTGAGTTGGAACGCTTCCTAATTGAGAAGGCACGCAAGGCGATCCAACGCAACGCGAAGTCCAAGCAAGCGATTGGTGCACGACAACACAGCCAGCCAGCGATTCGTTTTGGCGGCAAGCAGATCACCCGCCCATCATTGTTTTGAAGGCCAGGTGACAGGCTTATGCCACCCACCCTTTCAAGGTACTGGAATTCGCCTTTTTTTAACCAGCGGTTGAAAATGAGCCGATAATCTGCCCGCATTTTTGCCGCCTGACATTGGATCACGTTTTTTTTGGAGTTGAGACATTGGTAAAGAACAGCAGGTTTTTCGACGGGTTGGCAATTGCGGTTGCTGGCGGTCAGTCGGTGCAGTCGGCGGTTGGTTCGGTGGGTTGTTCGATTCGAACGGGATACGAATTGAGTCGATCGGCGGAATTCAAGTCTAGGGTTTCTGAGATTCGTACCGAGTCGGTTCAGTTGGCGGTTGGGAAGTTATCCGAATTGGCGTTGTCATCGGTGGCGACAATGGAGGTCTTGCTATCGTCGGACGATGATTCGGTAAAACTCCGTTCGGCTATGGCGATTTTGGACAGGTTCAGCAAATTGAGTGAGACGGTTGATCTTCGTGCTCGAGTCGAAAAACTGGAATTGGAGCGTAAGCAATGAGCATTCGCAATTCACTCACCCGTTTGGAGTCCAGCGGTAGCGGTTCACCGATCAGCGATCACATGGAGGCATTGGCGGGACTGTTAGGCACCATCGACGCATTGTTTATGCCGATCCGTGAAAGAACGGGAGCATCGTCGATATCGCAACGGCAACGCCGATATGCCGATTATGGGATCGTTTGGCAGTCGGCGATTGGTGGAAGTTCAAGGGCGTGGAAGTCTGACGAACGGTTGCGGGCCGCATTGGTGGGAGCTGGATTGATCACGACGCACAAGTCATCGGGCAGCATTCCAGGTTGCAAGATCACACCGCCGGCGGAACATGCGGTTCGTCGATCATTGGGGTTACCTGTTGGGAGTCGTCAACTGTTGGCGTTGGTTGAAGTCATGGCAGGGCAGGACGACGATTCAGCGGCCTTTCGCCCAGGGGGTTGGGTTTCTGAATGTCGTTTGTTTGGTGGGAACTATGCCGATCGTCCAAGTTCAGCGGATTGGCATCATGACACGGAGCATCTACTTCCATTGTTGTCGGCGGGGTGCGTCGAATCACGATCCACGACAGTGGGACACGTATTCTATCGCTCAACAGGACTGCCATTTCCACAATTCGAGCCGATCGACATAGAGCCAGCATCGGCATCGGTTCAGGAAATTTATTCGAAGTCGTTTGTATCGGCGGTGCAGTCCAGAAAATTGCACGAGCCTATCGACGCAGACGAGGTTCATGTTTCATTGAGTGCGACACGGTAACAAATTCACAATGGAGAGTTCAAATGAGTATTGTATCGGAGTTATTCGGAAAAATTCGGCAGCGTCAAGTCGAGACAGCGATCGACACGTACAAGCCCTATCGGGAATTGTTGATCAGTTTGGCGACGGGAAAAAATGTCGATCCTGAGGAAGCGGAAATTA
>JANNPW010000135.1:0-10141 GCA_031400405.1 Mariniblastus sp.
GCCTATAAGCAACACTTTGTTCAGGCTTCTTGATGACATATCTTTTTCTCCTTTTCCTTCAGTCTAAGAACTTAATTAACTCTCGTCAACAAATAGCGGAGGGGCAAGCCTCTTCGCACATCCCGCAATAAATACATCGCAGTTGGTCGATCACAAAAGTTGCTGGATATTTGTCCCGGTCGGCCCAGTTCGGATCATCCTTGGGTGGCGCTGCCGCTTCGATGGTAATACAATTTGCCGGACAGGCGGTCTGGCAAAGAAAACATGCAACACACTTGACACGGCCTTTGTCGTCACGGTTCAGCCGATGTACCCCGCGATAATTAGGCGGAATTTCAGGCTCGACTTCGGGGTATTGTCGGGTCATGTTCGGCTCAAACATGTGCTTGATGGTCGTCATCAGCCCCTGAGCAATTGCCGGAATATAAAGTGCTTCCACAAGACCCAACTTCGGTGGTTCAATCCACTTGACGGTTTTATTCTTCTTGTCGGTCATAGGGCTTCTCCCAGTAAGTGTGCGTCGCTGGCGGACTTTGGAATCGAAGGTTTCGAATATCGGGATGAGGCCATATAGGCATTTGTCAATCCTGCCGCCAAAAGCATCGCGAGCGAAAATCCCGCCAGCCACCACTTCGACCAATCCATCGAAAGCACGACAACAACTCCTAAAAGATTCAACATACCCAGTGGAATCAGCCCTTTCCACGCGAGTCCCATCAGTTGATCAAATCGAAAACGGGGAATTGTCCAGCGCAATTGCATGATGAACCCCACCAAGATCATGACCTTAATAATCAAGACCGACCATCGAATGAAATAGCCCATCAAAGATTGGTCGACCGGTCCGCTTAATCCGGGAAAATGCCAGCCGCCAAAAAACAACAAGACCGTCAGGAAACTCAGAGTCACCACATGCGTGTACTCGGCCAGGAAAAAAAGCACAAATTTGATTCCGCTATATTCCGTGTGGAAACCGCCGACAAGTTCTTGTTCACATTCTGCTAAATCGAAGGGCAGCCGATTCGTTTCGGCCAAGCCAGCCGTAAAAAATAAAATCGCTGCCAACGGCTGCCACCAAACATTCCAATTCGAAATGCCATCTCCCTGCGAGGCAACAATTTGTTCAATGTTGAGTGTCCCGGCGATTGCGATCACGCCCAAGAGTGACAATCCCAGCGGAATTTCATAGCTGATGAATTGAGCACACGAACGCACGGCACCGTAGAGACTATATTTGTTGTTCGAAGCCCAGCCAGCAAGAATGATCCCGTAAGCGGAAAGACTGGATATCGCCACCAGAAACAGCAGACCGATATCGATCCCCGGTGCAATCATCGCGCGAAAGCCCTTTTGGTAGGTTGGCTCAATTGGCCCAAAGGGCACAACGGCGATGGCCAACATCGCGCAGATTACTCCGATCGAAGGTGCCACGAAGTAAATCGACTTGAAAACGTGATCGGGAACAATTTGCTCTTTCAAGAAAGTCTTGATGCCATCCGCGACGGCTTGAAATAACCCAGCCGGTCCAACTCGGTTCGGACCAATCCGGTTTTGAATATAGGCAGCAATCTTGCGCTCGATAAACGGCATATACAGACCGAGCGCGGGAACCATCACCAGCACGATTCCCATGGCTACCAATGCGGGCCAAATCAGACTCCAGTTCATGATTCAGCTCCAGCAGTATTGGCGATACTGAGCAGCACACCTTGGTCTGGCAATTGGCCCTCGGCCAACTTCACAAACGATGGCAGTTCGCGAACCATCTTCTTGCGGATTGCCAATGCGTTGAACAGCCCAGGCTTGTTGCAAAGGTCCATCAAAATTCGCCCATCAGCGCGAGCATCGCCCGGACAGCGAATCGCGGTACGCAAAGACTGGGCGAGGCCAGAGAAATTGACCACCGTCCCCTCACGTTCGGCAAAACTACCACTTGGCAATAAAATGTCGGCTCGATCCGATAGCGGGGACTTCAGCAGGTCCATGGCAACCAACGTCATGTTCGTTGGAAACGATTCGATGAAAGCCACATCCGACCATCCTTGTGGATCGCCACCGACTATAAAGGCTGCGCCGAACTGGTCTTGCTTGATCTTGCTCGCTTCCTGTGTGTACGAACCGAACTTGCTCTCAAAGGCCCGCAAAACAATGGCTACGCCGCGACGGTTGGGGCACTTCTCCGCTCGAATCGTGAACTTGGCTTTGGCAGGTTCGGCGGCCACGCCGCGAAAATCCTTGGGATACAAATCGTCCTCGCCCACCACTGGAATTGGTCCCAGAGTCAGCGTCGCGTTTTTGTCGATGCTCCTCAGAAACTTGGCGAGCAAGTAGGCTTCTTCGCAAGTCATGAACGGTGAGAAAACACCAAGCAGTCGTTTGGATTGAGTTGTCGCGGACCGCAATACTTGGCGGGTTTGCTCCAAAACACTTGGCCAAGGATCGTCAAAGGCGGCCTGATTGAGGTCGGGTTCGGGTCGCCGCGCGACCGCTGTATTTTCTGCTCGCGAACCATTGCCATTGGTAAAATTCGTTGCGACAAACCTTCCTAAACGCGGAGTTGTTAAGCGCAAATCGCTGTGAATGTATTTGAAGCCAAACCGCCCGTCATCGCAAATAAACGAGCCCTGTGCTTGCGGATTGGTACGCGGACGAAGCCGATAAACTTTGTTTTCATGCTGGTCAATTTCGATGCTACAACCTGTGCTACAGCCTGTGCAAACACTATTCCGACTCTTAAGCCACCAAACGCGTTTCTTGTACAGAAAGTCTTTGCTGCACAGTGCTCCGACCGGGCAAAGATCAACGACGTTTCCGGCAAGTTTATTGTCGCATGGCTCGCCGGGAAAAACATCGATCTCCCCAACGCTCCCGCGATTGATGACATGTAACTCAGCCGTTCCGCTAATCTCGCGAGTGAACCTCACGCAGCGCGTACACATCACGCAGCGATCGGTGAACAACGCAATTTGCTCGCCGATATGGTACTTGTCCTCTCGATGAACTTTAGGTTCCGCCAATCTCGAATGAGCATTACCGAATTTGTAAGTGTAGTCCTGCAAGTAACACTCACCGGCTTGATCGCAAATAGAACAATCGAGCGGGTGGTTGAGCAGCAGATACTCAAGTGTTTGGGCTTGGGAAGCTTTTACCTTGGGCGTCGAAGTTTTGACAATCGTGCCTGGCTTGCAAATAGTCTGGCAAGCCGGCATAAGTTTCGGAGCCATTTTCTCGGCGCCATCGGTCGACTTTTGACCGACCTCCACCAAACACATTCGGCAACTAGCAACTACGCTGAGGTCCGGGTGCCAGCAGTAGTGCGGGATTTCAACTCCCACCTTTTGCGCCGCTTGAATCAAATTCAAGTTCGGTTCGATCTCGACTTCTTGTCCATCGACGAAAACTATTCCCACGTTGCGACGCTCCGCTATTAGTGTTGCTGAATGGTCTGGTAGTTAAGTTGCACTGTTTGTTGATCCATCGTGCGCGGTTCACGCTCGTGGACGCCAGTGAGTTCTCGCATTTTCGTGCAACGACCACTTTTGATGTAGTCTTCGAACTCAGGTCGAAATTTTTTCAGGGCGTTCTTGATCGGCCACGCTGCGCCATCGGCAAGTCCGCAAATGGTCGTTCCGGGAATTGTACCCATCGAAGAAGCAATGCCTTCCAAGGTATCCAGGTCTTCGAGCTTTCCCTTTCCTTCTCGAATCCGTTTGAGAATTTTTGTTGACCAAGAGGTGCCTTCGCGACACGGCGTACACTGTCCGCAAGATTCGTGCGCAAAAAATCGGCAGGCGTTGTAGAGTACATCGACCAGGCAAGTTTGATCATCGATGACGATTAAGGCCGCAGTTCCCAGCCCTAAACAACCGGCAAGTCCAGGTCCAACGAAATCGAGCGGCGTATCCAATTCCGCCGACGACAGGAACCCCATACTGATTCCGCCAGGTACGACGGCTTTGGCTTGCCGACCTTTCCAAACGCCGCCAGCATGATTTTCAATCAGTTGCCGCGCCGTAATTCCAAGTGGCAACTCAAACAAGCCCGGTTTGTTAACATGTCCACTGACGCAATAAAGTTTCGGTCCGTAACTGCCACCATCGTTGGGGTGAGCGGGATTTCTCGGCACTCCAATCGACTTAAACCACTCAACTCCACGATCGAGGATTTGCGTCACACACGCCAGTGTCTCAATGTTGTTGACAATCGTCGGTCGCCGAAAAACACCTTCGGTTGCTGGAAATGGTGGTTTGATACGGGGCCAGGCGCGCTTGCCCTCAAGGCTCTCGATCAGCCCAGTCTCTTCGCCGCAAATATAGGCGCCAGCACCTCGATGCAGATGAATGTCCAAATTGAAACCAGACCCCAGGATGTTTTTGCCAAGGTAATTCCCGGCGTACATCTCAGCGATCGCTGTTTGAAGTGTTCGGTAGCATTCGCCATATTCGTATCGCAAATAGAAGTACGCCGTCGTTGCTCCAGTTGCGTAACAGGCGATTGCGACGCCTTCCAGAATCTGATGCGGGTCCTGTTCAACGATCACGCGATTATTGAAAGTCCCAGGTTCGCTTTCATCACCGTTGACACAAAGATACACCGGTCCGGTTACGTCTTTAGGCAAAAATTTCCACTTGACACCACAGTGAAAACCCGCGCCACCGCGGCCTCGTAATTCCGACGCCACCACCACATCCACGACTTCGGCGGGCTTCATGGCTAGGGCTTTTCGAAGTCCTTGGTAGCCGCCATCTTGCAAATAAGTGTCCATGGATTGGCTGTTCGGCCGCCCGACTCGGCGAAGCAAAACTGGTTTGTACTCGTCAACCATGCGAGCGAACTCCCGCAGCCACGACATCGTCGGCGCTGATTAGCTCTTTCAACTCATCGTCAATCAACATGCAGGGAGCACCATCGCAGGCACCAAGGCACTCTGCGTACTCGAGTGTCATCGAACCATCGGCCGTGGTCTCGCCGGGAGCGATTTGCAAACGCTCGCAAGCTTCCAGCAAGACGTCTTCAGCTCCGCGAAGGCTGCAGGAGAGACTCCGGCAGACCCACACGCGCTTTTTTCCCAAGGGATGTTTTTCGTCGCGGAAGAATCCGTAAAACGACATCGTGTCAAAGATCTGGGACGGCGATAACTCTAGCAACTCCGCGATCTCTTTCATCGCATTGTCGGACACAAAACCGAAATGTTCTTGAACCAAATGCAGGGCTGGAAGTGTCACGGCCTGTTTGCTCGGATAGCGACTAAAGTGCTCCCGAATCTTGATACGAATCTCTTCGGTCAACATGCTCATCGATCTAACTCCGCTGCAATAATGTTCAGACTGCCCAATACGGCCACAACATCGCTCAACATGCAGCCGCGAATCATTTGTTGGAACAACGCAAAATGCAGGAGCGATGGCGGACGGGTCCGGGCGCGGTACGATTTAAAGGAACCGTCTGAAACGAGGTAGAAACCTAGCTCGCCGTTGGGTGCCTCCGTCGCAGCGTAAATTGATTCGCGCGGCACGGCCATCTGCCGATTGGGCATTACCGACTCGAAATGATGGATCAGCCCCTCAATACTCTGATAAACTACTCGCTTATCCGGCATACTTTCCTTGCCGGTCCCTGCGGCGAAAATCGGGCCTGTCGGAAGTTTTTGCAAACACTGTTGAACGATCTTCACACTCTCCAACATCTCCAGCATGCGAACCTGGAAGCGGGCAAAGCAATCTCCGGATTGGCTGCAGATCACGTCGAAATCCAAATCGTCGTACGCCAAGTAGGGTTCATCGCGTCGCAGGTCGCGCGCGACACCGCTGGCACGAGCGACTGGTCCTGTCGCCCCACCATTGATCGCACTTTCCCTATCGAGTACTCCAACTCCCGCCGCGCGTTCGACGAAGATGCGGTTCTTCAGAACCAGACGACTCACGTCTTTATGAGCCGCCGCAAATCGTTCGATGAACTCGGAAACCATTTTTAGCCAGTCGTCGGTTACGTCATACAGCATGCCACCCACTCGTGTGTAGCTCGTATGAAACCGTTGCCCGGAAGCTTTCTCGCAAATCTCATAAATGCGTTCGCGTTCGTTAAAGAAGTACATGAATCCCGTCACGCCGCCCACGTCCAGCATGCACGCGCCAGTGCACAGCAGGTGATCAGAGATCCGCATGAGTTCGGCCAAGATGGTTCGCAGGTACCGACAGCGCGGAGTTAGTTCGATTCCCACCAGTTTCTCAACGGCATGATGCCAAGCAATTTCGTTTGCCAATGGTGAAATGTAGTTCATGCGATCGACGATCGTCACGTATTGATTGAAGTCCAATTCCTCGGCAAGTTTTTCAAACCCGCTGTGCAGGAAACCAATGTCGGGCTCTGCGTCGAGCACCAACTCGCCATCCAATTGCAACACGAGTCGCAAGGTCGTGTGCGTTGCCGGATGCTGCGGACCAAAGTTCAATGTCCAAAGGCCATCGCGACGCGACTCATCCTCGGTGGCAGGTGCAAGCAATTCTAATGGCATAATTGAAAATCCAAGGTCTCAAAAATGAGGTGACTTAGCTGTTGGCTCGCGTGATTACGGGGAAATTGTGACGCTCGCCTCGACCACGCATCGGATAATCTTTGCGCAGCGGAAACGAACTAAACTCTTGTGGAAGCAATAGCCGCTTAAAATTTGGGTGCCCTTCGAACACGATTCCGAACATGTCGTAGACTTCGCGTTCGAGCCAGTCGGCAGCCCGCCACAAAGCGTTCACACTCGGCAGTTTCAAATCGGGCTCATTCAAGTGTGTTAGCACCACCAGCCGCTCACCGCTCTCGGTGTTCAGGAGGCAGTAGACGACTTCAAAACGATCCGTTGAACCTTCCATTTCAAGATAATCGACCGCCGTAATGTCGATCAGCATATCCATGCCAGCATTAGCTTTCAGCAACTCCAGCACCCGCAACAATTCGCGGGGTGCAACGATCAATCGCTGTTGATCGCGAAACGACGATGTCGTGAATGGCACCTCGCCCAGGATCGTTTCGTATTTCTCAGTCCAATTAGTCTCTTTGTCTGTCTTCATGGCGGTTAGTGTTTAGGGTTGTAGTCTTGATCGCTTAACTTCAGTTCGTCGCGCACCCGAATGCGATACAGTTCCGGGGCATCGAAACGGGCTGGTCCCTCAGGCTGATCGCGCGAGGCAAATTCTGAGGCCAACAGGGTTCCGCCACTTTGAATCTTCACCTGCAAATCCATCACGGCGCGAATCAATTGTTCTGGACGGGGTGGGCAGCCGGGAATGTAAATGTCAACAGGAATGAACCGGTCAACCCCTTGAACGACGGCGTAGGTGTCGAACACCCCGCCACTACATGCGCAAGCACCCATCGAGATGCACCATTTCGGTTCCGGCATTTGCAACCAGATGCGTTGCATGACCGGCAACATCTTCATCACAACGCGACCAGCGACGATCATCAAGTCGCATTGTCGGGGCGAGAATCGCATGACTTCGGAACCGAATCGCGACAAGTCATGTCGACTGGCTGCGGACGCCATCAATTCGATTCCACAGCAAGCCGTGGCAAATGGCATTGGCCACAAACTGTTTTTACGAGCCCAATTCGCCGCCGCATCCAGCTTGGTTAGCAAGATATTGTCCCCGAGCTGACTTACTTTTTCCGCCATTGGAATACGCCTTTCTGCCACGCAATCACGTAGGCAATCCCTAAAGTCACCAACAAAACCAACATTACATTCATGACAATGAAGCGAAATTCGGCAGGCAATCCACCTGCTCCTTTCAGCGCTACCGCCCATGGATAAATGAAAAGCAGTTCCACATCAAACACAAGAAAAAGTATCGCAATCAAATAAAATTTGACGTTCAGCGGCTTTCGCGCATCGGAAATAGGATCAACTCCGGACTCATAGGGCATTCCTTTGACCGCCGTTTGCTTCCTGGGAGCAACAAAGTGCGGCACGATCAAGCTGAATGTCGCGAATCCAATACAGACAACCAACCAAATCAAAATGGGCCAATACTCACTCATCGAATTGCACGCGAAAAAGGGTCGATAATTGCGAAATCCTTGAATTTTCCAGCAGATCTATGCGAAAGGTAGGGCTTGGCTCAAGTTCAATCGTGATTGCCTACCCACTTCAGCCGAAAACTAGCGACTGACTTTGTGAAAAAAATAACGATCTTTACCATACAAAGTTCTTGTTTTTAATACAATGTCCCATTTTCAGTTTCTTTTGGAACTTTGTATGAAACGGAACAATTCAAAGAACAATTTTCGTTAGTGTTTTTCGTTTTGTAACTCCAGCGGCGGAGTTCCAGTTCATCTTTCAATTCCAAATTAGCCCCGAAAGGCAATTCAGGGATTGCCCGTCAATTCGCGCCTCCGCCCGTTAGGTAAACAATCGAGGCACCGCACGTCCAAGTGCCCGCCACCTCTCTTGGTGGAGTTTTTGCCCATGACCAACGGCGCTGAAACTGCGCGCCGCCCCGACCCAAGACAAGATCGCGGCCACGCGTCGCAAAGGGGAATCGTGCGGAGGCTTACCGATCAGGCGGATTTGGCCCGGCCCGGCCACGTCACTCGGGCGCGGGTCACGCAGATCATGAATCTGCTGCAGTTGGCACCCGACATTCAGGAGTCGATTCTGTTCCTGCCCAACACCGTGCGGGGAAAAGATCCGATCCAGGAACACCAGATTCGGCCGATCGCCGCGACACCCGATTGGGGGAAGCAGCGGCAGCGATGGAATGGCCTTAAGTCCAACAAATACGTGTAGTTAAACGGCACGACCCAGTTCGTGATCCCGGTCGTCCGACGCGACTACAGTTGGACCGAGACGCAGTGCGAGAAGCTCTGGAAAGACATCCTTTTGATTGCGAACGATCCAATGCACCATGGCGTATCCACAGGAGGGACAATGCAGCAGGCCCTTCAACAACGCGTTGTGGCGATTGACCAAACGATTTCCGTTACCACGTCCATGCACTTTCAACTGTGTTTGCACTCTATCGAATACGCTCCGATCGATGATCGGCTCGTGCTGGCCATTGTAAATCTGGTCCTTATGCCTAATCTTACCAGCGTAAATGACGTTGGTTAGCAACGCGTGCAGCGAACACTTGTCGAACGGTCGACCGCGTGGGGTCAAAAAACTCAAACGAGCATTTTGACTGAAGAAAAACGAGTTCGGCCATCTTCGTGAGACCGAAAACTCGGTCGATCGATACTGCCTTTCGACAGAGATGGTCAAACTTCACGCCGAATCAAATGAAGTGCGAAGCGGCGGCCGAGCCAATTGTCGCGGATTGGCGAGTTGACCAAGTAAAAGACCGCCCGGTTCAAGCAGCGCGTCGATACGAATGGAGCAACCCACCGAGTCGCTCCGTCGTTTCAATCTCTTTACCGGTGTCGGGTGGATGTTCGAGCGACACGATCAACTCATTCCCTAATCCTTGGTGGGGTCGCTCTGCGTGATAATGAGCAAGATATTGATTGACTGCATTTCGCATCGCTTTTTCGCCGAATCGAAACAATCGATCGAGACACTCGGATTTCAGTGAACCGAAAAATCGCTCAAGGTGAGCATTCATGTTTGGGCTGCGGGGAGGCAAGCGTAACGGCTCCACATCCTCATTGCTCAGTAATGACCGAAATGATTCACAGAACTTGGTGTCACGATCCATGATCAGATAGCGTTTGCCGTTGAGAAATCCATCTTCGTGGTTGGTCAGCTCGCGAGCTATCTGTCTCATCCAGGCTTCGTCAGGACTTGTCGTGCAGCCGGCGAAATGTACGCGACGTGTTTTCAGTTCCATGACGAATAGCAGATAGAAAGTCACCAGCCCGCCTTTGGTCCAGACTTCTAAGGGAGTAAAATCGATCGCTGCCATCACATCCCAGTGTGATTTCAGAAACGTCGCCCAGAGATAACCGAAAATTGGCCGCATCCGGGGACACGCCATTTAAAGAATTAAGGGTCGACGGGAAATCAACATGTAAAAAACCGTCTCCGGCATCCAGGATGAACCGTCCTGGTTGCCAATCACAGAGTTGTTCGCCTGCCACGCCGGCAAACGGGCCCTGCCTATTCAGGAATCTCAACAACTCGGGAGATACAGCAGGGTTTCGTGAATCTCCT
>JANNPW010000139.1:0-27160 GCA_031400405.1 Mariniblastus sp.
TTATGGAAGTGCGAAATGGGTTGAGAAAACGGCGGTTCGACTGGGATTGGAGGCTTCGTTGCGAACTCCCGGCAGACCCAAAAAGCGCTGAAAATGTACCTGACCCCGTTTCTTCGCCCCGTTTCTTCGCTCCTTGGCCACAAGGCATTTTAACTCAATGTGGACTTGGGGTCCGGCATGACTCTACCGCGACTTTCCCCACCTCCAAAACGATCGGCATTACCGAATCAACCCCTCCCTTCCCCCAAAAACTCACGGAAGCCAGTTCTCGGTGACGATGACAGGAAATGCTTTTCAAGTTTCTTGTCACTCCAAGGTATCGCTTGCGATTAACTCATGAGTAAGGTTCTCATTGGACGCCAGCCGATATTCGACCGACAGCTTGATGTAATCGGATACGAGTTGTTGTATCGCGACAGCCAAACGAATCAGGCTTCCTTCGTCAATGGTCAACAGGCAACCAGCATAGTGTTGTCGCGGGCCTTTGCGGAAATCGGGATGGATCGACTCGTTGGCGACAAACTGGCCTTCATCAATCTGCCAGGTTCCATGATTAGCGGTGATCTGGAACTGCCCGCATTGAGCCATCAACTGGTGCTGGAGGTGTTGGAAGATGTGCAGATCACGGACGACGTTGTAACGGCATTGTCGGCATTGCAGCAACGCGGGTTCCAGTTGGCCATGGACGACATCGTTTCAATTGAAGACATTCGCCCGGTCTTGCCATTTATCAAAATCATCAAGTTCGACCTGCTCGGAGTAGATCGAAAACTGCTGCCGCAACAACTGCAGGCCGCGAGGACGCTGCCGCTGAAGCTACTGGCCGAAAAAGTCGAGACCGAAGAGGAATTTCAATGGTGTCTGGCGCTGGGGTTTGATTGGTTTCAGGGGTACTTCTTCTGCAAACCCACGATTGTCAGTGGGCAACGCCTTGCCTCGTCGGCGTTGACGATCATTCAGCTGCTCACGAAACTGAACTCTGCTGATTGGTCACTTGATGAACTGGAACACTTGGCGAGGCAAGACGCAGCTTTGAGTTACAAGATCCTGCGGGTCATCAATTCAGCCTATTTCGGCCTTGATTTCCAAGTCACATCGATCAAACAAGCAATCAATTTCCTGGGCATGCACAAGCTTCGCAGCCTGTTGACATTCATCTTGGCAGACCATGTCGATAACAAACCGGAGGAGTTGATGCGGCTGGCCTTTCTCCGCGGCGAAATGGGAGAGCGGATGCAGTTGATGGCAGGGGATAGCGTCGGCAGTGGATTCACCGTCGGCATGTTCTCAACCCTGGAGGCACTGCTGGGAATCCCCATGGCTGAGATTCTGTTGCAAGTTCCCTTGTCGGAGGAGATTAATAAAGCGCTGACCAAGCGAGAAGGTCGGTTGGGCGAACTGCTTCGTTGCATTGAGGCTTACGAGCAAGCCCGTTGGTCGGATGTAAAGTTCATGAATTTAACGTCGGAGCAGCTGAGTAGCTGCTATTGGCAAGCCGTCGAGGCCGCTCAGCGAGTTGGCTTTGGAAATCAGAAATAAGCGCCAACCGTTTCATCATGCGTTGCCTTCCCCTGCAACTGCGGCTCGCCGACATCTATGAATTGCTTGAACGCAGAGCATCGGGAGAATCCGCGCGGGAGAATCCGCGAAGGGTTGACGAGAGAATCCGCGAAGGGTTGGTGGATTCCGTTAGTAAAATCCGGCAATCCTTCGCGGACGTTTTCGTCGCGGACGGTGTCGGATTCGAGGGAACCGGATGCTAGTGCATTCCGCCTGATTCCGGCAAGATTATCTCGCGGACAATTACTCGCCGCGGACGATTCCTCCGTTGCTAGCCCCGAAATTCGCCTCCACTTTTTCCAACACGACCAATCTTCGTCGTGTAGGTGCGCACAGTGGATCCATAAAAAAACTCGAATCAGTTTTGTCAAACTGAGATTCGAGTTGGTTTAAGTCGTCGGAATTTTCGAGCACAGCTTCGCGATTCGGCGCCGGTCAATTCGCTGTCTCGGTCTAGTAGGTGAACTTGAGACCGAAGGTCAGGCCATGAAAAAAGATGGTGTTGGCGGTTTCGATGGATGGCGTAGCGGTTACCGGCTGCAATAGCTGAGGCGGTGCAAGCGCGATTCCATCAATCCAGTTGGCCTCATAACCAACGTACCCCGAAAAACAATTCGGAACGATGTCCATGTAGACTCGTCCGCCTACCTCGCCGAGAAACGAACCCGTTGATTTGGTCAATGTGTTGGAAACTGTTGGCGAAAATGAACTGTTATCAGTGAAATTGACTTCCGTCGGATTGTAGTATCCACCAGCGCGAATAAACGAGCTGGCATAAATTCCATTGGCAACAGGCCGGTTAAGTTCCAGGCCACTTTGAAGACCCATCAGGATATTCGTCGCTTCTGTGATCGATTCAGAAGTAACGGTAACTGGAGGAACACCTCCGCCGGGATTGACGACGAGACTTGAGCGTTGGAAAACGGTGTCTTTGGTAGAAACGACACGGGGCCCGAACATCAAAACAATGCCCGGACGGACAGCGCGGCGACCCATCAATTCAACACTGAAAAGGGACGAGTCGTAATCGTAGTTGAATTGATCCGGTACGATTCCGGTCGGGAAAAACGGAGACTCCAAATTGGGTCCGAGAATCGGATCGCTGGACTCTTCCCAATTCGCCAGGATCGAACGGATCTGCCAGTCCTGTCCGGTTTTCGAGTTGAAATCGAACTTAATCTCCGCAGCGGCCGTCGAACCAAGTTCTGTCGCATCGCCCGCATCAAAGACCGTTTCTCGCGTGATTGAATCGGTAATCAAAGGAATGTCCAATTGCGATCCCGGTCGATTGTAGGCCTTGCCGCCTATTTCCAGGGACCACGGATTGTGATCGGTGGTTTGAGGCCATTGGGCACCTGCTGGAGTCGCCAACCCAAGAGTGGCAAACATCAGAGCGAAACTTAATATGATCGAAAACTTCCTCACGGCAGTCCCTCCAGACCTTCAGGCGCAGTATTGGTAACTGCAAAATTGGATCGGAAGGAATGTTAGGAATAATAAGCATCATTGTTAGAGCCGGCAGAGTTGCCCCAAATTGCCCACATTGCAATTATTTGATTTGGCCGACAGATTTGCCTGATGCGCTGCGGATCATGCTGGACTCCTGGAGTCCCGTTCGCTGCCCCGCGTTTAACTGCTGGCCAATTGATCGTTGGCCGGCAGACCCATAGATGGAGTAATCAAAGGCCGGAACTTCCGCTTGAACTTTGATAGCAATCGCTTGCAGGCGCAGCACTTTTTCGAAGTAGATAAATGGATAGTCCGTATCGGGACGCTTGTTGCGCACCCATTGGTAGCTGGTTTGGACGAGTTTGGCAGGAATTTTTCCGATTCTTACTTGCGCCACGACTTGAGCCACAAATGCTTTTTCTTCATCGCGACGGGTTTTCAAGATTGCATTGAGTTGACGTTCATATTCTTCGAACTGGGCCGGATTGAATTTTTCGGGGTCAAAATCATCGGCTGGGGCGGACGAAGAACCGAAGAAAATTGAACCGATTATCAGCGAGTACAAGAAAAAAACGCGTTTGCGTGTTCGACGACCTGCCATAACAGCCTCCTAATCAAGCCTTGAATCCCTACCGACGGGTGAAGTTTTTTAGGAGAATTGCCGGTTATCGGCTAGATCAATGTTGACTAATTCAGGGACGGATCGGTTGGCAGATGCTGGCCCAGTTGTGCTTGCAGCACTTGCGAACCGAACGCTTCGCAAACCTGTTTCCAGAGCATATTCGGCGGGGCGAAAACGTGATCAATGTTCGCAGGCACAATCAACCAGCCGCCCACCTGGATTTCGTTCTGCAGTTGTTCCGCGCCCCAACCTGAATAGCCACTAAAAAGTCGAAACCGATGTTGATTCTGACTTACCAGCGCGTTGAGGTTTTCGCGTGCCAGGGAGACATAAACATCCTGAATCAACTCCGACTCGGCGAGATCGGGGCAGGTATGAATTGCAATCAAGGGGCCTTCAACCGGGCCACCGACATTGACGAAATCGGGGCAATCGCAGGGCGTTTCTGACACTTCTCGCCAAACATTTGCTACGGTGATACTTGAAGGACGATTCAAAATGACCCCCATGGCCCCTTCGGAATCATGTTGAATCATCAAAACAACCGAGCGAAAAAAATTGGGATCGGACAGATCCGGGATCGCGATCAACAAATGTCCCTTCAAATTTTTCACAATTTGATTCCTTGAGTCATGAATTTCCGTCAAATTCGTCGATTTGTCGGGTGGCGTTTGACGAATTCGAGATTTTCGATAAACTGTTGAATTCGATTTTCCACAAAAAACCAACTTTTACAACTGAAGTCATCCGATGAAGTCTGATATTCACCCCAAGTATCGCCCGGTTGTGTTTAAAGACAAACAGGCGGATTTCGCTATTTTGACGCAATCCACGATTCCCACCAAGGAAACAATCAAGTGGGAGGACGGCAACGAGTATCCCGTGTACTTCGTGGACATTTCCAGCGCTTCCCATCCGTTTTATACCGGGAAACAACAATACGTTGACACGATGGGACGAGTGGAAAAATTCAAGAAAAAGTTCGGCGGCAGTTACAACTCGGTTCAGAAGAAAACCAAAAAGTAACTCGGCGATATTTTCAAATTCTGCTACGACGATCGCAACAATTTTTGGTGTGTTCGTCCGTGTTTTGGCCGTTGGATTTCACCTGACGGGAATTCGTTCCCGATCAAAACCGGCAGGTTGACATGCCCGACCGATACTTGGGGACGCGCTATTTCGCTGCCGCCGGCTCAGTGGCATTGATTTGCTTCAATGCCTCTTGCGCTGCGTACCGCAACAACACGTCGGGGTCTTGACTCAATTTTTCGAGAGCTGGTTTGGCGGCAGATGCCGATGGACCAATGTTTCCCAACGCCACGACGATTAGCTCCCGCAATTCTGGCTCTTCGGAATCAAGATGCGCGATCAAGTCGTCAACCAAAGGTGCCCCAGCGGCTTGCATTTTACCAATCAGTTCAACGGTATCTTCAAAGTAGGAACGATCAGCCAGCATTTTTTTCAGGACTTCGAGTGTTGGTTCTGGTTGATTGGTAATCACCCAGAGAGTATAGGCGGCGTGGGGCATAACGTGCATGGCCTCATCATGCATTAGCGCACGAACTTGTTCGGCCACTTTTGACGCTTCGGGACCAAGGTGAGCCAACCCGAGAAGCGTTCGTTGTTTTTCGACTTGCAGAAACGCGTTCAAATTGTCACCCAATATCTGGGCCGTGTCGGTCTTGGCGGTTGGCCCAATCGAACCCAATACGACCGCAGCCCAACTTCGAGCCGATGGAATGCCATTCTTGAACAATTCGAGGACTTTGTCTTCGGCCGGGATGGCATCGGCGCCAAGTTTTTCCAACACGCGACACGCCATGCATTGCACATTGAAATCCGGATCCTCCAATGCTTCGATAACCAAAACCAGAACTTGCAGAGCACTTTCTTGGTCAGCTTGGAGTACGAACAGGGCTCGTTTCCGACCAATTGTATCGCCCGTGGTCAGCCATTTTTTCAGAATCGGAAGAAACTCGGCCACTGTCCCCAATTCGTGCAGTGCCGTGCAGGCTTGCGTGATTTGTGCCTCATCAGCGGAGTTTATCATTGCTGCTAAATGGATAGCCCCCTCGGGACCGATTTTGCGGAGCGCTATTTCAGCTGCTATTCGCGTCAATTCATCCGGACTCATGGCAAGTTCAGCCAAAACTGGAACGGATACTTCCAAGCCGCCGGAAACTTCCGCGAGCTGCAATATCGCCTCGAGCTGATTCTCAGCCTCCGGATTTTTGGATACTTCAATTAAAGAACTGTGGCTTAACGCTGCGGTTTGTTTGTCTCGTAATGAGACGGAACCTTCTTGAGCGAATCCCAGTAATCCCACTATACCGATTACTACCAATACAGCCAGGCCGATGCCAGTATAATGCGATACCATCGAAGACTACCCCCTTTTGGTTTTCCCAATTTCCCATTTCCATTGTGGAAAGATTTGGTAATCATACTCCTAATCCAATCGCCTTACCAGAATTTCGAAAATTTGTTTTCAGAATCTTCTTCGTCCGTCAGTTGGGCGGAAGCTTAGGCTTGCCGTTTCCGAAAATTCCATCCACAATCCAACTTCCGGAGTGTGTTTTCCTCTAGAAACCCTCTCCGTCAGGTTGAATAAGCCCGTATTAGATTTGGAAACCTCATGATTCTCAGATTAGGCGTCATGCAATTGCACATTTTTTTCTTGGCAATCATCTCGTGGGCCTGGCTGGTGCAAGAGCCGGTTGCGGCGAAACAGAATCCCACCGATGACAACTCCGGTTTCAAAATTGAACAACAGGAGATCACGAAACTGTTGTCGGATCAAACCGCTGCCTGGAACGCTGGCGATCTGGAACGGTTCATGCAGACCTATTGGAAGTCCGAACACCTGACATTTTCTTCGGGGGGAAAGACGACGCGTGGTTGGCAAGCGACATTGGATCAATACCGCAAAAATTATGCGCCTCCCAAGGAAATGGGGAAATTGAGTTTTGATGGTTTGGAAATTGTCGCGCTAGCATCCGAATCCGCCTTGGTGCTGGGGAACTGGCACCTCTTGTTGGCGAACGACCAACACAAGGATGGAAATTTTTCACTCGTGATGCGAAAAATCTCGGGTCAATGGCAAATTATTCACGACCATTCCTCGAAGTTGGAGACTCCATGAAACCGCGGTTGGAAATGCGCGTGATAATTGGGTCGTTGATTTGGATCGGAGCCATCAGCGGCGCCGCATTAGTCTTGAAAAACGTGTGGACGCGGTCGCCCGTCGCGATCGAACAACTCGTTCAATTCGTGGGACAGCAGCGGTTTACCACCCGAGTTAATTTCTCCGATTTTCAAATTGTCCGCGTTGGCGACCCGGTATTTTTGGCAGATAGTAATACGTTTGCACCCATTGGATATGTTTCTTGCGCCGGTCCACCTGGATCGACGACCAAAGATCCGATCTACGCCGAATCCGCTACCATTACTTTTTACGGTTGCGCACCACGGATCAGCGAGAGCGACTTTTTGAATTATCATGCCGCCGGCAACGACACCGCCTGGGTGTTAGCGACGATGTTGCCACCGGAGAAGCGATTGGCGATCAAACAGTTAATTCTCGATGCCTACCAAGCGAATCAAACTGAGATTGTCGAGGCTATTCGTCCGCTCGTTGCCGAGTCCCTGCGCGCCGCGGGACCGATCATCAAAGAGGATCTCAAAGCGGCGTTTGCCCGGCGAGAATCTCGCATTCGCGAAATTGGCAACAAATACCAGACCGAACTGATCGAGGAAGAATTGATCCCGCTCATTCAACAGGAAATTTGGCCAATGTTGCAAACCGAAACCGATCCCCTGGCGACGAAAATCGGACAGGAAATCTGGCAGGAAGTTTCGGTATTTCGTTTTGGCTGGCGGTACCTTTATGATCGCTCGCCTCTTCCCGACCAAAACCTGTCGGGACAGGAATTCGATCGCTTCGTAAATGAAAAAGCGTTACCGATTCTGAAGGCTCATTTCGGCGATTTTTTGGAACTTCAGAGGATCCTCATTCAAAAGATTTCCAAGAATGAATTAGTCCGCGAGACGGTCTCGTCAGCCGTGAAAACCGTCGTCGGCGATCCGGCCATTCAAGAGATTTTTAGCGAAGTCTTCCGCGAAGTTTTGGTTGACAACGCGCGGCTAAAAGAAGCACTGGAATCCCAGTGGAACAACCCTGGCGCGCGTCAAGCGATTGAACTGACCAGTCTGCGGCTCGAGCCGACGATCACGGAAATCGGGATCGCCTTGTTTGGCTCGCCGCGCGAGAAAATCACGCCGGAGTTTGCCCGCGTGCTGCGCCATCGGATTTTGCACAAAGACGATCGATGGTTCACGTTGCACGTTACAACACCACCCATTTCGAACAGCCAGCGCTGGCGCAAACCGGAGGAAATTTCCGTGCGATATGCTGATCCCGTCGGAGACATCCCCTTTGCTCCGGCACGGGTGCGAAATTGACCGATCGAGAAACCAATTCGGCATCCGAATCAGAAAATGCCTGGCAGTCCAATTCACTCGGATCGCTGAGAGCTGACAAGAATATCAACGCTGGCATTACGCTGCGAGCCATCCAGGTAACCGCCGGATCGCGAAAGCTGATCGTGGATGCCGATGCAGATTTTCTGGCGGGCGAAATTACATTAATTGTCGGCCCCAGCGGTGTCGGTAAATCGATCTTGTTGAAAATGATGGCTGGGATTGTCGGCGAAGCCAGCGAGGGGGTGCTGGTTGCTGGCCAAGTTCGAATCAATGGCCAATCGGCCCGCAGTGGCTGCGCCGGGGTCGTGTTCCAGTCATTTGCTTTATTTGACGAACTCAGTCCGCTAGAAAATCTGGCGTTTGCCCACGCCAGCGGCGGCGCTCACGCCAGCCCGATTGCCAACGACGAGCTCTTGGATCAATTGAGAGTTCCCAAAAACGTACCGACCTCTCGATTGAGCGGTGGACAGCGACAACGCTTGGCCATCGCGCGGACCTTGGCCTACAATCCAGCGGCCATTCTATTTGACGAACCAACATCGGGATTGGACCCTTCCACTGGTAAACAAGTAGCCGAATTGATTCGCCAGACCCACAACATGTTTGGCAAGACCTCGGTGATTGTGACACATGACTATCATTCATTGATGCCGATTGCCGATCGCATCTATTTGTTGGATCCTCTGCTGCGCAAATTGATCGAAGTTCCTCGCGAACAATGGGCCGGGATACCGGAAAAACTGGTGCCGATGGCGTCGGCGACTATCGAACAGAATGAAGCCACCGAACGGCCAACGGTGGCCGCGATGTTGCAGCGTACCGCCAGCGATTTTCTCGCCAATACAACAGGCGTGGCGCTGGCGGCGATGGTCGGATTACTCAGTCTGATTCCCATCTGGAAAAATCCGTGGTGGGGGCTTCGATTTTTTGCCCACTATGCCCGGTTGGTGTTTGGCCCCACGGCTTGTTTGTATCTGATGGCCTCCGGCTTGATTTCTGGATTTGTAACCACTTATTTCACGTTTCAGTTTCTACCTTTTGCCAATTATTCCGAACCGTTATTGGTGGAGGATTTGTTGACGGCGCTTGGTTTTGCAATGTACCGGATTTTTGTGCCCGTCCTTTCCTGCGTGTTGATTGCCGCGCGTTGCGGAGCGGCGGTCACCTCCGATGTGGGGGGCCGACAATTCGGGAGCCAGACCGATGCGCTGCGCACGTTTGGTGCCGAACCGCGATTCTATTTATTGACCCCGATTATCTGGTCATTTTTGATTGGGACACCTTTATTGTCCTACTTGGCGTACTATGTGGCTCGTTTGACCAGCCTCGTGACATTTGTACTGGCCGATCCCAATCGCGGGCCGGATTTTTGGCACTTGTATTTCCATCGGGGATTGATTGTATTGGAGCAGTTTTCCTATCGTGGGTTCGGCTGGTTGATTGCCAAACTGCTTGTCTGCGGGTTGGGGACAGCGATGATCGCGTACTATCAAGGCCGGTCGCCGAAGTATTCCTCGACCGATGTCAGTCGTTCGGTTACATCAACCATCCTCTGGGCCACGCTGTTCGCCTTGACTGTCCATTTCATTTTTGCGTTGTTTGAATACGAAGGCATTGTGCCGTAGCGCGTTGTCTGTTGGGCGCCCGTGGCTTGTCAGTCGGATTTTGCTGTGGTTTCCGGCGGCAACATGATTGAATTTAATTCACTGTTTGAAAAGGTTTGCCAACATGGGGCCAAATTTGACGTATTGGGTCGTGGCCTGGACTTTGATGGCGCTGGCTTTTGCCGCTGCGACCGGCGCTATTTTGCTGGGAGCGATTCGGTTGGATCGTGCGAGTGCTGATCGCAAAAGCAACAATCGCAATCAACCGAATTAGCAAGCCGCACCATCAGAACCTGCGGGAACAGCGAGCGTTGCTCGAAAGAATACGATGGGCGGGGCGGACGCGGCGAGTTTTCCTGCTCGGTGTCGAAACAACGAATTTTTTGAGCAGATTGTTCTTCGCGGACAACTGCAAAAAAAAACCGTGGTGCCAATTCGAAAACCGGACCACGGCGTAATTTTCAATTTATTGTTGTCCCATCAGACAAACCAATCGTCACGACAGCCGATTTTTCAGAAATCGATCACGTCGGCGAAACTGACACCGGGGACTGGGATTGGATAACTTCCATCTTTGCCAGGCATGACCGGAGCTTCGCCGCTCATGGCATGCATGGAATCGATATCTGCCAAGGCAATTTTTGAATTGATGGCTTTGTCCCAATTGATCTCTTTGCCGGAGTAAGTGGCCAATCGTCCGAAAATCGCCGTAAACGTGCTTTTGGCACCGTATTCCGTTTCGTTTGGTAACTTGCCGGCAGCGAGGTCCGCAAACAGATCGTGATGTTCCTGTTGATGACCGTCTCGTTGGCCAGCCCCTTCCTGGGACTTAAAAATTCGCTTGCCATCGAGATCGAAGATCTTGCCGCCACTGAGATCCGCATACCCTTTGGAGCCATGCACGAATTCAGCAACTTCGTCCCAACATCCGGGCATATGACGACACTGACTGAACATCTTGTGGCCGTTGGCATACGTGAATTCAACAAAGTGATGGTCGAAAATCTGTCCATGTTCTGGACCAAGCCGGACCTGTCGTCCGCCCTGCCCTTGCGCCGTGACGGGATAATCATTCATCAGCCAATTGATCACGTCGATGTTGTGAATGTGTTGCTCGACAATGTGATCGCCACACATCCAATTGAAGTAATACCAATTTCGCATTTGGTATTCGAGTTCAGATTGTTCCGGCGATCGAGGATTGACCCAGACACCAGGATTGTTCCAGTAAACTCGACTGCAAATCAATTCACCAATGGCTCCATTTTGGAGTTCGGCAATGGTCTCGCGATAAGCGCGCTCATGGCGGCGCTGTAGGCCGACTTGAACCAGCAGACCTTTTTGTGTCGCCAATTCTCCAGCCGCCAGGACACGGCGAATGCCCGGCGCATCGACGCCAACCGGTTTCTCCATGAAGACATGTTTGCCAGCGTTCACGGCCGCTTCAAAATGCAGCGGACGAAATCCGGGCGGTGTCGTCAGAATTACCAAGTCGACATCCGAATCGAGAACTCCTTTGTATCCATCGAATCCTGTAAACTGGTTTTCGGTTGGAACATGAACTTTGTCTCGATGATCTTGCAGAATCCCCTCCACCGAGCTCTTCAGACGATTTTCAAACGCATCAGCCACCGCAGTAAGTTCAACATTGCCACTTTGTGTGTTCAAGGCCTGCACGGCGGCTCCGGTTCCACGTCCGCCGCACCCAATCAAACCGACCTTGATCGTGTCTGAGCCCCGCGCATGGGCCGATCGAGCGAGTGACAAATTTGGTGTCGCCAACGTACCGATCGCGGCCCCGGCAATTGCGAGTTTGGAGCTGCGTTGCAGGAACTCACGTCGAGAGGCGGAAACGCAAGGCTGAGTTTCATCGTCGTTGTTTTTCACGAAAGGACTCCTGGGAAAAATGCAAGTAAAAAGAAAGGGGCAATGTAGTTTCGATTCTAGCGGTCAATTCCTGTCGATTCAATTCAGGACGATTCAATCTGGAGTGTCGGATTACCGGCTTAACCTCCGCGGTTACTTTTTTGTGGCGTCGACGGTTCTCGTGGCCGGGAAGAATTGGGTCCGAACGGGCCGCCGCGTAAAACGTCCATCGTATCGGATTTTAACGGCAATAGCAGTCCTGTGGGATTTCCCACCGCCGAATGCCGGAAAACGTGGTTCAGCAACCTTGTTTTCGAAAACTATTTCCCAGTTCTCGATTTTTTCTGTATCGATCTTTGTATCATGATAGGTTTTAATAATAGTGCGGTTGGAAAAAGACCTGATAATGGACCAGGGCCACAACAACCCCACAACAACCCGATTGGAAACCACTTTCTAACTGGCTTTTTGATTTGAATTTCCTTTTGCAATCCTTCCTTTGTTTTCTTCCGAGTAAACGACATGAGAATCAATCTAAATAACCTGCGGTTTATTTTGTTTGTTGTAGGGCTCGTTTCGATGCCAATGGTGTCGCATGGGCAAGCCTATAAAGCCGCGATTGGGTACGACGCGTTGTTTGCCGAGTTTGGGGCTGCTTTGGAGACTGGCGTTGGAATCCGAGTCTTTCAACCGGAAGCACCGGCTGGAACGGCCTATATGCCGGACTCGACGATCGCATCAGAATTCGGTGGTAAGACATTCATCAATGGAACCATCCCACCGGACGCTGGGTTCAATGGTCATGCAACAGCCGTCGGGCTCAACTTCTACGGAAAGCTGTCAAGTATTGCGCCGGGAATCACCAATATCACTGGGGCGGACGCAAACGATTACATCAACCGTATTCTGGGAGCTGGAATATTGGGAACACCGGCCCCTATCGCGCAAGGATATAACGTCAGCAATCACAGTTATGTCGGAAATGTTTCTCCCGTCGGTATCAAGATTGATCTGCTGCGGCGTTACGACTTCGTAATCAATCGCGATAATACCATTGCAGTCGCCGGCGCAAATAATGGTTCCGCTACAGCAACGACGGATATTTGGGGACATAGTTACAATGGCATCACCGTCGGACGCTCCGACGGTGAACATTCGCGTGGTATGACAACTGATTATGGTGCAGGACGTTTCAAGCCAGATATTGTCGTGCCGCTGGCCGGTCCGACCAGTTTCTCGACTCCCGTTGTGGGTGCCGCCGCAGCGCTGCTGCAACAAGCTGCTGGCTTCGATGGATTTGGCAATGCCAATAATGGTGGCCAAAATGAAGTGATCAAATCAACTTTGTTTGCTGGAGCTACGAAGGAAGAATTCGGCGCAGCGTGGGATCGTAATTCGACTCGTCCCGTCGATGAAGTATTCGGATTCGGAGAGTTGAATATTCAAAATAGCTACCACATTTTTCGAGGTGGCGAATTCGCTGCCTCCACATCTGATCCGGCGACCAATATCGGATTGTTGGGCTGGGATTATGGAAATTTCACGGGCAGCCAGTTGTTTTACGATTTCGAAATTGGCGCTGGGCAAACGCTAACGGAGCTTTCTGCCGCGTTGGTGTGGAATGCTGAAGTCACAGATAATCCGCTCACCGGTGCGTTTGATTTGACTCACGTCGTCGCCAATCTGGATTTGGAGCTGTTTGATTCATCGGGTACGTTTATGTACACCGTGGGTAATTTTGCAAGCTCATTAAGGCAAAGCAGTTTGAGCACGGCGTACAATTACGAACATTTGTCTTTGACTAATTTGGCGGCGGGCAATTATACGTTCCGCATCAGGGGCGATCTGGCCACCGATTACGGATTTTCGTGGCGCATCACGACCGCGATTCCGGAGCCCTCCGGGGCCTTTGTATTCGGTTTGGCCCTGACTGCCGGGCTGATTCGGCGCCGTCGCCAAGCGTAGAACAAATTGGGCGAGTAGACCTTCTACAGGCTTGGTCTTCGCACCGGAGCCAGCCGATACAACCAGTCTTCCATAACGGCTGAAAGCGGAAACGCTTTCAGCCGTTTTGTTGTGCAACCCGAGGCAATAGCCAGACTTCTGCCGGCCGAACAAGCCACCGAGTAAGTGTCACACAACCTGTTGTTCTGAGTTTGATTCCTCGAAACCATCGAAGTCAAAACTTGGTAAACTAGAATTACATCCAGATTGAACAAAAATTACCTCCAGATCGATCTCCAGATCGCAAAGACGGCGACCATGACGAAACTCCATACTATTTTAATGTTCTATGTTTTGTCGACCTTCATGATTGTCGGTTGCGAAAAACCTGGGGCTAGCAATTCAGGACTCAGTACCAAATCACAATCTGCTGCCCAGCAAGCGAAGGACGCCGAGGACCGTGCCCGCGCTGCGGAATCGGCAGCGTTTGAACAGCGTGCTTTGGCAGCCGAACAACAGGCGAAAACCACCGAAGAAAAATATCTGGCGGCGATGCTACGGGTCGCGGATGAGGAAAAACTGCACGCCGAAACGGCGGCTCGTTTGCTAGACGCCGAGCAACAGATTGCCGCAGCCCAGTCGGCACTGGCGACGAAAACCCCCGCTGTGAAAGTTGCTGCCGAAATTTCCGGACCGCTGTCGACAAAGTTTCTGTGCTGGAATGTGGAATCCGACGGCAGTGATCCCCAGGTCATTGCGCGACAATTGAGGGAGTTTGCCGGCTATGATCTGTTCGCGCTGACCGAGGTTTTGCCGGACGCGTTCTCGACTTTCTCAGCGGCGCTGGGCGATACATTTGCGTCCGTCGAAACGAAATCCGGCAACACCGATCGCATGCAAATCCTGTACAACCGAGAACGGTTCGAGCTGGTCCGAAGTTTTGAACTGGACGAAATCAATTTCGAACTTCGCTACCGATCACCGTTGGTCGTTCATTTACGTGAACGCAATTCGGGAACCGAATTGATGGTCATGGTCAATCATCTGGCCCGCGGCAAAGCGGATGTCCGTACCAAACAGGCTCAACAATTGGTCGAATGGGCACGAAATCAAAACCTGCCCATTATCGCATTGGGAGATTACAACTTCGATTATGTTTTCGCCGACCAGAATGGAAACGAAGGTTTCCGTGAAATGTTGAAGGATGATATCTGGCAGTGGGTCCAGCCCGTCGAGTTGATTGATACCAATTGGTTCGACAATCCCGCACAAGCTGACGGCCAAGACGACTACCCCGGCAGCCTGTTGGATTTTGCGTTCATCGCTGGATCGGCCAAAGCCTGGCAAACCCGTTGCAACGTGATCGTTCGCCCTAACGATTTTCCGGATGACGCCACGACCAGCGATCATCGTCCAGTTGAGCTATTGGTAAATTGACAATCGCACTGGAATCGTTGTTGTCAAACCTTTCCAGAGTCCCGTTCATTCAATGTTGAGTTGGGAATTGATGCCGCATTTCACGTCGAGGAGCCAACTTTGCCATTGATTGAATTGCGTGGAGTGCAAAAGACATACGATTTGGGCGAGATCAAAGTCCATGCGTTGCGTGCCACCACGCTTAACATTGAACGCGGCGAATACGTTGCCCTGATCGGTCCATCGGGCTCGGGCAAATCGACGTTGATGAATACCCTGGGTTGCCTGGATCGCCCTACGGAAGGGAGTTACCTGCTCGATGGAGAAGAAGTGGTCGCGATGAACCGTGACCAACGTGCGTCCATTCGCAATCGCAAGATCGGTTTCGTTTTTCAGAATTTCAATTTATTGGCCCGCACTACGGCCGAGGAAAATGTCGAATTGCCTTTAATTTATACGAAAGGAGTATCGCCTCGCTCGCGACGAAAACGATCGCGAGAAATGCTGGAGTTGGTGGGACTGGGTGACCGTCTGGATCACCATCCCTCGCAACTTTCGGGTGGCCAACAGCAACGCGTCGCCATCGCGCGCGCTTTGGTGAACGAACCCGCCATTTTGATGGGAGACGAACCGACTGGCAACCTGGATACGAAAACCAGCCGCGAAGTCATCGGGATTTTTGAAAAACTGAATCGGGAAAAGAATCTCACCGTTATTCTTGTGACCCATGACCAGGACGTCGCGCGACATGCCCGTCGAACGATTGTGTTGCGGGATGGTAGCGTTATTTGCGACACTACCAACTTCGATCAGGCGCTACAATCGTTACATTCCTACCAAGATCCCTCCGACGAGTGAAAAATCCGGAACAGGCCATAAATTCGGCTCGATAACGGGAATTGGTGTATCCGATTTATTCGTTACGATGCAAAAAAGCCTGATTCGTTCGCTGACGTTATTCGGTACCCTGCTAATTTGTATGGGTCAGCCATCCCCATTGGTCTCTGCCCAGGAACGGCTTTTGCGAGTTTTCCCCGAGCAGCGGTCCATCGAGGTCCGCAGTCCGGAATCCCTGCCAGCATTGATTGTGCCCGATGCGCCATTACCCTATACCGTCGCCACAGTCGTTGATGACCGTCTGGAAGAGCCGATTTCGCTGGACGAATCCATTCAAATTGCACTGCAAAACGCCGATGTAATTCGAGTGTTGACCGGAGTCTCGGCGACGTCCAGTGGCCGCACGATCTACGATATCTCGCTCGCCAACACCGGCATTGATTTACAAACCGCCGTTTTTGATCCGACAATCGACATCAGCTCGACGATGAACAAAACGGATCGACCGGGTGCTATTTTCGATCCGCTGGATCCGACTCAGGCGATTCTGGCGGGATCGAGCACCGACTCAATCAATACTTCGGTCGGTTTGTCCAAACGGATGTTCAATGGTGGGACGGCCGGACTGAATGCCAATGCAATTGGTTCGTACTTCGAGCCAGGTGTGTTTCCGCTGGAGCCCGAATATCGCTCGTTCGCCGAGCTGACGCTGCGACAGCCGATGCTGCGCGGTGCTGGCCGAGCGGCAAACCTGGCACCGGTGGTTGTGGCGCGCATCGATACCGAACGATCATTCTTCCAGTTCAAAGACTCCGTTCAGGAACTGGTCCGCAGCGTGATCGCGGCCTATTGGAATCTGGTCGCCGCGCGTGTCGAAGTCTGGGCGCGGCAACAACAAATCGAACAGGCCGAGTTTGCGTATGAACGCGCGCTGGCCCGCAAAGAAAAAGGATTGGCGAGAGCCGCCGATGTCGCCCAAGCTCTTTCGGCGCTGGCAAATTTTAAAGCCGGTTTGATTACAGCGCGGGGCAACTTGATTCTCTCCGAAACGGCCTTGCGAAATGTCATGGGCATTGGTCCCTCCAGCACGAGCATTTATGTGCCCACGTCATTGCCGGTCCTGAAAAAAATCGACTTCGACTGGAACGAGATCGTCGCGATTTCAATCGAATATCGCCCGGACATTATTGAACTCAAACTCATTCTGGAAGCCGATCAACAAAACTTGATACAAGCCGCGAATCAGTCGCGACCTCAGTTCGACGGAATCGCCAATTATCGGTGGGATGGTTTGAGCGGCACGATGCCCAACGGGGCAAACCTTCCCAATGACGCCGGGCGGTTCGCCGGGTTTAATTTGGGCGTAAATTTTTCCGTCCCGCTGGGACTGAGGCAAGGCCGCGCCACGTTACGGCAACGCGAGTTGATTATCGCTCGCGATCGAGTGAATTTGGATCAAGGGATCCATCAAATGGTTCATCAATTGACCATTAACTACCGCAACCTTGATCAGTTCTTTGAACAATACCTCGCGTTTCAGGAAGCCCGGGAAGCAGCGCGGCTCAATTTTGAAAACCAGTTCGGCGAATTCATGTCGGGCCGTCGCGAATTTATCAACGCGTTGCAAGCCATCACCGATTGGGGTAACGCTGTTTCACAGGAAGCGCGCTCGATTACCCAATACAATTCAGAATTGGCCAACGTCGAGCGGCAAACCGGTACCATACTTGAGACTCACGGAGTTCGCTTCGTGGAAGAGAGATACGGATCGCTCGGCCCGGTTGGTCTACTAGGACTCGTTGGCAGCCAGGAACTTTATCCGGGAAGCACGGGATTGGATGGCACCGATGATCGGTATGTTGAATCGGCCAGTTCCTCGGACGAAGCGTTTGAATTGGAAGACCTCGACACCCGACGAGAGTCGAAACCCAAAACAAAACCGGATTCAAAACCGGATTCACTACTGGAATCAAAACCGGACTCATCGCTCGAACCAAAACCCGCCGCCGACCGCTGATCCAATATCCATTGTAAATTGAATCCGATCACTACGGGTTCGCAGTCCAGCGGGCCTACCGTTCGAGCAGCGCCAGCTGTTTATTCGTATCGCAAAGCGTCGATCGGATCGAGCCGGCTAGCCTGTCGGGCCGGATAGAATCCGAAAAATACACCCACGGCCGCCGCAAACAGGAACGCCACAATCGCTGCCGGAAAAGAGACGATGATGGGCCATTGAGTTCCTGTTGTAAACGCATTGATTACCGTTGTGATGCCCACCGAGGCCCCGATGCCCAGCGCGAACCCGATCATTCCACCGATGCAAGACAACAAAACCGACTCCACCAGAAATTGCCATAGAATATCTCGAGATCGCGCTCCGACAGCCATCCGAATTCCGATTTCGCGAGTCCGTTCCGTCACGGAAACCAGCATGATATTCATAATTCCTACGCCTCCGACCAACAACGAGATCCCAGCAATCGAAGCCAGCATCAATGTCATTGTTCCTGTGATCATACCCAACATGTTGGCGATTTCCGTGGTCGATTGAACTTCAAAATCCGGTTTCTGTTCCAGCCCGATCCCATGCCGATCGAGCAAGACCTGCTTGATTTCATCGGGTGCAGTGGCCATCTTTTCGGGTGAAACCGCCGACGCAATAATCACATTGACATCATCAAACATGGATCCGTTGAGGGTTCGCCGGACAGTCGAGAACGGCATCACAATAATGCTATCCTGATCTTGTCCGACCATATTGGCCCCTTTGGTTTCGAGGACGCCGATAATCGTGAAAGGCTTGTTGTTGATGCGAATTTTTTGATTCAAGGGATTGGCTGTTTGAAACAGTTTGGTCACGATGGTATTGCCAATCACGCAAACCTTTTCGGCTTTTTCGATCTGGGAACGATCGAAAAAATCACCATACTTAATCGGCCAATTGCGAACGACCAGGTAATCTTCGCCGACGCCAAACATTTCATTGGGCGTAACATTCAAATTCCCGAATATGACTTGGCCCGACGTTCCCACCAGCGGTGTCGTGGCCAAGATCGATGGACAATCGGCGGCAACGGCGGTTGCATCTTTCGATGTCAGGGTACTTACCCGTCCCGTCCGCACTCCCCCTCGGCGGCGTTCGGCGGGCTGAATTACGATTACATTGGTCCCGAAACTTTCCAATTCGCCTTGCACGAGTGCACTGGCACTTTGCCCGATTGAGACCATCGTGGTGACCGCCGCAATGCCGATTACGACGCCCAACACGGTAAGTCCCGCGCGCATCTTGTTTTTCATCAAGGCCCGTAAAGCAATCGAAAGTATTGCGAAATTTCCCATTGGCTGTTACTGCTCCCCAGTCGTTTTTTGTCCGATAATCAATTCCGTTCCATCTTTCAAATCCCCCGACAACAATTCAGAGTATTGATTGTCACTCAAGCCGATCGTAACTTCGATGGCTCTCAACAGGTCTCCCTCGAGCTTCCAGACATGTCGTTGTTTAAGTGTTGGAGACCGCAGGGCCTGCTCGGTTTGAGACAGTTCGACTTCCGACGTCGTTTCATCGACGACGGCTTTGGCAAACTCGGCTCCCTCCAGCAAATGCCGATCATCCGGATGAACCCATTTGACATTGGGTGGATAAAATCGCAAAGCGGATTTTGGAATACGAATGACGTTTTCGATTTTTCGAATTTGAAACGACAGATCAGCCGTCATCCCGGGCAACAACTTCAAATCAGGATTCGGCGACCCAACCACGACGGGGTAGGTAACGACATTCTGCAATTCCGCTGAGCTGTAGCGAACCTCTTCAATCTTGCCATGGAACACGTCGTCGGGATAGGCATTGACCGTAAAGGACACTGGTTGTTTGGATTTCTCGGCATCGCGAATCATGCCAATCTCGGATTCGTCGACATCGGCAAAAATATGCATCTTTTCGCGCAAGCCAACTCCGACGATGAACAACTCGGGAGTCTGAAATTGCGCCGCGAGCGTTTGACCAGGTTGAACTTTGCGGTCGATAATCATTCCGTCTTCCGGAGAACGTATTTCGCAATAGTCGAGGCTGGCCTGTGAGTTGTCCAATGTCGCTTGAGCACCGAGGATCGAAGCTTCGGCAATTGATAGTTGAGCTTCCAGTGACATGCGATTAAATTTGACCTGGTCGAGCTCGGATTGAGCAATGAAGTCGACGTTCTCTTCACGCAGTGCCGCAGCGCGAGTCTCGTCATTGCGGGCTTGTTGCAACAGGGCTTCCACCCGTTTTACCTCGGCCTTGCGGGACGCCAACGACGCTTTGTCGCGCGCCACATTGGCGGCGTACAGAAGCGGATCAATTTTGCAAAGCAGTTCGTTTTGTTTGACTTCCTGGTTGAACTCGACATACATTTCGAGGATTGGTCCCGACACAAACGTGCCGACCTGGACCGATTTCGTAGGTTTGATTTTTCCAGTGGCATTAACCGTTTTGGTAATGCCACCGACATCTACCGTGGCAGTTCGCCATTTGGGTTTGCTTCGCTCGGCCAGATACTTTTGAATGGGTAGATACGCAGCATAACCCAGCCCACCCAGAATCGCGACCACGAGCAGAAATTTTAGAAAGAATTTGATCATTCACCCAGTGTAATTCAAACCTCGATCGATCGGCTATAGTGGGATAATCGCGATCGTTAGCTTTTGTACATCTGAATCGCTTGACATCGTCCTCTAATCGACGTTTCGCGATTGGATCCCAGCCTTGATTACCAATTACTTCTAATCGAAAGTCCGGCGATCAAGACTTCTCCCATCGTTCCAAATCGTCGTTGGCGGAAATTATTCTTTCTTCAGTTTATCCGCAAACACTTCTTTCAATTTGTCCAATTTCGGATTAATCATCGCTTGGCAGTAGCGATTTTTTGGGTTGTTGTTGAAGAAGTTTTGGTGGTAGTCATCGGCTACATACAACTCGGACGCCGGTTCGATTTTGGTCGTGATGCGGCGAAAAGCTCTGGCCTCAAGGAGTTTTTCCTTGTAGGACTCGGCAAGTTGTTTCTGCTCCTCGCTGTGGTAAAAAACCGCCGAACGATACTGAGTGCCGATATCGGGACCTTGCCGATTCAAAGTTGTCGGATCGTGCGTTTTCCAAAACACCATCAGCAATTCATCAAAGGTCACCTTGGCCGGATCATATTCGATATGGATCACTTCGGCGTGTCCCGTTAGACCCGTACAGACATCATCATATGTTGGATTTTTGACGTTGCCGCCCATGTAGCCCGACTTCACCGATTCAACGCCTTCGAGTTGTTGAAACACCGCTTCGGTACACCAAAAACAGCCCCCCCCAAACGTTGCTTTCTCCATTTTGACTACTTCCTGGTTGGGTTGTGCGGCGGGTATTGGATTCGACTCGGAGCCGGTCTGTTCTGCTTCGTTGGCTTTGGGTGCTTGCTCACCGGGTTCCGCGGGCGGCTGGGCGGGCAATTGAGCCAAACAATCGTTGGTCAGCGACAGAAATGCAAACACAGCGAACGATAGTACTGATACAAGCCTCGTGGTCTTCATGCGTCCTACCCATTTTTGAAAGTGGTTAACAACGTTTATTATTCACCGGTTCTGTTTCTAGGCCAACCGAAAAAAAGCCCGACTCGAAACGAATCGAGCCGAGCTTTGGTCTTTTTTCGCAACAACTGTAATTTAGCTTACCGTTCGTTGATTTGAAGTTGGACTACCGAGTTACGCCGGCCATTTCTTGAATCGAGTAATCGTTGTGGTATTCGTGTCGAATCATATTTTGAGTGGCTTCGTCAGCGTTGGCAGCAATCATCTCTTTGGCGTTCCAGTCGACTTTCTTGCCGGACCAGACCGCCAAGTTGCCCAACAAGATCGTTTCGGTTAACGGTCCTGAATAATTCACGAATTCGGAAACGGTCTGGCCTTGTCCTTTGATGGCGTTGGCAAATTCGGTGAAGTGACCGGGCGATTTTACGAAGTCAATATTTTTGAATTTCGCAAATGGGCTATCGCCATCTTGCGCAGATGGACGAGTGATTTTTCGCTGAGCAGTAAACTCACCGTCGACGATCAATCCGGTTTCTCGTGGTTCGCCGCCGTAATCGCCGGGGGAATAATATTTTCCCTTGTCGCCAACGACCAATGCGGCACTCGTGAAATGTTGCATGCGATCGCCGTCCGCTTTTACTTTTGGCAAATCGGCCATGAGTTCTTCGGACGGACGTTCGCCACCGTCGTACCACACCATTTTTAAGGCGGGACGACCGTTAAGTGCCGGGAATTCAAACACAATTTTGGAAGAAGCCGGGTAACAATTTCCATCGTGTTTCTCCGACGTCGCTTCGACCGAAGTCGGGAACTTCAAATCCAAAGCCATGTAGGACATGTTCAATGTATGACAAGCCATTTCACCAAGTGCCCCGGTTCCGAAATCCCAAAAACCGCGCCATTTGAACGGGTGTACCTCGGCACTGTACGGTCGTTTCTTGGCCGGTCCGAGCCATTCGTTCCAATGGATGTGCGCAGGCGGATCACTCTCCGCGACCTTAAGTCCAAAACTTTGCGGCCATACCGGACGATTGGTCCAAACATGAACTTCCTTGACGATTCCGACGATTCCGGCGCGAATCAGCGCGGCAGATTCGCGCAGGTTGCTTTCGGCGGTCCCTTGGTTACCCATCTGGGTCACCATTTTTTTCTCCCGGGCCACGGTTCCCATTAGACGCGCCTCTTCAATGGAGTGCGTTAACGGTTTTTGGCAATAAATATGTTTCCCCATTCGCATCGCATGCAAGGCAGCCACCGCATGGCAATGGTCCGGAACGCTGACGGTTACCGCATCGATATCGTTTTCGAGTTCGTCCAGCATTTTGCGATAATCAAAAAAAGTTTTTGCATTCGCGAATTCTTCTTTCTTCTTGCCCAGTATCTCTTCATCAATGTCACACATGGCGACGACTTTACCGTGCTGCCCCGCATCGGTGGAGTCGCTCGCGCCCTTGCCACCGACGCCAATGCAGGCGAAGCGAATTTCTTCGTTGGCCGAGACACTGCGTTTCGGGGAGATTCCGCCAAAGACCCACGCGCCGGCCCCCAAAGCCGCAGTGGATTTCACAAATTCGCGTCGATTGGTTTGAGACATGCAACGTACTCCTAATAGAATCTAAAGTTAAAGGTCATGTTAATTGCAACCAACTCATCCAGAATTGGTCCATTCCAGGAAAGCAGTGGGGTGAAGCGCGATTTACGCACTCGTTGCCACTGTTGCGAGTTTACATTGTAGCAGGACATTTATTACACCGTACTCATTTTCACTGGCAATTATTCCAGTTTTTTTGGTGCGGATTATCCGTTGCAGGACGGAACGGCAAGCGTTATGTTGGTGGGCGAAGCGTGAAAAATGGGGCAACCAGATATCACCTGTCAGGAGAACGAATGTTCGAGTCGTACTTGCGTGCCAATGGGCTGAAGGCAAAACTATTTTTTCTTTTTTTATCAGTATCAACACTTAGCTCCGACGCCTCGCTGTCTTACGGCTATGTAGGGTCGTTGCTGTTGCTGCAACAGGATGCGAGTCAATCGAAATCCTCGGGTGCGGCACTGCCCCCACTTTGGCAACCGGTCGATTCCGCGAATCTGCGAGTCACTCAGACCTTGTTGCCCCTGATTCATGCCGCCGAAGTCCAAACCGAATTGGGTTTGTCCGCGGACCAAGTCAAAGCGTTAGAAGCGTCGCTTGCCGAAATTGATGGACCGTGGTGGCGAGCTCGCAATTTGCCAATCCCGGAACAGCGAAAGGTCGTCGCCGATTTGGAGGCTCGCTTGCTACAACAATTGTCGATCCAGTTGCCCGATGAAATCGTTCGCCGAATTCAACAATTAGAATTGCAGTTGCAAACATCGCGTTTACTTTTGCGACCCGATGTCGCAAAGTTTTTGGAACTCACTCCGCCGCAGATCGCCGAAATCGACAGCATGATTTCAGACACCGAAAAAGTCAGCTCGGAAATTGAGAAGCTCAGCCAAACCAACAAGGACCCGGCAATATTTGAAAAGGCCCAACAACGATTGACAGAGGCCCGCAAGATTGAGATTCAGGACAGTCAAGATACGCTGAAACCGGCCCAAAGACAGAAACTAACGCAGGTTTTGGGTACGCTGTTTGATTTTTCCAAATGCGAAAGAATCTATCCGTTGGCGCCCGAGTTGGTAAGTTCTGCCGAATGGTTTGGCACCAATCCAGGTACCTTGAGTGAGTTGCGCGGCAAAGTCGTTGTCGTACATTTTTATGCCTTTCAGTGTATTAACTGCCAACGAAATTTTGGTCGGTATAACGAATGGGCGGATCAATTCAAAAATGAAGATGTCGTGTTAATCGGAATTCAAACTCCTGAAACGTCCGCTGAATCGGATCCCCTTCAGGTTCGCAGAGCTGCTGAAAAAGACGCGATGAAATTTCCAGTGCTCATCGATTTAGAACGCAAGAACTGGGAT
Source organism: Mariniblastus sp. (assembly GCA_031400405.1). Classification (GTDB taxonomy): domain Bacteria; phylum Planctomycetota; class Planctomycetia; order Pirellulales; family Pirellulaceae; genus Mariniblastus. The sequence goes on from JANNPW010000139.1 coordinate 24,277, forward strand.
GCTTGGGGCAACACGATGTGGCCCACCGTTTATGTAATCGACAAGCAAGGCTACATTCGCATGTGGTGGCAAGGTGAATTGAATTGGGAAGGGGCGAAAACAGACCAGGTCGTCGCCGCAGCCATTAAAAAACTATTGCAGGAAAAATGAACTTCACGATTGCTCTAAAGGGATGAGGGTCGAATTAAGGTTGAACGCCTCGACCCGCATCCCTGGCCCCTCCTTTTGCCGCGATTTGAATTTTTTTAATGCTTGAAATTTACGACCACATCTACGATTATCCTAAATATTACGATCTGATTTTTGCCGCCGAATGGAAACCGGAGTTTGAATTTCTCGAATCCGTGTTTCAGAAGCATGTGCGTCGGAAAGTAAGGAGTCTGTTTGAACCTGCGTGTGGAACCGGACGCCTGTTGTACCGATTCGCCAAGGCTGGCTACACCGTTGCCGGCAATGATTTGAATTCCAAAGCCGTCGCGTTTTGCAACCAGCGATTGAGTCGTCACGGAATCAAGCCGACCGCCCAAGTTGGTGATATGACTGATTTTGTCCTGCACAAACGGGTCGATGCCGCGTTCAATACCATCAATAGTTTTCGACATTTGCAATCCGACCGACTCGCGATCGCACATCTAAAATGTATGGCGGCGGCCATCAGCACTGGCGGAGTTTATGTCGTGGGATTTCATCTTTCACCGGCCGTCAGCGATGATGAGGACGAAGAATGTTGGTTGGCACGTCGCGGAAGTCTGTCAGTCGATAGCCGGATGTGGTTTCTGGAACGAAACCATCGCAAACGATTCGAGACCTATGGCATGTCGTTTTGCGTGAAAACGCCAAAACGCAAATTCCGCATTGTCGACGAGGTGAAGTTTCGGACCTACAACGTGGCTCAGTTTCAAAGACTGCTGACGCAGGTGCCAGAGTTTAGCCTGACCGCGATTTACGATTTCAATTACGACTCGGAGTCTACCATCGAGCTGAATGGCGATACGGAAGACGCCATTTTTGTGTTGACCCTTCGACAGTAACAGCAGTCCAAGCCGATTTGGGGCAGCCTTTGACGGCCATCGATTCAGAAACTCCCGGTCATGCTCGATATTTGGGATTAAGCGGCACTGCCAGTCGAAACTGGCAGGACTGGCTGGACGGTGTTTGCCAACTGAGTTCCACTCGGTGCTTAGTTAATCAATTCGGTTGGAACTGAGCCGAAATGAAAGTAATAAAGCCGGACGCTATACACCACCACCGCACTTACGATTAAAATGCCAGTGATCAACAAAAACCGGGCGGTTCCCAATCGACGCGTCGCAATCAATTGAGCGATAATGCAAACTGCCGCCACGATCAACAACTTGAAACCGATCAAGCCAACAAATCCCCACCGCAATAAGACGTAGTTGGCAAGTGGATTGGCTTCCATCGCTCCGTTGATCAACAGAATATAGGTCATAAACACATCCAACACATTGACCAGAATGAAGAAATTGGTCTCGGTTTGAAGCGGCAATTCGCCTTTAAGAATTTTTTTAACATCCATTTTTTTCGCCAAATCTATTTTCGAAATTGAAGAGTAAGAAATTTGATCTACCTGTTACTACAAATCATTTTCGCCTCGACGTTTACACTCTTCATTAAATGGGCTCAGGTCCGCCGAAGTGAAGATGTAATCACAATCGGTAATATCAATTACATTGTCGCCGCACTCGCCAGCGCTCCACTATTCCTCCGAAATAGTCTATCTGATATCTCTCCCAGCGCGTTAGTCACGGGCGGATCGATGGGTGTCATCTATTTTATTGCGTTTTTTTTTGTAATCTATGCAATTCGTGTCGTCGGGGCCTCCAGCGCAACGGTCGTGAGTGTGTTGTCAATGATGTTTCCGATCACGTTGGCGACCTGGATTTGGGATGAAGTCCCCAGTGTACAGCAATGGTGCGGTATCGGATTGGCCATTGTGGCATTGTTATTGATCGGTTTTCAAAAAAACAAGTCAGCCGTTCAGGAAAAACGCTGGTTGACACCGATGGTTTTGTTGGCTTTTTTCGGCCTATGCGGCTGCAGCCGACTGTTGCAACAAACCGTCCGCCACCTGAGCGTACCCGAGCAATTTCCCACTTTTGTGTTTGCCGCATTTGTCATGGCCGGAATTCCCTCGGCGGTCGTGTTGATTTACCGGCGGCAAGCCATCAGTCGGAGTGAACTGTTGTTCGGCACCGTCATGGGGGTGGCTAATATGCTGCAAACCCAATTTGTCCTGATCTGCTTGAAGTATTATTCCGGTTTCATCGTGTTTACGGTTACCAGCGCCGGCGCTATTGTGTTGACGACTTTGATTGCAACCGGTTTGTTGAAGGAACGCCTCGCAACGCGAACGGTCGCGGGAATTAGTCTGGCCGTGATCGCCTTGATCATGTTGCAATGGAAATTTTGATCCAGCCGAAGCGTTCGAAAATCTAAAGCGAATTGCGAATCAGTTCTGAGGAATTGTCCCGAATTAAGTGCCGCGGTTTGATGGTAGCGGAAGTTAATTCGGGACAATTCCTTAGTTGTAACTCAAAACTTGGCCTGATGCTGGACTGCTAAAAATTCGGTATTGACATCGTGTTTCGTGCAACCGTTTTTACTCCGCCGTCGAAATTGAATTCGGGCCAACGGCCCAGAAGTTTGCCTAGCCCAGGCTAAAGGCCTGGGTAACAGAAAGAACAACCAACCACAGGGCCAAAGGCCCGGCAATTTGTGGATGGTTGGTAAACTGGCGGGCCATTGGCCCTTGTGTTTCGTTGACGCGATTCCCAGGCCTTCAGCCTGGGCTATGAAAACGGCTGGGGCTTTGCCCCGCAAAACAAGCCATGAACGGAACAAGATTGGCGCAATAGAAAAT
>JANNPW010000146.1:0-41716 GCA_031400405.1 Mariniblastus sp.
ACGACCCCAAGTGCTGCGAAAACCGCCCCCAAACCGAACCGGCCGACCCCAGCGCCATCCGCGCTATGCACGTCGCGATGCCCAACCAAGCGAGGTTCAAAACTTGGCTACGTACTCGCCCAAGTTCAACCAGCAACGTGCCCAGCGATACCGTATCAAAGACACCAGCAAGGGGCCAGAAGTCTGGGAAATCAAATGGGAAACGTGCTGGCGAAAGACCCATACTGCTGACTTGGTCAGCCATCAAGGCACGTTGCTGGTCGCCCGACATGTGTTGACCGGCGAAATGAAATACTTCTTCAGCAATCGGGTGCCTGGCCGCGACGGCTGGACGCTTCGTGACTTGTTAAGAATCGCGTTTGGAAGGTGGCAAGTGGAAGGTTGCTTCCGCGAAGTCAAAGAAGAGTTGGGCTGGGATCAGTTCGAATGCCGTGGTTGGCGTTGCATTCACCGCCACCTCTATGTGACGATTCTCAGCCAATTGTTTTGTGGGCGGGTGCGGCAGAAACTCTCGCCCTCCAAGTTGGTCACCGGCGGCGAACTGCTGACCATGGAGCAAGTGCGTCGCGCGGCCAGCTGGTACCTACAGACGGTAGGGCTACCTCCCAAGACCCGCAAGGCGAAACTGCAAGACGAACTTGATCGTATCAGTTACTACCAACAACGTAACGCCGTCGCTTCAACCTCACATCAAAAAACCAGAAAAAAACGACTCCAAGCACGCGGCATTGATTCGGATAAAATCAAATCCGTAGCCACAAAACCCAAGCAATGATAAGATCTACTCAGAGAAACTGGCGCTGTCCAGTTAATTGCCAGTTTGTGTTTAGGCGATGGGCGATTTGACGGTTTTGCTCTCTTCTGTCTTTCCGTAGAGCCATCGGGCACTGTAACCACTCATCAACACGATGCCAGTCAATCGACTCGACTGGGCGAGATTGCCGATGGACAATCGAACACGCTGCTGATTGGCGAACGTCCGCCGTCTGCCGATTTCTGGTACGGCTGGTGGTATGCGACCGGTTCGGGGAGTATCTCGACGGGCGATGTGACGCTAGGAGTGGCAGAGCTCAATCCAGCCACAGCACCGGGTGGTCAAGGGACCGGCACCTACCTGAAAGATTGTCCGCCCGGCCCCTATCGCTATGGACCCGGTCGCAACGAGCAGTGTGATGCGCTTCATTTCTGGAGCTACCACTGGATGGGAGCCCATTTCGCGTTGGCCGATGGTTCGGTCCGTTTAATTCCCTACGGGATCGACGACGCCACGATGCGAGGACTCGCCACGCGCAGTGGCGGCGAAGTCGTTTCCGTGCAATTTTGAAATTGATTGGCGAACCATCTGTTGGCAATATTTGCGCACCAACTGTTGGAAACATTGGCGAACCGCACGATGCCGCCAGAGGTCTTTTAGACGCGATAGAAACGGTAATTTTTCAGCCGCGAAGTCGGCGGCAGTAATTAGCTGCGGGTATCAACCCGCAGTTTACAACCGTCCTCAAATGTTTAGCCGCGAAGTCGGCGGCAGACGGTCGAAGTCGTATTACGATTTACGATCATCAAAGTAAGTCAATTCAATCAGGTGCGTTTCCGATCGGTTTCCATGCGCAATTGAATTACCATGTCGTTGTTCGATCCAGGTGTCGTCGCAAAACAATTCGGCCAGACATTTATCAGCGGCAAATCTGTCGCCGCTAACGCGGCTGGGTTTTTGGCTGTTGGTTGAACTGCGGGTTGACACCCGCAGCTACGAACTGCCGCCGCTAAGCGCGGCTGAATTGGGACGACGATTGACCAAATCGCTGCCAAGTCGGAAGACTGTCGCCGCTAACGCGGCTGGGTTTTTGGACGTTGGTGGAACTGCGGGTTGACACCCGCAGCTACGAACTGCCGCCGCTAAGCGCGGCTGAATTGGGATGACGATTGACCAAATCGCTGCCAAGTCGGAAGACTGTCGCCGCTAACGCGGCTGGGTTTTTGGCTGTTGGTGGAACTGCGGGTTGACACCCGCAGCTACGAACTGCCGCCGCTAAGCGCGGCTGAATTGGGATGACATTGGGACAACTTCAAACCAGCCCAGGGCAGAGCGCAGAGTCCGCCCTGGGTATCCTTGGTTTCCGCGCGTTGCTAAGCCGCTCGCGACTCTTCAATCCAGGCCGATTCTTCGATTTCCAACTCCGGTGCGGTCTCGAAATCACAGTTGGGAAATCGTACGACACTGGCGTCGGGAACGAAGCCCTCGAGGACTTGGCTGCGAACCGGATTTTGCAATTTTCGGACCGCTTTGGCTTCGATCTGCCGGACGCGTTCGCGAGTCACTTTGAAAATTCGACCGACTTCTTCCAGCGTATAGGTATAGCCGTCACCCAGTCCATATCGCAATCGAATGATTTCGCGTTCACGATAGGTCAGAGTTTTCAGCAACGATTCGATCTTGTCGCGCAAGATTCCGTTCGTTGCCATGCGAACGGGATTGTCGCTGGCTTCGTCCTCGATGAACTCACCATAACTGCAATCGTCCCCTTCGCCGACTGGCCGGTCCAGACTGACTGGATGTCGACCGATATCTAGCACGCGTCGAACCTCATCGAGGTCCATTTGTGCGCGGCTGGCGATTTCTTCCATGGTCGGGTTGCGGCGGGTCTCTTGCAGCAATGCTTTCTGAATGTTGCGCAAACGGGACAGCACATCGATCATATGCACGGGAATTCGAATCGTGCGCGCTTGGTCCGCGATGGCCCGCGTGATGGCTTGCCGAATCCACCACGTCGCATACGTGGAAAACTTGAAACCGCGACGATATTCGTATTTGTCGACCGCGCGCATCAGGCCGGTATTGCCTTCTTGAATCAGGTCCAGAAAACTCATGCCCCGATTGCGGTACTTTTTCGCGATCGAAACGACCAACCGCAAGTTGCAGCTGGACAGTTGGCGTTTGGCATTCTCAAATTCCGTGTAGAATCGTTCGCAATCCGTCACCCGTTTCTCCAGACCGCTGGGACTTTCGCGACACAGCACGACCATCCGACAAAGTTCGCCCCGCAATCGTTTTTGATCGGCGAGCGAAAGATCACACTGGCGGGGATCGGCCAATTGTTCGCGAATCAATTTCATCCGATTACTGAAGTGGCGCAGCTGCTTGATGAGCGGACTGATTCGACGCGAACGCAGACTGAGCTCCTCAATCAAGATCACCAATTTCGCTCGACGATTGAGAAACCGGCGCCGCGCGGAAATTTTTTCGGCGACCGCCACACTCTTGCTGACCAGCAGTCGGAAGTCAGTTTCGTTCGCCGCCTGCAAATGGTCCATTGTGCGAAAGTGATGGGGCATACGCGCGAGGATTTGTTCCTTTTGCAAGTTCTCGGTCAACGAAACCTTGATGGTTCGGTCGAACGGCAGTTCGCCGGCGTGTACTCGTTTCAGTGTATGCAACGTGGCCGTCATCGCGTAATTACACGACAGCACGGATCGTCGGTAGCGTTTGCGAGCGATCTCAATGCGTTTGGCCAACGAGACTTCTTCATCGCGCGTCAACAACGGAATGACCGCCATTTGGCTCAGATACATCCGAATTGGATCGTCCGACGGACGAGGGAGTTTACCGATGAATTCGGGAACGGGTTCTTGCTCAGCTTCAAATTTCAGAATTTGTTCCGGCGTTGGTTCATCGTTGTCACCTCCGGGAGTCAGGTCACACAGCTCGATGCCAGAGTTTTCCAACACGGCAATCAGGCCGTTCAGTTTTTCAGCACCATTGACTTCATCGGGCAGGTAATCGGTAACCTGAGCGTATGTTAAATATCCTTGAGCTCGACCCTTGCGGATCAATTCGTTAAGTTCGTTTTCCAACAGTTCCATGGATCTTCCTCCTGCGAATTCCATTTCGCTTGCGCGAATTTATTGATGATTGGGTCATCAACAGTCGACAAAGTTGCTACCCATCCGTGGGTGGCGTCAGACCTTGTCGTTGTCTTGTCAGCTTCAACAGTTCTGCCAAAGCCTCCGCCTCGTCCTCGTCCCCCATTTGACGATCCTGCAATTGCAAGATCGCCGACCGGTCGCCGGACTGGTGTGCCAAATTCCGAAACGCGCGGACAATCGCTTCGAATTGTTGAGGCAATTCAAAGTCACGATGTTCACCCAATTTCATAAATTGGATTTTGGCGATCGCTTCCTCATGCAAGCGATCAACGATCGCTTTCAATGTGGTGTCTTCCAGTTGCAACATTAACTGTTCATAACAGACATCTCCTCCAACATGAAATGATTCTTCCATGTGTTCGTAAATTTGCTTCAACGGACCCGGTGAAAACAGACTGGGCGAGACGTTTTCAATGGCATAATCCAGTAGCGACGGTTCCTGGATCAGGACCTGTACCAATTCCGATTCCTTGCGATCCCAGCGTGAGGAATCGATGAGCACCGGTTGCGCGGCCGCCGCAACGAGGTTGATCATGGGACGCGACGCCGATCGCAATTCGTTCAACCGTTGGCGAATACGCTCCCGATCGAGTTGGAATTGTCGGGCCAATCGCGTGACCAATTGATCATGACGCAACCCCAACGAAGGTGATTCGGCGAACATCTGCACCGGCACTTTGGCCAGCGTCTTCAAGATGTTCTCCAACGCTTGATTGGCGGCATGTGTGTTGTTGACCAGATCAATACCGGCCGTTTCATGGCGGATTTTGTGAGCCATGGCGTCCGGAGCCTGATCCACAAGTTGTTGAAACGCGGCGGCGCCGTTGCGACGACAGAAATCAAATGGGTCCTGGCCATCGGGCAACGTCAAGATTCTCAAATCAACGTCTTGGGCCACAAACAAATCCAGAATCTGGTTGGAACGTTTTCGACCGGCATCATCACCATCCAGTACTAACGTGATTTGATCAGCGAACCGTTTCATCAACCGCAGGTGATGTTCATTGATCGCGACACCCAACGCAGCGACAACATTTCTTAAGCCGACCTGATACGCCGCAATCACGTCGGTGTAGCCTTCGACGATTGTCAGTTTCCGATTGCGCGACGCCGGATCGCGAACATACAAATTCAGACCATACAAATTCTGGCTTTTCGAAAACAAGCGAGTTTCATTGGAGTTGACATACTTGGCCGGCGGCTCCGATTCCGTGCCGTAAATTCCCGGCACAATGCGTCCGCCCAGTGCGATCGGGCGCTGTTGGGTATCGCGGATCGGAAAAATAACTCGGCCGCGAAATCGCTCGAACCAATTCCCTCGATCGGTGGGTGTAATCAAACCGCAAGCTTCCAGGATTTTTGGAGAAAACTCGGTTGCCCGCGCTCGGTCCACCAGCCAGCTCCACGCCAACGGAGCAAATCCCAACTGAAATGTTTCAATCGTTTCCGATGTGATTCCTCGTTCGGCCAGGTAATTTCGAACTGGCTGGGCGGACTCAGAAGTTAACAGACAATCGTGATAAACCTGCTCGGCCCAAGTCATGGCCTTGTACAAAGTCTGTTTGTCGTCGGCACTTCCTTTGACGATTTTATGAGTGCTTTCTTGCAGCGGAATTCCAGCTCGTTCGGCGAGAATCACCAGTGCTTCACGGAAGTCGACCGACTCACGCCGCATTACATAATCAAAAATATCCCCTCGAATACCACAGGGCCAACAGACGAAACTCTGTTTGCTGGGGTTGACCTGAAAACTCGGACGAGAGTCATCGTGCCAGGGACAATGGCCGACGAAAACCGCTCCCTGACGGCGCAGTTGCAAATCATGCCCGATCCATTCAACGATATTCGTTGCCTGTTTGATGCGATCCTTAACATCAAAATTTAGACCGGACGACATGGAAAATTCCAACCCTGTGAACGACTGTAACCGACGCAGCCTACCCAGGAAGGTGTTGGCGATAGAGCGAACTCTACCGAATCAGCCGTATCGAAATCGTTATCAGCAAATCGAATTTCAACACAGCCGTGAAGTCGTAACCGCAGTTCAATTCCGTTTGCGTTGAGCGATTCGTTACGACGACGAATTGCACCTTCCATGGCACAGTGCAGTAACCTAAAATTTATGGGTTATGCGGGTCAACCTCAATCCAACCGACTTTCCAAATAAACTTGAAAATATTTTACCAGACCGTTTCATTTATCAACATGCGACGGTCGACGACCATTTTTTCCGGGCATTTACCGTTCGATGGGTTGAAATGGTTTGGCCGCCATTAATCTGGGAAATTTGCTGGCAAGATCGAGGTCGGGTCGGCGAACATCTCCAGTCATCAAATTCTAATGGGAGCCATCGCGATGAAATTCAACCAGTTTTATAGTCGTTTTTTCTGTGTGATGGCGATGTGCTGTCTGTTGACCGGTTGTGAGGTAAATTTCCGCAGTTTCGATGGCTATTCGTTCGATTTTACGGGTTCAAAAAAGGAAAAACACGAGACCGGCAAGCTGGACGATGGTATCAAGCGAATTGAGGTCGAAAATCGATTCGGCGACCTCAAATTGGTTCCCGCGACCGACGACGAAACGGGATGGAGCTGGGATGCAACCTGTTGGGCGGATTCCGATGAAATGGCGCAGACCCATCTCGACGACATGTTTCTGGATATCGAGACGATTGGCGAAACTCAATCCTGGAAACTGGTAATGCCGGAATCCAGTCGGGACTTGAATGGCGTCAAGTCGGACTTGACGATTCGCGTTCCTGCTGGATTGCAAGTCAAGTTGCTCAACGCTCATGGCAATCTGGAAGCTGCCGGAGTCGATTCCGAATTGACGGCAGAAAACAGCCACGGGGACATTTCCCTGTCGGAGCTCACTGGCAAGGGCGCGGTTAAACTGTCCCACGGAAATTTCGCGGCCACGAAAATTGCCGATTTGAAATTGACCGTCAACCACGGCAATTCGAAAATTGAATCGGCGACGGGCGCGGTTTTGTTTGACGGTTCGCACGGCGATTTCGTTGCCAGCCATATCGATGGCGATTTGACCATTCAAGCCAGTCATACGGGGATCGAAGTCGACCACATCAGCAAGTCGGTCAAACTCCATACAACTCATAATTCGATCGTTGCGTCGGAACTGCTTGGCAATGTCGAAATAGAAAATAGTCACGGCGAAATCAGGGTCTCGGATTCAGCGGGCAATTTGAAAACAACCAATCGCCATGGAGCCACCAAAATTGCTGCGGCGGGCGAATCCATCACCGTCTGGTCCGAGTTTGGCCGCGTCGAAATTGCGGTCATCGGTTCCGATTTTCAAACCATTCGCGCCGAGACAACCCACAGCGATCTCGTTTTGACTCTGCCCGAATCGACCGAAGCGATTCTGGAAGTAGATATCTCGCACGGTACCGAAAAATCGGATTTGGCGTCGGTGGACAATAGCACTCGCAAGATATCGCTCAAAAATTCGTTTGGCGATATTGAAATCAAGAAACAGTCCGCGGCAGAATAGCCGGCATTTCTGGCCATTCTGCTTGTTGATCGCATTATAGCCCGCTGCTCATAGCCCGCTGCTTCACGGGCTGTTGGTTCTTGATGTTTGGCGAGCCTGTTTTGTTTAACGGCAATACCGTTCAATGAATACAAGCCCGTCGCGCCAGCAAGTGAACTTTTCCCGCAACACGCGTTCACTCGCTCGCGCTTCGGGCTTGTATTGCCTGCTTCGTTGAACCGGTATTGCCGTTAAACGATCAATTCATCAGGTTGGTGCGAGGGACTTTTGGCCTCTCACGATCGTTTCGGTTGCTCAAGGCGAAACAATTGCCGCCGCCTTGCGAAAAAGTAATGTTGTTCTGCGGGAGCTCAAATAACCGCCAAATGCCGGTCTAATAGGGATATCTCGATAAACAAAAGTGGCGGGGTGGGGCAATTCGTTGGAACATATGGCCTATTCCCCTTTCCTAAAATCGGCAGATTTTCTATCCTCTTCAGCTTTGATGTTTCACGACGATTGTTCTTTGCCGTAGAGAAATTGATGATCACTACCATTATTTGCATCGTATTTGTACTTGGATATTTGGCAATTGCGTTCGAGCACAATCTGCATATCAACAAGGCCGCCTCGGCATTGTTTACCGGAGTATTGTGTTGGACTTTGTATGCCACTAACGGAACGTCGTTCATACAGGAGACGGACGTTCCCAAATGGTTTGTCGAAGAACATGCAGCGACAAACGCGGTCGTCGAGGGCGAATCGGGCGCGGAACACGCCGCGGAAGGTGGCGCTTCGCATCTGGTTCGGGATTACATCATCGAAGGACAGCTCGCGCACAATCTGACTGAGGTCGCGCAGGTGTTGTTTTTTCTGCTCGGGGCGATGACCATTGTCGAAATCGTGGACGCCTTCGGTGGATTCTCAGTGATCACGGATCGAATTCAAGCCACGAACAAACTTAAGTTGCTTTGGTTGATCGGATTTTTGACGTTTTTCATGTCGTCTGTGCTCGACAACCTGACCACGACTATCGTAATGATCTCGCTGGTGAGAAAACTTGTGGACGATCACAAGACACGGTTGTTCTTTGCGGGAATGATCGTTTGCGCTGCCAATGCTGGCGGGGCCTGGACCGTGATTGGTGATGTTACAACGACCATGTTGTGGATTAAAGACAAAATTTCCGTGGTCGAGGTCATGATCCGGCTGTTTATCCCCAGCATGATTTGCTTTCTGGCTCCGCTGTTGCTGATTTCTATGTTTATGAAAGGGGACGTGCAAAGGCCGCAGGAATCAGCGACCGAAAAATTGCTTAATGTCCCCTCCCGAGCAAAAACAGTTATCTTTGCCTTTGGGATTTTAGGACTGCTGCTGGTACCAATTTTCAAACTCGTTACGCATCTACCCCCGTTCATGGGTATTCTCGGAAGCTTGAGTATTGTGTGGATCGTGGCTGAGCTGTTGCGTCGCGATTTCGATCACGTCACAAAAACGTCGACCCATATTCTGGATATTCTCAAACGGGTAGACTCGAGCACTATTTTGTTCTTCCTGGGAATCCTGTTGGCGGTCGGGTCGCTTTCTCAAGCTGGAATCCTGACTCAAGCTGCGGGGCTGTTGGACACTTATGTTGGCAATATCGATTTGATTGCCATCATGATCGGATTGTTGTCGAGCGTGGTTGATAACGTACCGCTGGTCGCAGCCGGTATTGAAATGTACCAATTTCCTCGCGACCATGAATTCTGGATGTTTCTGGCCTACACGGCGGGCACGGGGGGAAGTTGTTTGATTATCGGTTCGGCAGCCGGTGTGGCGGCAATGGGGCTCGAAAAAATCAATTTTATTTGGTACATGGTCCATATCTCACCGTTCGCGTTGATCGGTTATTTTGCCGGCGCTGCGGCCTATTACGGAATTGTGAACTATTTGCATTGGTAGCTGGCGACTCAGGTAAAAGTTGGTCCCGGCGCGAAATCGAAATTTCGCGTTGTGTTTCGTCCCAACTTGCGAATTGTGCAATGGCTTATTGCTTCAATTTCTGAATCCACACTTGAGCATTTGTTTCAATCGGCTCTGCGGAGTATCGATTAAGAAACGACACTAGAAAACACTTTTCGTCAATGAGATTTGGCGATTTCAAGATCTCGCGAAACGTCTGATTGCGACTCAACATGCATCGTCGGATGATGCTGGGGTCGACTTTGGTTTGGTCCAGAATTTTGGCGACCAACAGTGATGCGAACGGATTGGGATTATTCAGCAGCTGAGGCAGAAACTCGGCTTGGCTTTGCCAGTCAATCTGGCCCTCAAAGTCTTTGATGAAAACCTCGACGGCCATTTGAACGTTGGCCTTTTTTCGCAACAGGAGCGGCAATAGATCGACCAGATCGTCCGGGGATTGCACGTAGTGACTGACAATGAAGCCTGCGACACGGATCAAGCTTTCGTCTTCACCGAAATAGAGTACCGATAATACTTCGTGTTTCGCAATCGCTTTTGTGCCGGCCTGATAAACTTCATAGGCAGCGCGGACTTCGGCGGGGTCGACCTTGATGCCGTAGACACCAAACTCGACTTGCTTTTCCTTCAAGATGCGCTCGAATTCCGCGTTGTCGTTGTCTTGCAGCGCCAGCAAAAAACCTGGTAACAACTGTGCCTCCGGGCTGCGTAAGTCAGCGGCAACTAACGCCGCCCATTTGACATCGTTAATTTCCGGGCCGGCCGATTTCAGTCGCTGATACGTCGGCGAGTCGCGAAAATCGGGAGCGGATCGAGTCGTGAGCAACAGTTTACCGGACGCCAAAGGAAATTCGTTTTCGTCGAAGTGTCCCATTTGCACCAAGGATTGTTCGCAGATTCCCGCAGGCAATTTCGTGATCTCATTTAGGAAATCTGCTCGTGAACGACCTTGTTCGTCCCAAATTTCAACGAAATCATATTTGGTTTCAATTGCTGATAACTCGGCAGGTTCTTGTCCAGGCATGCTGCGGGGACAGGCCAACATGAATTCGAACAGGAAAACTAACGCGAAAAAGAAATTGATTCGGTTTGAGTCGGTCTTCATGATTGAATCTCGTTGGATTTGTTTTGTTCTTTGTTAGGCTCACCATCCTAAACGAATCATACCTGGCAATCTTTCACCAGTTCGAGAATGAAACTTCAACAATGCCCTTGGATTCAATGACGTCCAAGCAATCGGCAATTTTCGACAGCAATGGCTGTACCCAACAATCCTTGCACCAAAAAATGATTGCAACCAACCAATCAATCAGTCTGCCTCGAAGGAGATACCGGTGTCAAAACGTTATGCGTTCGGTGGGTAAATGACAAACGCCCCCGCGTCTCGCAGGGGCGTTTGGAGTTTTCACGATCCGCAGAATAAGTCTAACAGATTCTGGAGCGACGACGCTGAAGAAGTCCACCGCCTAGTAGAGCGAGCACAAACATTGATGAAGGCTCTGGAATAGCGACCAAAATTCTGGAGTAGTAGATGTCCAGGCCCGATGTGCCGTTTGGATTATCACCCGTGGAATTGGAAGAATCCGCCCACGCAGTAACCAATACGCCGTTGTAAAAATCCATTGAGATGTAATCGCCAAACTCGTTAGGGTCGCCAGTATTAGCTTGGCGACCATCCGAGATTCCAGTGCTGATCTTGAAGTTCGGAGCCCAAGTGAGCCCGCCGTTGATGCTGACCGTGCCCCACAATTCGGCTCGGGTGTTGTTGGACGAATTGCGAGAGTCGTACCAGACGGATGCCAGAAAACCTGTCACCGGATCGACTGCCAAACGATTGAAGAACTGCGAATTAGTGCCGGTGTCGTCGTTTAGTTTAAGTTCACTACTAAACGTAGCACCATTGTCCGTGGAACGACGAAACACAACGTTGGTGTCATTGGTGGAGGTATTGGCAGCCTGAGTGTAGACCGCGTACAGTGTGCCGTTAAAGGCGCCGCCCGAGTGGTCGTACTGTAACTGGATTTGAGCATCGATGGTTCGATTAGGCTGGGGGGTAATTGGTCGGAAACCGCCGACTTGCGTGATGATGGACGGTTGCGAAACGTAGCCGCCCGGGTTTGTACCCGTGGCATCGTAGCGGATGTCAATACTGGCTGGTCCGATGCCGCCGGCGGGGTTCATGACTGCGAAAGTGTGCCGTCCGCCCGGTCCGACCGCTGAAGAGCCAAAGTTACCGGCGCCCTGACCGGTCTGTACGGTAAATGCAGACGTGGTTCCCAAACCAGTCGACGTGGCGCTCAGGATCCGCGAACTACTGGTTGAGTCGCGCAGGAAAATGCTGGTGGTGCCAGCCACCACGCCGGGTCCAACACCCATTTCAGGGTGATCGGCGCCATTCGAAGTGTCCGCGTAAATATCCGTGTATGAAACGCCCCCGTTGCTGCTACGGGCCACATGCGTGCGAGTATTTACTTGATACGAATAATACATATTCCCAAAAGTGTCCGCTCCCTGCCAAGTGTCGTAGGAACCATTCAAACTCAGGCCGCTGGAAACCGTTCGATCCGTCCAGGTGGTTCCACCATTGGATGTTGTCCACAGTGCACCTGAGCCCGCATTAAAACCCAGTGTCACAATGTTTTGATTCGTACGACTGATGGCGATCGAGGTTTCAGATTGGCTGCCCGTCGCCTTGTTTACATTGATGTTGGGTCCAACGGTAATAATCTGAGCCGATACGAATTGACAATTTGCGACCAGACAAAAAGCCACCGATAAAACAGTTCGAACAGACCGCGTTCGAGCAAGAACCGCCAAGGACGCCAAAACAGAAAATCGATGATTCATGATGGACTCCAATTCGAGATACAATTTTTTGTAAAAGTGACAACCCGGTCCCGAATGGCGGGCTTTGCTCACGCCCTATTGTCGGAACCGAATTTCGAACCAAGACAACGGCAATTACGGAAATTTTAAGAAGCGCCGATAAGTATAATGAAAGTAGTGAAAATTGATACAATTTTTTTGGCAAACGAAAAAAATAGTTCCGCGATGGAAAGTCTGTCCAAGTGCGGTCCAATAGCGCAATAGCGGCGTGGAGAATCCGGTCGTTTTGGCCACGATCAACCACGTTTTGTGGCCGCCGCAGCGATCGGAACGGGGAATTTTTTTGCCGGAACACGGCTGATTTGCCGATGAGAATCCAAACAAATTCGACTGTTTTCATTCAGAACTAAAAAAATCCGGCACCTAAGACCGCGGATCGGATTGACCCCACGCCTAACTGGTACGGGCCTTATTTTCCATTTAGGATGGCCGGGACTTAACTGCTTGGTTTATGTAACTCTGGGGCTATAAAGTGATACGATCTCGATTTCTCTTGATCCGCAGCCGCGGATTAGCACTTTTGTCTGGCTTGTTTTTCACCTTCCTGAGCGCACCGGAAACCCGATGCCAGACGGCGGATCTCGTGTTGGTCGGAGGAAATTTCGCCACGATGGATGAAGCGAATCCGCGTGCCGAGGCCATTGCGATTTCAAAAGACCGGATCCTCGCGATCGGGTCAAATGCGCAAATCAAGTCACTGATGCGGGCCGAGACGAAGGTCATCGACCTCGCGGGCAAATTCGCGATGCCCGGTTTGATTGAAGGTCATGCACATTTCCTCGGCTTGGGCGAATCGATGATGATGCTCAATCTGTCGACGGCGACGTCGTGGGACGAAATTGTCACCCAAGTCGGCGAAGCGGCCAAGGTAACTCCGCCCGGTCAATGGATCATCGGACGTGGTTGGCATCAGTCCAAATGGAATCAACCCCCGAGTCCGAATGTCGAGGGATATCCAACGAGCGAGGCAATCAGCCAATTGACGCCAAACCATCCCGTCTTGTTGACGCACGCCAGCGGTCACATGAGCTTT
Organism: Mariniblastus sp.; assembly: GCA_031400405.1. Taxonomy (GTDB): domain Bacteria; phylum Planctomycetota; class Planctomycetia; order Pirellulales; family Pirellulaceae; genus Mariniblastus. The sequence goes on from JANNPW010000146.1 coordinate 13,298, forward strand.
GCCAATGATTACGCGATGGCGTTGGCCGGCGTTGATTCGAACAGTCAACCGCCGGCGGGGGGTGAGATTCTCAAATCCGATTCAGGGAAGCCCATCGGCGTGTTTCGTGAAACCGCCCAGTCCCTAATCGAAGCGGCTCAAGCCCGGGACGAACGGCAGAAACCCGCAGCGCAACGATCCGCCGATTTGCGGCAAGCCATCGAGTTGGCGTCGCGGGCCTGTTTGGAAAATGGTATCACCAGTTTCCAAGATGCTGGCTCCAGCTTCGAAGCGGTCGATCTCTTGCGGCAACTGGCTCTCACAGGTGAGTTGCCAGTTCGATTGTTTGTGATGCTGCGGGAGAGCAATGAGCGACTTGAGGCGCGAATCAAGAACTACAAACTGATCGGCATCGGCAATGATTTTTTGACCGTACGAGCCTTGAAAGTCTCCATCGATGGTGCACTTGGCCCACATGGTGCCTGGTTACTGGCCCCCTACGACGATTTGCCATCGAGTTCCGGGCTGAACACAGTACCACTTGAATCGGCAACACGGACGGCGGAAATTGCCATCGCCAATGGGTTTCAATTGTGCATCCACGCAATCGGCGATCGGGCCAATCGTGAAGTCCTCGACATCTACGAGAAACAATTTCGACTCCATCCATCTGGCGTTCCGCGTCGCTGGCGAATCGAACATGCGCAACACTTGCATCCCGACGATATCGCGCGGTTTGGCCAATTGAATGTCATTGCTGCGATGCAAGGGGTGCATTGCACATCGGACGCGGTGTTTGTGCCCAAAAGGTTGGGCATGCGACGCAGTCAGGAAGGTGCCTATGTCTGGCGATCGCTGGTTGATGCCGGTGCCGTCGTGGTCAATGGAACGGATGCGCCGGTCGAAAGCATCAATCCGTTCGATTCGATTTTCGCCACCGTAACTCGGCAATTGACGGACGATATAACGTTTTTTCCCGAACAATGTCTGACTCGCGAAGAAGCGCTGAAATCCTATACGATTGATTGTGCCTATGCCGCGTTTGAGGAAACCAGTAAAGGCTCGTTGGTGCCCGGAAAACTTGCCGACATCGTCGTGCTGTCCCGCGACCTGGTTTTATGTCCATCGTCAGAAATCAAGTCAACGCAGGTTTTGATGACGATCGTCGGCGGGAAGATTGTTTTCGAGAAGTGAACCGCTGTTGGGAATTCGGCCGTAATAACGGCCTTTGATTTTTTGGTAACCGTTCACGGGTCGAGCGTAGAGCGTAGGGTGTGTGCAGCAAGTCTTTATTGGCTGGTGCGTTGCGTCGACAATCGTTTGGCTTAGCGAGTGACATTGGCGTGAGGTTTTCCTGACTTGCGTAACACACCACCAGCACGAATGCCGACTTCACGCACCCTACGCTACCAAGCCGTAAACGGTTACCATTTTTTTTACGACCTTTTTCCACGGTCACAACGATCTTTCGAAATCGTTGATCGGCCTGCAGAATTCCCGAATTTCCGCCATGGGGCCAAAAATATACGTAAAAACGTCCGCTCATTTTCACGATCGGGCCCCGGTTAGGTCACATCCCGGAAATTCGAGGTTTACGCTGGATGCTGGTTAAGGTTTAATCTAGTGGCGGGTGGGATGTGATTGGTTTGGTGATCTAATCCGCGACAATGCAAGCTGGATGTTTGTGATGTCGTAGCATAAAACTTTTTGGAAATGGGATGTTTATCTCGTGAAACGGAATTCACTTCGATTGAATGCGTATCGACCGATCGGTTGTGCTTTGGTTTTGGGATTGATTGCGCTGGTTGGCTGTGACCGATCGACGACAACTCGGTCAGGTCCGAGTCCCGACCAACCAACCACAGTTTCGGCCGAGTCCAATTCACCGCCTGTTTACGAGGATGGCCTTACCGGTCAAGCTATTTTACAAAACGTAATTGGGCGGTACACGGCTGCGAAATCTTATCGTGATCGAGCGGTGCTCTATTTGAATTATCGCCTGGAGGGTCGCGCGATCCAGGAGCCTCACCCATTCTCTGTCGTGTGGGATTCGCAAAATAGAATCTCCAGCCGAGTGTTTAATTCGCAGCTGCAATGTGACGGGCGACTGCTCAGCTGTTACATCTTTGACAACGACACTGAGAATCTGGACAATCAGCAGTTATTCATACCGGTCGCCCAAAAAATTCCACTGCGTGAGCTCTATGAAAACTCGATCGTCCGACACTACCTGGGAGGCTATGCGGAATTGCCACTGGACGAGCATGAAAAATTGCTACCGCCAAAATTAATCCCACCGACAGCATCGCTATTGACGAAGCAACTTTCTTTTGGCTGGATCGAGAATTCAACGCAAGTTCAGCGCTTGAACGACCAAACGCTCGATGGTCGGCTGTGTTATGTTGTGCGAAGTTTGTATGAGGATTCAACGGCAGATATCTGGATCGATCAGCAGACACGATTGTTGTCGCAGATATCATTGCCGCTGCGAATTATGGCGCGGCCGGTCCTGACGTCGGGAGAAATCGAGGATGTCGAATTGCTGGTTAAATTCCATGATGCGGTAATTGATGAACCGGTCGACCCAAGTGTTTTTGAGGTTCAGTCTCGCGCTGGTGCCACGCCGGTTCGAATGTTTGTGGCGATTCCTGATCCCTTTCCACTGGAGTCGATCGGGCAACCCGCGCCACCGTTTGAGCTGCAGCAAGCCGGCGGCAAGGTCGTCGATCTCGAGGACTTTAAAGGCAAAACAACCGCTTTATTATGGCTAGGGGGCGCGGATTCACAAAACTCGCTGCAACAACTGATGACGGCCACGAAAGCGTTCTCAGCGCCCGATTTTCATATTGGTGCCGTCTACGCCGAGTCCGATCTGGCCGATCCGAACTCGAGTTCACTCGAGCCAAACCAAGCGTTGCAAGCCGCCGGACTGCCATTGTATTTCGATCGACAATTGTTGGCGAGTACGAAATTACAAATCAAGACAATTCCGACTGTAGTTGTGTTGGACGACCAATCGAGAATCGAATTTGCACGGGCTTTGTCGGACGACAATTGGTTCGAAGATCTGCGCGCCGCATTGGATCGGGTTCACAAGGGAGAAAACGTCGCACTGGAAATGCAACTCGAGTACCAGAAATTTTTGGAGGATTATCATCGACAATTGACTGCCGTGAGCGCTGCTGATTTGATCAATGCGGGAACAGTTGCGGAGCCGAAGGCGTTGGCCCACACAAACCCGCTTGGCCACTCCAATACATCACGGGACTCACTGAAGGCGCCGGAATCCAGTTTGCAGGCCGTTTTGCAATGGAGCAATCGGGAATTTCAACGGGCTGGCAATGTGTTGATCAATTCCCGCAAGCGTCCGGCCACGATTTTGGTTTTCGATGGTTGGCGCACGCTCGTCGAACTTGATTTGGATGGTCAACTTGTTGCCCGGCATGAATTGAAGTTGCCTGATCAAGCCGCGGTCAGCTGTTTGCGAGTTGCGCAATCGAAACGCGATCCAGCTGTACCGGCCCGAACCGCTTTTGCTGCGTTTAGCGTACATGGAGACCAGGTCTACCTGTTCGATGATGATTGGAATTTGATCGCCGCGCTTCCCGATCCGGAATTTCAGCATGATGGAATTCGTGACGTGCAAATTGGCGCCATGGTTCCCAATGGCCCGGAACAGGTCATCGTTTCTTTCGTCAACGATCGCGGTTGTTTCCTATTTGATTCGGAGAATCGAACGACCAAGCAAATTTCCACCGAACAAGTCGATTCGTTGGCCGCAGTTGCTGGTAAGTTGTGGTACTGCAATGCCGACAAGATGGGTTTGCTCGATAGTGATGTCTCGCCAACAGTAGCGCCTGCCGGATCATCGTTTCAGCGATTGCTGGCCGCGGAATTGAACACGGAAGCATCAGTCTGCCTGACGGCGACTGATCGGGAAAATAATTGGTCAGTGATCGGAATGGGCAGCGACTTGAAAATTGATTGGCAACTGCCGATCGGTTCGCAATTGTTCGAGAGCGAAATTGAGCCCCTGGCGATGTGCTACGGTGAAGATGGATTATTTGTTTTGGGCTTGGCCGATGCCAACGGTTCCGTGAACTTGTTGTCAGGTCGGGGCGACTATCTTGGCCAATTCAGTTCGCAGTCTGCCTTGACTGGAATTGGGTTAATTGAGCAAAACGACGAATTACAATTGTTGGTTTCCACGGCTAAGGGATTGTCGAGCTACCGAATGAGTGCGGGTCGAATCCCGGCGTTGCCTGTCTCCAACCCGCGTGGAAAATGAACGCCATTCTCGAAATACCGGAGATCGTCGCGCTGGATGGGCCGGCCGGATTAATTCGGATCCCGCAGCAAATCGACGTGCCGGTGACTCCACGCGTGTTGCGGTTGATAGACACGCCGGAGTTTCAGCGACTGGTGCGAGTCAGTCAATTGGGATTGGTTTCGTTTGTCTATCCAGCCGCCAACCACAATCGCTTTGAACATTCTCTGGGTGTCTATCGGATGTCGCTGTTGTTCTTGAGACAGTTGGCGCATCAGACTCGATTTGCGGACGCGGTAACCGCGCGGGATTCATTGCTGCTCATCTTGGCGGCATTGTTGCATGACCTCGGTCATTGGCCATTTTGCCATCCGATCGAAGACTTGAATTTGCCAAGAATCCCGCAGCATGAAGCCTTTGGCAGCCAGTTTCTGCACTCCCCCAACGTAGCGCGATGTTTGCGCGAAGATTGGGGCGTTGAACCAGCTGAAGTCACCGAATTAATTAACCGTCGCACGACAACAATCGCTGGAAAAATTCTCGGTTCAATTTTGTCGGGCCCGATCGACATCGACAAAATGGACTATCTCTATCGAGACAGTTTGCATGCGGGTGTTCCCTATGGGCAGAACTTTGATTCCCCACGATTGATCCGCAGTCTCTGTTTGAATGAACAGGGAGATCGCTTGGCTATCTCGCAAAAGGGAAAAACGGCGGCTGAGTTAATGGTTTTTGCCCGCTATGTAATGTTCAGTGAAGTCTATTGGCATCCTGCCGTGCGAAGCGCCACGGCGATGTTCCAACGAGCATTCTATTTGTGGCATCAAAGAAATGTTTCGGCCAGCGATTTTTCCGCGCGAGTCGATCGCCTGTTTCGTTTGCCGGAACGAGAGATGATCGAACTGTTGATGACTGCCGATCAAGACCCGGGTACGATCCAGTTGTTGCAGGCTTTGTTTGGCAGCCAACGAACGTTGTACAAACGAATCGCCCATTACAATTGCTATGAAAGTGAAATCATTTATCGCCAAATCGCACAGCGACCCTATCATTGGACCGTGGCGTGCAGCGGTCAACTGGCCAAAATGTTGAGTGCGAGAATCGGTCGCGCTGTCGAGCCGAATCAGGTGCTGATTGATGCGCCCCCCGCGGGCTTGGAGGTCCAATTCAATGTTGACGTACACTACGAAAAAGAAGGCCGCTTTCGACAACTCGGTTCCGTTTCGCCGGTCGTCCAGACACTGGCGCATCGGCAGTTTGATGATTTCGTCAAACAGGTCCGAATTTTTGTTGAACCGAGCCTGGCGGTTGAAGCAAGACGTTTACCCATTAACGAAATGTTGCAACTGGCGATTACGAGCACGCACTGAAATGATCACGATTGGGCCGTCATTCGCAATTCCGGAAAATCATTCGCGCGCAAGTTAACTAGTCGAATGGTCGCGATTGCCGCAGCAATGTTCGGGAATGACTCATCTACGATGCCGGCGGATGCCAATGATTTTAGATCCCGATCGTCCGGCAGCGCACAGGATTTAAGCAACACCAATTCAGTGGCGGCGGTGGCGTTGGCAAAATATGCGGCACATGAATCACTGCTCACACTCCAGGATTCCGGCAAGCCAGTGCCGGCATGATTGGATTGTCTTAGCCAACTGGAAAAATCCAGCAATACGTTGTGTGAGTCCATGTTCAGACAATCGGGATCGAGTTGAGTGACGGTGTTCCATTCGGGAAACCAACTTCTCACCAGTCGCCGAGAAATGTTCATCAGATCCAGACAACAATGATGAGCGGTTGATTCTTCCAGCGGAAAACGGCGACTCCAATCGCGAACGGTCTCCGCCAAAGCGCCACCACCAATAATCCAGACGTTGCGGCGGGGAGTTTGCTGAGAAAGCCAGGCTTCAATTCGTTCGGGCGTCTGCCCCCAGGCCAACAAGCTGCCACCCAATTTAATCACCCGCAGCTCTGCCGGTTTGGCGTGGGTGACTCGCTTGGGCAAGTCCTCCAGCGAGTGTTCGGCACGGCTTGCAGTGGCTTCTCCCGCCAGCACCGCAACGGCATAGGCGGCTGCGGATCGAGAAACTTGTTTGCCCAAATGATGCGCTAACAGACTAATTTCCGCCTGATTATTGTACAAATTGGTTAGCACTTTTTTGGCAAACCAGTCACCCTGTCCCGTGATGATGAATCGTTTGGGCAAGTCCGGATTCGCTGCGACCACCTTGCGCAACGATGCACTCACGCCGCGCTGCAATGAATAAATTGCCTGGGTCGCCAGTTCTTGGATCGCCGCTTGATCGAGCAACGCTGATGAGTAGTCCGGGAGTAATTCGTTTGATATCGTCACGGCAAGATCATTGCAGACCATCCGGGCCAATCGTTGTTGCGCTTGCAGTTTCGCTGCGGGTCGACCATCAGCGGTGTCCGTTCGCGTGACGTCTTCTGTCACGACGCCCGTTACGAGAAATGCATCTTCAATCGTGGCAAAAAATTCTCTGGCGATCTGGATTGACCGGCCCTGTAGCCGAAACGATGCGCAGAGACTACCAAGCGGAGTTCGTTGGACTCCGCCATAAAACAACTCACTGGACCTAAGTCGTTCGAAATCGGTTCGGCCCTGTGACGCTGGTTGGTAGTTACGAATTGGAATGATGTCGGTAGTCGTGGAACCAATGTCGATCAGGAAGCCCTGGCCCTCGGTCAGGTACCGGCTCGAGAACTGTGCGATGGCGTGCCAGTTCGCGGCCGCCACCGACAACCAGTTGGTTTTTGCCTGAGTCGGGTTGAACCAGTGGGTATTCGAGGTATCAGGGTCAATCTGTTTCTCGCCCCGTGCCGTCGTGAGTGGGTTGGGAGGAGTTGGCAGATTGGTGTGATAAATGTTGATCTGGCGATTTTCCGCAGCCTGTTCCACGGCATTAACAATTCGGATGACACCTTCGTGACGATTGGTAAAACAGTCGGCCAATTCTCCGGTCATCGTCACCGCCAACTTGCTGGTCGCTGGCAGCTGGGCCAACAGAGCCTGGAGTGTCGGGGCCAACAGCTCGGGTTGTTTCCACAAGGGAAATGGAATGGAACGGACTTCGTTAAGACCGAAGGCCACTTTGAGGTTTGCGCCACCGATGTCCAAGCCGACGTAGTGTTCGGAATTTTGCTTCGAACTCACCTCAGGAGATCCTCGAACGTCTCCCGCAGTTCAGGAAACTCATATCGGAAGCCATGACGCACAGCGATTTCCGGGACAACGCGCTGGGAATCGAAAAGTGAATTCGCAAATTCACCAAAGGCCAAACGCAAAGTGAATTTTGGAACGGGCAGCCAAGCGGGGCGTCCTACGCGGCGAGCCAATTCGGCAGTTAATTCTGAATTCCGAACCGGATTGGGAGCCGTCGCGTTGACGGGGCCCTGGATTACCGGTTGATCCACGCTCCACAGGATCAAACGCACCAAGTCGTCGACATGAATCCAAGGCACCCACTGTTTTCCTGAACCGAGACGGCCACCGACCCCCCACCGAAAAATGGGTTCCATTTTCTCCAAGGCTCCGCCGTCGGCGCCTAATACAATCCCGATGCGCAAATTGACAACCCGGACTCCGTGTTCGCCCAATCGATTCGCTTCTGCTTCCCACTGTTGACAAACGTCGGCCAGAAATCCGGTGCCCAGCGCGTGTTTTTCGGAGACGATATCTTCTCCGCAATTGCCGTAGATCCCCACCGCTGATGCGGACACAAGAACTGACGGCAAGCAATTTGAATTTAAGATACCTGTGACCAGGTTGCGGGTTCCGACGACGCGGCTTTCGACGATCCGTTTTTTCTTCGCGGCTGTCCATCGACCGTCCGCGATCGACTCTCCCATCAGATTGATGACCGCGGACAGCGAAGTTGGCAGATTCGAATCGAGTGGCTGTTTGAGCGGATCCCAGGCAATGATTCTGGGAGCGCTCGAACCGAAGGCTTTGCGGGCCCGTTCGGCATCGCGGGAACAGGTAATCAGCTCGGACGAACGCGCATGCCAAGCCTTCATTATTTGGCGACCAACAAAACCGGTCCCTCCGGTAAGCAGTGTCGTCATACGGGGCTCTCCATTCAGCGAATTCTAAACCAGGAGTTTATCGTCAATGGTTTGCCGAATCCAGTCAAAGCCGACATTTGGTACCAGACCTCACCTTGATCGCACGGAAAATTGTATCCGAACGAGCGGTATGGTATCATCGATTCAGAGCCGGCAGCAAGAAAACCTGCCTGACGAAAACCACCTCGCGAATTGATGTTGTACTGCACCTTGGAATTTTGGAAACGAATAATGCTATCGAAACGGGAATGGATGAAGTCAATTCGAGTCGCGAATTTATTGGTATTGTTTCTTTGTAGTGGGATGTTGTTACCCGACCAAATTTTCGGTCAAGAACGCCCGCGTACCGGTGCCGGTGCTGGTGGTCGACCAGCTGGTGGGCGAGGGAATTCCGGACGGCCGCCGGGCGGGGACCGTGGAAATGCCGTTCGACCAGAATCCGCACGGACGGATCAAAGTGCGGAATCGACCACGGGTAAACCGTCGCTTCCGGCAGCTTGGGCCGATCAAACGGCCTGGCGCCCGATTGGTCCTGCCAACATGGGTGGTCGCATCACAGCCATCGCGGTCGATGAGAAAAATCCCAGCACCTGGTGGGCCGCTTCGGCGTCTGGAGGCTTGATCAAAACGACGAATAATGGGACCACGTTTGAGCATCAATTTGATCGACAAACGACGGTTTCAATTGGCGACGTTCAAGTCGCCCCGTCGAATCCAGAGGTGGTTTGGGTCGGCACCGGAGAAAGTAATCCGCGCAACAGCGTCTCCTGGGGGGATGGTGTTTATAAGTCGATCGATGGTGGAAAAACATGGAAAAACATGGGGTTGGAGAAAACTTTTCAAACCGGAGCGATTGCGATACACCCGGAAAATCCAGACGTAGTCTGGGTCGGTTCACTAGGTCGATTGTGGGGTGATAACAAAGAACGCGGTTTATTCAAGACGACCGATGGCGGGACGACCTGGACGACAGCCTTGTATATCGACAAAAACACTGGCGTGATTGACGTGCAAGTCAACCGAAAAAATCCGAACGAATTGCTGGTTGCGACCTACGAACGAAAACGGGATGGCTTCGATGGAAATGATCCCATCCAACGATACGGTGCGGAAAGTGGAATCTATAAATCTATCGATGGCGGCGCTTCGTTCAAGAAAGTCACCGAGGGTTTGCCGACCTGTAAAATGGGCCGCATTGGGCTCGACTATTTTGATTCCGATCCGAATTTTGTCGTGGCGGTGATTGAGTCGGAAAAAATTGCCAAACAACCAGAAACTTCGCCCTTTATCGGCATTCGGGGGGAAGACGCCGACGTCGGCGCTCGATTGGTAGATGTCACCAAAGACTCGCCGGCTGACAAAGCGGGACTGAAAGTCGGCGACATCATCGTCTCGCTCGATGGCTTGGTCGCCATGTCTTGGGAAGGGCTGTTGGCGGAAGTGCGCAAGCATCAGGCGGGCGATAAAATTGAAGTCGTTGTTTCGCGGCAACGCGAAAAAATCGTCCTGGAAGTTGAATTGGCCAAAATGACAGAAGCCATGTTGAAACGCGAAAACACGCCTTTTAACGGGACCTTGGGCGGACAAGCGGAGAATTTGCAAGAGCAACAAGGTGACGCGGGATTCGAGTTCGGCGGAATCTACTTGTCCGAAAATGGTGGCGATAGTTGGACCCGCATTAACTCGCTAAATCCGCGACCCATGTATTACAGCAACATTCAATTCGATCCCGTCAATCGCAACAACATTTTCTTGTGTGGAACAAGTTTGTATCGTTCGTTTGATGGCGGAAAGACTTTTAAGGGAGACGGCGGGACCGATGGAATCCATGTGGATCATCATGCCTTGTGGATTGATCCCGCGAATCCTCGCCACATGATTCTGGGTAACGACGGCGGAATTTACGTGACCTACGACCAGATGGAACATTGGGATCATTTGAACCATGTGGCGATCGGCCAATTCTACCATGTTGGTATCGATAGCAATCGGGACTATAACGTCTACGGCGGCATGCAAGACAATGGAAGTTGGGGTGGTCCAGCGCGCGGCAAGACCGGCGAAGGCCCCGTTAATACCGATTGGCTGCGCATCGGCGGCGGCGACGGATTTGTTACTCAAGTCGATCCCACGGATGCTGGCCAAATCTATTACGAAAGCCAAAATGGGGGCATGGGGCGCATCAATTTGGAAACAGGGGAAAGGGGATTCATGCAACCGCAAGAACGCGGCCAACGATTTCGCTTCAATTGGAAGGCTCCGTTTATCTTGTCTCCTCACAATTCGAAAATTCATTATAGCGCCGGGAACTTTGTGTTTCGCTCGTTGAACAAGGGGAACAATCCGAAACGAATTTCACCGGACATCACCAATTCCAAATTGGGCTCGGGTAGCGCAATTTCAGAATCTCCAATCGCTGAAGGCCTGATCGTTGTTGGCACGACCGATGGAGCGGTTTGGATGACCAGCGACGGTGGCAATGACTGGCAACCACTGTTCTATCAGCCAGAAACAACACCGGCCGACGGAGCCAAAGATGGGGAGAAAGCTTCCACGACGAGTGCCGAGGAAGCTGAGTCGCCCGAGGACCAAACCAATCCACCGGTTGAAAAAACTGCTGCGGCCTCGCCGGCTGACGAACCAGCCGCAAATGCCGAAGCAGTTGATATCAAACCGGCCGACAAACCCAGTGAGAATCCTGCCGCAGTCGCCCCCACCGCAGTAGCGCCCCCAGCTGAGCCAACCGAAGATCTGGTTGCCTTGGAAGATGACGTTAGCGGCGACTGGAGTGGAGTGATTGAAAACGAAAACCTTCCTGGCGGCCGCCTGGAGTTTACGATCCACATCAAAAAAGACGAAAAAAACCAGCTTTCAGGCACTGTGGAATCAGCGCAAGGCGATTCCGAAATTACGGATGGCTTCTTCGATCCAGATCAGCAAAAGATCTCGTTTGAGGCGGAGAATGAAGCGTTTGCCTATGCACTCAAAGGTGACCTTACCGTCGATGGAATGAGTGGCGTAGTCCTGGTCAATGACGGTGAGCTTGAGCTTGAGTTCACGGCCACTCGAATCAAGGAAGAGCCGAAACAAGAGGATGTTGAAGTAGCCAAATCGAAACAGGAACCTGTACAGCAACAGGAACCCAAACAGGAAGAAATTAAGCAGGAAGAAATTAAGCAAGAAGAAATTAAGCAAGAAGAAACCAAGCAAGAAGAAACCGACTCGCCGACTGAACCAAAGCCGACGACTGCTGACGCGCCAGCCAATGCGGTAACCGGCCGGTGGACCGGTCAATTGGTCTCGCCAAGAGGTGATCAAGATCTAACACTCAATTTGACCATGACAGCCAACGACAACATTACCGGCACGTTTGAATCGACGCGCGGGGAACGTGACATTACCAGCGGGTCGTTTGATCCTCAAACCAAACAATTGACACTGACACTGGCCAGTGATCAATTTAGCATGGAGTTCAGTGGTGCTTTGGCCGAGGAGAAATACACCGGTAACGTAGACATCAATGGCGGCGCGATGACGATGACGTTCACTCTCGAGCGTCAATCGAAAGTCGCCGCGGCGGCTGAACCAGCGACCGATCCGAAGTCCGCCACGCCAACGAAGGAATATAAACAGCCAACTGGAGACAAGACCTTGTCGGCGCTGATGCCCGGTCCGAGATGGGTCAGCAGCATCGAAGCGTCGCGGTTCAAACGTGAACGATGTTATATTACATTTGATGGCCACCGCAGCGACGACGACGGAGTTTATTTGTTCGTCACCAATGATACGGGGAAAACTTGGGCCTCACTTAAAGGCAATTTGCCCGATAGCGCCGGTTCTGTCCTGGTATTACGGGAAGATGTTAAAAACGAAAACATGTTGTATCTCGGATGTGAGTTTTCGGCCTGGTTTTCAATTGATCTGGGAAAAAGCTGGACGCAGATTAAGGGAAATTTCCCGACCGTCGCGGTTCATGATTTTGCGATTCATCCGACGGCCGGTGAAGTCGTGGCCGCGACTCATGGACGAAGTCTATGGATTGGCGATGTTTCGGTCTTGCGTCAAGTTTCGGAAAAAACGATCGCGGCGGATGCCTTCTTGTATCAACCTCAAGAGGCAATTTTGTGGCGTACTCAGCCTGGTCGAGGCGACACGGGGCCACGCCGTTTTGTTGGAAAAAACCCGGAAAATGGTACCAAAATCGCTTATTCATTGGGAAAAAATGCCAGTGCTGTAAGTTTGGAAATTCAGGATCTCAAGGGGGAGACCATCAAGACTTTTGAGGCCCCTAATCGCCAAGGATTGCACGTACTAACTTGGACGTTGGACCAAGGTCAGGCTGGCTCAGGTCGGCGTTTTGGCCGCACCGTTGCGCCAGGGAATTACTTGGTTGTTCTGAAGGTCGATGGCGAACGCAAAAACGCCATCGTTTCCGTCGCCAATGCACCTTCCGCGGAAAACTAAAAAGAATTCCGAATTCTGACTTGACTATTGTTAGATTGAATCGGAATGGTTTTCCTTAGCCAATTGTTGGTTCCAATCACCAAATTTGAGAAAAAAGAACGTTTTTTTTCTTAAATTGGGATTGCCGAGACTGGATAATTTTTTTTGAAGCGTTAGATTATTGCGCAAGTAAAGATATAGTGTTTGGCTAAACACAGTGGTTTCTAGCGATTGCAACGGAGATTAGACGTTTGACGGCGGTCTAGTTGACGACGGAATCGTGGCGAATGAGCTGCCAGTCAAACCTCAGTTTTCTGTTGGACGTTGGCTCGTTTTCGGGGTTCGCTTGCTGTAACTGCTTTGCTGTTCAACTTTGTCGCAGACTCGTTCGTCTCGTTTCTGCTGGTTAGTATTTCTAAGTCTGAGTCTCGTTTTTTTGGAGGATTTTTTATGTCGCAACGCTTGTTCGGCATGTTGGTGGCTGTGTGTTTCGCTGTTGCAACGCCGTTCGCCAACGCAGGTACTCAATGTGGATGTGGCCAAGTTGCCAGTCCATGTGGTGATTGCTACGGTGCGTCCGTAGTTAGCCCGTACGCGGGTGGTTGTTGTGGCGGAATGGTCGCCGATGGTGGAATGGTTGGTGGCGGTATGGTCATCGACGGCGGGATGTCAGGTTGTGGAAGTTGCGGTCCAACTGTTAGCTATGAAACTCGGACGGTTTACGAAAACCAAATGACAACTCAGATGCGAATGGTTACTCGCACTCGGATGCGAACGGAAAGCCGTACACGTCAGTTCACTGTTAACATTCAAGTGCCAACAACTCAGACCCAGACTTACACAGTCATGGTTCCGCAAACACAAAGTCGCACTGAATCGTTCACTGTTAACGTGCCCTACACAGAAGAAGTTCAGCAGAACTATTCCGTGCAGGTGCCAGTGCAACAGACTCGTGAAGAATCTTTCCAAGTGTGCGTGCCTTACACTGAAGCCCAAACTCAGGACTATGTTGTCAACGTTCCTTACACCGAAACTGTTGAACAACCCTACCAGGTTCAGGTTCCTTACACAGAAACCATGACCCAGAACTTCACTGTTAATGTTCCTTACACCGAAAACGTTACTCGTGAGTACCAGGTCTGTGTACCGTACACCGAGAATGTCACTCAGTCGTACCAAGTTTCTGTGCCCTACACAGAACAAATTGCTCAGAACTTCGTTGTTTGCGTTCCTTATACTGAAACATCGACTCAGACTTTCCAAGTCAGTGTTCCTTACACCGAGACGATTACTCAGAACTACCAGGTCAATGTTCCTTACACTGAGCAAATCGCTCAAAACTACACAGTTCAAGTTCCAGTAACGACTCAAGTCGCTCAGAACTACACCGTGATGGTTCCAACGACTCAGCAACAAACAGCAACTCGTATGGTTTGCGAACCCTACACCGAAACTCGTATGCGAACTGTCTGCGTCGATGCGGGCAGCTGGCAAATGCAAACCTCGACCGTTCCAGTTAGCTCCGGCTGCGGAAGTTCGATGGGTGGTTATGTTGGTGGTGGCTGTGGTGACGGATGTGGTTGCGGTTCAGGCGGTGGTTACGGTTCAGGTCTGGGCAACGGCGGCGGCTGCCGTTTGTTCTCCCGCATGGGCGGTGGTCGCGGTTGCGGATCCAGCTGTGGTAGCTCGGCTTGCGGAAGCAGCGCTTGCGGTAGTCCTTGTGGCGGCGGCTGTGGGGACGGTGGTTATGTTGGTGGCGGAATGGCGGATGGTTGCGGTTGCGGTCCTTCGTACCAAACTGTTACCTCACGCGTTTGGGTTCCCAACCGCGTTCAACAGCAAGTTCCCTACACCGTCACAATGCAACGTCAGGTTCCACAAACCTACACTTACAATGTGACTGTGAATGTTCCGCAAACACAAACTCGCATGGTTAACCAAACTAGTTACACAACCGAAACCAAAACTCGGATGATGACTGTTAACCGTACTCGTTGCGAAACTCGTACTCGTGAAATTCCTGTCACACGCGTCCGCATGGAAACTCGCACCCGCGAAGTTCCTGTGACTCGTCAACGTCAAGAAACACGCACACGCATGATTCCTGTGACTCGTACTCGATGCGAAACTCGCACCCGCGAAGTTCCCGTAACTCGTACCCGCATGGAATCACGAACTCAAGTTGTTCCAGTGACTCAAATGCGTGCTGAAACTCGCACTCGCGAAATTCCAGTTCAACGCTGCCGAACTGAAACACGAACACGTTCCGTTCCTGTTACTCGTTGTCGTCAAGAAACTCGTACGCGTACTTTCAATGTGAACAGAACTCGCATGGAAACACAAACCCGTACCGTTCCTTTCACAACCATGACCACCGAAGTCAAAACTCGTATGGTTCCTGTTACTCGTTGTCGTCAAGAAACTCGCACTCGCGAAGTTTCGTGCACGATTCAGGTCCCAACGCCTCAGACTCGCGAAGTCACTGTGATGACTTGCCAACCGCAAGTTCAGACTCAAGAGTACACTGTGCAAGTTCCAGAAACTTACACAGAGCAAGTTCCTTACCAAGTTTGCGTACAAGTTCCTAAAACCATCCAGGTCCCAGTCACCACCAATAATGGTTGTGGTTCAGGGTGTGGCAACGGTTGCGGTGGTTGTGGCAACACTGGTTGTGGCGATTGTGGCAACACTGGTTGTGGCGATTGTGGCAACGCTGGTTGTGGCGATTGTGGCAACGCTGGTTGTGGTGGTTGTGGCGATTGTGGTTGTGGATCGTCTGTTGGACACGGCGGCGGCTGCCGTTTGTTCAGCGGCCGACGAAACAAAGGCGGATGCTGCAACTAGTTAGTTGACGGAATCAAACTTCGGTTTGATCGTCGACCAACAATAAACAAATTGGGCGTGCCCTGCGGGGCACGCTTTTTTTTTGCCACTCCAGAAACTTTTCCTTCGCCACAGCTGTTTGGGCAGCTCAATTCGAATCTTGGTTTCTTGTATTCTGGAGCCAGAAGTTTACCAAGTTCTCATCAACGAAATTGGCCCAGGAGATTGGATCTTCCCTCGGCGAGAATTTCCGGCATTGGTAAATTATGTGGGTTTTGAGGATTGCAACTTCAGATTTCCAAATACGAAATTGATCATTCATGAAAATGCAGGGCTTTTCGTGGCTGTTTGTTAGCCTGTGGTTTTTTTGCTCGTACAGGTGAAAAATAAACCGTTTGTCGCTACAATAAAGGTGGAAACGCTTTCAATTCTTTATGGGGTGCAAAAAATGGCGACTGAAATTACACGGGACGACTGGGCACGAGAGACCGAGCGGCTCTGTCCAAGTGGATTGGCCTACAACGCCTATGTGGCTATTGAGCAATTTATCGTCGAAGACACCGATTTGACGGTGACGTACGAAAGCGTTTCCCGGGGTAAATCGGATTACGCTACTTTCACGGCAACGGTTGGTGATAAATTGAATATCGCCCAAGTCTATAAGGGTCAGTGCCAACTCAATTGGAAACCGAAAGCCAATATTTCTGGACTTTCGGACGAAGATCGCGAACGAGTCGATCAAGCGTACGATGCCTTCCGCGAAGCGCTCGAAGGCAAAGCCGGTAAAGGCTGGGAAACCGTAAAAGTCCTGCGTTTGGGCGAAGTCGCCGTCCAGGATGCGATCAAGAAGGTCTCCGAAGACCTCGGCGGAATCATGAACCCGGTCTAGTCCGGTTGGACTTTTTTGTGCCGGCCGTAGGCGGACTTGTTTTTGCTGGCTCTAAGCCGTGAGTCGATGAAGTATCGTTTTCTGCACTTCCTTTGATCCTGTTTTTCGCAGAACCTGAGCCGTCGCATTCGACGCCAGGCGAACTGTCATTGAGGCTTTTTTCTCGACAAAATTTACATGCGTATTGATCAAATTCCCATTGGCGACAATCCCCCAGACGATGTCAATGTTGTTATTGAGATTCCAGTCGGCGGGCAACCGATCAAATATGAACTGGATAAGAAATCCGGTACCTTGTTTGTAAATCGTTTTCTGTACACGTCCATGGTCTACCCGGGCAATTATGGTTTCGTGCCGCATACCTTGTCACTCGATGGTGACCCAATCGATGTCCTGGTCTGCAACACACGTCAGATCATTCCCGGTGCAGTGATGAATTGTCGTCCGATCGGCGTACTGATCATGGAAGACGACGCTGGCCAAGATGAAAAAATTATTGCCGTTCCCTCAACGAAATTGACCGCCCGCTACAAGAACATCAAGAGCTATTGCGACTTGCCGGAAATCACAATCCAACAGGTTGAGCATTTCTTCAGCCACTACAAAGATCTTGAACCCAATAAATGGGTTAAAATTTCTTCCGTCGAAGAAGCCGATGTCGCCCGCCGGATGATAACCGAAGCGATCGAGCGAAACAAAGCGGAGCTGTCCTAGTTTTTTAGCCCGCCCCTCGCTGGAAGGATTGGCGGTTTCGCCGGGGCGAATAAAACTATTTTTCAGTGCCCTGACCGTTAAATGAATTTAACGGGATTTCTCTTGCCGTAACCAAATGAAGCATTTGCTTTATTTTTTCTGACCGTCTATCAATACGGTTTACTGGGCCGGCAACTAAGGCTGGATTTGCCGAATAACGAAAATTGAGTTGTTCATGCGCGCCCACCAGGAAGCTTCAGAATAAGGGAATAGTTGATTGAACGATCATCCATTCGATTCGCAATCATCGCTGTACTCCGCCGACTATGAACACGACAGTTGTGGTGTCGGTTTTGTCGCCCAAATTGATGGCACGCCGTCGCGGCAAATTGTGACAGATGCCCTCAGCCTTCTCGCCCGGATGGAGCACCGAGGGGCTTGCGGTTGCGAACAGAATACGGGCGATGGTGCTGGCATTCTGACTGGTATGCCGGCGCAATTCGTTCGAAGAATGTCGAAAGAGATCGGCTTCCGGACGAACCATGAGTTCATTGGCGTGGGTAATGTTCTTCTGCCGACCCATGCTGACGATCGTGAGAAATGCCAACACTTGGTCGCACAATCCGTTAATCGATTTGGTCAAAAACTGTTGAGTTGGCGCGTCGTGCCGATCGATACGGTGGCCGCGGGAATCGGGATTTCCGCCCAACGCAGTCTACCCACGATCTTGCAATTGTACGTCGGCAGTGCCCCTCAATTGGATCAGGACGCCTTTGAACGCCAGTTGTACTTGATTCGGAAATCAGCCACGAAAGCGGTCCGCGAAAGCGGCTTGTTGTCGACTGATCAATTTTATGTTTGTTCGCTCTCGTCGCGAATCCTCGTTTATAAAGGAATGTTGCAGACGGCCCAATTACCGAAGTTCTACCTGGACTTGCAAGCCGTTGATTTTCAAAGTCATCTGGCGATGATACACTCCCGGTTTTCGACCAACACACTGCCGAATTGGTCGCGAGCGCAACCGCTGCGCTGGATCGCTCACAACGGTGAGATCAACACGTTGCGCGGCAATCGAAATTGGATTACCGCTCGCCAAGGGCTGATGAGAAGCTCGTTGTTCGGCGACAACCTACCCGCGGTCATGCCGGTCATCGAACGAGGTGGCAGCGATTCGGGTGAATTCGATAATGCCATGGAGTTGTTGATTATGGCCGGTCGGGATTTACCGGAGGTAATCATGATGATGATTCCAGAAGCCTGGCAGAATCATCAAACGATGTCACCCGCCAAGCGCGCGTTCTACGAATATTCCGCTTGCTTACAAGAGCCTTGGGACGGCCCTGCGTCCATCTCGTTTACGAACGGTCAAATCATTGGTGCCGTGCTGGATCGCAATGGGCTTCGACCAAGTCGCTATTATGTGACGGATGATAATCGAGTCATCATGGCCAGCGAAGTCGGTGTGCTGGATATCGATCCGGCCAAAATCGTTAAGAAAGGCCGACTCGAACCGGGAAAAATGTTCTTGGTCGACTTCAAAAATCAACGAATTGTTACGGATGAAGAGCTCAAAGCGAACATCTCCACGCAGCGACCCTATGCTCAGTGGCTGCACAACCAACGCCTGACCTTGGACGAGTTGCCTGTCGGCCAGCCTGTCGCGCCTCTTGAATCAGACGCTCGATTCGCCCAACTGCGGGCGTTTGGCTATTCCAACGAGACCATGGATTTCATGTTGTTGCCGATGGTGAAATTCCGCAAAGACCCGCTCAGTTCGATGGGTAACGATGCGGCGTTGGCCTGCTTGAGTGATCATCCACGTTTGCTCTACGACTATTTCACTCAGATGTTCGCCCAGGTCACCAATCCCCCGATCGATTCGATTCGGGAGGAAATTGTCATGTCCATGGAATGTGTCATTGGACCAGAAGGCAACCTGTTGGAAACGCAGGAATCACAATGCCATCGCTTGGTGTTGCCACATCCAATTCTGGATGCCCAGCAAATGGCCGCAATTGCCACATTGGACTATCGCGGTTGGAAATCTCGCCTGATCGACATCACTTTCGATCGCCAGGCGGCCGTCGATGGTTTCTACGAGACGCTGCGCCGGATCAACCGGGAGGCGGAACTTGCCATCCAGGAAGGCTGTTCGTTGCTGGTGTTGACCGATCGAGCGATTAATGCCAGTCGCGTTCCTTTGAGCGCTCTATTGGCCACCAGTACCGTGCACCATTTCCTGATCGGACAGGAACTGCGCACGCGAATTGGGATCGTCGTCGAAACTGGCGAAGCACGTGAAGTCCACCACCATTGTTTGTTAACCGGATTTGGAGCAGATGCGATCCATCCGTATTTGGCGCTCGAGGCCCTCATCGATCATCAAGCGAATCTGGAGTCCGATCGCTTGAAACCTGATCAATGTGTTTCAGCCTACCGCCAAGCGGTTCAAAGCGGCATGCTCAAGGTCCTCGCCAAAATGGGGATTTCGACTTTGGCGAGCTACAAAGGAGCGCGAATTTTCGAAGCGCTGGGACTCAACTCCGCTGTGATCGAACGATCGTTTCCGGGCACTGCCAGCCGCATCGAAGGCATTGGTTTTGACGTTCTCGCCGCAGAAGCAATGCATCGACATGAGCTTGGATTCGGTGCACCCGCTGCAGAACGATCGGCACGCTCTCTGGTTCAGTTGGAAACTGCCGGCACAATTCATTGGCGCAGCGGCGGTGAAAAACACGCCTGGACTCCACTCAACATCGCGAACATCCAACAAGCTGCTCGCGCAGGGGATCCGGCGGCTTACCAGCGATTCGCGACGGCGATCAACGAACAAACGGCGCGCGAGTGCCAGTTGCGAGGGTTGTTGAGGTTCCGCACGCGAACTTCGATTCCGTTGCAACAAGTCGAATCGGCCAAATCAATCGTGAAACGATTTTGTTCGGGAGCGATGAGTTTTGGATCTATTTCTGCCGAGGCCCACGAAACGCTGGCAATTGCCATGAATCGAATCGGCGGTAAAAGCAATACAGGTGAAGGTGGCGAGGATTATCGTCGGTTCCAATTAGATGAAAACGGGGACTCACGTCGGTCGGCGATCAAACAAGTCGCGTCGGGTCGCTTTGGGGTCACGGCCTATTACCTCGCAAACGCGGATGAAATTCAAATCAAAATGGCCCAAGGCGCAAAACCCGGCGAAGGAGGTGAACTCCCCGGCCACAAGGTCGACGACGTAATCGCGGCGACTCGGCGGTCCTCACCCGGCGTGACACTGATCAGTCCACCGCCGCATCATGATATCTATTCGATCGAAGACCTGGCGCAATTGATTTTCGATTTGAAAAACTCCAATCCCACTGCGCGGATCAGCGTCAAGCTGGTTTCCGAAGTCGGTGTTGGCACAATCGCGGCCGGCGTTGCCAAAGCCCATGCCGACAATATTTTGATTTCGGGAGCCGATGGTGGGACCGGTGCAAGCCCGTTGACCAGCATTAAACATGCGGGAATGCCTTGGGAATTGGGCCTGGCGGAGACACATCAAACGTTGGTGATGAATGACCTTCGCAGTCGCGTTCGTTTGCAAACCGATGGACAACTGAAAACAGGCCGTGATGTGGTCATCGCGACCTTGCTCGGCGCTGAAGAGTATGGCTTTGCCACCGCTCCCTTGATTACCCTGGGGTGCATCATGATGCGCAAATGCCATCTCAACACCTGTCCCGTTGGAATCGCGACGCAAGATCCGGAATTGAGGAAAAAATTTGCTGGCAAACCCGAACATGTCATTACCTATCTGTTCATGGTGGCAGAAGAAGCCCGACAGATTATGGCCGATTTGGGTTTTCGGACCATCAATGAAATGGTCGGTCGCGTGGATGCGCTGGATACCGATCATGCAGTGGAACACTGGAAAGCGCGCGGGATCGATCTGTCTCGTTTGCTCGCTCCCGCCGTTGGTTTTCACGATGGCGTGGAAGTCTATTGCACCAGGGATCAGGATCACGCCCTCGACAATGTGCTCGACTGGAAATTATTGGCACAAGCCCAGCCCGCGATTGAGCGTCGTGTGCCGGTGAAGATCGGCACCAAAATTGTTAACACGGATCGCGCTGTCGGCGCGATCCTCAGCCACCATGTGGTCAAAACTCATGGTTCCACAGGATTGCCAGAGGACACGATTTCGATTGAATTCACCGGATCGGCTGGCCAGAGTTTCGGTGCTTTCCTGGCCGGAGGCATCACTCTCAACGTCGCGGGGGATGCCAACGACTATGTAGGCAAAGGCCTGTCAGGCGGTCGGCTGATCATGCGGCCACCGCGAACCTCGAAATTTAGATCGGATGAGAATGTGATTATCGGCAATGTTGCGCTGTATGGGGCTACCGCTGGAGAAGCGTATTTCAGCGGCGTCGCCGCCGAGCGATTTGCGGTCCGCAATTCTGGAGCGCGGTCGGTCGTTGAAGGGGTGGGGGACCACGGTTGCGAATATATGACAGGTGGGTGCGTGGTAATTTTGGGCCGAACGGGTCGAAACTTCGCCGCTGGCATGTCCGGTGGGTCCGCTTATGTGTTTGATCCGTTGGATCAACTACTGGTTAATGTCAATCTGGAGTTGGTCGTCATTGAGCCAGTGGAACATCCGCTCGACATCGCGGAGTTACTGGAAATGATCTCGAAACATGCGCGCCTAACTGATTCGAAGATTGCCCACGAAATTCTAGCGGATTGGGCAACCCAGTTGTCGGCGTTCAAGCGAGTCATTCCAACCCGTTATCGCGAAATTTTGAATCAACAAAGAATCGCCGCTGCGACGGTATCCGTTCTCGTTTAGAGCCTGCGGGTTAGCGATTATTGCCCAACCAACAAACAGACGAAAAAAGAGTGCCAGAGATGGGAAAACCGACAGGCTTTATGGAGTTCGGACGAGTCAACGAAGGCCAGCGACCCGTCGTTGAGCGGGTCAGTGATTGGAACGAATTCCTGGTGCAAATCAATGAAGATCAACTTCGTTCACAAGGTGCGCGCTGCATGGATTGCGGTGTACCCTTCTGTCATACCGGTGAGGTCATCGGAAATTTGGCGACGGGATGTCCAGTCAATAATCTGATTCCAGAGTGGAATGATCTCATATATCGCGGACAGTGGCGCGCAGCACTTGATCGCTTGCACTACACGAATAATTTTCCCGAATTCACGGGACGAGTTTGTCCTGCTCCGTGCGAAGGTTCTTGCGTATTGGGAATTAACGAGGCGCCGGTTGCCATCAAGAGTATCGAACGCTCGATCATCGATCGAGGTTTTGAGCAAGGCTGGGTAACGCCCCGCATTCCGCAGGCGCGGTCCGGTCAAGCGGTCGCGGTTATCGGTTCCGGTCCCGCCGGTTTAGCGGCTGCTGATCAGCTGAATCAGGCCGGTCATCGGGTCACGGTTTTCGAACGTGCCGAACGCGTCGGCGGCCTGCTGCTGTATGGCATCCCGAATATGAAACTGGACAAGCAAATTGTGCAACGGCGAATTGATTTATTAAAGGCCGAGGGGATCGAGTTTCGAACCGGAGTTGAAGTCGGTGTGGATGTCTCCGCTGATGAAATCAAAGAGTCGTTCGATGCCGTGGTTATCTGCGTCGGTTCGACTCGGCCTCGTGACCTGAAAATTCCTGGCCGGACCTTGAAAGGGATTCATTTCGCGATGGACTATCTCGCCGATTCAACTGCGCACCTATTAGATCAGACCGATTCTCGAATTAATGCGCGCGGCCAGCACGTAGTCGTGATCGGTGGCGGCGATACCGGCACAGATTGTTGCGCTACGGCGATGCGGCAAGGATGTAAGAGTCTGGTAAATTTGGAAATCGTACCTCGTCCACCCCTGCAACGCGCAGTTGATAATCCTTGGCCTCAATGGCCTTTGACTTTTCGGACCGATTACGGTCACGCCGAAGCGGCCGCGATATTCGGTGATGATCCTCGTCAGTTCGCCGTCGAAACAGTTGAGTTTGTCGCCAATAAAGGCTGGGCGTTGAGCGGAATCAAGATCCACGCGGTCGATTGGTCAGTGGAACGACCAGGCGTCGCTCCGCTTACATCCATCGTCGAGACGGAGCAATTGATTGCCGCAGATTTGGTATTTTTGGCGCTGGGCTTTGTGGGACCAGAGCCAAACATTGCCGAGCAATTCGGATTGGAAATCAATCAACGAACCAATATTGTCGCCAACACACAGGACTATGAAACCAGCCAACCCGGTATTTTTGCCGCGGGAGATTGTCGTCGTGGTCAAAGTCTAGTGGTTTGGGCTATTCGCGAAGGTCGTCAGGCTGCAGCGGCCTGTGGTAAGTACTTATCGACTCTGGTTTGAGAGCAATACCGTTCGATGAATACAAGCCCGTCGCGCCAGCAAGTGAACCCTTCCCGCAACACGCGTTCACTCGCTCGCGCTTCGGGCTTGTATTGCCCGCTTCGTTGAACGGTATTGGGTTTAACAACTGATCTTCGCTCCCGAAGAAACCACCGGGACCAAGAAATTGACTAGCGATACCAAACGACAAGCCCAATTCCAATCAACGCCACCATCGTGCCGATCAGCGATCGAATCGTGACTTGTTGTCGGTGTACGATCCACACGATCGGAATCGCGAACAAAGGGCACGTCGACATCAGAGTTTGTGCCAGCGCCACTTTCGAGTGATTAAATGCGATCAGGCTGACCCAGACTCCCAACCAAGTCCCAATCACCGTCGCCGGAATGATCAGTCGCCACATTCGTTCGGCAATTACTTGTCGTATGATCTCCGTCAATTGTCGTTTCGCGACGACAATCACAAACATGGCGACTGCCGACAACAGCAAGCGGATGAAGGTGGCTTCCAGTGCCGTACAGATTTCCACCCCATCGCTGTCGCGCATGCCCAATTTGGAGAACACTCCGCCGACGGACTGACAAATGGTAGCCAGAATGCCGGTCGCGATCCCCATCCGAATTCGTCCCGGCCTCAGTCCAGGTGCTTCGAGGGTGGCTTTTCGATCGGCGACTACAATCGCGACCCCAGTCACTGCCAATGCGATTCCCGCCAACGCGATCGGAATCAAAGACTCGCGTAACAAAACCCACCCCAACATCGCAGAAAAAATTGGGCCGGTCGTCGCCATCATCAAAGCGCGACGCGGGCCCAGAATCTGTAGACAACGAAAATACAACGTGTCACCTAGCACCAATCCAAACAAGCCACTCAACGCCAACCAACCCCACGACTGCCATGGAGCCGCGAATCCGCTGCCGCCGAACCACAGCATCATCACTAACAAATGCAGGGCGACCAGAACCGCGCCGATCGCATTTTTGCATAAATTTAGACTCCACGCCGAAAGATGAATTCGACCCCATAACATGCTTGCCACCGTCCATAACAGTGCTGCGGCCAGCGCGGCCCACTCTCCGATGCCCATGATGTTGTCTGCGGCTTTCTAAAACTAAAATTCGGCGATCATTGCAATCCGGTCGTTTGACTTAAGGTAACCGTTCACGGGTCGAGTGTGGAGCGTAGGGTGTGTGTAGCAAGTCGGTATTGGCTGGTGCGTTGCGTCGGCAATCGTTGGGCTTAGCGCGTGACATTGGCGTGACGTTTTCCTGACTTGCGTAACACACCGTTTGCACAAATGCCGACTTCACGCACCCTACGCTACCAAGCCGTGAACGGTACGACTTAAGAATCTGACCACACGGAAAATTCGTTCCCGCTCGGCTCAGTGAAATGAAACCGGCGTCCGCCAGGAAACGAAAAAATTGGTTTCAGGATATTGCCACCCGCCGCTTCAATTTTTGCTTGGGTCTGTTCAAGGGTCCGACTATAGAACACAACCAACGCAGAACCCGCATCCGTCGTGCTGGCCAATTGGGAATCAAAAACCCCCCCATCCATCCCTGCCTCCGCAGCGGAGAACGCGGAGTAGCCAGGTCCATAATCGGTGAAAGACCAACCAAAGACTTGCGTAAAAAACGCTTTGGTGGCAACCAGATTAGCCGCTGGGAATTCGAGATAGTTGATTTTTTCGTGTTGTGTCATGGCTACAATATACCGACCCGCAAAAATTGTTTCCATGACTCGTTGAATTCCCAAGCCGCGCGCTGCTAAAATAGTTATTCGCGGGGCGTGGCTCAGCCTGGTAGAGCGCTGCGTTCGGGACGCAGAGGTCGCAAGTTCAACTCTTGTCGCCCCGACTTGAGAAATCGGCGTACAACACCGCTGTTTGTGGGGTTTTTCTGTTTCTGCGGTGACTTCCGAATCATCTCTTAAATGGTCAGGAAATGAGCCGACTTGACCCTCTTTGCCTAAGTTTAGGGCAAGCGTTGGTGCAAGCTTTTGTGAGTCGGATTCGCGGATGATTTGCAGCGATTCAACCGCTGCTGCGGCGTCCAATAACGGTGCGTCCGTGTAGTTATTCATCGTCCAAGCAATTTCGCTATGCCGCACTGTCGCTTGCGCGACGCGGGGAGTAACGCCAGCTATCGACAAGGTGAGTGCCAAAGCTCTATCGCAAAGCGTGAATGTGAACAACGCATTCATCCGCGTCAATCTTTGCGATGCCCGCAGCTATTTGATCGCTTTCAGCCGTTGGTTTAGCGCGTCGGCAAGTCGCTCCAATGCGTTTGGTTCGAGCGAATCCGCCAGCGCTTCGGTCAGCGGTTCAACTCCATCTCGTTCGATCAATGTGGCGATTTGACGCAAGTGTTGGGCGATCTCGCGTATAGCCCAATGATTTGCATCACGCCACGGGTTCTGGTCGCCAATTGCCGAGGTATTGCGATACTTCTGAGGAGCAGCTTTTGACGTTTCCATTTCGAAAAACGTCTGAATCTGTGGTTTTGAGGGCTATTGGACATGGTCGAAACATTATTCTGGCAGGAAAATCGTTGTAGGCGGCCCTTCGCGGTGGCAGAATGCGAAAGGCACATGCGATTCGGGTTCCCAGAGGCGTTCATCGGGGAAGAATCGTACATCACCAACCTAGCGGAGCATCTGATGAACTTGATCACCATGCGTTTAAACTCGGTAGTCTAGGCGCTAACCTTGGCGGCAGCCGCCCTCACTACGCCCGCGGCACACGCATTTGATTTACCAGCCTATGCCATTTCGGGTGACATCACAACCTTGAATGATCCCAATGTAACCACCGGTTTCAAGTTCACTGCCCTGCAAACCTTATTCGTCTCGGCCCTAGGTTTTCACGACAACCAACTTAACGGGCTGGTGTCTTCGCACGAGGTCGCCCTGTACGACACAAACGGTTTGCAGCTCGCTTTGGCTACGGTGCCAGCCGGACTGGGGGCATCCTTGATCGGCGAATACCGCTATGCCGCGCTCGGTAGCAACTTCCAGCTGCAAGCCGGTACGCAGTATGTGCTTGCTGCTTATACCAACCTAAACGACGGCTACCGTTCTGGCTCCACACCCGTTGCGGACCCGCGAATCAGCATCGATTCTACTGGTGGGTTCTACAACGACGGGCCGAGCTTGGCCGTTCCGACGTCCACCTTTGCCGCGTCCAATTTCTATGGCACAGCTAACATGCTGCTGGCCGTGCCAGAGCCCGGCACCTCGGTGCTGCTTTGCACTGGCCTGGTGGCCTTGGCGTTTCGGCGTCGCAGATGAGTTGGCCGTTGTCCGTCGCTTGCTTGAGCACCGACGCTTCCATCATTTGCGGGAGTGCCGATAGCAACGTTCCATCGACCAAAGTGATGGTTTGCTGAATTTCTCTCTGTCGTTTGTCTGTCGAAATGGGAAGCAGTTGCTCCCCCAGTTCGGCGATGATGGGTTTCAGTTCGGCGATGATGGGTTTTAGCAGTTCCGGATCGAAGACTTGATTCGCTTCGGATAAAGATCCCAGCGATTTCCGGAAGCAGCCCAAACGCCGGTGAACTTTTTCTAACTCGCTGGCCTGTTGAATCGCACCTAGCGAATCGACAATCGGATTGAACAGGAACAGCAAGATCAACAAGCAGGATTGATCGTAATGAAGATCGCGATTACCAGCGGTGTCGAAGTCGCAGCCTACATCGTGGATTTGTTCGAGAAACGGTGCCAGTTGCTCAAAGTATTCTAAATGCGCGCGATCACCGTCACGAATTTTTTGCTTCTTCGTGCGTTTGGATGTCGCGTTTGGATCTCGAATTCGCGGCCATGCCCGTCGCTTGACATATTTTTTCTCAGCGCGCAATATCTCAAAATGAGTTTTTTCTCGGCTAGCAAATCCCGTGCCGAACAGGATTGAACCTGTCCCTGTTTCTGTTTCGTGTCCAGAAGGGCAATCCGCTGCCGCTCGTACCGCTCACCATGTTGTGTGGCCCAGGGTTCCGCCTCGTTAATGTGGCCAACAACCGCGACATGTTCCTCTCGGCAACAAGCGAGCGGAGTGGCGCCGCGGGAGGTAAGCAGGGCACCGCCCGGCTGTTTGGGCAAACCCCTGGTGCTGTGATCATGACCCTGCTCTTTACCCTATCATCCGCCGATGTAGCGCCTCAGATCGGTCTTGGGATCGGAGCGTTGTCGACGTTTGTGGCGGGTCTTGTGGGCACACTGAGGGTCAGTCTGATGCCGATCCGCTGACCGCCGTGCCTGCCGCTTGGTAACACTGAATTATGCAGAGTCCGCACCAAAAAATCGAACAGGATGATAAGCGATCCCAGACGAGAGAAATGGACAGGCCCCATGGAAGGGCCTCGGGCATGCTCCGTCCTATTTTCGTATTGCCCAAAGGGCTCTGTTTGGTAGAAGTTCTTTCAAGCAATCCACGCCTCAGGCCAGCGTCCCATTCACTCAGGCCGGGCAAAAAAAAGTTCAATAGCCGTCTTGTCGCCCCGATTTGGCAAATTCCTCATTGAGGATTGAACAGCGTTTTTTTGCGATCCATTTGCAGCCATGCCTACGTTTTCAGGCAGAACTTTTGGAAACCACTTTGGTAATTTCCTCATATATAATAACCCGTACATAAGTAAACTGGCATAACCTTCACCCGGTCGACACAACGGGAGAAACGAACATGGATTTTCAGGATTTACAGGATGATCGTCGATCCGACGTGCAGTTTGGAGAAATCACTGAGAAAATCATCGGTTGTGCATTCGAAGTCATCAATGTGTTGGGAACCGGGTTTCTGGAATCAGTTGATGAGAACGCCTTGGCAATCGCTCTCCCGGACAAGGGATTGCGAGTGCAATGCCAGCATCCGATCCATGTTCGCTTTCG
>JANNPW010000043.1:0-1769 GCA_031400405.1 Mariniblastus sp.
CTTCACCCGGTCGACACAACGGGAGAAACGAACATGGATTTTCAGGATTTACAGGATGATCGTCGATCCGACGTGCAGTTTGGAGAAATCACTGAGAAAATCATCGGTTGTGCATTTGAAGTCATCAATGTGTTGGGAACCGGGTTTCTGGAATCAGTTGATGAGAACGCCTTGGCAATCGCTCTCCCGGACAAGGGATTGCGAGTGCAATGCCAGCATCCGATCCATGTTCGCTTTCGACAACGAATCGTCGGCGAGTTCTATGCCGACCTTTTCGTTGAAGGAAATGTCATCGTCGAGCTCAAGGCTGCCAAGGCGATCGCTCCCGAGCACCAGGCCCAGATTATTAACTACTTAAAGGCAACTAGAATCGAGGTCGGCCGACTGATCAATTTTGGCAATCCGAAACTCGAATACAAACGATTCACACGACACCTGTGAATCAATCAGCGAATTGAAACCATCCTGAACATCTTGTTCATCCATGTTCATTCATTTTGTTCGAAAACTTATGCATAGGTGCTTACGCTGCGCCAAGAATTCGTCAAACCAATTCACCTGTGACTCGTTGCTTAACTGAGTGTTGATCCGAAACAGTCAGTGGACCACAGCCGGACGATCCAGTGCCAGGTCACCGCCAACAGCACAGCTGTCGTGCCGACGTGGAAAACTTGCACGATTGGAAAAACGGAAATGTGTCCCAGAATGACACCCATCAACATCATCGCTATGATCAGTCCGAGGATGAATTTCGGTTCGGGCATCGAGGGATGTTTCAGCCGTGAGACCCGATAAAATAGCAACCCGGATGCGATCAATAGTGTCCAAGAAAAACTGCGGTGAATTTTGTAGATCAGCGTCGCACCGAGTTCATGGACCCATTGATCGCGCGTCAAGTTTTCCGAAACGAGTGCTAATTCGTCAGTCTGTTCACGCAGTTGACTGCCCAGCAGTCCCTCGCCAAATAGGCAAGTGAAAAACACTAGAGAGATAATCAACAAACGTCTTTTCTCGACCGAGGAAATGGCGGTTTCCAATCCCGGCGTCGGACGCGATAGCCAAATGACAGTAACCAACAGGCCAATCAACAGAAATGCCAATCCCATATGCAGCGTAATGATTCCGGGCTGCAAGCCGCTGCGAACCACGATCGCGCCCATGATCGCATTGACGAGCACATCGAGTAAACTTAGCCAGGCAAGCAACACGATCCAGCGGCGATGTCGTTTGCTTCGCAACGAAAACAATGCCAACAACAGCGTCGCCAATCCAAGTGGCAATGACGTCAGGCGATTGCCGAATTCGATCCAGGTCTTCACTGGATCAAAATTGTCCAGGATGGTCTCGCGCGTGATCGTATTGGGATCAATGCCTTGGCGAATCGCTTGTCGTTGAAATTTTTTGAGATCAAGCTTGGTGACGTCTATTTGACTTTTGTTTGTCGGGGGAATCCAGCAACCCCAACAAAAGGGCCAGTCGGGACAACCCAAGCCGGAACCCGTCACCCGAACGGTCGCGCCGACCAAAACCAATACAATAACTGAAATCAGCGCCACCCAAGCTAAACGGTTGACGATCATTAGTGGATGCAGCCTTTAGAGGAAGTATGGTTGTTTTGCGGAGTCGAGATTTTCCTACCCGACGATTAAGAGCCTATCCAAAAACCCCTCATCCCCAGCCCTTCTCCCCCAAAAAGGGGAGAAGGGAGCAAGGTTTTGGGATAGGCTCTTAGTGTTGTTAGCCAATTCCCAAATTACTGACGGTTTTGT
>JANNPW010000051.1:0-18097 GCA_031400405.1 Mariniblastus sp.
ATAAACCACGAGAATACTGGCGGCTTCGTTACAAATACTTATCCAATCTTAGCTGGTGTTGGTCGTTGCTTCCACTTGGCACAATCGCGAAATCTTGCACAACCGGCCGGCTTAATGCCTGGCGGCATTTTCCATTCGGCGAATTCGATTGACCAATCCGTTGTCCCGCATGATCGTAGGGAATTTGGAATCTTCACGATCATGTCTTTCGTGTTTCAGCCTGGGCAACTTTACATGGTGATTCTATGCGGTTGGATGAATCGCCAACAGCAAGAAGTGATCGAGTCTCTCCAGACCGAGAACCGTGTGCTCGAGGAGAAACTTGGCGCCAAGCGAATCATGCTCAACGACGATCAAAGAAGACGACTTGGCGTCAAAGGAAAGATACTAGGTCGCAAGTTGCTGGAGGAATTCGGTACGCTATTCGCGCCCGATACGATTCTGCGTTGGCATCGACAGCTTGTGGCCCAAAAATGGGATTACTCAGATCGCAAAAAGAAGGAACCCGGGCGACCAAGAATACGCCAGGTGATTGTCGACTTGACTCTGCAGTTCGCGAAAGAGAATCCAACGTGGGGTTTCGATCGGATCCAGGGTGAACTCGCTAAAGTCGGCTATCAGATCTGCGACACCACTGTCAGCAATATTCTCAAAGAACATGGCATCGAACCGGCCCCGACGCGCAAACGCACAGGATCGTGGCAAACGTTTCTTGAAATCACATTGGGACGTGATGGCAGCGATCGACTTTACTTCCGTGGAAGTCTGGACCAAAGGCGGGCTGGTGACTTTCTGTCTGCTATTCGTCATGGAACTGAAAACACGTCGCATACATTTCGCCGGCTGCACGACAAGTCCTGACGAAGCCTGGATGAGACAGATAGCTCGCGAGCTGACCAACCATGAGGATGGATTTCTTAACGGCAAGCGGTACCTGATCATGGATCGTGACACCAAGTTCTGCGAATCATTTCGGTCGTTACTGAGCGATGAGGATGTGGAACCTGTACGCTTGCCTCCCCGCAGCCCAAACATGAATGCTCACCTTGAGCGTTTTTTTGGATCACTGAAATCCGAGTGACTCAATCGCCTGATTATGTTTGGCGAAAAAGCGATGCGAAATGCAGTCAATCAATATCTTGCTCACTATCACGCAGAGCGACCCCACCAAGGATTAGGGAATGAGTTGATCGTGTCGCTCGAACATCCACCCGACACCGGTAAAGAGATTGAAGCGACGGAGCGACTCGGTGGTTTGCTCCGTTCGTATCGACGCGCTGCTTGAACCGGGCGGTCTCTTACTTGGTCAAACCGCCAATTCAAGATAATTGGCTCGGCCGCTGCTGCGCCCTTCATTCGATTCGGCGTGAATTTTGACCATCTCTGTCGAAAGGCAGTATCGATCTCGACCGAGTTTTCGGTCTCACGAAGATGGCCGAACTCGTTTTTCTTCAGTCAAAATGCTCGTTTGAGTTTTTTGACCCCACGCGGTCGCTCTGCTCAACACTGAGCAGGTAAACAAAATGCGTTTCGACCTTATTTTTCTTGGTTTTCGTAAAAAGTGCGGACGAGAGGACTTGAACCTCCACGACCTTGCGGCCACTAGAACCTGAATCTAGCGCGTCTGCCAATTTCGCCACGTCCGCTTGAATTGCTGGGGCCCGAAATCAACATCAAGCCCGGGCAGTTATAGGCTTGATTCACATTGCATTCGGGATCGAAATCATAACAAACTAAACCTATTTGGGCTATGAGGTCGACGCGGATAATTAAATATCCTCGTCTTATTCGAAGGACACGTCGGTGATCCAAACGAGACATTGGGTTTCGTTCAAGGACCGGTAGGATTTTTCACTCAATAACGGGGTACCGAATTGTCGATTTGGAGACTCCAGGCATCGATTCCGCCGCTTAGGTTCTGGACGTTGTTGAAGCCTTGTCGACGCAGCCATTGGGTAACTTGAAGACTGCGGATTCCGCCATGGCAATGGACCACGATGTGTCGATTTCGATGCGGCTCGAGTTCGGACAATCGCTCGGGAATTTCCCGCATCGGAAGAAACAGCGACGGTTCAATCGAACAAATTGCCCGTTCGGCGGGTTCGCGGCAATCGATGAGCAACAAATCGGCACCTTCGTCCAACAGTGACTTCACGGTTCGTGCATCGACTTCCAGTGGTGGCTCGGATTGGTTCAAGTCGGTACTCATGGAATCTGAATCACCCGCGATTTGTCATCTTCACTAATTCCGCTAACATCTCTTTCGCTTGTCCGTTGTCGATGGCCGCGTTGCAACGCGCTGCGCCTTGGGAAGGGCTATCGCTCAATCCAGACACCCACAGTGCCGCAGCCGCGTTGGCGACGACGATATCGCGAGCCGCACCCGATTGGCCAGCCAACACGCGCCGGATCAAATCGGCGCTATCGGCGGGGTCCGCCGCCTGGATTAACATCACACTTTGTTTCTCGATACCAAAATCACGTGGCGATAAAACACCCTCGGTAACTTGTTTGCCGCTGACTTCGGAAACGTCGGTTAGATCGCCACTGGAAATTTCACCGAGCCCGTCACGCGAATGGACGACGATCGACCGCGTCGTTCCCAGTAGCGCCAACGCGTCCGCAATCTTGGTGCGGGTTTCTCCCCGCCCTGCCCCGAGGACTTGAAACGGAGCCCGCGCCGGATTACAAAGTGGTCCCAATAAATTGAAAATGGTCGGATGGGGAAGGCTTCGTCGGACCGCCATCACATGCTTGACTGACGGGTGAAACAAGGGGGCAAAGCAAAAACACAATCCCAATTGGTTCAAACACTTCTGCACGACATCGAGCGAACATTCAATCTTAACGCCCAATTCGATCAAGACATCGGCGGAACCTGTTTGGCTAGTAGATTTGTGGTTGCCGTGCTTGGCCACCGATGCTCCGGCCGATGCCGCGACAATCGCTGCAGCGGTACTGATATTGAATGTGCCGGACTTGCCACCGCCAGTGCCACAAGTATCGACGACGTTTTCGCGCCGTGACTCGATCGGACGCATATGCATCCGCATGGCTTTGGCAGCTCCCGCGAGTTCGTCGACGGTCTCACCTTTCTCGTGAATCCCGACCAATAGTTTTCGAATCTGCGCCTCAGAGCAAGCTCCGCGCATGATCGAATCGACGACGGCGGTCATTTGCTCTTGCGTCAGCGATTGATGGCTGGAGACTTGTTTGATGGCATCGGATATCAATCGCGACTCCAGCGGAAGAATTATTGATGGGGCAAAGATTCCCATTTTATCATTTAATCGGCCGGCCGGTGAGGGTGCGAATCAACATTGCTAAACATCAAGGCTGAACTAACCGGAGTACCTGCCTCCAATCAAAATTAAAAAATCAGGCGAACCGATCGAGATTGGCCTTTTTCCCTTGTTTGAGCGGCGGCAGCACTCTAAAATCGAAACCGTGCTGGGTGATACCCCCAATCGAATAACCACCTCAGGTGATGGATGCCTCGCAAAATCATTATTGATTGTGATCTGGGAACGGATGATGCCGTGGCCCTTTGCATGATGTTGTTTGACACTCGACTCGAGATCCTGGCGATAACGGCTGTCGAAGGTTGCGTGACTGCCGAACAAGCCAACAACAATTTGCAAGCGATCATCTCGGAACTTGATCCGGTTAAATACCCACGACTGGGAATGGCGCTGCCAACTGAAGACGCTCCGGCGGTCGATACGCGATACCTGTATGGTGAAGACGGATTAGGCAATTCAGGATTCGAGTCATCCCAACTACAACACGCCTTGCCGTCGGACAAGTTAATCGTCGATTGCATACGAGCCAATCCCGAGCAAGTTACGATTCTTTGTCTGGGGCCATTGACGAATATTGCACGCGCCTTTCAACGTGAGCCCATGTTGCCCGGCATGGTCGACCAGATCATCATGACCGGCGGTAGTACCGATGGGAGCGGAAATATTTCACCCTGCGCCGAGTTCAATTTTTTCTTCGATCCGCAGGCCGCGCGATCCGTCTTGAAATCACGAACTACGAAAACGCTCGTGCCTCTGAATTTGACACGGCAAGTCACGTTTGGTCTGGGAATGATGGACGAATTGCCCAGCATCGATACGCGCGTCGGTTATTTCTTGCGTCAAGCATTGCCGTTCACGTTTCGAGCCTATCGCCAACAATTGGGAATGGAAAGCATTGTGTTGAATGATGCGATTGGGGCGTTAGCGCTGCTCGAGCCGCAATTGTTTGAATCCGAGCCGATGGCCGGGGATGTCGAGGTCGAAGGCGAGTTGACCCGCGGCGTGTTTGTTGTCGACCGTCGTCCTCAACCAGAATGGCGACCCAATGTTACCGTGGCAACGTCCATCCGGCTTGAATCTGCCAGACAGTTTGTCATCGATCAATTGATGGTCGCTGGCAATTTGACTTGAATCATCCGGCTCAAATCCTCGCCGAATCCTGAGCGTTGGATTGATCGAACAACCAATCTGTCCGCGACCCCACGAGAGGACATCCATGGCCCCGCGACCAAGAGCCACCTGGCTGGTCCAGCAACCGGTTGAATACTCCGATTATGACGGTCTCAGCCCCCAATCACCGTGAATCTATCGCATAATTGTCACATTAGTCGGGTGGCTGTTTTCAGTCATTGGTGGCTGCCGAAGATAGATCAAGCGTTTCCCGGCATGATCAATTTCCCACGGCACACGCTGCGCGACTACAATATCAGGCACTCGAATCTTCCTTGAGATAAAATCGTGAATCAGCCAATTTCCAATCCGGACCCATCAATCGCTGGATTTACCAATCCCGTTCAAGCTGTGGTGTTCGGCCCAACGACGAATGCGGACGCGTATTTACGGCCTGTTCAGCGGAATTCGCCCGGTCCTGCTAACGAACCGACTTCGTCTCACGACCTCGATCAAATCCTCAAACGGCTGAACGGATGCGCCGAACTCGTCGAATCCGAGCTGGATCAATATCGGTCCGCCGAGTTTGGCCTGAACGCCAGTGCGCGAACGGATTATGTGTTGTCAGTTGTCGTGCCGGTCTACAATGAAATTGCCACGATCGGCCGCGTGATCAGTCGGGTAGCGGCGTTGCCATTGAATTCGGAAATCTTATTGATCGACGATTGCAGCACGGATGGGACTCGCGAAATTCTGCAATCGCTGGTTGGCTTGCCAGGGTTCAAAATAATTTTGAAAGAAAAAAATGCCGGCAAAGGAGCGGCCTTGCGAACCGGATTCGAACAAGCTACCGGTGACTTCATCGTGGTGCAGGACGCGGATCTGGAATACGATCCCCGCGATATTCCCCAGCTGATTCAACCGCTGTTGCGTAATGAGGCCGATATCGTATACGGCTCGCGTTTCATTGGTCCGGAAATGCAAGACGAATCCTGGGTCCATCGGATGGGCAATGCGATGCTGACGGGGGCATCCAATTTATTCAGCGGGCTAAAGCTGACGGATATGGAAACCTGCTACAAGGCTTTTACTCGTGAAGCGATCCGGAACATTGAAATCGACCAAAACCGCTTCGGCATCGAACCCGAGATCACCGCAAAATTGGCGCGCCGCGGTTACCGATTCACTGAGGTTCCGATTTC
The DNA here is from genome assembly GCA_031400405.1 of Mariniblastus sp. Lineage (GTDB taxonomy): Bacteria > Planctomycetota > Planctomycetia > Pirellulales > Pirellulaceae > Mariniblastus. The sequence goes on from JANNPW010000051.1 coordinate 5,615, forward strand.
CTATCAAAGCCGCGGTTACGACGAAGGCAAAAAAATTGGAGTGCGGGATTTGTTCAATGCGTTCTACTGCATTGGTCGCTACGGCGTTACTGACTAAGGATCTTTCCCCCAACCGGCTCAGACCGATGGAAGACGGCGAACGCCAGTCCCCTGTGGTTGATCGACTCTAAATCATAATACAGATCGGGTGGAGAAAGATGGCTCATTTTCGAACCGCGATGCTGGCAATGTCGTTTGCCATCGGTGCGGCACCACTGGTTTTTGCCCAGTCGCGCATGATCGAGTTGCAGATCAATGTCGATGCCGGTGCTCAACTGGGTACCCAACAACAATGGATGGAAATGTTGGCGGATGTGGGAGCGGATCGCGTCGTTGTGCAGACCAACTCGACGGGAGCACCAACCATTGAAGAATCGCAAATTGGCGGCGCTACGATGATTTATATCAAGGGTTCGGTGGACGCAAATCGATTGCTATTGCCCGGTGGCACGTTTTCGATTCGTGACAAAGCCGGCATTTCCGCGTTGATCCAGAAATTGCGCGATGACGGAGCTGCGGTTGCGCTCGCCGAGAAAAAAGCATTTGGCTTGACGTCCGACCAGCTCGTTGATTTGAATTCGACGCTGGGTAAACCGGTAAACTTCAGCACCAAAGGGATAGGGGCTGGCGCGGCGTTGGCAAAAATCTCAGAGATGCTCGGAACGGAATTCACCTTCACACCAACGGCCAATCGTGAATTGAATGGTCCGGCCATTGTGACCGAAGAACTACAAGGAATTTCGGCAGGTACGGCCATCGCGGTCGTCGTGCGACCACTCGGCCTCGTGTTTGAGCCCCAGCGGCGCCAAGGGAAATCTCTCGAGCTGAGGATTGTCGATTCGCGCGAAAGTAACGAAAACTGGCCGATTGGTTGGCCCCTGGAGCGACCTCCGGTTCAAGTGGAACCAAAAATGTTTGAACAATTGGCGCTCGAGATTCGCGGATTTGCTCTGAGCGATACGCTCAATGCGATCGAGCAACGGACTGGCGTGCCCTTCTTTTATGATCACAACGCACTGGCTCGTGCCGACATCGAATTGTCAGCGGTCAAAGTTACGTTGGTTACCGAAAAAATTTCATACATGGTCGCCGTCGGGAAATTGCTGCGGCAGAGCAAGCCCGGCATGAACGCCGAGATTCGAGTCGATGAGACGGGCAAGCCGTTTTTATGGATCAGTACACACTGAATCGGTTATTTTAGATGAACTTGCATCGTCACCTCACTTTCGGATTGTAAGACCCATTGTCCCTCAATCGGACGGTTTTCAACCACGGCTTTGAAGTTAATAAAGCTGCCATTAAATCGTTCCAGCCCGACACTGACAATCTTACCTTGAAAAGTCTCCGTTGCGCCCCTCGCCAGTTGAGCCACAACAGTCACGGGACGATTCATCAGTTCATGCGGATTGGCGACGCTCGTGTCAACCGAGCTACTGACGTATACCTGATCCAGTCGCGCGATGCGGATCACTTTTTCGCCGGCGGCCACCCATTCCTGTGGATGCTTGAAAATTTCGATGACGTATCCGTTAAAATTGACCGACAAAGCATGTCGCCGCAGGTGAATTTTTGCTTCCTGTAAAATCGCCATTTCAATTTGATATTCACCCTTGGCGACTTCAATGGCTTTTTCTGCCGCAGTTTTTTTAAGCAACGCCAGTTTCAATTCAAACATCGCCATTTCCAATTCCGACGCCGACTTGGATCCAGTTTGATGCAGTTCTTTGATTCGATTGTAGGCCGCTCGTTTTAAGCCAATCTCGTTTTCGGCAGCCCATAACGAAGTCGCGTCGAGGGATTTTTGCTCGGAGTTAGCCAACTTAAGTTGGGCTTGCTTGTCCATGCTCAAAATCAGTTCGTCGTCGATCTGACCGATGACTTGTCCGGCTTGAACGGCATCGCCTTCCTTGACACTCAATTCCTTGATTTGACCATTTTCCAAGGCCGGCAACTCGATGTCGTCAATGAAGGCGACTGAGCATTCGGTCAAGGAGATCGTATTATCCTGGCTCGTTTTACCAGTTGAGTCCTTCGATTGGTCGGGTTGTGGCAGCGGATTAAATTGACTACCGAACGAATTGTCCTGTAGCGCCGGCTCGTACACGACCTTCCGAACACTTGGGGAGGTGAGGTTGGATGGAACTACCGCCGGCGATAGTGGACTGCCAGAATCAGCAGTCCGCTTAAACTGTTGTTGCCCCGGCGAGTCCAACGGCAATCCCGGATTGTCGTCCGGTTGAAAACTGACTTCACCGAGCGTTACTTTGCGGGACGAATGGTTGTTTCCATGATTGCTGTTGCGCGCAATGGATTGCTGAAACTGTTCGAGTTGGGCAGCGCGCGGATTGTCGGTGCGCTCAAATTGCGCACCGATCCGATTGACTGGCTGCCGGTCGGTTTCTTGCATTGAGACCAACGCGATCACTCCGACAGAAAAAATAGAGGCAATTATTGATCTAAGTCTGCCGGTCATTGGTAAAGTCTCTTGCTGAATCCAGGGATACGTGAATCATACGAAGCGAAACGACAAGTCGTTTTCTCATAATCGACAAATTTTACCACAGATATTGAGATGTTATCCATTTGGCTGAATCGCTTGAGTTTCAATCGAAAAAACATGATGAATGGGGGGTTTTCAAGATTTCGCTAGCAATTTCAAGGACCGAATTGTTGCGGTTGATAGCCGAGGCAATGAATGAATGAGTAGTGGTCGGCTTACCAAACGAACGGGGCCACCCACGTCAAAGCGACCATCGCCGAACCCATCGTGATTTTTCCAACCGTTCCCAACGCTCGCCCGACAAAAGCGGCACTGCCAATTTGCACGCTTTTTTTCATTGGCGTCCCGATCCAGTATTCGCCCGCCATCGCACCAACCATGGCGCCGATCGAAGCAAACAAAATCGAGCCGATTAAAATTCCGATGATCGGAATCGGAACTGGAATTCCAATCACCGCGCCAATCAATCCACCGATAATCGAACCGATCACAGACAGGGTTGCCCCGCGCGACGAGCCGCCCATTTTTTTGGTCCCCAACACCGATGTCGCAAATTCGACCCCTTCGCCGATCAGCGCCAAAGCGATCAGCGCGACCAACACGATCCAAGGAAACTGAAATCGCTCGGGTCCCAGCCAGACCCAAACGCCGACAATCGCAATGATTAGCCAGTTACCAGGCAATCCGACAAAATTCAACATCCACAGTCCTCCCACGAGGACCAGGAATAGTGTTAACCAAACATAAACAAGCCAGGCTGATATCATGACCCCATTGTACTCTTTCTCTGAAGGCTAGCACATTGCTAAATCAACCTAGGTTGGTTCGTCTCAAATTGATAGACTTCTGCGGAAATAACGTGCCCATTTCGATGGAACTTTGTGCTTGAATCAAGGACGATCCGATGCTCAACGGTTGGAAAACTAAAATCTGCTTGTCAATTGGCTGTTCCATTTTGGTTGGCTGGACATCTGCTGTCGCCGGTCAAGATCAACCGAACTCGCCAGCGCAATTCGGACAGCAACAACAGCCGGCCCAGCAATATTCCGATGGCAGCGGCGTAGCGACAACTGCCGACCAGCAGGCCGCGATGCAAGACGCGTCCCAACAGGTGTTTGATCAACAACAGGCCGCCGTCGAAGCCGCTTCCATCCCCATTCCGCAACGACCGTTTCCGGAATTGTCGGAAGAGGAAGCCAAATATCTGGACCAATTTTTGGACTACTGGCAATCGTCGAGCCAAAGCGTGAAACAGTACGTGTGTGACTTTCGCCGATTCTCCTACGACTCCGGAACCGTGAATTACCGGGACCCTGGCACCAATCAATTGGCGGCGGCTGAAGTGGCAACGGGCCAAATTCGATATGCGGAACCCGATAAAGGATTCTATGAAACGATCCAGAAATGGACCTTCAAAGCTCCGCCAGCGCAACCGGGGGGAGAGGCTGAATTCGACGAGCTCGACAAGGAAATCTCGCAGGAAAAATGGATTTGCACTGGCCGGGCCATTTTTGAATTCAGTTTCGCTCAAAAAATTCTTTACGAATCCGAACTTCCGGCCGAGATGCAGGGCGAACGCATTATCGATAGCCCGCTGCCATTTTTGTTCGGAGCGAAAAAAGATCAAATTCTGGATCGCTATTGGGTGCGCGTCGTGCCACAAAGTAGTCCAGATGAATATTGGCTGGAAGCCTACCCGAAACGAGTTGAAGACGCTCGGATGTATTCCAAAATCGAAGTCATTCTCGCGAAAGCAGACTTTCTACCCAAAGCGATACATGCCTATTCGGCGCAATACGATCCGCAACAAGGAAATTTCCAGAGCACCTATTTCGCGTTTGAGAATCGCAAGATCAACGACCAGTTGTCCCGCTTTCAAGATTTTCTCGGAGTCTTCGTGCGTCCTCAGACGCCGGTCTTTGGCGGCTGGAAACGGGTCAACCGATCCAGTTTGCATGAAGATAGTCAAGCGGTCTTGCCGACCGATTTGAAGTAACTATCCCTGCCGCTGTTGTCAGTTCACCCGGCGACGTCAGGAGACGATTTCCAATAAATCGATGTCAAAGATCAACACCGCGTTTGCCGGAATTGAACCTTGCCCTGTCGGTCCATAGGCCAGCGACGAAGGGATGAACAAACGGCCAGAACCGCCAACGGATAGCAGCGGAATCCCTTCTTGCCACCCTTCAATCACGCCGTTGAGTGAAAATGTCACGCTATTGCCTGCATCAAATTGGGTGCCGTTCAAAAACGTACCAACGTAATTCACTCGCACACGGTTACTCGCGGTAGGATTCGTTCCATTTCCGACGTCATCGATGATGAAATGCAAACCGGAACTGGTCACTTGTGTGGTCAAACTGTTAGCCGTCGCAAATTGTCGGATTGCCAATTGATCGCCCAAGTCGATGTCGCGTGAGGCAGTTGCTGGTCCGAGGTCGGTAGTAATCGCAAAGTCAATTTTTCGGGTGCTCTCCAGCGTGGTGGTGCTCGTGTTGTCATAAGTGACGGTTCGCAGCGCCGCTTGGTATTCCGCCAGCGTCGCATTCCCCGTCAGCGTCAGCGTGGCGCTGGGTGCATGGAACACGCCGGTGATTTTCGCAGTGTTGGTAAACGCGAGAACATTTTCGTTGACCACACTGCCGGCAATGATGACACGAGCTTGGGAAACGTTGACACTCGTTCCGCCGGTCAGAGTCAACTGATTGTCCACCGCGGTCGCGGGCGAGTTCCCAAAATGTTTGAGGGCCGTGTTGTTAACCGACAGTGCCGGCAAACCATCCAGATTTAAGGTTCGCGCTGCGTTCGCGGTACCCGCATTGGAGGTCACGGTGAACTCAATTTGTCGGCTCCCGGTAACAGACGGGTTGAGCGTGTTGTCATACGTGATCGTTCGAAGTGCAGCTTGGTAGGCGCTCAAAGTTGCGGCACCGCTCAATGTCAAAATGCCAGTCGCGTCATTGAAAACTCCAGTGATCGCTGCCGTGTTTACAAAAGCCAATTTGTCTTGGCCGTCAATATTGGTAGTGATTCTGATTGTCGCTCCGTTGACAATCGTATCGGTATCGCCACCGAGAGTTAATACATTACTGACCACCACGGGTGCCGAGTTGGCAGGAACAATCAGCGGCGAAGTGCTGCCGATCGACAACGTGATGGCTTGTAATCCCAACACCGAGATGTTGCGAGAATCGGTTGCCGCCGTCGCGTTGCTATTGACGGTAAAGTCAACTCGTTTCGACAAAGTTTGGACCGAGGTTGTGTCGAACGTGACCGTCCTTAACGCCACCTGATACTGTGCCAGCGTGGCGGAGCCCGTTAACGTCAATCGGCCCGTCGCGGAATCGTACGCCCCGGTGATCAGGCCGGTGTTGGTGAAGCCCAACACGTCCTGGCCTTGAAGGGTCGCCGACAACACGACCGTCGCGCCGGTTACGATGGTCCCGTCGCTGCCACTTAACGTCAGTTGGCTATCGATCGCAATCGCCGGACTGTCTTTCGGGACCGACAAAGTCGAGTCGCTCACTGCCAGCGTCGGCGCTGATAGTCCCTGCAAAGTTAGCGCCCGCGCATCGGTTGCTGTTCCACCGGAGCTATTGATCGTGAAGATGATTTGTTTCGTGCCCGCCAGCGACGCGGCGCGCGTATTGTCATAGGTTACGCTCCGCAAAGCTGCTTGATATTCGGCCGCTGTCGCCGCGCCAGTTAGCGTCAACGTTCCGGTGGCTGCGTCGAACACCTGCGTGATTTTACTGGTGTTCACAAATGCGAGGACATCTTCGCCCGAGACATTGCTGCCGACCCTGACCGTGGCCCCGGTCAGACTCGTTCGATCATTGGCCGTCAGTGTCAACAGGCTATCGATCACGGTCGCCGCCGCATTGGCCGGAATGGTCAACGCGCTATCACTCACGGACAATACCGGCGCAATCGGCGCGGGAACGCGGCCGAAGGGAGTGGTGTCCACTCCCCGACTGTTGAGGTCGGCATAAAAGGTCTCCAGCGCCGCATTCAAATTTGCCAACTGCTGATTTTCAATTTCAATAATTTGTGTCCGATTCAACATGGCACCGCTAGTCCCGCTGGAGTCATTCCCAGCCGCGCCATTGACGGTGGTCTTTCCGCGCGATTCGACGCTCGCACCGAGAAAGATATTGTCATCACCTTCGCCGGAATTGACTTCCAACGTGCGCCAAAAAGTAGCTGTGGCACTGCTGGTTTGCGGCACGATACTCAACGTGTCGTTGCCAGTTCCCAGGAAAATTTTTGTGTTGTAGCCGTATATCAGGCCAGTCATAAAGACCCGATCGTCGCCATCGCCGAGGCTCAAATCGATCGCTTTGCGTACGCCGAGATTGTCAATCGCCACGACGTCCGCACCAGCTCCGGTATCGATCGACAACAAAGTGTTGGATGTCAGCGCGGTGATCGAAATCGTATCATCCCCCGCTTGACCCAGGATTCTCAAATCGCGGGAACTGAAAACGTTATGGAATTGCAGGACATCGTTTCCGTTGCCACCATCGACCGTCAGATTGCGAACGTTGATGTCTCCAAGATTAATCGAGTCGTTTCCGTCACCGCCCTCGATAATGAGTTGACTCTTCAGCACCAATCCGTTGAGCGACAACAAATCATCACCACCGTTGAGCCGCACGACCACGTTGAGCAGGGCTACGTTGGCCACAAAGGGGCCAGCATTGCCGTTGATCGTAGTACCCGCTGGGGCGATCACTTGGGCGTGTCCATTGGCGGTTCCGACAATCTGAAATTCATTGCCTTGCACATCCCCGGTAACCTCCAGGATGTCCTGATTCAATGAGACCAAAACATCCCCAGCCAGCAGCTGTCGCGGCTCAAGCGATTGATAATTGAAATTGTTAGGCACAAATTTCTGGCGGTTTCTCATGGCAAATTCCGTGAATGGGATCTCAGGTGATTTTGTTGTCTAGGAAGCCGTTTGGGCGCCCGGCTCGGAATGGCAATTCAGCATTCCAAATGGAGTTACATTCTAATCGGCCATGGTAAGGGCGGTGATCCAGAATTCTAACCGCTTTGTGACAAATTCACCAAGTTACGGTAAGTCGACCGTTCCGATTCCGAACTTGAGCTTGGATTGCGGGAATCCAGCAAAACGTGGATTACTGAGATAATGTTATCGAACCAATTACCATCCGTCGCAGATCGAGCCATTATCCAAACGGAAACTGATACCAACAGCAAGGTTGAATTGAACGGTCTTTTCGACACGCTCAGAGTCGGATTTGCGCCCGAAACGTCAAGATAAAATTCGCGCAGGCCTCATCGTCACAATCGCCTGATTCCAATTGGTTTGAGGGAGGAAATAGAAAAAGGGGACGAAGTATCGTCCCCTCAATTTGAAATCAATATTTATAACGCCCAATTCCGACGATCACCATTTGATCGCTTTACTTTCGGCGACGGCGAGCCAATACGCTCAGACCGGTTAGACCCAGTATTGCTGCCGAAGTTGGTTCAGGAATCGCAACGGGATTAATCAGTTGACCGCGAACTTCGCCACCCGGAAACGCGGTCGTGTGGATATTGAGGTAGGTCAATCCTCCTAGTGTCGAAGTGAACGTCGGCGAATCGCCGGTAATTGTTCCGGAACCGAAAACCGTGCCGGATGTTGTGCCAGTTAACGATAAACCAAACTTCACGCCGGCGTTAACGCCAACTGCCGCGAATCCATGAATATGTGCGGCGCTCGGTGTTCCCGTTAATCCGGTAAAAGTACCATTGACAGTCATTATTCCGGTAACCGTGTCAAGAACCGCGATAGCCGATGCAGTCCCGGTTCCAGCATTGGCAGGAACTTCTTGAGATCCAGTGGCGGAAATATTGAATTGCCAAAGATCAGCCGACGCGGATTGCGCGATTCCCAACGCCAACGCGGCAAACAACAAAATTGATTTTTTTAACATCTGGTTCCTCATTCGGTAAAAAACAAATTAACTTGTAAGTAAATCATGGATAGCAAGGTTACCGCCGCAGTCCAGTGCATAAAAACCAGACGCCGACAGCGCATCAGAAAACACTAATAATGGGTTCGAATTGAAACTATAGCGTAGCGAGATCGGCCCCGGTGTCAACGAAATATCCGTAGTTTCAAAAAATGCGACGAAAGATCAACGATCAAAAGCGAGCCAAAAATGAGATTTTTTGTGAAAAAAAACGAAACGTATGGCTTCCTTTCGATCGGTTGAATGTGAAGATAAATACGAATTAATGGCAGTCGAACCACTGTCGCCTTCGCAATTCGTAACATCGAAAGGCTAGCTTTCATCAAATTCGCTCAGGACCACATTGCCGGACCGACCAGCCGATTCAACATCTTTTTCGACGACTGCGGAACGCTTAATTCAGGTCCGGGATCTTCCGACCCGGAGTCCACGGAGCGCCCGCTTCGTCCAGTTTTTGGTGCAACCTTGGTATGTCTTTCTCGACCAGTTTTCTTAAATCGTCAACGGCCAATCTGTATTCTTCACTCGCGATTTCAAATTGCCGCCGATGGGTTCCAGTCGGACCTTCGGTGCTGCCCATAGCGCCGAACATGGTGGTTCGAATCCGTTCGCTGATTCCAATTGCGGCCGACTCGTTTCGTTTTGCTTTGGTCACATCGCCATCGAATTTCTCTTGAATATCCAGCAAGCGAATTTCCAATTTACGAATTTCGGATTCCAATGTTGGGTCCAACGATGGCGCGCTGGCAATCAGTTTCCCGATCGCCGTCAATTTTTCTTTTGATTCTTGCGCTACACTGGTCGCAGCTTGAATCGTCAGTTCCAATTTCTGCGCCAGTTTGACAAATTCCATGATCGCCTGCTGGTCGGGCTGGCTGGTTTGGCCGAACGTCAGGGGTTCGATTTGGAATTCTGTGGCTGGAACGAGCTCGGTCACTACTCCGTCAACCGTTTGCGATATATCGACGGTGTATTTTCCAGGAAGTGCCAAAGGCGCTGGTCCGCGCCCCGCGTTGGCCAGTTGTAAATCCCAATTGGCCCGATGCATTCCTTTGGACGTGTGTCCAGCGATGCGATTGATGATTTTGCCCGCACTGTCTCGAATGGTCAAAGCAACGCGCGGGCCGATTTCACGATCTTCTGCTTTGAGTTCGTCCCAGCTTGGATAAAAGACGTCCTGCTTGGCTGTGGCGGCTTTCTGGTCATTTGATTTCCGTGTTGCACTGGTGGATTTCAGATCGTCTTTCAAATGATAGGTGATCGTTACCCCATATTCGGGGTTCGGCGCAAGATAGAAATTGGCGCCTTGAAAAGCTCTGCCGCTACCCGCCATCGGATCGGCTGGGCGATAGATCATCCCCTTTTTGATGGGCAGGATCTGGTTTGTCGTCAACAGTTCCTCGGATACGCTGCGTAGTGGCGAATAATCATCGAGAATGAAGATACCGCGGCCGAACGAACCGAGCACCAGGTCATTTTCATCGCGTTGAATCTCGATATCGCGAATTGCGATCGTCGGCAAACCGCTCCCCAGCTGGATCCATTTCTTGCCACCATCGACTGAAGTGAAACATCCAAATTCCGTTCCGCAAAACAATAGATTTGCATTCTTGTGATCTTGCTTCAGGGAGTAAATGCTGCCGCGCTCGGGCAGGTCTCCGGCGATACTCGTCCACGTCAGGCCGCGATCCGTCGATTTGGCCAGATAGGGTTTGAAATCACCGCGTTGATGATTGTTAACCCCCACATAAACCGTATTGGCATCGTGCAGATCGGCCTCGATGTCGTTGATATATCCGAACTCGGGGATCTCCAAGTCGGCGAACTTGCCGACCGCCCGCCAGTTCGCACCGCCATCTTCGGTAACCTGGAGCATTCCATCGTCAGTACCCACATAAATCAGCCCGTCGACCAGCGGAGATTCACTGACGCTAACAATGGTCCCGTAGAGCGAGGTCGAATCGTTTTTTGCGACGGCCCCAACGCCCCAGACGCGGTCCATGACTTTAAGTTGATTGCGGTCGATATTCCGCGACAGGTCGGGTGAAATTGGTTTCCAATTGTTCCCTCGATCATCAGAGCGAAAGAGAATTTGCGATCCAAAATAAATGCGTTGGTGGTTGTGAGGAGAAATCGTTAATGCCGAATCCCAATTCCAACGGAGTGGCTCGCTGGCTGATTCGGGTTGCGGTTTGATATCGACTCGTTCGCCGGTCTGGCGATTGAATCGGACCAGTCCGCCGTATTGCCATTGTGAGTAAATCGTATCCGGGTCCTGTGGATCAACTCGGGGCTCAAATCCATCGCCAAACACGGTAATGAACCAATCGCTGTTGCGGATCCCGTGCGAATTATTCGTCCGGGACGGTCCTCCTTGAGTCGCATTATCCTGAGTACCGCCGTACACAAAATAAAACGGTTTTTCATACGACACATCGACCTTATAAAATTGAGTCAGCGGGAGATTTGCCTTGAAATCATAGGTCTTGCCGCGATCCCACGTTTCATACAGTCCCCCATCGCAGCCACACAACAAGTGGTCTGGATCGGCCGGGTCGATCACCATCGCATGGTTATCCACATGTTTGTCGGCTTCACCCAACGGCAAAAAAGTTTTGCCGCCGTCTTCCGTGATCGAATTGAAAGTGTCCAGGGAATACACACGATCAAAATGGTGCGGACAGGCCACCAGTTCCTGATAGTATTGGGGGCTGGTCGAAATCTGTCCGCTCATTTTGGTCCAGGATTCTCCCCGGTTGCCGCTCCGAAAAAAACCACTCTCGCCGGCACTCGCTTCAACGATCGCGTAGACAACTTCTGGATTGATCGGGGATACCGCCATGCCGATTCGACCTTTATCACCGGACGGCAATCCGCGATTGATGGCTTGCCAAGTCTGGCCCCCGTCGGTCGATTTGTGAATCCCGGAACCGGGGCCGCCATCGATCAACACCCAGGTATGGCGTCGGCGTTGGTAAGCCGAAGCATAGAGTATTTCCGGATTTTGCGGGTCCATGTGGACTTCGTTGATGCCCGTATGTTCATCAATGTTCAGAATTCGCTCCCACGTCAGACCGCCGTCGATCGTCTTATACAATCCACGATCACCACCCGCACTCCAAAGCGGTCCCTGCGCGGCAACGTAAACCGTGTTGGAATCGGTCGGATGAACGACGATTTTTCCAATATGTTCGCTCGCACCCAGGCCGACTTTCTTGAAACTGATTCCCCCATCGATCGACTTGTAGACTCCATCGCCGTAGCCGACGCTACGCTGCGAGTTGTTTTCGCCTGTGCCAACCCAAATCGTAAACCGATCGTTGGGATCCATTGCCAAACAGCCGATCGAGTAGCTTCCCTGTCCGTCAAAAATTGGATTCCAGGTCACACCCGCATTGGTTGTTTTCCAAACACCACCGCTGCTGGCGGCGATGTACCAAGTGCTTCGTTGAACCGGATCCACCAGAATGTCTCCGATTCGACCGGACATGAGTGCCGGTCCGAGTTCGCGAAATTTAAGGGCCGATACCAAAGCAGAATTCACGCCGGCGGGTTGCTCCGCGGGTTCGTCGGAATCCTGAGCAAATCCGCGGGACGAAAAACCAGCGGTTAACAGCAAACAACAACTCAGCAACCAAGAACGACAGAACATGGCGTGACTCCAAGGCGGAACAAAACGTAAAAATAATCTCACGCCCGTTATCGGCGCAGTTTTCAGTGTAGGTGGAATCATAGCGAAAGAAACTGCGGCAACGCCGAAACCGCATATTTCAGCGGAATTTTGACAGTTCTCGCTGAACGCCATCACTCAGGTTGTTAATCCCGCAGGCTTGCCCTGCGGATACTTCGGTTTTTTACTACACAACGAGTCCACGCCATCCTCGCTTTGCCGCCGTATTTGCCTCCGGCAAATCCGGCGGCAAAGCGAAGGGAGTGCGTTGTTCTATAGTTGGCGAAAAG
>JANNPW010000102.1:0-16019 GCA_031400405.1 Mariniblastus sp.
CGACGGGACGCAACCGCTGGCACAGGAATTACTGACTTACACCTCGCCCGGTGGAATTTGTCGAGTACCCGTCACTGTGTCGGTTGACTTGCGAGGCAAGCTCAAGGACACGGAGGTCAAACGGGAATACAATGTCCTGGAATGGCGCGGTTCCCATTTTGCCCGGGTCGATGGGGAGATCGAAGTCGAATTGGCCAACAACAAAACCGAGCCGGTGCCGGTTGAGGTGCAGTTGCGATTGGGAGGCAAGGCCACACATTCCTCGGCAGATGGTAAAATATCGCTCGAGTCATTTCGGATTGTTGACTGGAAAGATCAACGCGGCAATCCGATTAATAATAGCAGTGTGATTCGCTGGACGACGACGATCCAACCCGGCGAATGTTTCAAACCAACCGTAAACTACGAATTTTTCTTGCAACATTGATGTCGCATCGCAATACCATCTTGACGATCGAAGACGATTCCGCGATTCGACGCGGAATCGTCGACGCGCTGGAGTTCAGTGGTTTCCAGGTGATCGAATCAGCCGAAGGAATCGATGGCCAGCGCCAGGCGATCGAAGGCAGCTATGATTTGTTGTTGTTGGATCTCGGATTGCCGGGTAGGTCCGGTCTGGAAATCCTGCGCGCGGTCCGCCAGCTTCGACCAACACAACCGGTAATCATCCTGACTGCCAAAGGAGACGAGGCGGATCGTGTTCAGGGGCTGCGCGACGGGGCCGACGACTATGTGGTCAAACCGTTCAGTGTGAAGGAGTTACTGGCGCGAATCGAAGCCGTACTACGGCGCACGTCGCTGGGACGCAACCACGACGAAACCGAGTTTGCACATGGCCTGGTGGATTTTGAACGTCGCGAATTGCGCTATTGCGATGGCACACGCGCGGAATTGTCGGAACGCGAGGCGGAATTGCTTTGCTACTTGGTCACCAACTCGGGCCGCGCGATTTCACGGTATGAAATTCTGGCCAGCGTCTGGCAACTGAGTCCTCAGGGGATTAGTACCCGGACGATTGACATGCATATCGCCCGGTTGCGCGAGAAATTGCGAGACAACAATGAGCAGCCGACCGTGTTATTGACCGTGCGCGGAACGGGCTACATGTGGTCGACACAACCCCTCAGGGCGAATGGATGAGAAAGCCCTGGCAAATTTGGGCTGTGTTTCTGCTTTGCCTGCTGGCGGTTGCGATGGCAATGTCTTGGTTGAGCTTCAAGATCATTCGACTGGATGCACTGCGTGAAACCGATCGAATCGAGACCGAGCTCGCCCGACGCGAGGCCGAGTTGCAGGAACGCGTCAGCAGCGCGCTCTACCGCATGGATCTGATGATGATGCCACTAGTCGCGCAAGAAGCCGCGCGGCCACATTACCTGTACCATTCGTTTTACGAAATTGTTGCTCCGGAGAAAACGCTCGACGGCGCAGTGGAGCCCAGCAGTCAAAGCCCGCAGCGCCTGCGGCTGCCATCACCGATACTGTTCCAGACCGCCCCCTTTGTTTTGCTTCATTTTGAAGTGGACGCCGACAACGAAATCACGTCACCCCAAGTTCCCGAGGGCGCCGAGGCCGACGAAGCGGTTTCCGCATTCCAGGTCAATCCGGCGACGCTGCGAGAGAATCAGCGCTACATCGAACAGGCACGAGGCCTCTTTGGTTACGAGTTGATTGCGGGGAAGTGCGAACCAATTGGCGCGGATCGGTTGGTCGGTGCCTCGCCAAGAAGTTTCGTTCCGTTCGCTGGCACACCCAATGTTGATGGTTTGCCGTTTGAGTACTTTCGCAATCCGATCAAAATCCAACGCAGCGATCCGACGTCGCAATTAGGCGCCAATCCAACAACCAACCGCCTGGATGTACAACGATCGCGCGGTGAAGATCGCGTCAATAGGGAATTCGATCAACGGCGGGGTGCGACCGAGAATTTCACACAACAGAATGTCGCCAGCAATAGTTATGGCGTTGGCCAAGGCCTGGGATTTGGCAATGGAGCGCAAATAGCACAATCCAATGCCGCACCGTTGGTTCTCACCAACAGCCTGGAAAACGACTCGACCACGCCCCTTCGCATCGGTCCGACAAAACCGGTGTGGATTGGTGATCACTTGATATTTTTGCGGCGCGTCGAAGGAAACGGCGAATCGGTGATCCAAGGCTGTTGGCTGGACTGGGAAGCGATCCGCTCCGCGTTGCAGGCCAATGTGGTCGAGTTGTTGCCTGATATTCAATTGGAATCCGTATCGGCCGAAACGGAATTGTTGAGTGGAACAGCCATGACGACCCTGCCGGTGCGACTGGTCGTGGATCGTCCAAAGCTGTTGACGATGTTGGCGATTGAACCGCCGGACGCGCCGCATCCGAACTCCGGTGCCAGGACGTCGTTATTGGCCGCGTGGTTTGGATTGGGCGTGGCTGCGATCGCCTCGGCCGTGTTGTTGCGAGGAGTTTTGCGACTGAGCGAACGCCGCGCGGCGTTTGTAGCAGCGGTTACACATGAGCTGCGAACGCCGCTGACGACCTTTCGCATGTATTCGGAAATGTTGGCCGACGGAATGGTCGCCGGCGAGAAGCGCCAGCAATATGCGAATACTTTGAAAATTCAAGCCGATCGGTTGTCACTGTTGGTTGAAAACGTGTTGCAATTCGCTCGGCTGGAGCGGGGACCGGCGAAAACCATTCGAGAAACCGTACTGGTCGGTGAGTTGCTGGAACGGTTTCGATTGCGTTTGTCCGAACGCGCAGCGGACGATGAAATGCGATTGGAATATGAACTCGACCCGGCCATTGTTAATGTGGCATTGGTTACACAACCCGCGACAGTGGAACAAATTTTGTTTAACCTTGTGGATAATGCGTGCAAGTACGCTCAGTCAACGACTGACAAACGCATTGTCGTGTCTCTGATCAGGTCGGGCCGATTGGTTCAAATGCAAGTTCGCGATTTTGGACCGGGCATCGAAAAGGCTGACCGAAAACGAATGTTCGAGCCCTTTCATCAAACGCCGAGTGCGACCGCCAAGGCAGTACCCGGTGTCGGGCTGGGCTTGGCGTTGTGTCGCCGCATGGCTAGTTCATTGGGCGGACGACTCTTCTGTGGAGACTGCTCCCCGGGGGCGATGTTCGTATTGGAATTGCCAGCCAACTCTTCCGGCTATTAGACAACGGAACGGATGGAACTGCCCGCGACGCTTTGAAGTTTTTCCTATTCGCCAATCTTGGCCACT
Organism: Mariniblastus sp.; assembly: GCA_031400405.1. GTDB lineage: Bacteria > Planctomycetota > Planctomycetia > Pirellulales > Pirellulaceae > Mariniblastus. The sequence continues at coordinate 3,228 of JANNPW010000102.1, forward strand.
CGGTGCGGTGATTCACGAATGTTGCCGAGCTCGGAGCATTCAGGGCGCCAAAAATTTGTTAGGATTGGTTTCGCTATCTGTCTCGTAAAACTCGCCATTCGCGAAAAATTTGCGTGTCCTTTATTTAATTTGTTCTTTATTTAATTTGTTTATCTCGCAAAACCCAAAATCAGGAATCCTAACGTGCATTGGTACTTACGCTCATTGGTCCATTCTTCAATCGTACCTGGGTCGTTGATTGTGCTGCTCACTGTACTGTCGCTATCGCCGCCGTCGCGCTCGTGCGGGCAAGATTGGCCGCAGATCAATGGAGCCACGCGAAACGGTTTCGCGGCTCAGGAAAAATTATTGACCGAGTGGCCCGCCGACGGCCCCCAGAAGATCTGGTCCCATCCCGTCGGACAGGGATTTTCCGGACCAGCCGTGGTCGGCAAGCAACTGATTGTCTTTCATCGTCCGGCCGCCAACTACTGGGCCGAAGCGCTGGATACCGAAACCGGCAAACTGATTTGGAAAGTCGAGCTGCCCAGCCGTTATGACGGTGGCGGACCGGATCAGGATAACGGCCCCAAAGCAGTGCCGTTGATCCATCGAGGTCGCGTATATTTGTTTGGCACGGGCGGGAATCTATTTTGCCTGTCGTTGGAAGATGGCGAAACCATCTGGGAAAAAAATGTGTTGGTAATCTACAAAAGCCCGTCCGGCTATTTCGGCGCTGGATCGTCGCCGATCGTGGTCAACGAGCGGTTGCTGCTGAATGTCGGTGGTGATCAAACCGCCGTTGTGGCGTTTGATTTGGAAACCGGGGACGAACTTTGGAAATCCTTCGATGATCGCGCTAGTTATTCGTCTCCAATCGAGGCGCAAATCAATGGCCAGCCAACGGCGGTGTTTGTAACCCGGATGCATATGATCGGACTGGAGCCCGCAACCGGCAAACTGTTGTTTGAAACCCCGTTTGGTCAACGGGGCCCGACCGTGAATGGCGCAATGCCCGTGTTTGCGGCCGACCACTTGTTTATTAATTCCGCCTACGGAGTCGGCGCGCGCTGGCTGAGCACGACTGGTGGGAAACTTGAAAGAGTATGGGCCAACGACGAATCGTTTTCCAGTCATTACTCGACGCCCATATTTCTCGACGGATATTTGTACGGCACTTCGGGACGGGAAGACTTCGCCGATGGCGATTTCCGCTGTATTGAGGCTGCCACCGGCCAAGTGCAATGGATCGAAGACGGTATTCCTGTCGGTCATACGCTATGTGTCGATGGCCAACTGTTGCTGTTGGACTGCCAGGGATCGTTACATCGAATTACGCCCTCGGCAACGGAGTTCAAACGAATACAGTCCGCCAAAATTCTGGACGGACCGTCCCGTTCGATGCCGGCAATTTCTAACGGCAGGTTGTTTGCACGCACTAATGCGAGTAACAAAAAGGGCGAGTTAAGCGGCTTTCAGATTGGCGAATCCAAATAGGACGGGCGATTGAAATAATGGCGATCGTCGCCAAGTACGATCGATGCATGAACGAATTCGCCGACTGGATTCTCGGATAATTTCGAGAGCAGCGATTGGAGCGACGCGATTTGCAGTATCGTCAGCCCATATGTTTTTGCGACACTCGCAGGCGAACTCTTTGTCGCACATTGAGTGTTCGTAGCCCATCGAAAAAACTTCTTCGAGTTGCCTTGAGAATGTTCCGGCCGAATCGGCAATCATGGTTCGATCCATTCCAAGATGCCGTTCATTTTGTTTCCTTTCGTTCCAGCAGTTGGCGAAGTTGTTCGATCTCATCCGCGGACAGATTGGTGGATTGGACGAAATGGGCAATCAAGGGCCCCGTTTCTCCGCCAAACACGGATTGTAAAAAAGACCTGCTCACTTTTTTGATCGTGGTGGACTTGGCGACGGCGGATCGATAGAAATAGCGATTGCCGTCGGCGACATATTTCAAAGCTCCTTTCTTGACCAAGCGGTGTAGAAATGTCCGGATGGTCGCCGGTGTCCATTCCGAATCGACTTGAAGCGCCTTGATGATGTCGCTGGCAGCAACCGGTTGCCGTTCCCAGACCACGTTCATGACTTGCCATTCGGCGGGCGAAATTTCGGGAAGCTCGGCCATCTCAACTCCGATTTGGAGACTTGTTTGTTTACAGGCGTAGTTATTTACAAATGTAAACAATCGGGCAAGATCAGATTTTTCAATGATGCTAGCCAAAGGCGGGCACACGAATCGAGTCAGGCACGATGCGTGCACTCGATCTTCAAATTCGGCTCTCCCCGGAATAGTGTACGACGGCATACAAGCGGGTCGAGTTCAAGTATTTTACATCTGCTCCTACCCATCGCCGATCATTTGGTAAACTCAAGGCTGCACTTTCTCCAGTCCGTCAAACACAAGGTGATACCATGATTCGTAAATTTGCAGTGGCGCTTGCACTAATGGCATTAATGGATTCAACGGCGCGGTCCGACGACTGGACACGGTTCCGTGGACCGGAAGGCTCGGGGGTTGCCACTGACTCGGCGTCGATTCCGTCAGTGTGGTCACCGACGGCGAACCTCGCTTGGAAAACACCGCTGCCAGGTCCGGGAGCGTCCAGTCCGATCATTGTTGGCGGCAAGGCGTTTGTGACTTGTTATTCCGGTTACGGGCTGACTCAAGAAAACCCGGGCGATATCAAAAACCTGATGCGGCATCTGGTTTGTATCGATCTGGCGACAGGCAAAAAACTTTGGCAAAAGGATGTCCAGGCCGCGCTGCCTGAGGATCCCTATAGCGGCATTGGCGTGACCGCGCATGGTTACGCTTCCCATACACCGGTTTCCGATGGCCAACATGTTTATGCCTTTTTCGGAAAAAGTGGCGTGCACGCTTTTGATCTGGATGGCAAACTGTTGTGGCAAGCTGATGTCGGTAAAGAGTCCGATCCCACAACGTGGGGTTCATCGTCGAGTCCCATTGTGTTTGAAAACACTGTGATTGTGACGGCGTCGGCTGAGAGCCAGTCGATTGTCGGACTGGATAAAGAAACCGGAGCCGAACTTTGGCGGCAGGAGGCCGAAGGCCTGGACGGTATGTGGGGGACACCAACGCTAGTCAAAGTCGATGATCAAAGAACAGATCTCGTGATGTGTGTGGCGAAAGAACTCTGGGGACTTGATCCGAAAAACGGAAAACTCCGTTGGTTCGCGGACGCCACTGGAGCGCAACAGGCCTATTCGAGCGTCGTGATCGACGGCAAACGGGTTTACGCCTTTACGGGTCGAGGCGGCGGTAGTATTGCCATCGATGCCGGTGGCAGCGGCGATATCAGCAAGACCAATACGGTTTGGACCGGGGGTGACAACTCGAGTTTCGCTTCGCCTATTGGTTTCAAGAATAAACTCTACGTCGTGACGAGCGGAGTGGCGACCGTTGTTGATGCGAAAACTGGCGAGCGGATTCAACGATTGCGTTTGCGGGGAGCGAAGCAGTCCGGAGGTCGATTTGGATCATTGGATTATCCGTCTCCGATTATCGTCGGTGATCGTTTGTTCTACATGAACGGCAGTGGTCAGATGTACGTCTTCGAGCTGGAGGGAGAAATGAAACAAGTCGCTTTGAATCAATTGACGACTGACACAGAAGTTTTCTGGGGAACCCCCGCGGTCAGCGATGGTCGCATGGCGATTCGCAGTTCCGGACATTTGTACTGCGTAACCGACAAGGGGGATCAGGTGGATCAATCGGCAAATGAAATGGCTCAAGACGATGAGCCAGCGGCGGAAGAAAACGGCGGCGGAGGCGAGCAGCGAGGTGGCGGTCGCGCAGGTGGTGGCGGAAACAGCCAGCGCTTCGATCCGCTGGCGATGTTTAACGGATTGGATAAGGACCAGAACGGGCAAGTGACGGAAACTGAACTCGAGGGCAACCGAATGGCCGATCGTTTGAAAACGTTGGACAAAGACGCGGACAAATCGATATCCAAAGACGAATTCCAATCTGGCATTACCACATTATTCAGCCGTGGCGGCGGTGGTGGTGGAGGCGGTGGAGGTGGCGGCTACGGAAACGGTGGCAAAGATACTCGACCGGATCGTCCACAACGCCCTGCCGCAGCGGAGGGGAGTTAAGCTGTTTGCCCAGCCGCTTGGGGGCTGGGTGAAGCGAACCGCAGGACGATCGGTCTCCGCGGTTCGCATGGTTTCAAATTAAGCGAGCGAGGAGCACACGCCTCCAGTGTTTTCCTCGCTTTTTGCTTTACGTGTCGAACTGTTTTAAAACCATCGCACGAACTTCGGACCGACCTTTTGATTGCAGCCCAATTCTTTGTTGCCCGATTGACGTCTCTGGTGAGAAAAGTTTTTCGTTCACCATTTCGAAAGACTTGGGAATTGTCCGGAATTAACTTCCGCTACCATCAAACTGCGGAACTTAACTCGGGACAATTCCTTAGCTGAAGTTGGAAGCCGTCTACCCGGTGGAAGAAAGTCGTCTGGCCAAGAATTTGCTGTCTGTTCTGCAAGAAACAGAATGCCAGCAATCCAATAACATGCCGGAATAGCGAATTGGCGATATTGCAAGCACTGTTTGTTGGGCAAACATTGTTTGTTGAGCAAACCCCGTTTGGTGAGCAAACACTGTTTGTTGAGCAAACACTGTTTATTGCCAAAAAAACGCCAGATTTGATTCCTCGGTCCCGAATTATTTCAGCTAATCCGCGCAGCTTGTCACAATCACAAACCTCACAATCGGACAAATTGCCAATTTCGACATTTTTTTCCTCATGAATCCGTAACACTAGGTCGATTAAAACGATGAATCGTTTAAAAGCGGAACGATCACTCTCGGAACAGGCGTCAAGGACAAGTTCGAAATGAAAATTCACACGACTCGATTCGGCTCGATTGAAATTGAACCTGATGACATTCTGTTTTTCCGCAATGGTCTGCTCGGATTCGAGGATTGTCGACACTGGGTGCTATTGGCCGACGCCGACAATACTTCGGTGGCTTGGTTACAAAGCATGCAGCATGCCGATATCGCCATGCCAGTCGTTTCCCCTCGCCGTTTCGTGGCCGAGTATCAAGTGCGTTTGGAACCGAAGGACGTTGACACGTTACAACTGTCCTCTGTCGAACAAGCGTACGTGCTAGGTGTTGTCAGCCGCGACGAAGAGACCTTAACGCTCAATCTGCGAGCGCCGCTGGTGATTAATCTGGATCGCCGGATCGGTTGCCAAGTGGTAACCGTTGATCCTCAGCCGTTGCAATACGAGTTGGCGACGCTGCCAATGAACCTCCGCCGCAGCGCGTAGGGCATCAGTTGCTGCCGAATGATGGGGCCGGTTTCTTCCGGAATAACAAGCATCATCGTCAGGAACGTTCATTCGGATCTTTTTGTCGAATCCGCAAGTTTGTCGGCCGATATAGACGAAAGCCTTGTTTGCTAGCGAGCAATCGGGACCGCCTGGCGAGTGGCTTGGTTGTCAGTTGTCGCAACGAACAAACAGCGCTGTAGTCGTTTTACCATCGCGGCAAGGGATTGCCCAGCGTTGGAGGTACAGGCGATCCATTGTGGGGTTTCGTAAATCCCATCGCTGTACCATCAATTGGCAGTCAAATTTTTTTTGTAAGGAGCCAGCCATGCTGGTCTTGTCGCGGCATCGAGACGAAAGCATCATGATCGGCGATAACGTGCGAATCACGATCGTTGACATTCGAGGAGACAAAGTCCGGCTGGGGATTGATGCCCCCAACGAAATTCCTGTTCATCGGCAAGAGGTTTACGACGCCATCAAACGCGAGAATCAAAAAGCCAGTCGGCTTGGTCCATCGGAAACTCGTGACATCGGCAAATAGTCCACAGCCCAGCTGTCTCACAAGCCAGCGTCCAGTTTCCAGTTTCGGTTCACGCGGCTCGAGGGGCGACAATTCTTGAGGTTCGGCAATGCTGTGCGGTTTCTTGTTGGACTGCACAGCGATTGAACGGTCTGAGTCAAACCATGCCACAGCCTTTTAGGATCTGCTCTGGGCCGGCGCGGTAGCTCGTGTGAAAGCTGCCAAACTCGGCGTATCTGGCACTCGCTTCGTCAAATCGCATATCGTAAACGATTTGTTTCAGGTGCACGGGGTTCGTGGCCCACAATGTCACGCCCCATTCCCAATCGTCCAGTCCGATGCCAACCGTAATCAGTTGCGTCGCTTTGCCGGCGAACTTGATTCCACTGCGAGCATGCTCGGACATCAAAAGGTGTCGTTCAGAACTGGGCAACATAAACCAGTTGGCGTTGGGATCACGCCACTTGTTCATCGGATAGAAACAACTCACCGGCCAATCCGGAAACTCGGGCGTCAGTCGTTGATAGTTCATCTTCTCCAGTCGTTGAGCGTAGAGCTTGAGCTTGGTTTCGTAAGCCGAAGTGCCGGGGTCCTCGCCATCGCGGCGCAGTTTGTCGCCATACTGTTCGACCGATTGAGCGTATTCGGAAATTTCTGAGATTGAAATGTACGAGTAGGTCGGTCGGATTACCTCGCCGAGGGGACTGGCCATCAACAATTGGTGTACCGATTCGATTTTGAGTGGATCGGGGTCCATCATCATCAGTGAAAAATCTGCTTTGTGGCCGGCGACCAGGCCAGTCTGCAGGCGAGCGGGTTGACCGTCAATCGCCGGATCGAGCAGCGCTTTAAATCGTTGAATTCCCAACTGTCGCGCGGCAGTTTTCATGCCGGCCAGTCGCTGGCGATCAAACAAGTAAAAAAAATGGCTGCAATGCCAGCCCTCGCCGGGCGAGACTTGATCCAATGAAAATCCCAGGTCGCTAATTGTGATTGGCATGTTCAACTACCCGATGGGGGGAAAATTTCATTGCAATCAGTGATAACCGAAGAGGCTTGATAAGGGAACCGTGCGTCAACGTGACAGTCGCTCGGCGTCAATCGCCTCGGTTGGTTTGGGCCTGAACGTTAAAAAAATTGCCGAACTTTGGCGTGTTGATCGAGCAACCATTCGCAAGATCCGGTCTGTGGAAAAAAACGCAGTCACGACCTCGCTTTGCCAAAATGTCGCCATTTTACCGACATGAATCGAACTCTTAGTGCGTGAAGGGGAGAAATCATCGGCTGACCAACGTCGCAGCGGTCAGCTCGGCAGGGTCTGCAATTCACTTCGGTCCGACATTGCAACCATCGGTAGATTGTGGCAAGCGAAACGGTTGGCATCGTAAAAACGAAACTTCGCTTTTCAATTTGAACCGGTTTCGCAAGACGATCGGTGGAGACTGCTAGGCAGCTCCGAGCGAGATGCCAACCCGTGTAACAACTTCACTTACGAGTCGTTAGAAAACGGACGGTGCCCTGAGTGACCGGTCGTCGGACACCTGCTTCAAAAAAAAGTCAAAACATTGCCAAATGGATCTTGACGATTTTCAGATTTTTGCTTCAATTACTCGCGCCTTAAAAATACCGTTCGGCCTGTTCGAATGCTGAACTTGAACGGAATTTTGTGGAGGTTATTTCCTCGAAAGGAATCTTTGAATGGGTCATTTTGACGATGCTGGTAGCCAGTCTGACAAGGAGCCTCCCAATACGGCTCACTTATTTAACGTACCACTACTGCAAATTCACCGCACATTGGGCCCGACCACTTCCCGGTTGACTCCCAATTCTTCTCCCCAGGTTTCAGTATTTCGTTTTGACGGGAATTCCCGCAGCGAAGTCGAAAAACACTCGATTGCGGCCTCGGATCACCGAATATTGGTGAATCTGAAAGGCTCGACACTCCTACCCGAGGCCCCGACTGAATTGGCTTTGCCGCCGTCGGTGATCAAACGTGGACCCCGCAAGCCGCTGACCAAAACACGCCTATTTCGCAAGCAATTTTTCCCCGAGGCGACGGATCGGCAATGGAATGACTGGCGTTGGCAGTCCCAGCATCGGATTCGCAAGCTGGAACATTTCGAGCGGATGATCACCCTTTCCGAGGATGAACGGACGGCGTTAATCCAGGGCGGGACGATGTTGCCCGTGGGAGTTACGCCCTACTACATGAGTTTACTTGACGCTGAGGATCCGCATCAAGGATTGCGTCGGACGGTCGTCCCGTCCACGAACGAATTCAAGCGTTCGTTGGGTGAAGCAGATGACCCGCTGGGTGAAGATGGACATAGTCCGGTGCCGGGCTTGGTTCACCGCTATCCCGATCGAGTACTGTTGTTGCCACTGGATTTTTGTTCGACCTATTGCCGTTATTGCACGCGGTCGCGAGTCGTGGGGCATGGAGAAATGTCTCCCAACGAACAACGCATGGAAAAAGTTTTCCACTATCTGCAAAACACCCCCGTGGTTCGCGATGTGTTGATCTCCGGCGGCGATGCGTTGGCGTTGAGCGATGAGAAACTGGATTGGATTCTTGGTCGCTTGCGAGCGATCCCGCATATCGAGTTTGTCCGCATCGGCACCAAAATGCCCGCCGTTTTGCCGCAACGGATTACGCGCGAGTTGGTCCGGGTACTTCGGAAGTATCATCCTCTCTGGATGAGCATCCACTTTTTGCACCCGGATGAATGTACGGAGGAATCCAAACAGGCTTGCGAACGATTGGCCGATGCCGGTATTCCCTTGGGTTCTCAAACCGTCTTGTTAAAGGGCGTCAATGACTCGGTGGAAACAATGAAGCAATTGGTTCATCGATTGTTGATGATGCGCGTCAAGCCGTACTATCTGTATCAATGCGATCCAATTAGTGGTTCGGCTCACTTCCGCACTCCAGTCAGCAAAGGCTTGGAGATCATGGAGGGTCTGCGTGGCCACACCACCGGTTACGCAGTCCCGACCTTTGTCATCGACGCGCCGGGTGGGGGTGGAAAAATTCCATTGCAACCCAACTATGTTGTTGGCCGCGATGGCGATTGGTTGGTCTTGCGAAATTTCGAAGGTCAAGAATTTCGTTATCCCGATCCGGTGGTAAATTAGGAGTGCCTGCCATGAAGATTGGCTTGACATACGATTTGCGCGACCAATATTTGGCCGCCGGCTACGGGGCAGAAGAGACCGCTGAGTTTGATCGCGGCGAGACGATTGATTCGATGGAAAATGCGTTGCGACAACTCGGTCACGAAACGGATCGCATTGGCAATGCTCGCGAATTGATGGGCCGGTTGGTCAGTGGCGATCGCTGGGAATTGGTGTTCAACATTTGCGAAGGATTGCGCGGCGCCGGTCGAGAAGCACAAGTTCCGGCGATTTTGGACGTGTTCGAAATTCCCTATACGTTTGCTGATCCCGCAGTGATGTCCGTTTGTTTGGATAAGGGTGTCACCAAATCGGTGGTCCGTGCGGCGGGAGTGCCAACACCGAATTACTTGGCGGTGCACGATCTCGATCAAGTAACGCAGTTGCTACAAACGGGTAATCTCATGTTTCCGTTGTTTGCCAAACCGATTGCCGAAGGAACTGGCAAAGGAGTGACGGCGGCCTCACGAGTGAATGTCGCCGTCGATTTGCCCGACGTTTGTCGGAATTTGTTCGAGCGATTCAGGCAGCCCGTCCTGATCGAAGAATTCTTGCCCGGCCGTGAGTTCACGGTCGGAATTCTGGGCACCGGTAATCAGGCTACCTGTTTGGGAACGTTGGAAATTTTCCTGCGTCCGGAAGCTGAGCCCGGTGTTTATTCGTATGTCAATAAAGACCGATGGGAAGAACTGGTGGAGTATCGGTTGGTCAATCCTGCGGACGATTCCACGGTTGAGCGTGCCGAACAAATTGCGCTCGCGGCTTGGCGTGCGCTGGGCTGTCGCGATGGTGGTCGAGTCGATATGCGGTGCGATCGAGCGGGTGAACCGCAGTTTATCGAAGCCAATCCGTTGGCGGGCTTGCATCCGTACCATTCGGATTTGCCGATGATCGCCACGGCGCAAGGAATGCCGTACGTCGAATTGCTGCGCCGAATTGTCGACTCGGCGATCGAACGGACGAATTCTTCATTATTGGTAGCGTCGCGCGGAGTGCCGCTTTGAAAATCGTCGTGATGCATCAAGTCGTCACCGAAACGGCGTCGATTGATGATCTGGATGTCTTGGTCCAGCGCGATGCCATTGTCGCGGCGTTGGTTCGATTGGGACACCAAATAGAGGTGCTGCCAATTTCGTTGAATCTGGAAACCGCACGGGAACAACTGTTCGAGCGGGCGCCGGCGTTGGTTTTCAATTTGGTGGAGTCGCTAGGGGGCACAGATCGGTTGGTCGGTCTAGCAATCTTGATGTTGGAAGCTCTACAAATTCCGTTTACCGGTGCCGATTCGTTTTCCACGTTGGTCACAGCAAACAAATTGTTGGCCAAGGAACGATTGCGCGAATTGGGTTTACCGACACCCGACTGGTTGACTCTTCAACCGGGCGACAACGAATCAAAGGCCAAGGAGATTCGGACCGCTGACTGGATTATCAAGCCGACTCTGGAACATGCTTCGTTTGGCATCGTCGATCAATCGGTGGTTTCGGCGCAACACGCCGGAGATTTGAGGCAGGAATGTGCGCGGCGGACTCAAGCCAGTGGTCGACCCCATTTTGCCGAAGCGTACATTGATGGTCGTGAGTTTAATTTATCACTATTGAATCGACAGGTTTTGCCACCGGCGGAAATTGAATTCGTCGGTTTTCCGGCCGGCAAGCCAAAAATTGTCGGCCGCTCGGCGAAATGGGATGTCGATTCGTTCGAATACAATCAGACACCGCGGCGATTCGAGTTTCCCGATGCGGATGAACCGTTGTTGGAGGAATTGGCGGGTTTAGCCGTCGGTTGTTGGGATGGATTTGGGTTGCGCGGCTATGCTCGAGTTGATTTTCGGATCGACCGGCAAGGCCGCCCTTTGATTTTGGAAATCAATACGAATCCCTGTCTGTCGCCGGACGCGGGGTTCGCCGCGGCAGTTGCGGAAGCCGGGTGGACCTTCGACGTGGCGATACAGCGGATCGTGGCCGCCGCCCTACCCAATAGCTCGAATTCCAAGTACCTCTCCGATTGAACTGGCGTCATGGAACATCCTCAAAAAAATGCCTTGCACACGACGTTTCGCTATGAAGTCACCATTGCCGATCGGTCCCACGTCGCTGAAATCATTTCGTCCACCGGTTTTTTCCGCGCGGATGAAATTGAAATTGCCGTCGAGCTAGTGGACGAGCGATTGGCCAAATCAAATGCTTCTGGCTACCATTTTGTATTCATCGAAATTGCCGACAGCGTGGCCGGTTATGTTTGCTATGGTCCGATCGCTTGTACGCTGGGAAGTTTCGATTTGTATTGGATTGCCGTGGCTCCGCAATTTCAGCGACTCGGATTGGGTCAGCGATTGTTAGTTGAATCCGAACGGTTGATTGCCGAACAAGGCGGGCGGCAAATCTATATTGAGACCTCCAGTAAGCCCCAATACGCGCCAACCCGCGGGTTCTATCAACGTTGTGGTTACCACATCGCCGCCGTTTTGAGCGATTTTTATGAGCTTGGTGACGACAAAGTCGTCTGGCAGAAAACCCAGCCCCAAAAAACAAACTAGCGTCAGTCAATCGCCGTTTGGGCCTAGTTTTGGCCCAGCAGATTTTCGATGCTGGAAAACAATCGTTCCATAACAAACGGTTTTTCGATATAGTCGCTCACACCTAACATGTGGGCGTATTCGCGATGCCGGGTTCCCTCGTTGGCGGTGATCATAATGACGGGAATCGGGTTGTCGGTGGTTTGACACAATCGTTCGAGAACCAGGAATCCGCTTCGTCGAGGCATCATCATATCGAGCACAACCAAATCCGGTTGCTTCGTTTCGGCGATGGCAATCGCTTGATTCCCATCACGTGCAACGGAAATGTCGTATCCTTGTTGACTCAAGGCAAAACGAAGCGACTCGACAATCTCCGGATCGTCATCCACGATCAAGACATGGAACTTTTTGGCGATCGACGATCGGGGTTGCGTTTCCGGCATAGAAGCTTCATGAGTCGTGGTCATTTATACAATATCGCTGAGAAAAGTGGCATTTGCAAAACACAATGGGCAAAAATCAATGTTGATCGTTAAAGTTTGGCAATGCCGAAAAAAAAGTGTAAGGGGCAAAAAGGCTACCAGAAAGATGCCAGTTTTGAGTTGTCAACTACACACTTTTCTGTTGGTTTAAAGATCTCATGTTGATTCTAGATAACGATTTCAAAATAGCAAATCCGGACGAATTTCCACCGCTATCACGGCCTTTTGGCCACGCAAAAATCGTCAATTACTTTGGCAAAATGCCTTAGTAAGCTGCGCGACTTGTATGGGTCCCGATACAGTGTGGTCGGAAAAAATGGCTAATCCGCAATCCCAATCCGGCACCGGTTCAGTGTTAACACTGTACCTTATCTAACCCATTATTGCATTCGACTGGAATAATGCGACTAGGCTGCAATTTTTTCCAAATTGGTGGAACCCGAATGTAATGCCTGGTTGCCGTCAGAATTTGCCAATCCCAATCGTTGGTGGCATTTTTCTGCTGGCAATGTTGACAAATGGCGATTTTTTACAGGGGACGGCGAAAGTGAGGTTTCGAATGATCTTTTTCGGTAATTTTGGGGACTAAAAAATGTGGCGAGCCTTGTTTTATGCAGTTGGAATTGTGCTAATAGCGTTGGGCGTCGAGTGTATCATCGTGGGGAGGTTCACGATCTCGCAAGCGGCAAGGTTGCCCGGATTTATAGATCGAATTTTTTACGATAATGGGACTGAAGGGTACAACTGGGGGAACAACCAATCCCTCGGAGGCGTTGCTTCTCCCCAATCGAT
>JANNPW010000149.1:0-28410 GCA_031400405.1 Mariniblastus sp.
CGCCCACGGCAGATAGGGACCGACCTGTCTCACGACGGTCTGAACCCAGCTCACGTACCACTTTCATTGGCGAACAGCCAAACCCTTGGGAGCTTCTTCACCCCCAGGATGTGATGAGCCGACATCGAGGTGCCAAACCGCATCGCCGCTATGGACGCTCGGATGCGATAAGCCTGTTATCCCCGGAGTACCTTTTATCTGATGAGCTATGGCCCTTCCATTCGGAACCACAGGATCACTAAGACCTACTTTCGTATCTGTTCGATTGATGGATCTCACAGTTAAGCACACTTCTACCTTTGCGCTCGACGCCTGATTGCCAACCAGGCTGAGTGTAACTTTGTACTCCTCCGTTACTCTTTGGGAGGAGACCGCCCCAGTCAAACTGCCCAACAGAAACTGTCCTTTGCCCTGATTCAAGGGTCAAAGTTAGAACTAAATCATATTCAGGGTGGTATTTCAAGGACGACTAACTAGACACTGGCGTGCCCAGATCAACGTCTCCCACCTATCCTACACAAAACATAACTCAGCCCAATATCTGCCTACAGTAAAGGTTCACGGGGTCTTTCCGTCTAACTGCGGGTATGTGGCATCTTCACCACAACTACAATTTCACCGGGTCGGTGGTTGAGACAGTGCTCCTCTCGTTACGCCTTTCATGCAGGTCGGAACTTACCCGACAAGGAACTTCGCTCAGTATGTTACTACCGATTTCAGTCACATGAAAAGTTTTAGCACTACTAACCGGATCTAGCCAAGATCCAAACCTTGCCTGGAATGACCGAAGTCCTCCAGAACCAGTCTAGTATTAAGAACTAGACCCAATGAATAAGCTAAGAAACATGCAAGTCATCTTCAACTAAAAACAATTTTTACTTGAAGACAACGGTGTAAACCAGAGATTTAGGTTTACTATCGGTGGACCAGTATTTCTACTGATCTCTGCATGTCGCCATGCAGCTCGGACTATATCTTCAACTCGAATGTCAACCGAAGCAAGTTAAACTTCAGTCTCATTAACAACGAGTTGCTTTGCGTTTAGTCTCTGAGGAGCCCATTTGCTACGAATTTGAGATCTAGGATCTCCAATTCCTGGCCATGGTTTCCTGCTGATTGTCTGCACCGAACAGATTTTCACTGACGATGATTTGACCGGGATCAAAACATCGACGAGTACTGTCGGATACTCAGAGGTTCCAGCATACAGCAAAGTGCTAACCGATATGTCACCATATCGGAGGGCAGAAAATTCTACCTTAGGACCGTCATAGTTACGGCCGCCGTTTATTGGGGCTTCGGTTGCGAGCTTCACCTTGCGGCTAACCCTCTTCCTTAACCTACCAACACCGGGCAGGCGTCAGACTCTATACATCCACTTACGTGTTCGCAGAGTCCTGTGTTTTTGATAAACAGTCGAAAGAGCCGATTTACTGTGGCCTCCAGCAGCGTTAACCGCCGAAGGCACCCCTTATCGCGAACTTACGGGGCCATTTTGCAGAGTTCCTTAACCACCGTTATCCCGAGCGCCTTAGTCTACTCGACTCGCGTACCTGTGTCAGTTTTAGTACGATCAATTTGCTTCAACACTTAGAAGATTTTCTTGGACCACCTTCTAACACAATCCCGCTCAAGGCAGTTGGTCGATCAGCTTGAATTATGAAGGCGGATTTACCAATCCCTCCATCTCACTGACCTCCACGGACACTTCTAACCGTCCGCGTGCATTCTGGTGGCCGTCCCTCCATCGCTCCACAAATTGGGGCAGGAATATTAACCTGCTATCCATCGTCTACGCCTTTCGGCCTTGACTAAGGCATCGCCTAACCCTGGGCGGATTTACCTTCCCCAGGAAACCTTACGCTTTCGGCGAACAAGATTCTCACTTGTTTTATCGTTACTCATTCCGGCATAATCACCTGTACAGGCCGAGACCTATCGTTTCCGTTAGGCTTGTATCTCCTGTACAGCGCTCTGCTACCGCTCATGCTAGGCATGAACCCATGTCTTCGGTGTATTACTTACTCCCGTTCATTATCGGCGCAAGTCTGCTCGACCAGTAAGCTGTTACGCACTTTTTAAATGGTGGCTGCTTCTAAGCCAACATCCTGGCTGTCTCAGCAAACTAACTTCCTTAGTGACTGAGTAATACTTGGGGACCTTAGACGATGGTCTGGGTTGTTTCCCTCTCGACCGTGCAGCTTATCCCACACGGACTGACTGCCGGGGTAATTATCGTGGTATTCGGAGTTTGGTTCAGTGAGGTACCCCGGGAAGGGCCCCCATCCAATTCAGTATCTCTACCCCCACGACATAGTTCACCCGACGCTATCCCAAAAGATATTTCGCAGAGAACGAGCTATCTCCCAGTTTGATTAGACTTTCACTCCTCCCCACAAGTCATCCCCTCGGTTTTCAACCCAAGTGGGTTCGGTCCTCCACGCAGTATAACCCGCGCTTCAACCTGCTCATGGGTAGATCACTGGGGTTCGCGTCTGCCGCATACGACAATGGTCGCGCTATTAACACTCGGTTTCCCTATGGCTCCGGTCCGTAAGACCTTAACCGAGCCGCATACGACAACTCGCCGGATCATTATGCAAAAGGCACGCTGTCACACTGAACGAATCATAGTGCTCCAACCGCTTGTAGGTATATGGTTTCAGGTTCTTTCCCTCCCCTAAACGGGGTTCTTTTCATCTTTCACTCGCGCTACTGAGTTCACTATCGGTCATTAGAGAGTATTTAGCCTTACGGGATGGTCCCCGTGGATTCAGCCCAGGTTTCACGTGACTGGGCCTACTCAGGTGCTCTGCGGGAGATTCACAACTTTCAAATACGGGACTGTCACCCTCTGTGGTTCCACTTTCCAATGGATTCTTCTAGCTGGAATTTTGTAACTCCCATGTGCAAAGTCCTACTACCCCATAGAGGAAACCTCCATGGTTTGGGCTGTTCCGATTTCGCTCGCCGCTACTTACGGAATCGAGTTTTCTTTCTCTTCCTCCAGTTACTTAGATGTTTCAGTTCACTGGGTTTGCCACAATGTGCCTATGTATTCAGCACATGCTTGTTCGGGTATCCCGGGATCATAGTTCGTTTGTCAACTACCCCAGGCTTATCGCAGACTTCCACGCCCTTCGTCGCCTTCTAATGCCAAGACATCCCCCATATACCCTTAGTAGCTTGACCACAAATATCCAACTCTCCCTGACAACTCGCCAAGCCAATTTGGAAAAATCCAAACCAGCTAATCGAACGGCCGAAGGTGAATCGCATACTTGGATTAAACCACAGATCCAGATTAACGATATTCGCTTCATTTTTAAATCTTTTGACAAGACAACAACATTCACCTAACCGGTCAATCCAACCCGCAGGTTAAACCAAACGACCAAGCAAAATGCGATCGCCTCGACGCTACTTAAGAGTGGTGTTTTTTCGAATGTTGATGTAAATCTGCCACCTCCTGTCGGCCCCCGCATAGAAGCCAACCTTCAGCGACAGCATCGAACATTCAGATGCCATCTACTATTTAAACCAAATTGTCAAAGAACATGCTGTCGGCACTCGGCCGACAATTTCACCATCAAACAAGTTGACAGCAATTCATGCTGAGCAGATCACATCGGCAATTTCGCCGTGCAACATCAGCACAAATTGGCATCAACTGGAGCCGCAATTTATTGTCGACCAAATCGACAACTTTGAGGCGAATCGAAGATTTTAGCGTCTCGTCATAATCCGTCAACAGCTAATTTCGATTTTTTAGAAAGGCCATTTTTTCTGGGGGCAGCCGGTTTCAAGCCAACACCTTGGGGTGTTAGGTTGAGGCCACCCATGGCTTCTTCCGGGCATCACTCTGGGAGCGATGGGCCAAAGTATACGGGGGTTTCAGATTTGCTCAAGCCCCATTCGAAACATTTTTTTGATTTCGCGGAAAATAGCTGATTCTACGACAAAAAACGCAAAATCGTGTTCGCCCACATGTTGCGCAGTCGGATCTTCTTTGCACCTTGGTAGATGTCAGAGTCACAATCCGTGATTTGTGGGTTTGTCAATTCCGTTCGAGGTTATCCACTGGCCGATAGAAATCGTATTGAAATGATCTCGCCATCGAGCGTTTCCGCACGTGTTTGGTTCGCCGCCCGATTAATTGGAGTCAATAACTGGAGTCGAGTGCCAATTTTTCGATTCGAGCAATCGGTTCACCGTCGAAAAAACGCCGCCGCTGGTTGACACGATATTTGGCAGAGTTTACTGTCTAGGGAGTTTAAGCAATGCTGCTTTGTTCCACTTTAACTTTCGGGAGACCTGAATGATGAACCGCGTAATACTTTCTTTGTTGGCTACAAGTCTGTTTTTGGTAAGCAGCTCGGCTGAAGCTCAGCTGTTCGGTCGTTTGTGCGGCAAGAAAAACGACGATTGCTGCCAACCAACTACTTCATGCTGCAAGCCCGCTTGCCCACCCGTTTGTCGTCCCGCGTGCCAGCCTGTCTGCCGTCCAGTTTGTCAGCCAGTTTGTCAGCCAGTTTGTCAGCCTGTTTGCCCTCCGGTTTGTGCACCTCAACCAGTTTGCTGCAACCCAGCACCTGTCTGTGCTCCAGTGATGTGTTGCCGGCCAGCATGCCCTCCTGTTTGCCGCCCAACTTGCGCTCCAGTTTGCAAGCCACAGCGGGCTCGGTTGCTTGATCGACTATGTCGCAGCCGACATAACGACTGCTGCAGCTAGTTAGTTTGGTTCAAATTGTTTCGAGCAAATTGTTGAAACGCCAAGGACCACAGCATTCGAATTCGAATGCTTAGGTAGAGATGAGATCAAGGCCAAGTTCGAATGTTCGAACTTGGCCTTGTTTGTTTTCCGACTCGAAAAAAGCCGCGTATCCCTGGGCATTAAATTGACCGCCCAGGAAACCCGAAAATTGTAACTATCATGATCGATCGTCCGAGCGATTATTTATCATCCTCTTCCAATTCGCGAATGTCCGTCGGCAATTGAGGATCGACAGTGCCAAACCGTCCGCGTCCATTATCGTGAATACGGTTCTTGGCTTCGTACATGATACGATCTACATCGGCCGCCCAGACCGCTTCTTTTTCTTCACGGGTCGCTGTTTTTAGTGGTCGGATTAATCGAAATCCAACACCAGTCGCCGGTTCATCGGTATACCACCAAGGACTCTTGGGAATGTTGGGATCCGTTGTGCGCCAACTTTTTGTCGACGGTAGCCGCGCCGCGCTGCGACATTGTTCTGATTCCAAAATGAAAGAACCTCCTCGTACCACGCGCGGATCGATTTCGGACGGTTTGTTAAAAGTCTCTACCGCGGTCACGGAGTCCCCATCGACATGGGTATAACCGTCCGGCGAATACTGATCGAGCACCCACTCGGCAACGTTGCCATGCATGTCATACAGTCCCCACGGATTGGCTCCTTTTTCTCCGACAGCATGTCGTTCTTCGTCCGAGTTCTCCAAAAACCAACCGTGATCTTCCAGTTCGTCAGGGTCATCTCCAAAATAATAGGCGGTCGTTGTGCCGGCGCGACAAGCGTATTCCCACTCGGATTCCAATGGCAATCGATAGTAATCGTCCGCCATGAGACTCAGCCACTTCGTATATTGTTTGGCCGCAAACTGGGAAATCGTGGCAGCCGGTTGATTGAGGTCTTCACCGGCCTCATAGGTAAAACTTGGATCGTACAAACTCGATGGAGCTGTCAATCCATCGATCGCTTTCTCCTCCGTCCCCTTCTCCAATTGTCGTAGTCCTTTGACATGTAAGCGGCGAAAGAGATCGTCCATTTTCATGTATTTTTGATATTCACCCCAAGTCACTTCGAACTTACCCATCCAAAAAGGGTCCACGGTTACTTCGAATTGCGGCCCCTCATCGTCGCCGCGGTCGTCTTCGGATTCGGGACTACCCATCGTGAATTTTCCGCCACGGATCGGAATCATTGTAAATTCGACGTCGGTTCCTGGAATTTTCGTCGTGTAGGGGATCATAAAAGTTCCATCTGGCAGCTCGACCGATTCTCCAGCAGCCGGTTTCGAGGACGCGATTCCCAATCGGATTTTCTTCGATTCTGTGGCGGCAGGTTCCTGGTTCGTCAGTTGCTGACCCGCCGATGGCTCCGCCATCAAAACTGATCCACTCTTCGATTCCTGAGAATTCGAAACCGTGGCCACATCGGTCAACCCAACCAAAACACCAACAACAATAATTTTCCAGAGGTTCACGCGAAGGAGTTCCTTTTCAATAGTAGTTGATTCTGAGACGTTGATCGGCAAACTTTACCGCAGCAGCTGAACCGAATTATTGTAACCTACCGGATCGAATCCATGAAATTTCAATCGTCAATTCAGGTTGACGAAAAATCCCGTCAATGGGACATTCTACGGTTACTGGAAGTCCAATCCAATCAAACACATCAGAGGTTCCCATGGCTGAAATCGAAAAACAAGCGCCCCGTCCAGCCGCACAACAGCAACAGGCTCAACAACGCCCCATCACTGTGGACGAGTCGAAGGCAATCAGCTGTTACGCTAATTTTTGTCGCGTCACAGGATCTCCCGAAGAGTTGATCATTGATTTCGGAATGAATGCCCAACCCATGGGTACCAACGATAAACCTGTCGATATCAGTCAGCGTATCGTGTTGAATTTCTTTACCGCCAAACGATTGCTCCACGCGCTACACGTGTCGGTACAGCGCCACGAAGATGTCTTTGGTTCGATCGAAACCGATATCCAAAAACGCGTGGTGGTTAAGCCATCGACCTAGGATTCGTGTTCCCTAATCGTCAACAGGATTACCAGCCCACCGAGCACCAACAGGTTTGGCTGGAATCCGATGGTATTGGCCAACTCGGGGAATCCTCCGGAAAACACGTAAAGCAATAAGGTCAGCCCCAATAATCCGCGACCACGCCATGTTTGGGAACGGAAATCTGCTTGCGCGAGGATCAAGACTATCGGCAGTAGCAGGATCGTCAGGTCATAAGAGTAAATGTGCGGGCTAAGTAAAGCCGTCGCAAAAACTAACAGGGAGAATTGCCGCGAGAAATTGTGGTTGCCGGGCTCCCATTTCCCGCGCAGGGCCCAGAACACGAGCGAAAACAGCGCCAACGAAATTATCAGGGTAAGGACATTTACCCAGTGACTGTCCAGCTGCGGTAACAGCAATTTCAGACCGCCCCAAAAACTATGCGAGTCGCTTAGCTGATACCCGCCCGTATCCAGGTAATCACCCATATTGGAAACGAGGCCCGCATAATCGGGCCACCAGGTTGGCTGAATCAACCACGAAACTCCGCTGAGCAAGCCGATGGTTGCGGCCGCGCCGCAGGCAAAACTCCCTTGGCGCTTGATCAACATCACGGCACCAATCACCAAGCCGAGTTGCGGTTTGATTGCTACCAAACCAAAAACCAATCCGGCGTAAAAATTGCGGCCGCGTTGCAACAACAAAAATGTACCAGTGAACAACAACAGCAGCAGCGCAGATTTCTGCCCCATACTCAAGCACTTGATCCACGGCACAAAAAAAATCATCGCGCCAAAACAAAGCGGAAATCGCGCCGCTACAGCCCGCTGATATCGGACCAGCAACCAAGCGGTAGCGCTGAATGCCAACACTGACAGGACGCTCCATAGAATCACGGCCCAGCGATAGGGCAGCTGCGACAATGGACTAACCAACACGTAATGAAACGGCGGATAGACCATCGGAAAATATTTTTCCGTCGGCCAGGTAAATCCGATTTTAGCCGGATCATGTTGGAGCTCTTTCACGAATTCGAGATCGTAGAGTCGCTGTCGATCGCTCGACAGGACGATGCTTCCGCCAATCCAATCCTGCAGGTAATCCGCGCCGTAGGGTGTCTCGCGATCTTCGTCTTGTTGCCACCGAAAATTGGGAGAAAAAAACAACATCCCGACCAGCAAAAAGAAAGGCAGCAACAATACCCATCCTGGCGTTGTCGCTGCCGTTGTCGATTCGGATGTCTGAACCACGGGGGCTTACGCCTTGTGGTTGTTCAGCAATTGTTGCAATTTGGCTTTGGGCTGAACGCCTTGCAAGCGTTCCACAATCTGACCACCTTTAAAAACCAACAGGGTTGGAATATTGGTGATACCGTATTTCAGGGCGATTTCCTGATGCGCATCAACATCCAGCTTGCCAACTTTGGCGTCACTGTTTTCATTGGCCAATTGTTCGATGACCGGAGTCAGTTGGCGACAAGGACCGCACCACGTGGCCCAGAAATCTACCAACACGGGTTGGTCGGAGTTAAGTACTTCAGCTTCAAAAGTCTCGCTACTAAATTCAACAGCCATCGAGGGTCTCCAGGAAAAGGAATTGTCTTAGGTCAAGTTTCAAGGGCCAACAACGGATCAATCAGCACCCGGTTCGGGCCCGGCGGGTCAAATCTGGGGTCGAATGTTTTTCTTGCCGATCGTTTTACAATCGGCAAACAGAGATTCTAGCCATTGATTTCGATGCGTCAACAAACGAAGGAATCCAATCGAAAAAACAGTTCAATACCTGACTATTCCGTTTTTTCCGACTGGCCCGACATTCAGGCAAGCCCGCCCGAAGATGATTACCTGGAATACGTAAGTCCCTCGAAGCTCAGCCGACGCGATTGATCCGTCCACAACGAAGAGCGCTGATGACCAAACCCAACTCCGACGGTTGATTTGGTTTACAGGGCGAAGCTTTGAGCAACCGAGTCGGGTGCCGGGGCATATTCCAAAGGTTCCATCGAACTGCCCGCCCTGCCCTGGCTGAGACTGCGCATCGCGCTGGAATATCCAAATAGTTCCGCCAAGGGAGCATGCGCAACGATGGTGGTCATGTCGGCGACTTGATCTGTTTTCACGATCTGAGCCCGTCGCTTCGCCAGATCGCCAGACAATTCGCCGAAGTATTCATCTGGCGTCGTGATCGTCAATTTCATGATCGGTTCTAACAGTATGGGTCCCGCCTGCTGGAGCGATTTTTCAAACGCGTCAGCGGCGGCAATGGAAAAGGCGACGGACGTTGATTCTTCGGTCGACTCGGCATCCAATAAAGTAACCCGAATTTTCGCCAACGGAAACGAACCGATCGTGCCGCCAGTGTCCCCGCGGGCTTTGATCTGTTCTTTAACGGCTTGCACCATTTCCGGAGGCATGGCATCGACCGGCATCTGATTTCGCACCACGACACCGGATTCAACTTTTTCGTCCGGTTCCATGCGCAATTTCAATTTCGCAAACAATTGTTGACCATCCATCAGTCGGTGACATTCACCCGTGACTTCAATCGACTTGCTGATTGTCTCGCGATAGGAGACCCGTGGTTTGTGCACTTTGACTTTCAAATTGAAGTCTCGCAACAATCGGTTTTTGATCACCTCCAGATGCAACTCGCCCATACCGGCGATCAACGTCTGACCCGTTTCCTCGTTTTCCTTCGCTTTGAAAGTCGGGTCTTGGCGTTTTAGAAGTTCCAGAGTTTCAGCCAACTTTTTTCGCTCGGCCGTCGAATCCGGCTCGATTGCCATTTGGATGACTGTCTCGGGAAACTCGATCGACTCCAGCAGGATGGGGGCTTTTTGATCGCACAGCGTATCACCCGTGACTGCATAGCGCGGTCCGATGACACCGACAATTTCACCGCAGGTCACCTGGTCCAGTTGGCCCTCTTTGTCTTTTTTGGTGGCATGAATCTGCCATAATTGGGCAGCGTTTTCTTTTTTGTCTTGCGACGGGCAGTAGACGCGGGAATTGGTCGACAGTTGGCCGGAGTAAACTCGAATCCAATACAAATCCCCAGTTTTCGCCGGGAGGATTTTGAACACCAAACCACAAAACGGCTCGTGAGGATCGGGTTTTCGAAATTCGACCTGGTCTGGTTTCGACGGATTGGTCCCGCGCACGGGGGGCCGATCGAGTGGACTGGGCAAGTAATATTGAACAGCGTCGAGTACGCCTTGCACGCCGATCCCATGCAGCGCCGATCCGCAAACCACGGGTTGGATCAGCCGTTCCAAGGTCGCTTTGCGAATGACCGAACGGATCAACTCGTCAGAAATCGGCTCTTCGGCAAGCGCGAGCATTGTCATCTCGTCGCTGTAGGAATACAACGTCTCCAACATTTCCTGTCGCGCAAATTGTGCCGCGTCGTCGAGCTCCGTCGGAATCGGGGCCTCGATGACGGTTTTGCCTTCATCATCAAAAGTCACCATGTGCATACGAATCAGGTCGATGACGCCGCGAAACGGATCTGGAAAATGCGCCGGGCCAAGTCCAACTGGAATTTGAATTGCCAGGGGGTTGGCTTCCAATCGAGACTTCATTTCGTTGAACACGCGTTCGAAACTGGCTCCTTCACGGTCCAATTTATTGATAAACGCCATGCGCGGGACGCTATATTTGTTCGCTTGCCGCCAGACTGTTTCGGATTGAGCCTGCACACCTTCGCGAGCGCTGAACACGACGACAGCGCCGTCCAAAACTCGCAAGCTGCGTTCGACCTCCGCCGTAAAATCAACGTGACCGGGGGTGTCCAGCAAATTGATATGGACATCGTGCCAATCGAACGTGACACAAGCCGAATAGATTGTGATGCCGCGTTCCTGTTCTTCCGGATCTTCGTCGGTCGTCGTCGTACCACTGTCGACTTTGCCGACGCGATGCTTCATGCCGCTGACAAATAGCATCCGTTCGGTGACCGTGGTCTTGCCGGCATCGATATGGGCGATGATGCCAATGTTACGCAGGTTTTCGAGTTTTCGGGCCATGTTTCGTCAACGATTGTAGAGTCGAAATTCAACTTGCGGAATTCCTGCCAGCGCATAAAAAAACCGCCTTGGGAAGACAAGGCGGTAATGCTAATTGTTCGCGTTTACCACGCAAAGTGCGCGAATGCTTTATTCGCGTCGGCCATTCGATGTGTGTTTTCGCGTTTCGTAACAGCCGCACCTTCACGGTTATAGGCGGCCACCAATTCATCGGCCAGACGCAAATGAGTCGGACGGCCTTTTTTGTCGCGGATCGCGGTCAGAATCCAGCGGATAGCCAGCGATTGTTGACGCGCGCGATTGACTTGCATGGGAACCTGGTAGGAAGCACCACCCACCCGCTTGGAGCGAACCTCAATGTGTGGTTTCACGTTTTCTACCGCTTGGGTAAAAACCTCAATGGGTTCCAAGTTCGGCAATCGTTTTTTGACCTCGTCCAACGCATCATAAAAGACGTTTTGCGCTGTCGATTTTTTGCCGTCCCACATCAAGCAGTTGATGAACTTGCTCGCCAACAACGAATCGCATTTAGGATCCGGTTTGAGTTGGGTTCGGCTGGCGGTAATATTTCCCATGACTGTCTATTTTCCAGATTCTCTAAATAGTCTGTTGGTTGACGGGGCAACGCCCCAAACGAATTCTCAGCTGTGGCAAATCAAATCGTCAGCCGGAATTCGGCGACCAGAATTCCAGCAAAACGACTCGACGTTCCAATCATCTATTTCTTTTTCGCACCATATCGGCTGCGCGATTGTTTACGCTTATCAACTCCCAGTGAGTCCTGAGTTCCGCGAATGACCTGATAACGAACGCCAGGTAAGTCGCGAACACGACCGCCTCGCACAAGAACGATCGAGTGTTCCTGCAGGTTATGGCCTTCTCCCGGAATGTAAACCGTAACCTCTTTGCCGTTCGACAATCGAACGCGAGTAATCTTCCGCAGCGCAGAATTAGGTTTTTTCGGTGTCATCGTCCGAACCTGGAGGCAAACACCCTGCTTTTGTGGGCATTTTTCCAAAACCGGTGACTTCGTGAATTTTCGTTTTTGTTTACGTCGCTTGCGGACAAGCTGGTTAATCGTTGGCATTCGTCTTCCAAGCCGGTTAATACGTTAGTCCGCTCAAATTCAGTTTTGAGGGGAAGCCCGTAAAAGTAATGTTTTCTAAAAAATTGTCAATCGCTAATTCAAATGTCGGAGACCTGACTAAACGCCGCCAGTCAGTTCATCTTGCCATTCTTTCAGTTTTTCCCACTCGCCCGTGGCAGCCAATTGGGCTTGATCGGGCCAAGTCGCTGGGTTTCGCGTCGCATAAATCCCCCCAGCTGCAACCAGAATCTCCTTGATCTGTTCGGGAGAAGTTCTGGAAAGTTGCAGAAAAGTCTTGATTCCCGATTGGGTCAAAAGATCGGCGATTTTTGGGCCAACACCCTCTATTTTCGTGAAATCATCTGGTTCGGCCACAATCCGGCCGCCATCCAAATCGGCCTGCCATTCACTCAATTTGTCCCAATCCCCGGCGGCCGCAAGTTGAGCTTGGTCTGGCCAGGTGGAGGGGTCGTGAGCCGCGAAACCACCTACTTCATCTAGAATTTCACGAATCTTCATTGGACTGCTTGAAGCCAATTCCGAAAAAGTACGGATGCCAGCAGCATTCAAATGCTGAGCGATCTTTGGACCAATTCCCTCGATCTTGGTCAAATCGTCCGAATCCGCCCGAGACGTTTTCTTCGTGGAATGGCTAGTGCTGCTTTGCATTGCATCCTGCCATTCTTTCAATTTGTCCCAATCTCCGCCGGCGGCCAATTGAGCTTGGTCTGGCCAAGTCGAAGGGTCATGCGAACCGAGCCCGCGCTCCTCGAGAATTTGCTTGATTTGATTCGGGTGAGTCGCAGACAACGTCGAATAGCTATCGATACCGGCCGTTCGAAGCGATTCCGCAACCTTGGGGCCAATTCCCTCGATCAAAGTCAGGTCATCAGTCCCGCCCATCAGAGCCGTCAAGGCATCGGGAGAGGCTGTTGAACGCCCGGAGCCAGCTTGCGAACCGCGGGAATCAAATCCGCCGCCGCTCCCAGTTCCATAGCCGCTACTGGACGGTCCGGAAGTCGATGGTGCACCTTCCAATAACGGGAAACTATCCTCCAGCGCTGTCGAGGGCTTCGCGGCGACCTCGCGCATCGCTTCCAGATTGTATTGCACTTCGGAATCCTGGAAAGTTTTGAAGCCCGTACCAGCCGGAATCAAGTGCCCTAAAATCACATTTTCCTTCAGCCCGACAAGATTATCGACTTTGCCAGCCAAGGCCGCTTCGGTCAAGACCTTGGTGGTTTCCTGGAAACTGGCTGCTGAAATGAAACTCGAGCTTTGCACCGACGCCTTGGTAATCCCCAATAGCTGCGTGCTGTAAGTCGCAGATTTCGGCTTGGTGCCTTTCGCCGGCTTGCCACCTAAAGTTTCAATTTTGGCGTTGGTTTCTTCGAGTACCACTTTGGGAACAATTTTGCCTTTGACAAAATCACTATCGCCGGGGTCAGAAATTTTCAGAGACTCGCTCAAATTATCATTGACTCGCTGGAAATCGAAGCGATCACAAATCAAACCGGGCAACAAATTGGTGTCGCCGGCCGAATCGATCTTAACTTTGCGCAACATCCGCGCGATGATGATCTCGACATGTTTGTCATTGATCTCGACGCGTTGACTACGGTAGACCTGTTGCACCTCATGACAGAGGTATTGCTGGACGGCTTCTTCACCGGAAACCCGCAAAATATCATGTGGCACCAAAGGACCGTCCACCAATTGCTGACCCGCTTTGATATGATCCCCCGTATGAACGCGAAATCGTTTTCCTGGCGGAACCAGATGTTCCACTTCGAGGCCGCTGTCGCTGCGAACCAAAATCGTTCGCTTGCCCCGTTTCTTTTCGGCGAGAATTTCGCAAATGCCATCGACTTCAGCGAGTACGGCTGGGTCTTTAGGTTTCCGAGCTTCGAAAATTTCCGTCACACGAGGCAGACCGCCGGTGATGTCCGAGACGCCGGAGGCTTCCCGAGGCGTTTCTGCCACGGTCGAACCAGCTGAAATCAGTTCGCCTTCGCTAACCATGATGTTGGCACGTTCCGCCAAATAGTACACGTCGATCGGTTTACCAGTTGAATCTTCGATGACGATTTGAGGGTGCATATCCCCTTTAAAGTCAATGATTGTTCGTCGAATGGTTCCGGAGGCTTCTTTTTCGGTCTGCATTGTTTCGCCATCGACGATATCCTCAAACCGAACTCGACCGGCGACTTCCGACAGGACGGGAATCGCGTGCGGGTTCCAACGACAGAGAACCTGGTTGGCTTTGACTTCTTCCTCGTCGGCAACCAACAACGTTGAGCCTTGGGGAACTTTGTGATTTTCCAATTCACGACCTTTCGCGTCGAG
Organism: Mariniblastus sp.; assembly: GCA_031400405.1. Lineage (GTDB taxonomy): Bacteria > Planctomycetota > Planctomycetia > Pirellulales > Pirellulaceae > Mariniblastus. Next base: position 14,228 of record JANNPW010000149.1, read on the forward strand.
AATCGCAATTTCTCCGTTTCGATTCAAAACAACGGTGTTCCCTTTGTCGTTGGTCACATATCGCATGCGTGTGATTTTGACCTTCCCAGCTTTGCGCGAGGTTTTTTCGTTGTCTTCGGTGACCGTATTGACGGTACCGCCGATATGGAAAGTCCGCATTGTCAACTGCGTACCTGGTTCGCCGATACTCTGTGCCGCGATAATTCCGACCGCCATGCCTTCTTCGACGAGATCGCCGGTCGACATATCCATGCCATAACACCGACGGCACACACCGAGCGACGCATTGCAGGTCATCGGGCTGCGAACCTGAATTTTTTCCAGACCCATTTCCTCGATCTTGCGGGCAATCTCGGGAGTGATCATTTGACTGTCTTTGACAACCAATTCATCCGTAACGGGATTGACGATATTCTGTCGAGAAACCCGGCCGTTGATCGCAGTGGCGAGTCGAACTTCGACTTGTTCACCTCGATAAATAACACCTTTGGTAATCCCGCGGGTAGTTCCGCAATCTTCCATGGTGATAACCACGTTTTGCGCTACGTCAGCAAGCTTCCGCGTCAAATATCCCGAGTCCGCAGTTTTCAATGCCGTGTCGGCCAAACCTTTCCGAGCACCGTGTGTCGAGCTGAAATATTCCAATACCGATAGGCCTTCACGGAAATTGGCTTTAATCGGCGTCTCGATAATTTCACCGGTCGGCTTGGCCATCAAGCCCCGCATCCCGGCGAGCTGACGAATCTGTTCCACACCACCGCGAGCACCGGAGTGAGCCATCAGATAAACCGGATTCACATATCCCATACCGCCGCGATCATCCGCTTCCATGGCGGCCATCATTTCCTTGGTAATTTTTTCGCGGGCGTGCGTCCAGGTATCCAGCACTTTGTTGTAGCGTTCTTGTTCGGTAATCACACCACGATCGTAATGTTTACGGAACTTGAGGACTTCTTTTTCTGCTTCCGCGACAATTTTTTCTTTCGAATCCGGAGTCACCAAATCGTCCGTCGCAAATGACAGTCCGCTGCGGGTACTTTCGCGGAAGCCCAACTGATTCATGTCGTCCAACAGATTGATGGTGGCGCGCCGCCCCAATGTCTGATAACAGTCCGAGATCACGACCGCGAGGTCACTGCTCTTCTGGGTATAATTGTAAAAATCCATCCCTTCGGGCAGCATCATATTGAACAGCACGCGGCCATAGCTGGTGTCAATGATCCGCGTGGGAGCGCGGTCTTCTTCGTTGGTTCGTACGAAGCGGCCCTTGGGCAAGCGCACTTTGATTTTTGCGTGCAGCTTGATGACTCCCTGAGCGAAAGCATGATCGGCTTCGTCGGGCGACGCAAAAATCATCCCCTCCCCTTTTTGGTTCGGCAACACGAGAGTTGAGTAATAGCAACCCATCACTGTGTCTTGCGACGGGCTCATGATCGGCCGACCATTGGACGGGGCAAAAATATTGTTCGTCGACAACATCAACGTATGAGCTTCCACTTGTGCTTCAATCGACAAAGGCAAATGCACGGCCATTTGGTCGCCGTCGAAGTCGGCGTTGAATCCTTTACACACCAGCGGATGCAAGTGAATCGCATTGCCTTCGACCAACACGGGTTCGAACGCCTGAATTCCCATGCGGTGCAAAGTTGGTGCGCGATTCAACATGACGGGGTGATTGCGAATCACTTGTTCGAGAATATCCCAAACTTCCTCGTCTTTGCGCTCGAGCATTTTCTTGGCGCTTTTGATTGTGTCGGCGTGTCCCAGTTCTTTGAGCTTGCGAATGATGAACGGTTGAAACAGCTCTAAGGCAATCTTTTTCGGCAGGCCGCACTGATGCAGTTTCAACCGGGAGCCCACCACGATCACGCTGCGTGCTGAATAGTCCACGCGTTTACCCAGCAGGTTTTCACGGAATCGTCCTTGTTTACCTTTGATCATATCGGTCAAGGATTTCAGCGGACGATTGCTACTGCCCAGGACGGGACGTTTGCAACGGTTGTTATCAAACAAGGCGTCAACGGACTGTTGCAACATCCGTTTTTCGTTGCGGATAATCACTTCGGGAGCATTCAAGTCCACGAGTTTTCGCAACCGATTGTTGCGATTGATAATCCGGCGATAGAGATCGTTAAGATCGCTGGTGGCGAAATTGCCTGAATCCAGCAACACTAAGGGACGTAGATCTGGCGGAATCACTGGGATTACTTCCAGCACCATCCATTCTGGTTTATTGTCGCTATCACGAATCGACTCGACAATTTTCAGTCGATTCGTGAGATCTTTGCGTTTTTGTTTCGAACCGGTTTCGGCCAATTCTGTGCGGAGTTCGCCGGAAAGGGTCACCAAGTCCAAATCGGCCAGCAATTCGCGGATCGCATCGGCGCCCATGTTGGCTTTGAAACTGCCTTCGCCAAACTCGGCGCGGGCGGCACGAAACTCTTCTTCCGTCAACAATTGTTGTTTTTCCAAGGTCGTATCCTTGGGGTCGGTGACGACATAGTCCTGAAAATAAATTACTTTTTCGAGACTGCTGGTTTTCATGTTCAGCAAATTACCCAACCGACTGGGCATGGCTTTGAAAAACCAGATGTGCACCACGGACGCGGCGAGTTCAATATGACCCATGCGTTTGCGGCGCACGCGCGAGTGAGTTACTTTCACCCCGCAACGATCGCAAATCATGCCTTTGTACTTCATGCCGCGATACTTGCCGCAAGCGCATTCCCAGTCCTTTTCCGGACCAAAAATCCGTTCGCAAAACAGGCCATCTTTTTCCGGTTTGTAGGTCCGGTAATTAATCGTTTCCGGTTTTTTTACTTCGCCCATCGACCAACTGCGGATATCGTGGGGTCGCGCAAGCGAGATTTTGACGGACGAATAATCGTTGACGCGATCGTAGGTGGTGTCAGCTGTGGACATGGGTTCACCCTCCGGGATGGTTAGTACGTAACGGTTAAACAGGTGCGACTGAAATTAATCGTCAGGTAGTTATGATGTGTTTGATGGTGTTGGTGGATTCAAGGGAGGCCGGTCAGACGTTGTGCCTGACCGGCTGGATTCTGAAAGTCAGGCGCGACGCCCAACCTTGATTGGACAACTTAGCTGCGGCGTTTTTCCAGTTGCATGTTCAAGGCGAGACCACGAATTTCGTTGGTAAGCACATCGAAGCTGGCCGGTGTGCCGGCTTCCAATGTGTTTTCACCCTTGACCATCGATTCATAAATTTTGGTCCGGCCCTCAACATCGTCGCTCTTCACGGTCAACAGTTCTTGCAAGATATAAGCGGCGCCATAGGCTTCGAGTGCCCAAACTTCCATCTCGCCAAATCGCTGACCACCAAAGCGGGCTTTGCCGCCCAATGGCTGCTGCGTAATCAAAGAGTACGGACCGGTGCTGCGGGCATGCACCTTGTCATCGACCAAGTGATGCAATTTCAACATGTAGATGTAACCGACGGTGGTCTCCTGAGTACACTTCTCACCGGTCCGGCCATCGTACAACGTGTGCTTGCCGTGGGCTGGCAAACCAGCCTCAGCCAAACAGGCGTTGATCTCCTCTTCCGAAGCGCCATCAAACACCGGCGTGATCGCCTGAAAACCAAGTTTCGAACCGGCCCAGCCCAAGTGAGTTTCCAAAATCTGTCCGACGTTCATCCGCGAGGGAACGCCGAGCGGATTGAGCATGATCTGGATGGGTGTACCATCTTCGAGATAGGGCATGTCTTCCACCGGCAGGATTTTTGAAATCACACCCTTGTTTCCGTGTCGCCCCGCCATCTTATCGCCGACCGAAATCACGCGTTTGGTAGCAATGTAGACTTTCACCATTTGCAAAACACCGCTGCGCAATTCGTCACCGCGTTTCATGCTGTTAACGGACCGGTCCCGCGCGTCGATGGCTTTCTCAACTTCAATCCAGCGGTCTTTGTAGACCGCATTGAGCGATGAAATCTTGTCCTCACTGCGCAATGGTTCGAGGATCGGAGCCAGCCGGAAATTGGCCGCCCGTTCCGCGACAAATTTTGGATCCTGATCACGAACCAGCGGGGTGTCATCCTCGTCAGTCAAGGTCTTACCGACAATTTTTTCCATTTCGGCAATCATTTGACCGAAACGATCGGCAATTTTTTCATTCCCATCCGCTTCGGCTGCCTTGAGATCTTTTTCGAAAACTTTTCTTTCCTCTTCGGTCAGACTCATCCGCCGCGAGAACCGTTGAGCATCGATCACGATCCCTTCAATCCCGGAGGAGACTTCCAGCGAGTCGTTTTTCACGTCTTCACCGGCGCGACCGAAAATTGCGTGAAGCAGTTTCTCTTCGGGAGTCAATTCCGTTTTCGATTTCGGAGAAACTTTACCGACCAGAATATCACCGGGGCGGACGTAGGTACCGACTCGGACGATTCCATTCTCGTCGAGATTTCGCAGCGCCTTTTCGCTGACGTTGGGAATGTCTCGCGTGAATTCTTCGCGGCCCAGTTTCGTTTCACGGACTTCAACATCGAATTCCTCGATATGAATTGAGGTCAAAGTGTCGTTCTTAACCAGCTCTTCACTGAGAATAATCGCGTCTTCATAATTACAACCGTCGAACGACATGAAGCCAACCAGTACGTTGCGGCCGAGCGCCAATTCGCCATGAAACGTTGCCGCACCATCAGCGATGACTTGCCCTTTTTCGACTTTTTGGTCTTTAACGACCAATGGTTTTTGATTCTGACATGTCCGTTCATTCAGGCCGACGTATTTTTTCAATTCATAGACATCGTTGCCAATTTCAATTCGCATGGAATCGACGTAAGTCACCTTGCCAGACCGTTTGGCTCGAACCAGCATGCTGGAGTTTTCGGCCACGTCCCGTTCCATCCCGGTGCCCACAATGGGCGGCTCGGCAACCAATAGTGGGACCGCTTGACGTTGCATGTTGGAACCCATTAACGCGCGGTTGGCGTCGTCGTGTTCCAAAAACGGAATCAAACCGGCCGACACACCAACCATTTGGGCAGGTGCGATATCGATGTAGGAAACTTCTTCTGGCGTGACCAATTCGAAGTCCGCACGAAAGCGAGCGATAATATTTCCACCCAATTGTTTTTCGCCTGTGATCCGACCGTTTTCAACTTTCGTATCAGCTGGTGCGACATAGACCTCAGTCTCTTCGTCCGCCCGCAACCAGGCGATCTGATCGGTGATTTTGCCATTCTTGACGATGGCATAGGGAGAAACCAGAAAACCATAATCATCGACGCTGGCGTAAATCGCCAAGCTCGAAATCAAACCGATGTTCGTACCCTCCGGCGTTTCAATCGGACAAATCCGACCGTAGTGCGAAATGTGCACGTCGCGGACTTCGAAACCAGCGCGTTTACGATTCAAACCGCCTGGGCCCAAGGCCGATAGTCGACGTTCGTGGGTCAACTGGGACAGCGGGTTGGTCTGGTCGACGACTTGCGACAATTCTCCGCGCCCGAAGAAATATTCGATCGCCGCCGAAATCGATTTCGGATTGACGAGGCTGCGCGGCGTCATGTCATCGACTTCTTTCATGCTCATGCGTTCTTGCACGGTGCGGCGAAGTTTCAGGAAGCCCTTTCGCAACTCGTCGCAGGCCAGCTCTTCGATCGTTCGCAAACGGCGGTTCCCCAAGTGATCAATATCGTCGATCCGCGCGTTGCTGCCGGGCGTCGACAATTCCAGTAAATACTTGATTGACGCCAGAATGTCGTCGGCCCGCAAACACATTTCTTTTTCCGAAACGCCGAGACCGAGTTTGCGGTTGATCCGAAATCGCCCCACGCGACCAAGCCGGTAGCGGTTTTCGTCGTAAAATTTTTCGTTGAACAGAGTTCGGGCTTTTTCCAGCGCCGGTGGATTGCCGGGACGCAGCCGTTGGTAAATTCGCAACAGCGCTTCTTCATGAGACGAAGTGTTGTCTTCGATCAGTGAATTAAAAATCAAGGCGGACCGTGGCGCCGACATGATTTCCACGACCTTCACACCGGCCGTACAAATCAACTCGGCCGCTTCTTTGGTGATCTTGTGACCGACTTCGACAATGATTTCGCCAGCCCGATTGCTATTGTTGGGATACAAAATGTCGTCGACGGCGATTTTGCCTTCCAGTTTTCCAGCGCTGCGACCGTCGACTACTTTGACCTTGGCGGTTTCGTAAAACGCGCGCAACAAGGCGGCATCTTCGCTGTACTTGGGGTCCATGGCCCGCAATAAAGTCAGTGCCGAAAATTTGCCGGACTGATCAATTCGCACGGTCAACGAATCTTTTTTGGTGGCGTTGATCTCGATCCAGCTGCCCCGTTCGGGAATGACTCGACAACTGGCCAGTTTTCGATCCGACGTCGTGTCGGCGTCCATCACGAAATCGATACCGGGACTGCGATGCAATTGGTTAACCACCACGCGTTCCGCACCATTAATGATGAACTCACCACCGCCGAGCATAATCGGGATGTCGCCGAGAAATACCTCTTCCTCGACCGGTTGCTCTTTTTCCAAACGCAACCAAACTCGAAACGGCTGACCGTAGGTCAAACGAAGTTGACGACATTCTTCCGGCGTATAGCGTGGTTTTCCCAACTCATACCGAACATAGGAGAGCTGTAACTTTTTGTCGTAGCTTTCAATCGGGAAAATTTCCTGCAACACCCCTTCAATGCCATGCTTTTTTCGTTTTTCCTGAGGAATATCGGCCTGCAAAAACGCTTCATAGGATTGTGTTTGGATCTTGGTCAGATCCGGTGGTGATTGGTAATTGCGTCCGCTGCCAAAACGCCGTACATCTTTGGGGGCTAGTCGTCGCTGAACTGGGGTTGCCATGAGCGCAAATTCTCCGGTATCAGATAGGGCAATCGTTAATTGCCAGAAATAGAAACACTGTAAAAACAAACGGTCGGCGCGCAACAATACCGCGGACTAACTCTGGATCGAAAAACTTTTCCAGAAGCGCGGTTTGAAAGCATACAGGTTCCCGTGGGTGTCCTTTGGGCTGGCCAGCCCAAAGGACGTTGAAACAAACAACACGTGAGAATGACAGCGAACGCGTTCCTCCTGAACCGACATTTGCCAATTTGGGTTATTCCACAAAGCAAAGCCATTCAAATTCGCTTTGGCGTGTACTGCCGCACTCCTGACTGGTTTAATCCTTCCACAAATCCGGCTGGAACGCCAAACAACCATCACGAATATTGTGACGGTTGCCAGGCAGTTTCACTGAAGTTTGTACGAATCAAGTCCAGCATGTTCATCGAAGCTTTTAGCTTCGACAACAAAAGTTACTTCAGTTCAACGCTACCACCGGCAGCTTCAACTTCAGCTTTGATTTTGTCGGCATCTTCTTTCGAAACGCCTTCTTTCAAAGTCGCTGGGCAGCCTTCGACCATTTTCTTGGCGTCCATCAGTGAGGCACCCGTAATGGTTTTGACAACCTTGACGACATCCAATTTCTTGTCGCCGAAACCGGTCAACACGACTTTGAATTCGGTTTGAACAGCGGCAGCAGCGGCACCATCACCGGCTGGCGCAGCCATCATTACGGCGCCACCCGAGGCGGCTTTGATGCCGTGTTCTTGCTCAAGGTAATCACTTACTTCTTTAGCTTGTTTGAGTGTCAAGCCTGCGATTTGATCGCCAAGTTTTTTGGCGTCGGCGGAAAATTCTACGGTTGCTGTTTCGGACATCGAAGTCACCCTTTCTGACAGTTCTCAACGGAACATTCCAGGCTGCGGAACCTGAATTGAACCATTTATCAAACTCAATTTCTAAATTTCAAACTAAACCTAAAATTGGCAATCGCCACGAATTACAATTGCCAAAAAATTACAATTGCATTAATCCGATTGTTGACTCCGCGAAATCAATAACCGAATCCAACCACAAACCGGGACTGAACCCAGGCCCGTCCGTGATCAACCTATTCCTCTTTTTCACTAATCTGTTTGATCTGGCTGGCCAAAGCACCACCGGGACCAAGCAACTGAGCAGCCAGGTTTGCTCCTGGACCAAGCATTTGACCGGCCAGAATACTGAGTTGTTCTTCACGGGAAGGCCATTTACTGATTTCCAGCACTCGGGCGGCAGACAGTTGTTCACCGTCCATAGCGCCACCCAAGGCTTGGAACTTTTCAAACACCGAAGTGTCTTTATCCAGCTGAGCGACTTCCTTGACCAGCGATACAAAATCTTCGGCGCCCCAGAGGATTGCGGCCGTGCCAGCCACACCTTCAAACGCGGGAGCCAAAGAATTACCTTCGGTGGCCCGGCGGGCCAAACTGTTCTTGATCACCATCAGGCTGATGTTTTTTTCACGCAAACGCTTACGCAGGCTGGATGTTGATGCTGCGTTCATACCAATCACATTGGCGAGTACACAATCCGCCACGCCATCCAATCGTTTCGATAAATCTTTGGTCAACAGCTCTTTAACAAATTTACTCATTTTTCAACTTCTTTTGGCAATTGCACGGGCGGACAGAGTCCGGTTTTTTGCGAGGTAAGATAACTGCGAATGGTTTGGCGAATCGAGACGTTGTTCTTCTAAATAGGAATCCGTTCTTTGATTCGCCAACGGGCCAATCAAAGCGAGTTGCCGCCAACTACTACGCGCCCAAGGTTACGACACCTGGGCCCATCGTCGTCGCCAGCGAAATGTTTCGAATATAAATACCTTTGATCGCGTGCGGCTTCAACGATTCGATATACTTCATGAACGCTTTGGTGTTGTCGATCAGTTGTTCCGGAGTGAAACTCAGCTTGCCAAGTACCGCATGTACATTGCCACCCGAATCATTGCGAAACTCGACTTTGCCGGCTTTGTATTCACGCACTGCCGTTGCCACGTCGGGCGTCACCGTGCCAGCGCGAGGCGAAGGCATCAAACCACGAGGACCAAGCACGCGTCCCAGCGGACCAACCACACCCATCATATCGGGAGAAGCAATACAGACATCAAAATCCATCCAGCCATCGGTAATCCGTTTCGCCAAGTCGGCTTGACCAACCGCGTCGGCACCAGCCGCCAGGGCTGCTTGGGCCAAAGCGTCTTTGGCGAAAACAACGACGCGCTGAGTCTTGCCGATGCCATGGGGCAACACCAATGACCCGCGCACCAATTGATCAGCCTGTTTCGCATCAATCCCCAGTCGCACATGAATTTCGACGGTTTGATCAAACTTCGTTCCGCCAAATCCTTTCAAGACGTTGACGGCTGTGCCCAAATCCACGGCGGTAGCAGGAACTTTGGCCACGAGTGCTTTGTATCGTTTGGAACGTTTCATGTTGAGCTCTAGCTTATTTTCTAATCGAATCGTTGGTTGATCTAGTTCGGTTCAGTAATCTATCTGGTGTTCCATCTTGCGCTATCAAAAAACTGGTAAACCATTGCCAGTTTGTCGTCGGCAGAATTCCGTACTTGGAATTCCGCCATCAACGCTATTCGAAATCCTAATCGGCGATTTCAATTCCCATGCTGCGGGCGGTACCCTCAATCATCCGATGAGCATGTTCCATGTCACGGGCATTCAGAACATCCATTTTCTTTTGGCAGATGTCCTCGATTTGTTGTCGAGTGACGGTGCCAACTTTCGTACGGTTCGGTACGCCTGAACCGCTTTTGATGCCCGCTGCCATTTTCAACAATGCCGCCGCCGGCGGACTTTTGGTGATAAAATCAAACGAACGATCGTTGTAAACGGTGACTACGACAGGAATCGGGATTCCGTTAAACTCTTTCGTTCGATCATTGAATTGCTGAACGAATTGCCCCAAGTTAATTCCGAACTTACCCAGCGACGTACCCACCGGAGGAGCCGGAGTTGCCGCACCACCAGGAACTTGAAATTTCGCTTGACCGGTCGCTTGTTTTGCCATGTTGTTTTCCGAAAACTGGATACTCGTTTTTTGTACGAATAATCCGGACGAATCTGAATGAGTGTTGTTTTTGTGAGTTTTGTTCAGCCGAAGCTGAAATTAATAATAAACGTAATGTAGCGAATATGGGTACTAATTAGCCAGAGCTAAACTTTCTCGACATGCCAATGATCCAATTCAACGGGGTTCGGGCGACCAAAAATGTTGATTAACACCGTAATTCTGCCGTTTCTTTCATCGACGTTGGAGACTTCCCCTTCGTAATTTTGAAAATAACCTTCCTTCACACGCACGCGATCGTCCACTTTAAACGGAATCGCGGTCTTAATAGTCTCTTCTCCGGACTCAACTTTGGCCGGTCGGGCCGCGGCGATGATTCTGGCGATTTCTTCCGGAGTCAGGGGGACTGGCCGCCCGGCAGCACCGGTGAAATCACCGATTCCATCAGTTTCCCGTACGAGAAACCAGGAGTCATCATTAACCTTCATCTTCACGACAATGTAACCGGGGTACAGTTTGCGTTTCACAACTCGCTGCTTCCCGGCTTTGGTAAACTCCCGTACATCTTCGGTGGGCACCAACACGTCCCCAAAAAATGCATCCATTCCAGCAATTTTGACTTGTCGCTTCAAGTTGTCGCAAATGGAGTTCTCGCGATTGACTTGGACTTTGAGAATGTACCATTCCATCCCCTGGCCATCATTCAGCACGACCACACTTTTCTCATCCACAAATTCTTCGATCGGCGAGACGTTTACTTCGTCGTCCCCCAGATCCTCTTCGTCATCATCAGTGACCATTTCGTCGTCGCGAAAGCCAAATTTGTTTAGCGATTCTTCGACCACAAGCTCGGGGGCCCGTTCAATCTTTTCGGTGAGATCCGGCATGGAAGGTTCAGCCGACAGTTTTGACGAAACCGCGTCGGAGGAATCTTCTGTCCGATCACTCGGTTCTAAGTTTTCGTCTGCCATTACCAATCAAACCCTAAACACTTTCCAAAACATCGACAGTCATGCCAAGCCTAACCAACGCAGAATGCTTGCCATCAATGGCTCGCCATCGGTGTATCGAATCCCGACTGCTTCAAAAATTGCAGTCCACAGCGCATCAAACAAAAACAAAAACGCCGCCATTGCGAAAATCACAAACATCACAACTAACGAGGCATTCCACAATTCCCGACGCGTTGGCCACGAGACTTTATTCATCTCAGCTTCAACTGCGATCAAAAAGTCAGCAAACAGGGAATAGTTGACCATCCGAAAGGCAAACCAAACCCCCACGGCGGCCAAACCGATCATGACGAAATACCGACCTCCACCCAATCCACCCAAGACCCCAGATCGCAGAATCTCCCAAGCCGCCAAGACGGCCAGCAGCGATCCAATCGCAAAAGAAACTTGTCGAACAATTTTCCCTTGGTTGGGTTTATAGAACCCGAATTGAAATAGCTCGGCCCAAAACCCACCGCGGGCAGGTTCCTGATTTTGCTTCGCCATCGAACTCATATCCAACCTCGCCTGAAGAACCTTACCAACGTTCCGTTACTTGACGCCGAATCCATGTTGTGATCGCAAATCAAATTTCCACCTGATTTGCCCAACTTAAATCTCACCGCCTGAAAACCGTCATTGGGTAACGACAACCATCTCGATTGTCATTCCCGCACTCAAAATGGCAGGGGCGGAGGGACTCGAACCCGCAACCGCTGGTTTTGGAAACCAGTGCTCTACCAATTGAGCTACACCCCTCCAATTGAAGTACACGGATCCAACGCTTGTGCGCACCATCCAAGTTCGAGGAAACAATCACGCTTATGAATCACCAACAAGCGCCGCGCGAAAGTCGCACGACGCTGTGCTTTCCAATACGCCAAGTGACGGTTTATGACCGACACCGCAACACCAACATCCTTGAATCTAGCTCAAGATCTTGGTAACCACTCCCGAACCAACGGTCCGTCCACCTTCGCGAATCGCGAAACGAACACCGTCATCCATCGCGATCGGTTTTTGCAATTCGACCGATAGTCGAACATTATCGCCAGGCATGCACATTTCGGCTTCGACCAAATTGGCGGTACCGGTTACGTCGGTTGTACGAAAGTAAAACTGAGGACGATAGCCGCTGAAAAACGGAGTATGGCGACCGCCTTCATCCTTGCTCAAGCAATAAATTTCAGCTTCAAATTTGTCGTGCGGAGTAATCGAACCTGGCTTGGCCAACACTTGACCGCGCTGGATATCTTCGCGACGCACGCCTCGCAACAGGGCACCGATGTTATCCCCGGCGCGTCCTTCGTCGAGAATTTTGCGGAACATTTCCACGCCGGTGCAGATTGTTTTCCGAGGCGCAGTCTCGAACCCTATGATGGAAACTTCATCGCCAGTCCGCAACACACCGCGTTCAATTCGACCCGTGGCCACAGTACCGCGACCTTCGATCGAGAACACGTCTTCGATCGCCATCAAGAACGGACGATCTTCTTCACGTTTTGGTTCAGGTATATAGCTATCGATGGCATCCATCAGGTCGCTAATGCATTTGCTGGCTGCTGGATCAGTTGGATTGTTGTAGGCTGGCAGCGAACTACCGCGAATAATGGGTACATTGTCGCCATCGAAATCGTACTTGCTGAGCAAATCACGAATTTCCATTTCCACCAATTCCAACAATTCTTCGTCGTCCACCAGATCGCATTTATTCAAGAACACGACCAACTGAGGAACATCCACCTGACGAGCCAGCAAAACGTGTTCTTTGGTTTGTGGCATCGGACCATCAGCTGCCGAAACGACCAAAATCGCTCCGTCCATCTGGGCCGCACCGGTAATCATGTTCTTAATAAAGTCCGCGTGTCCAGGACAGTCGATATGCGCGTAATGGCGATTCGCTGTCTCATATTCAACGTGCGCCACCGAAATGGTCACTGTTTTGGTCGCATCACGAACCGTTCCCCCTTTGGCGATCTCGGCATAGCCTTTCGCTTTGGCCAATCCCTTGGCAGCCTGAACTGCGAGGATTGCTCCGGTGGTGGTGGTCTTACCATGGTCAATGTGTCCAATGGTTCCAACGTTTACGTGCGGCTTTGTCCGCTTAAATTCTTCCTTGGCCATGCCTGTTATTACCTACTTTTTTCTACTCAATTTAACCAAGATAAAAAACGACCCGAAGGCCGAACTAAAAATCAGAGCGGCTGGTGGGATTTGAACCCACGACCTCGTCCTTACCAAGGACGCGCTCTACCACTGAGCTACAGCAGCAATAAGCTTGCATTCAACGCCCGCACTCCAACATCCCCAACCAGCCACAAGCAAAACAATACTCGACTCAAACTCGCAACCACTCTCTTCGAACAACTCTTTTCGGAACAAAATGAGCGGGTGAAGGGAATCGAACCCTCACAACCAGCTTGGAAGGCTGGGGCTCTGCCATTGAGCTACACCCGCTAACCGTAATCTATAAGCTACCAATCTTCCATTGTTTTTGTCCAAAATCAGATCAAAAACAATGATCGAACGAGCGGCTCAACCAACTGACGGCAACTTGAGTCATCAACACGCCGCATAAGTCTATCAAATTAACAAAAAACCCCAATGGTTCACCCGAAAAAAACTTGCAATATCGAACAGAATTATTGAGCCGCGTACAAACAGGCTCAAACTATGCCGAATATGACAAAAAATTAGTTTCTGATAACCCTAAAAAAATGGGGGGTGCAGGATTCGAACCTGCGAAGGCAGAGCCAACAGATTTACAGTCTGTCCCCTTTGACCGCTCAGGAAACCCCCCGGAAAACACACTGCGAAACACTCCAATCACACGAATTTCTCCATTTTTGCGGTCAACAAAAATGAAACAGATCTTCAAAAAGCGCAATTTCGCCAGTTTCTTGCAAAAAAGCCAGCGGAGGGGCTCGAACCCACGACCTGCGGTTTACAAAACCGCTGCTCTCCCAACTGAGCTACGCTGGCGAAGTTTTGGAAAACCGGTAAATATAGCCAAATTCACCTACCCCGCAATACGAAATGAGAGAAATTCCCTGCGCTGGTTCATTTATCTGTGATCCAATTATTTTTTAGGTTTCTAGCCGCCTAGGTTGCCATTGAAATTGGCTCGTCAGGCAAAACAGTCCTGGACCGCTTGAAAGGGGGCTTGCCTGGCCTGACGAAAATGTTGTTGTTTGGGCATGCTACGCAGTTTAGTTTCTTGTGAATCCCACCGGCTTGTCCGGTGGATGGTTAGGTTTTTTGCTACCCTGAATCACGTCAAAAGAAACGTCCTCCCCCGCGATTTGCC
>JANNPW010000001.1:0-13138 GCA_031400405.1 Mariniblastus sp.
ATTTTCATCCAGCCCCGAATAGGGGCGACAGATTCTGCAAGTTTACTGCCGCCCCTATCCGGGGCTGAGGTGATGTTATTGTCTCTCTTCCCACGGTTTACACCGTGGGCTACGAACTAACGCCACTATCGCGGCTAAAAAGGGAAAGATTGGGGGAAAGATTGGGGCCACACCAACGGGTTTCCAACAGAGGGAAAGATTGGGGCCACACCAAAACAGGAAGATTGGGGCCACACCAACGGGTTTTCCAACGAGTTTAAGACAATGCCATTCGAGCCACCCGAAGACATTTTTCGTGATAGCATTTTTCGATTCGTTTCTGCTATCGGGGAAAACGCCGTCACTAAACTGCTAGCATGCAACGACTTTTCACATTTACAGTTGTCTGGCCCCGTTCGTTCCTCCGTTCGTTCCCGTTCGTTCCGCCTGGGGGCCAAAGCTGTTTATTCCAAAGTTCCCGTGGCTGTCGCTGCGATTAATCCACGGCTAATGACGACAACCCCTTCGAGGTAAAGGTGGCGCTCGACGACAAGTCTCATAGTCAGCGGCACTTGGCGGTACGTATTCTTAAGCCGCTGATCAACGCAGAACGAAAATCCGTTTAAAACGACCTGACTACTGTGATTTCAAAGAGACTTGACCACTTCGATTTTCGCATATAGGTTCTTCAATGCCGACTCAAGTTGTGGGAACTGAAACTCAAAACCAATTTCGGCGAGTCGCTTCGATATAACGTAGCGCCCATACAACGCCAGCTCCGGATCTGTTCGCAAGATCAGAGGTGCACCAATGCGGACCATCCATTCAAACGCCGGCAGACCGATCGGCATCTTGATGACTCTTCGCAGCGTTCGCATGAAGTCAACTTGCGAGACCGGATTGGGAGCGGACGCGATGTAAACGCCGGACATCGATGGGTCCACAATGGCTTTGGCAAACAACCGGTTCAAATCCGTTTCGTGGATCCACGACATGCCCTGCCTGCCATGGCCAACACGTCCACCGAGCCCAAGTTTCGCGAGCAGGCCCAGCGTTGCGAGTGCTCCGCCCCCATTACCTCGATCGCGACCGACAACGAAACTGGTCCGCATAATGACGCCTCGCTGTCCATTCCCGTCTGCCGTGCTCAATTTACTTTCGGCGAACGCTGCTTCCCACGCTCGACCAATGGTCGGAGCGAACCCAATACCTTCTGCGGAATCTTCGTGGCATCTCGCCGCAGGTGGATCGCCATAAATATGCGCCGTACTCATCTGAACCCAAACCGGCGGCGGCGAGCTCACCAAGCGCATCGCTTGGCCTAAAACACGCGTCGACTCAATCCGTGAACGCAGGATCTCGTCTTGATGGTCTGGAGTTTTGATGCAGTTCACCGTTCGCCCAGCCAGATTGACGATCGCATCGGAACCATCCATCGTGTCGATCCATGGGCCAATGGACCGACCATCCCAAAATTCCCGCGTCCAATCACCAGCGACTGTTTGCTTCGCACGTGCCAGGATGATCACTTTCGCGCCAGCCTGCGTGAACTGCGTCGCCATCGAAGTCCCGAGAAAGCCGCTGCCTCCGGCGATCACAACTTTCTTGCCGGCAAAACTCATAGGATTGACCTTTCTCATTGCAACAGGTTGTCCGTCCCGAATCGTCTGGTAAGTAACTGCAAACGGAGACCGATCATTCACCGCGATTTTGGCTGGGCTGACACCAACCTTTGAAAGACAATCAGCAAAACCGCCGCTGGAAAAGAGATATCTCTCATCGATGCCGCAATTGATGCGGGTTGGTTGATTTTATCAGAACCCTCTGCCAGTCGACTCTCAGCTGAAGTCGCGATCTACTACCCCAATAGGTACCGCATTGCCGCCGCGACGCCCAGCGTGACTTGAGTCAAACGCACGTAGTCCAGGGTATCTGGCGTATCCGACTCCAAATGATAATTCGGGTTGCGCAGAAAACTGGTGTCCGTCAGCATGAGCGCAGGGTAACGTTGGTCCCAAAACGAACTATTATCGCTTAAGCGAATCTCGTGGATCGTTTCCGGCAAACAAATGGAGAATAGTGGCATCTGTCGAGCTCCCCGCTTGAATCCGCGACGAAAATTCCAACACAGCTTACAGGAAAAGAGATTTCCTACTGCCGCCAGAAAGTTGCCTCGCTTGGGGAAGAAGGGGTGCAACCATCTTGGAATCTGGGGCGGAATCGATTGGGATCCTTTCTCGCTGCGATAGTAGCCGACCATTTCCAAACACAACATTCCCACGATCTTGTCGCCGCGTAATCGCGACTGGCGAGCATGATATTGGCTACCCATTGCATCGAGGTTGAAATAGGGCGGTTCTTCACAGGCGAATGCAACATAGCGTGCGGTACGCTTGCCCCGATGTTGATTCAACAAGCGACTCACTTCGAGTAGCACCGCGACGGCCGAGGCGTTGTCGTCCGCGCCAGGTGTTGTAGACACCCTATCGTGGTGGGCGCCGAGCAAGACAATTTCGTCAGTTTTCTTCCCGCCGATTTGTTCGACAACGAGATTGGTCGCTTCGTCGCCAAGTGCGTCGTAGGTTTCTCTTTCGATCTCGTAGCCCATGTCCGACCACTGGCCTTCGATGTATCCGATGGTCGCGGTAATGGACCTCGGCTTACTGAGTGTGCGCGATCCGATCAACCCGGCAAGTCGATCAACATGCAGCCGAAGATTCGCCTCGATTTGGCTGTTATCAATATTCACGGGTACGGTGTGCCTTGCGTCAAAATCGGTGTTGACTGGTAAGTCGATTCCAAAAGTGTAACGTCTCTCGGGACATTCTCTGTGCAATTCTTCCGTTCAATGTGAACTGAACCTGACGCTTGGCACATGGTGAAGTTAAACTTGATTCCGCCGGGACGTGATTGCCAACCAAGAAATGAACTCCCATGAAACTGGCGAAAACTCTGAAGAATTTTTTCGTATATTTTCAAGTTCGCATTACTAACTTCAGTTGGCAAGGGCCAAGGCCAGACTCTTCAACCTGGATCGCAGGCTGAGCCAACTGGGGAGACGAAACCAGTTCTTTGCGACCGAACCGAGGAATTGGCACCCAAAGCTGACCTGATGAAAATGTTGTTGTTTGTGCGGGCTACCTGGTTTAGTTCGTAACGAATCCCGTCGGCCAATCCGGTGGCACGTTGGGCACTATGCTATGATGAGTCTCTCGAACAACACCACTTCGGATTGCGCGATGGCCACCCGCTCCCTTGTTTTTCGCATTGTTTGACTTACTTTAACTGGCTTCGATTCAACAGCGCGGGCACAAGTTCCTGATGATGACACCGAAAACGCTAGGGCGCAGCGCGCCGACGCCGGAGTACCATGAGTCGGCAGAGGATTGCATCGTCTGGCGAAGTTAGCCCAATTAGCATTGCATCGAATCGATCATGAGTACTAGACCTCAACAGGATTCATTAGGTATGAGATTTCCACAGCTCGTTTTACTTGGTGCGTTGACAGTCGCGTTGGCCTCAGCGAGCGCTTCGGCTGCTCAGACCCTCACGCCCGAGCAGGATTTGGTCTTGGTTCCCGCCATCGGCGACGGACTATGCGTGAGCAACGCCTTCCAAACCAACATGGTTTTGCAGCGTGACAAGTCACTGAAAATATGGGGCTGGGCTGATCCGGGAGAGGAAGTTGTTGTGTCTTTTGCCGGCCAACAGACCAGCACCGCTGCCGCTGGCGATCGGTCATGGCAGGTCACGCTCAATCCGATAGCCGCCAATGCCACGCCTCAATCCATGACTGTCAAAGGCAAATCGGTAACGTTGACGCTGGAAAACATCTTGGTGGGCGATGTCTGGGTACTCGGTGGCCAGAGCAACATGGAGTTCCGTTTGAGCGCGGTCGACGACGGTGAACTGGAAATTGCCTCGGCCAATTTCCCACTGATCCGCTTGCTGACGATTCCCGTTGGCAAAGGGTTCGACTCAGTCCATAGCTTTGAACGCCTGCACGAATGGGGTAGTTTTTTCAGCAAACATGACCGCAAAGGCGACTGGGTTATTTGTTCGCCTGAATCGGTCAGTGATTTTTCTGGCATCGGTTACATCTTCGGACGCCGCGTCTTCATGGCCAGCCAAGTGCCAATCGGTTTGATCGACGCGTCGATCGGAGGTACGACGGTCGAAACCTGGACACCAGAAAAAGTCCTGCAGACGATCGACGGACAGGAAACTCGCGAGCTGCTCAAGGAGTGGGCTGACAGGATCGCCGCCTTCGATCCACAAGCCGACCTGCAGGGCCGAATTGCCCAGTACAACAATCAGGAAAAGAAAAAACCCAGCGGACGGCCCGTGCCGACGGATTTAAGACCCGGTCCGGTCGCGGACATGAACCGGCCCGGTCGTTGTTACGCCGGAGTGATCAAACCACTCGCCGGTCTGGCGGTCAAGGGCGCACTTTTCCACCAAGGCTTTAACAACTGTTTCGATGGTTCCGCGGGAACGAAAATGTACTATCAGGTGTTTGGCAAAATGATCACCGCTTGGCGCGAAGCTTTCGACGACCCTTCGATGCCATTTTGCATCATCTCGCTCTGTACGGCGGGCGAACCGCAGACGCGAGAAAATTACCTCACACCAATGTATGATGCCGGGGCCTATCTTCGTGAAGCACAACACCAGACATTTCTTGATTTCCGCAAGGCTGGCGACAAGAATATCGGCTTCGCCAGTAGTTTCGATCTTCGCAAGAGCTGGTATCATCCGCAAATCAAGATTCCCGTCGGCGAGCGTGCCGCGAAGTGGGCGCTCGTCACTCAATACGGGATGTTAGGTGAGGAACATTGGTTGCCGCCATCAATCAATGAAGTCAAAATTGTTGATCACGCGCTCCAGCTTTCAATGAGCACTGCAGTCACGATGAAGGACGATAGCGAAAACCAGCTGAACGGCTTTGCCATCGCCGGCAGTGACCGGCGGTTCTTCCCTGCCGAGGTCAATTGGTTGACCGTATTGGGAGAGGATAACGATAGCAAACCAGTCAAGAACGTTTTGCTTTTGAGTAGTCCGTTCGTTTCGGAACCAGCTCATTACCGCTATGCCTGGGCGCGGAACCCGATGGCCAACATCACCAACAACCGGCAAGTCCCACTTCCCGCGCAACGAAGCGATGACTGGCTGTTGGAAGAAACTCCAATCAAATTCCCAAGGCGATCCGGGATGTCCGCCGACGAAATCGCCAATAGTCAGCGCCGGCAAATTCTGAAAGAACTGGAACTTGACGATACGGCGCGCCGCATCCGAGAAGCCGAAGCGACAATCGCCAGCCTCAAGGAAAAATACACGCCGGACAAACAGGCCTGGGAAGAAAAAAAAGCAACTGATGCGAAAGCAATTGAAGCGGCGAACAGCAAATGAGGGATCAAAGCTAGCCTCGATCGATTCTTCCACCCCCCTAAGATTTTCCAGCAGAATCAGCCGTGACTGGCTGAAGACATTGCGCTCGGTCGAAAACTTAAACAGACAACCTAAATCGCGCGGCGAAACTCACCGCAGCGCTCGGACAACGCGATGCGATTGCTCCTATCTCCGCTATCATCCCCAGACCCATTCAGAGTCCAACAATTCTTAACCGTCAAAATGGACTGCCAAATCTTTATGGCACGAGAATCGTTTTGCGGCCCCAGTCTTGGTTTCCCATTTTTGGTCTGTGTGGCCCCAGTTTTGTTTCCCAGTTTTGTTTCCACCCGACTACACTAAACTCATACTCTAATTGCGAAACTATCTTGTCTCAAACTCATTGACACATTCCGTATTTACGTCGACAATTGCCTGCAGCAACTAAACGACCAGGTCGAAATGACCCATTGGAGTGTTGTGATTGTCAATTGGGCTGGCGCGTCGACTGACCGAAGATACCTCGACTTTACCGAGGGCGAGTTGTACGAGAGACTGTCGGACGTCGCTGGCTTCGTCATCATTCGCACTTGGCACCGAAGGCCAACTTAGTCGTGCGAGTGTTCGTTGGGTAAATGCATTTGTTTTTAGCGCGGGTGACTTCCGTCAGTAGAGTGGAAACCCCAACCAAATCAGGCTCAGGGTAGGACGCAACCGCATGGCTTTGGCTCACCGCAATCGGCATGCACCGTGTCTAGCCAAGTGAACTACATCACTTGTTACATTGCCAACGCTCGTACAATCGCAACTTGTTAGGCATTCGAAAAGAAAGGCCATTCGATGAATTCCTTCGCTGACATGACCACAGACGCGGCTACCGGATGGTTTCAAATCGCCTTGTTCGCGGCCATCGTCTATGTTCGTACTGCCAAACCGAAAATGATTCGTTCACTAACGCTTTATCGCTGGGCTTGTACGGCGTTGGTATTTTCGATTCTGGCTCCCGTCGCACTGAACCTTTTCCTGGTCTTTTTCATTGGCCCTAATGTCGCACGTAGTAATCCGTACGGCATGTCTGAGTTGACGCCATACAACATACTATGCTCCGCCACCGGGTCCATCGCGTTGTCTGCCGGTCTGTTTTGCTTCTTCGCCGCGCTCGCACCGCCTGTTTCACACGAAATTCGAACAAAGCCCACCGCACCGACGCCGCTCCAAAAACATCCACTCGACTAGCGGATTGTCAGGGATGAAAACTAGGGTTGCGTCGAAGTTTGAATTCGAGGGAAAAATTGGGGCCACAGCAACGAGTTTTGGACAATGCCATTCGGGTCACACGAAAAAGATTGGAAGATTGGGGCCACACCAAGGAGTTTAGGACAATTCCATCAAACGACATCGAACGACACCAAGAACGAAAAGAGTCCGCGAAGGGTTGACAGATTGTGCTAGCGAAATCCGGCAACCCTTCGCAGACTTCGGCAACCCTTCGCAGACTTCGGCAACCCTTCGCAGACTTCGGCAACCCTTTGCAGACTTTCGCTTTGCAGACTTTCGCTTTGCAGACTTTCGCTTTGCAGACTTTCGCTTTGCAGACTTTCGCTGCCCCAAGACATTTTTCCGTAATTTTTCTACTCGACGTAATTCATAGCCAGCAAACTCGGAATGCACTTAATCTGACGGCAAGCAACGGATCGAAAAACGCCTTGGTGTGGCACCAATTTTCGTTCCTCGTTCCTTGGGGTGGCACCAGTTTTCGTTTCCAGTTTTCGTTTTTGAGTGCCGGTGGGCACGGCAGTCATTAGCCCACGGTGTCAACCTATTCTATCGAAGGAAAAGATTGGGGCCACACCAACGAGTTTAAGACAATGCCATTCGGGTCACACGAAGACATTTTTCGCGAGCGGAAAGATTGGGGCGGGAAAGATTGGCGGGAAAGATTGGGGCCACACCAACGAGTTTAAGACAATACCATTCGGGTCACACGAAGGCGTTTTTGTTAAAGCAATTTTCGCTTTGTTTCTGCTATCGGGGAAGACGCAGGCAGTAAACTGCTAGCATCAAGCGACGATTCGCATTTGCGGTTGTCTGGCCCCGTTCGTTCACCTCAAGCGACGATTCGCATTTGCGGTTGTCTGGCCCCGTTCGTTCACCTTCGTTCTCTGCCTATTTTCCACTTACCGGTTTTTCGGAACCCGTTGGCGTTGCAGTGGTTTTGCCAGCGTTGTGTTCCTTCAATTTCGTTTGCCACTCGGCGGCTTTGGTGTCGTGGCCCTGGTCTGGTTGGGCGGCGTGTAATTCGGTGTAGAGCAGGACGAGCCGCTCGAGCGCTTCGGGAATCCGGATCTTGCTCTCCGGCGGGATCGCGGCCTCGCGCTGCTGCAGACCTTCATAGCCGGCCAGTAGCCGCGGTTCGGCCTCGGCGTACTTCTTTTGGCCCAGCAGCGCTCCGCCGAGCATCGAATGCGTGTTGAACGTTCGCCAGTCATCGGGTTCTGCCTTCTCGCGGATGGTGAGCGCCTCGCGGAGCAGCGGCTCGGCCTCGTCCCAGGCTTTGAGCGTGAGCAGCGTAGTACTCATCGTGGCGAGTTGCAGAGCCAATTGGGGGCTTTCTGTGGGGAGCGATTTGCGAGCCTCAGCCAAATGCTCCCGAATCAGATCGTTGACTTTCTTGGTCTCCCCGGATTTCGCATAAGCATCGCTTAACGGTGCAGAAACCCAGCGGAGTTCGGCGTGCATCTGGGACGCCCGATAGGCCTCTTCGAGCAGCGGGATGGCCTCCGCGAGCCGGCCTGCATCCTTATAATTTACGCCCAGATTGCCAACGACCTCAAGCGTTTGCGGGTGCCGTCTTCCGTGTGCCGCGTCGTACACATTGAGCGCCTCCTCGTACATCGGGATTGACTGATCGAGCTTGCCTTGCTGCCAGTACAGCCCTGCAAGGTTGGCCAGGTTCCTGCCGATTTCAGGGTGCCCGGCTGGGAGGGATGCACTGTAGATCTCGATCGCTTCGCGCATGAGCGACTCGGCCTCGGCCAGCTTGTTCTGGGCCCGTAGGAGCCCCGCGAGGCTGTTCAGGCTGGCGGCGATGTTCGGGTGCCCGGCGGGGAGGGACGCGCGACGGACCTCCAGCGCTTCGCGTTGGACCGGCTCGGCCTCGACGAGCTTGTTCTGGGCGAGCAGCAGCTCCGCGAGGTTGTTCAGGGTGGTGGCGATTTCAGGGTGCCCGGCGGGGACGGATGTACCATAGATCTTCAACGCTTCGCGGTAGAGCGGCTCGGCCTCGGCCAGCTTGTTCTGGTCGTACAGCAGCACCGCGAGGTTGTTCAGGCTCTTGGCGATTTCAGGGTGCCCGGCGGGGTGGAATGCACCGTAGATCTCCAGCGCTTCGCGGTAGAGCGGCTCGGCCTCGGCCAGCTTGTTCTGGCCTAGGAGGAGAGTCGCGAGGTTGTTGAGGCCGTCGGCGATGTTCGGGTGCCCCGCGGGGAGAGCCGCGCGGAAAATCTCCAGCGATTCGCGTACGAGCGGCTCGACCTCGGCGAGTTTGTTCTGGGCGAGCAGCAGCTCCGCGAGTTTTGCCAGGCTCGAGGCGATTTCCGGATGCCCTGCGGAGCGGACGGCGCGGCGGATTTCCAGTGACTTCCGCAGATTCGGCTCGGCCTGATCATATAGACCGAGCCCAAGAAGCGTATTTCCGATCGTAATGCGCACACCCGCCTCCACCAACGGTTGGTCCTTGAGTGAGCCTTCGTCGAGTGCCTTGACCGCTGCCGTCATCGCCTGGAGTACCGTCACCTTGTCGCCCAGCAGTTTCTCTGGGTCAGCGGCGGCCAGCATATCGGTCTGGAACTTGGCCACCGCCTCGGCAATCGCGGCCTGCTTCTTCGCCTCGGCCTCCTGTTCCTGTGCTCTGGTCTGCTGCGTGACGGCCTCGGCCCGCGCGACCTCGGCCGCTCGCTCGTTATCCTCAGCGTTGTTCCGCTGGACCGCTTCCGCAGCCAGCGACTGCTTGGCGCGATACCACTGCCAACTGGTACCCGCCATCCCCGCCAACAGCGCCAACAATACCAGGCCCGCCGCGACCACTTTCCCCTTATTCCGTCGGACGAACTTCTGAAAGCGATACATCGCGCTGGGCGGCGCTGCCATGACCGGCTCACCCGACAGATAACGCAGCACATCGGCCGCAAAGCCGTTGGCCGTTTCGTACCGCCGCGTGCGGTCCTTCTCCAATGCTTTCATCACGATCCAGTCCAGCTCGCCGCGGACCATTCTGGTCAACCGTGTGGGTTCCATATGCCGCCCCGCAGCTACCAATGGCAACGTCTCGGCCGAACTCAACCGTTGACTTGGCACGGGTGGATCCTCCTCCCGGATCATCCGCCGCATTTCGTCCCAAGCTGCTTGTTTAAAGCGTTGTTTTTCCAGCGGTGTGCTCCCAGTGAGCAGTTCGTACAACAGCACGCCCAGCGAATAGACATCGCTGCGGGTGTCGATGTCGATGTTGTTCAGCTGCGCCTGTTCGGGCGACATGTACAACGGTGTGCCCAGCACCATGTCATGCGCTGTGTGCAAAGTGTTTTCGGTTAGCGACTGGTGCATCGCTTTGGCCAGGCCAAAGTCGATCACCTTGGGTACTGGTTTGTCGTCATAGGGAGCCACCAGAACATTCGAAGGCTTCAAATCGCGATGGATGATCCCCTTCTGATGCGCATGTTGCACCGCCTGGCAGACCTGGGCAAACAGCTGCAGGCGTTCGGGGACACTCAGCTGACGAGAGTCGCAGTATTCGGTGATCGGGATCCCTTTGACGTATTCCATCACGAAGTACGGCCGGCCCTGGTCGGTCATGCCACCGTCGAGCACCTTGGCAATGTTGGCGTGATCCATCACGGCCAAAGCTTGCCGCTCGGCTTCGAAACGGGCAAGCACCGACTTCGAATCCATGCCGGGTTTTATCAGTTTGATCGCTACTTTGCGCTTGACCGGCGCAAATTGCTCCGCGACCCAGACAGTTCCCATACCCCCTTCGCCGATGGGCTCCAGCAGTTTGTACTTCCCTGCCAATTTCTGCCCGACTTGCGCATGCGTGTCCGGCAGCACTCTGGTCAACGAGCCGCCGATCGGGTTTGCGACGACGCTGGCCGGATCGTCGTGGGCGCGCAGCAGCATTTCGACTCGTCGCCGCAACTCCACGTCCGATCCGCATTCAATATCAAGCAACTCGTTACGTTGCTGGGAATCGGTCAAATCGACAGCCGCCAGAAAAATCCGCTTGATTTCGTTGGATTCAATAACCATTTTTTCCTCTACCAGCGAATAGCGAAATTCGAATGGCATTTGTCTCAAAATTCCCGATTGATTTTTTCAAGTTCTGCCAAGCGTCGAAGTACCACAAAAGTGGGATAGGCTTCCAGCCTGTCATTTTGCAAAGAAATTCTGTCACGACAGGCTGGAAGCCGGTCCCACGTTTTCCGCTGGGTGCTAACCGCCAGTGTCATCCTGTAACGCAGCGGTCAACACAGCGCGGGCGTACTGCCAGTTCCGGAAAGCAGTCGCTCGCGGGATACAACACAGTTCAGCCGCTTCGTCAATCGATATTCCCGTGAACAGCCGGAGTCTTGCAATCTCGGCGGATTGCGGATCCTCCTGTTCCAACTTCGTCAGAGTTTCGTCAATCGTGAGCAAGACATCGGAATCGGGCAGAACAACTCGATCCAATTCGGTCAATTGAAACTTCAGACCGCCGCTGCCCCGTTTATGCGTTCGCTTATGTCGCGCGATATCGATGAGAATTCGACGCATCGACTCAGCGGCAGCGCGAAAAAAATGTGTTTTGTCAGAAAAACTTGCAACGCCCCGCAACCGCAAAAAGGCTTCGTGAACCAGTCCCGTTGGATCAAGCGTCTGCCCCGGCGATTCTCCAGCCAGCTTGGCGGCAGCCAGCCGTCGCAGTTCGTCATACACCAGCGGCAATAGCGCGCTGGCAGTAGCCTCTTGGTCGTCATCGCCCATTCAGGCCTCTTCCCGGGTACTCTAACACCACGAATCGGGCGACTATCGTCGAACAGAAAAGTTCTTTCTTCGATCCAGTGCTCACGCCGTTCTTAGTTTTATCCGTTTTCGACGTGTCAAGATAGCGTCGCGTTCGTTCCATTGAAGAATATTTCGTCAGACTGCTGACCGTCGATGAAAGGTTAGCAACACAGTCTCCCGAGCCACGGCCTTTCATGGTTGACAGTACGCACACGCGGTTTTTTTCCGCGGCACTTCAATACAAAAAAATTATTCCAATTCTTGAGACTGATTCGGTCCGGATTCCGCTTTTCGAATATACCCAGCTTTGCGTCTTGTTGACGCGCGCCGTTTCAGGCGGATTCACGCTCGATGGTTGAACGACTGAATTGTGCTGGAGTTCCAAGTCATCAATTGTCCGGAGAAATGTTATGAAATTTTGCAAGTTTACAACGGTTCTATCAGCCAGCTTTTTATGGGTCGCTTTGGCGTTGTTGTCCTATACGGTTCAAGCCGACCTGGTGGTGGGCAATCTCGACCGACCGATCAGGTCGGCTACGCCAATCGCCAGCCTTGAATATTGGGCCGCCCAGTCTTTTTCTACTGGAGGTGATGAATTCCAATTGAATTCGATCGAGGCGATGGTGGGAAATGGCGATTCTTCTCCAGCGGTAATTGCAGAATTGCGTCGATCAGACATCAACGGCGAAATTGACGCTACTGCGGGCGGCCTGCTCACGACCTTCCTATCACCCGACATGAGTGGCCCTGCTGCGGCCCGGATGTTTTTGCCCAATGACAATATTACGTTAAGTTCCACCGACAGGTACTGGTTCATGCTGGGGTCGGGAAATGCGGGGACGTTTGCGCTCTCCTACGCGCAAGACGGCATCACAACCGGGCCGGGGATATTGAGCACATTCGCTTTCTCCAACAACGGCGGCGCGGCTTGGACGTATTCTACAGAATCAGAGTTGTACATGATCCAAGTCAATGGCACTGCCATCCCAGAACCTTCAAGCCTGGTGCTGGCAAGTGCTGTCGCCTTGACGACCCTCCTGCGTCGAAGGCGACGACAGGGATAAGGAAACATCCAGGAGAATTCTCAGAACCGGGTTGCCGTGGGGCCACAGGTAACCCTGTTCTGTTGAAGAAAAAATGCGGAGCCATTTATGGATAGCGATGCAGAGCTATTAACGGATGGAACATTTTGTCGAATTGGTTTTCGTCTGGAAATTCTTGGGCAACTATTGTCTCCTTTGAAGGAACAAGTGGGTGAAATGGAACAACAAATGCCAAACGCAGGGGGAGTCATTTTTTTGGTTTTTTTGGGGCCACACGAAGACATTTTTCGTGATAGCATTTTTCGGATCGTTTCTGCAATCGGGGAAAACGCCGTCACTAAAATGCTAGCATGCAACGACTTTTCGCATTTGCAGTTGTCTGGCCCCTTTCGGTCTCTCCTTTCGGTCTCGGTTCGGTCTCTTTTCCTTGGGGGGGCCATTGGGGCCACACCATTTGCAGTTGTCTGGCCCCGTTCGTTCTTCCCCCATTTGCAGTTGTCTGGCCCCGTTCGTTCTTCCGCCCCGTTCGTTCTTCCCGTTCGTTCTTGTTGGGGCCACACCAGAATGGCATTAATAAGTTGTAAGTTGTTTGCTGATAAGGGTTAAGCACTGCTGCGATAGCAAGCTAGCTGAAACGACGACGCGTCTGTGACGTATTGATGGTTGATTGTTAATGACCATTGGCAGCGGAG
>JANNPW010000042.1:0-26913 GCA_031400405.1 Mariniblastus sp.
TGTCTTGATGGAATCGACAGGCTGGAAGCCTATCCCACTTTTCCGCAAGTTGCCGGGTCTCTATTTACGTCCGATGAAGACGCTCTGATGGTGGCCATGGTCCAATGGGACGATTTCCGCGATGTCGAAAAATCGGCCCCACGTCCGCCGCAAATAACAATCGCTGTGAAATACCACCGCCCGATAGGGCCCCAGATCCGTATGCCGAAAATCAAGCCGCATATCGGGCAGTTCGGCCTGCAGTAGATTCATGAAATTAGGATCTCTTTTTTGCAACCGATCGACCAACATTTGCGAAGATCCAGCGTTGCGTAAAAACCGCCAGCTATCATCGTTCTGCACCGTCAGATAAACCAGGCCGCCCGGTTTCAGAATGCGGTACAACTCGGCGAGCCAAGCCGTTTCAAACGTATCGATATGGGTGAACACAGAGAACGCGCTGATGACGTCGATCGAGTTATCAGCAATTTGCAAATTGGGAATGCAATGATTGTGAATGACTTTCAAACGCCTTGGCAAATAATCGTTTAGCCATTTGATGTGTCGTCCGTTAATATCCGTGCCCCACAAGTGGGGAACATCGCTTTGGCAACAAAAATGACGCAAAACTCTTCCCGAAGCACATCCGAAATCCAAATAGGAGTCCACGGGAACGTTATATTTTTCCACCGCTCGCCAGATTTTTAGATAATCCGATAATCCATTCAAAAAATATGAGGCGTTGAAATTCGCGTTGTAGCCCTCGCGATCTTCGGCGGCTGGAATCGGATAGGGGTCGTTGATCAAATAACTTTCCAACGACCTGACACCCAATAAATCGGGCTTCAATTGCGATGGCAGATTGAAATCCTTTCGCGGCATTTCACAGGGCGCGATCGTATTCTCAAATGGCAAATTGGAATTATGATTGAGGGAAATATCATCTTCCCAGGTCGGCATCCGAAATTTGGCCCAAGCGTTGTGGTCGGCGTTGCTCATGATCTTCCTGGGAGATTGCGTAAGGTGTTTTAACACGAATCCGAAAATGCGACGCATTGCGGTGGGACTCGACATTTGCCAATGGACTGGTTCGTAGATACAGCAAGCAACATAGAATTATCCAACGGCAAACGCTTCGGCTTCCAACCGTTGAACTAGTTGCGGCTCAAGTTTCAATGCGACAGCCAAGTCAGCTAAATACTGGCGTTCTGAAGCACTGGCCTCATCGGTAACCAGCAGAGAAGCCAAATAGACCTCCACCGCATGGGCGGGCGTCGTGGCAGTCGCCGCAACCGACGAGACATCCAACGGCCTTTGAATTTCATCAATTAGAATTTCAGTTGTCGCAGGGTCCAAATTAGAACTCTTGATGCGCGCTTCAATGACTCCACGCTCCCGACTGTCGACGTTGCCATCGGCTTTAGCGGCTGCAATCATGGCTCGAACAATCATGAGACAGCGCTCATTAGTGATTGGGCCCGCCAAACTCGCCACGGCATCCGCAGGGGGTTGAATTCCTTGCGTCTTTTGCCAATCGGTGTAGACTTTGTAGCCCAATCCACCGAGAGCCGCCAAAGAACCGAGCTTCAACGCCGGTCCCAAAGCGCGTCGCCCGGTCCGGGTTCCTACCAGCAGCGCCAACAAGCCACCCGCTGCCGCGCCAACGCCCAGATTGGTCAACATCTTGTCACGTTCAGGTCCAGCGGGGGGCAACTCCAGTTTTTGTTTCGCGAACTCGATTCCTTGCTCGGCCATCGATTTGCTCTTGGTCGCAAATTCCGCGCTGTGGGCCAGGCCCTGTTCGGCCAGTTTTTTTCCGGATTGTAGCAATTGATCCAATAGGGCTTGAGCGTCCATAGGAGTTCCTGGCCATTTGATGCTGAGTTGACGGCGATTTGCCATTATTCCAGATTGGAAGTTGATAGAATAGCGGTGAGCGAACTTGAATGGACGCGTCGCCAAACGGAGATCGCCGGGTCGGTGTTCCCAATGCCGCTGATCGGCTCCAGTGTTGATATCTCGAACGAACGCGAGCGTCAAAATCCGACGGACAATCCAACGTGCGAACCAGCGCAGGGGGGTGGTCCAAAATGATGGACGGGCCCAAACGGCGGTGGTGCAAAGAACACGGGGGGACCGAGACGGACGGGCTCGGCATAAATGATATCCGGCGGCATAACAATCGCTGGAGCTGGGCGAGTGAACACGGGTTGCCCAGCGATTCGCGCCGATTGCATCGCACGAATCACCCGTTCATTGACGCCACTTTGTTGCAACAAAATCAAGTCATTGGAATTGGGCCGCGCCACAATACCATTGAGATCGATCTGACTGGAAATCAACTCGTCACTCAACCCACTGCGAGTCATCTGGACGATTTGATCCATCGTAATGGCGGCCGATTGAGCCTGTCGTTGTTGCGCATAAAAATTCTGCTCGTCGCGCTGATTGGCTTGATCGGCCTGGTTACCAAGCAAAGCGCCAATGGTGCCGCCGGCCAACCCACCGATCAACGCACCTTCACCAGTCTTGCCATCTTGAGAACCGATCGCTGCGCCCAACGCGCCTCCCGCCGCCGTGCCAAACAACCCGCCGGCCGCAGTGTTGGGCTGCATCGTTTGGCAGCCGGATTGAAGTGCCATCAATACGAACAACGCAAGGCACACATCCTGAGACGTATTTTGAGTATTCACCATGGGATGGAGCAGCCGATCGAAAGGCAACTGGAAACAAAAACGCGAATCAAAGTCAGAATAATCGTGCCTAACGGGTATTACCAAGGCCAATCGAACCGACCCGATCACAACCTGCTGGCAATCCGCGGCGGGCTAGCAACCAAACACCAATCGCAATCCATTTACGGTCGCGACTCGATAATACCTGCGTGAACGTTCACCCAAATTATTGGCTTCGGCCATCTGGCTGGCCAAAAATTTCGTGAAAATTACTGCATTGACCCAGCCAACGTAACTCCCTAATCTCTCGGTACGCAACTGAAATATTCGCCCACGATCGTTTTTACTGGCATGCAGACCTAACCCCAGCGGACCGAGTTTCGGTAATCCTGTGAAGCAACCCCTCACCGTAATTGTTCCCTGCAAGAACGAGCACCGAAATCTACGGGCCTGCATTCAGAGCTTTGACGCAATTGCTGACGAAATCATTGTGGCTGATTCAGGCTCGACCGATGATACGATTGAAATCGCCTTGGAGTTCGACAAAGTCCGAATTATTGAACGAGAATATGTGACGTCCGGTGATTTCAAAAATTGGGCGATCCCACAAGCGCGACATGAATGGGTGTTGATTGTTGATGCCGATGAGCGAATCACACCAGCGCTCAGGACTGAAATTCAACTCGAATTGAGTCGCGGACCGGCCGCCGATGGCTATTGGATCGGCCGCAACAATCATTTCATGGGCCAGCCGCTGCACTACGGAGACGCCCGAACCGACAAAGTTTTGCGATTGTTTCATCGGGATCGTGGTCGATATGACGGCCCCAGCGATCATGGCGAAGTGCGGGTCTCAACGGGGAACGTCGGCAAACTCAAAGAAAAAATGGATCATTTTTCCGTGTGGGATTACGATCAGATCTACGAAAAAATCAAACGATACACGACGCTGCAAGCCGAGCAGTGGCATGAACAGGGCAAAGATACTTCTTCGTTCAAGTTGTTGATTCGTCCGATGTGGCGGTTCTTTCGCGAGTACATTTTGCAGGGCTCGATTCTCGACGGCAAAGCCGGAATCCAAACGGCTTGGGTCGCTGCGTTTTACTCATTCAACAAACAGGCTCGACTGTGGACGATCAACCATGGCTTGGACCAGCCCGACGATGATGCGACTCCGTTTCGTCGTCACGAAGTTCAGTCACGTCGCCGTGCGGCCTGATGGGGAGAATCTACAACTGTTTTCCCAGTTCATAGATTTCTTTGGTTTGTAGCACCCGATCGTTGGCTTCAAATAGACTGGCCAGACATTTTTTGTGAATCTTCATTTTCAGACCGCCGACGCCAATCGCGCCATAAAAAATTGTGGATCCCTGCTGCGTACCGCGATCCAGAACTTCGATTCCAGGAATTCCAGCGGGCGGAACCGCGTTCAGATCAAGCGCAATCGCCGGTACATTCCCACGCGATAGCCAGTCCATCGGCAGCAATCTGACACCCGCCGCACCGGCGGCAAAAATGGCATCGGCGTGTTCAATTGCCGCCAAGGCGGTAGTTTCATTATCCGTTTGCCAGGGCACGAAAAATTCAGTCTTCGAAGCCAAAGCCAAAGTCTGGCAAACCTGCGATGCCTTGGCGAGCTGACGGGAACAAACGCGAATCGTCGGAGGGTTGGCAATTCCGGCCGCCTGATGCGCAATGATGTGCGCAATCCGTTGTCCGACCGGACCAGTTCCAGCCAGGATCGCGATGGTTTTGCCACCCCAATCAAGATGTTGTTCAGCGCAAAGTACGGCCGCAGCGGCGGTTGTATTGGCGCCGTTGGGGTCGGACATTAACGAGACTCGCAGCGGGCCAAAAAAACAACTTAGCGCCCGTTGCACAATCGCTTCGGCGGCGACCACATCACTACCACCGACGAACAGCGCCGTGTTTTTCAATTCGTGGGGACCGCGCGTGAACATGGCGCCGTGCACAAGTCCCTCGACTTGATTCAAAGAAACATTGCCGTGGGCGATCAAGTGTTCCACTCCGGAATCGATGGCGACCACAGAATCAAACGTGCTGGCTTGGGGATCAGGATCAAGTTGAATCAGAATTTTTTGTTTACTCATGAAACCGGGACTTGTCACGAAAATGCCAGACTGAAAATTTAAAACGAAAACTGCGGACTAAATTGACCGGACCAGGTTGGTTGTGTTGTGCGGCGTCAAAATGAGGCGATGTCTGGCTTGGGGACGCGTTGGATTCAGGTACTCGATTGAGCAATGCAAAAAGCCCACGCATCGCGCGGGCCTGAGCAAAACGATCTATTGTCGACATCCGGTGGGAATAATTCACCAGGATGGAGGCCGAAGTTAGAAGCCGCGGAATGGATGGGCGGCTGCGTCCTTGCCGGCGATCATTTCATCGACCGACGGTGAGCCCTTCATTGCGTTGGCGATCGCCATCTTGGTCGCTTCATAGTTGTATTGGTAAATTTTCTTGTCGTCAGCTGCTTGCGGGTGAATAAACACTCCGCATACGCAAACCAGTGTCTCGGCTTGGTCCTTGGGAATTACTCCGGAAGCCACGCTGTCGGCAACTGCTTTGGCGACGGCTGCTTGAGCGGGTCCGAACATCTGAACGGCTTGCTTCATTCCTTTGATGGTGACTTTGGTGACCATGACCGTCGCTGGTTTCACTGCCAGATTGGGTGTCAACACGGCCAGCAAATTGCTATGGCCTTCGCTTTGTGTCGATAGAGCGTTGGCAAACGCGATGCCCACTGGACCATCCTTGCTACCGATCAACAAATCAATATGGGCAATTTCATTTCCATCACCCGCAAGGGCTTCACCGACATGCATCGACATAATTTCTCTCCAAAGTCCTAGGTTAAAAAGCTGGAACAGTGACTGGCGGGCAAAAAAAATCGCCGTGCCCAAATCACTTGTCGTTTGATCGAGGATAGACTATCAAACCCGACTGATCGTGCCAACCAGCCACCATCCCCGATTGCACCAACCCTTGATGAGAATTTTGATTATTTCCGCAAGTGGACGGGCGATTGCCGAAAGTGCTCTGCGAGCCGGATGGGGTTTTGATGTGCTGGACCGGTTTGCCGACTGGGATCTAAGACAAATTTGCGGCGGCGATTCCGGAATCGCACGGCGGTGTTTTCGTATCCTTGATTTCGCTGAGATTTTCGCTGTCATTCAGGGGAACCGCTACGACGCTGCGATTATCGCGGGTGGTTTTGAAAACCAGCTCAACCTGGTCCAGCGACTGGAGTCGCAAGTTCGTTTGTTGGGTCCGGGCTCGACCGATCTGGCCCGACTGCAAGACGCAAATTCCTTGCCGAAAATCCAGGCGCTGATTGAAAATTCCGGTGGGCGGTTTCCTCAGACCGAGCGAGAACTATCCCATTGCCAGCCGCCCGATGAATGGCTGCAGAAGAATTTGGCCGCGGCGGGAGGTCGTCATGTTTCCATCGCAAATTCGACCAGCAACAGTGGCCAACCCCAAATTGGTCCGGCGGAACCAGTTACCGTTTTTCAACGGAGGATCGTCGGCGACCAAGTGTCCGCATTATTGGTCGCCGGGAGAGAGCCATCTGGGGGAGGCGGCCCATTGCGCAATTCCAATCCGTCGCTGTCCTGCCGGTTAATCGGCTGTACCCGCCAATTGGTTGGCGAAGGCGTTCTCGGAGCAGCTCCGTTTTCCTATTGTGGATCGATCGGTCCAATCAAACTGGAAGCTCCGCTGGCGAGAACGATTGAAGCGATCGGCAGTGCGATCGCCGCTGAATTCCAGATTACGGGAATTTTCGGGCTGGATCTAATTGTCAACGATATCGGAGTTTGGCCTGTCGATATCAATCCACGTATTACTGCCTCTGCCGAAATTTTTGAACTCGCGGCCCAAATGCCAGGTCGCGCAGTAAATCAATTTTCCATTGTGCAACAACATGTGGAAGCCTGTTCGTTGCATTCAGCGAATTTCAAACCGATCCCGTTTGGCGCGGAGATGTACGGCAAAGCGATCCTGTTCTGTCAAAACGAACCCGGCATAACCCTGAACGAATCTGTCTTTGAACAGCTGATGCCGTTTCATCGAGATGCCGAGAACAACTCGCGACTCAAGCAATTCATCGCTGACATCCCGGAGATTGGAACTCGAATTGCAAGCGGCGAACCCGTATTAAGTTTATTCACGCGCGGAATGTCGTCGAGCGAGATCTTGCAGAATCTGTTGGAGTTCGCCGCCAAGCTGCGCGATATCACGCATTCCGGTAGCCCAATGGGACTTATATTCGAGCAATTGTTAGCGGAGTCGGCGCAAGCCGCCCGGTTTTCGTCCGTAATTCCCACGCAAATACCGGACGGCTCGCGCCGTTCCGCTACAAAGTGAGTGGCATTGGCCGGTATCACGTAGTGTGAGTCACGATTCTGATTACAAACAGATAGATAGAATGCCGGCAGCGTCCTGGACCGACGTTGCGACGTAGACGAGCCTCCATGAGGCCCGTCTCGACACTGCGATTCGCCTAAACGATGCGATGAATGATTAGCCAGCCAATCGCGTAATTCGATTAATGGGTTCCATTGGTTGTGACGCTTCTCCCTTGTATCGGAACTGCATCACATAAGCGTCTTCGACCGTGTCATCGTAATAGTCTCGGAGTACCGAAACCGCTCGGAAGTCCAGATTTTTGAAAAACATCTGGGCGGCCAAATTGGTTTCCCGGATTTCCAGCACGATCCGATTGCGACGCTGTTGTGACAGTTTACCAACCAACTTGTTAACCATCTGCATCCCCACGCCCCGTCGACGAACATCGGGGCGAACGGAGAAATTCAAGACGTGCAATTGGTCTTTGTGCAATTCATAAATCATGAAACCGACGACCCGTTCGTCATATTCGGCGACCATGCCGATGCAGTTTCGTTGTCGCAAACAACGAATAAAATCTTCTTCCGACCAAGGGAACTCGAAGCTGGATTTTTCGATATTCAGGACTTCCGGCATATCACGCCGAATCATCCAGCGAATATGCACACTGATGTCAAAATCTGTTTTCACTTCCATCGTTGACGTCCTTTGTCGGTGACTCATTGATTGCCGGATCAATGAAACTTGTCGGTATCCCTACCGGAATCGATTTATCGAAAAGTCATGTTGACTTGTACGTTACAGTTATAAAATCGGCAATCCTGGGGTTGCTGATTAACGGCCGCTGGAGACAAATCCTGACGATTGGCAAATGTCAGTCGTTCCGCTCGCCGTTGGGCGTAGGTTAGCAAATGCCACGAATTCTTCCAATATGGAACCGACCGCCAATTGCCGAGGATTTTGAAAGTTTTTTAATCCCGCTGTTTTTTTGGCCCTCAAATCAGCGAGCAAAATGCCTCGATTTCTTTCCACAATTGGCTTGCCTCGCTAGCAAGTAATCAATCTGCTAACGACGATGTGCCCTGTGCAATCGTTTATCCAGTTTAAAGCGAGCAGTGGCTTGAAGATTCGGGCTATAAATCGAGCCACCGCTACAGATCGCGAATCCGTGGAATAATATCATCGTGCTACAACGTTGCCAAAACGGTGATATTATGGGCGATACTAACTCGCTTGCGCTGTGTATTCGATTCAACACACGACCGACAGAGATCACAGAAATGCAAAGATTAATGGCGCTGCTGGCGATTCTGGTCTTTTCAAACGCGGCCTACGCTCTGGAGAAACCCAATATCGTGGTCATCATGGCTGATGATCTCGGTTATGGTGATGTATCGTGCAACGGCACATCCTCAGTGCAAACCCCCAATATTGATCGCGTCGCCGCCGAGGGCCTGCGATTCTCCAGTGGTTACTGTTCGGCATCCACATGTACTCCGACCCGATACTCGCTGCTCACCGGAACGTATGCGTTCCGCATCAAAGGCACTGGCGTGGCGCCACCCAACGGGCCCGCGCTGATCCAACCCGGTACGCCAACCATCGCCTCCCTGCTCAAACAACAAGGTTACGCGACGGCGGTCATCGGCAAGTGGCACCTGGGACTTGGCGTTGACAAACCTGATTGGAACGGCGCGCTCAACCCGGGTCCATTGGAGATTGGATTCGACCACTGTCTGCTGCTGCCAACAACTAACGACCGTGTGCCGCAGGTATTTGTGAACGACCACCATGTTAGAAATCTCGATCCCGCAGACCCGCTGTGGGTCGGGGATGAAACGCCATCGTCCGATCATCCCACTGGAATCACGCACCGCGAAACGTTGGAAATGGATTGGAGCAATGGTCACAATGGTACCATTCACAATGGCATTGGTCGGATTGGATTTTACACTGGTGGCCTGCAGGCGCGCTTTCGGGACCAAGATCTGGCCGATGAATGGGTCACGGAATCCAACCAATGGCTGGTATCGAATCAGGATCGACCGTTCTTCCTGTTCTTCGCGGGGCATGATATCCACGTGCCGCGGGCGCCGCACGAAAGGTTCATTGGAAAGAGCGGTATGGGGCCACGCGGTGACGCAATCCTGGAGTTCGACTGGTGCGTTGGTGAGTTGATGAACACCCTCGATCGACTGGGGCTCGCAGAAAAAACGCTGGTGATCATCTGCTCAGACAATGGTCCGGTTCTGGACGACGGTTACAAGGATCAAGCTGTCGAAAGACTTGGCAACCACCGGCCCTCCGGTCCCTTCCGCGGCGGAAAATATAGCGTCTTTGAAGGCGGCACACGCACGCCCTTCATCACACGCTGGAAAGGTCGCATCGAACCCGGCGTTTCCGATCAAATCGTCTGTACGATTGATCTTGCGGCGAGTCTTGCCGTACTGACCGAACAGGAAATTCCCGCCGATGCGTGCCTGGATAGTTTTGACGTGCTCGATGCGTTGATGGGGAAATCCGGCGCCAAGGGTCGTGACTATCTTATCCAACAGGATAACACCGGCCGCCAATTCGGCCTTCGGTCCGGTGATTGGAAATTGGTTCGCAACCATGTGGGTAAAAAACCAGCGGCGCAAAAACAACCGCGAGTAACCGCCGACCAGCTCTTTGACTTGACCCACCACGCCGCAGAAACAACCGACGTTGCATCCGAACACGCCGACGATTTGAAGCGACTGCAGTCCCTGCTGGATTCCAGTATCGCGAACGGTCGAACTCGACCTGTCCATCGTACCAATTCCAAAACTCAGTCTCAGTGATCAGGCCACGAACGACACAACCGGGCAGTTGCCGGTACAATTACTCAAGTCGGCGATCGGTTTTGAAACTGAAATACGATCGTGTCAGCCGCCCTAACATCTCCAACAAATGAGAACGATAGAACTATGCCTCGAATATTTTGGCCTCGTAAGTTTGTCGGCAACCGAATGGTTATTGGCTGCATGTCCCTGGGATCGTTATTGATGTCAGGTTGCGGTGGGCCTTCCGTCGTAGAAGGTATTCCTCGCAACAATTCCGCCCAAGCTGTTTTTGAACCGGCCGAGACAGCGGGCGCGCGGGATGCAATTTTGCCGGAGGCGAACAATGCGTTTGAACTCTCGTTCTTGCACGCTGACCATTTTGCGGTGACCGTGATTGAACTGGCGAAAATCACACGTCTGCCCGAACTCGCCGAGGTTCCCTGGAACTCTTTGGAGCAACCCTTGTTGCCTTTGGTCGGCGGAGACAATTCGTCAATAAGACAAATCGAACGAATGTGGATCCTGGTCGATCGGGAAGACTTGACAGTGATGCCAACAGCCGAAGCGGTCTCACCCTTGATTTATGTTCTGGACTATTTTGAGCCCATCAACGAGGAGCAACTCAATGCCGCCATGCCAACGGCAAACGTGGCCGCTGCGGCGCCACAGGACTCATCGATTCCCAAAGTTAAGGCCATTCGCCTCGACGCGAAACGAATTGCGATTGGATCGACGAAGCAATTGGAAAAATTGACCGCTTCCTCGGGACAGCAGACACCGTTGACCAAAAAATTTAGCCGGTTGGTCGTGGAAGCGGATGTCAACGGTGCCTTGGTGATCGAGCCGATCCAGCGGTTTTTGCAAAGCCTGTTAGGAATGGCGGCGAATTTTGGCGACCAAGGCAAACAGTTGGCCGATCTGCCGAATCTACTACAAGAGGTTGATTGGGAAATTTCGTTGTCTGGAGACCGTCTGGTCGTCGCACGAATTCAAGTTTCTAATCCAGACAATGCCCAGAAACTGGCGCGTACTCTGAACGAACAATTAATGGGTCCAAGTTCCTCATCCCCGATGTTGTCGCAAATGATGAATCGACCAACTGAGTCGATGACCGTCTTGGCAACACCTGCGTCACTCCAAGACTTTGGGAACGAAATTCAAACCAAGGGCTTGCTCAGCGTCAATTCCACAGAGAATGTCGTTGAGATCAAACTCCAACGGCCAGCCAGTACAACCCAATTGATCGCTGCCCTGGTTTCGGACGGCCGTGAACAGGCCCTGCTCGCACAACGAATTGGCCATCTCAAACAAATTGGTACGGCCATCAAACAGTTTGAATCAAAGCACGGTCGATTGCCAGCCTCAGCGGCCATGTTCAATAACGCCGATGGTTCGCCCGACCAGCTAAGTTGGCGAGTTGCGATATTGCCTTTTTTGGGGGAACAGGAATTGTATGATCGATTTGATTTTTCCCAGCCTTGGGACAGTGTGGAAAATCTGGCGGTTGCGAAAACGATTCCGGCTGTTTTTGTTGATCTCCAACCGACAAACGAAGCCGGGATTGAGTCCAGAACCCGCATTCATATTGCGGTAACGGACAAAGGGTTGTTTCGCACCGACCGCCCGGTTCCGAGATTGGCCGACATCACTGATAAACGAATTTGGACCGCCGTCGTGATCGAAGGAGGGCCGAAATCGTCGTCCATCTGGACCGATCCAACGCCACTCTCGGGCGAAGCCATGGGCGCGGACATGTTGGGACAGCCTGGTGAATCGGGCGTTCTGATGATCGATGCCACGTTCAAGCCGCGAATCGTCAAACGTTCCGCAGAAAATTTGTCGTCCATTTTCAGCTGTGACGGAAATGAAACAATGACACGAACCGACTTCATCGGTTTCTAAACTAGGCCCAGCACCCAACCCAATCTAGCTGGACAATAAAGCTGTTCCGAAAATAAACGCGCCGACAACGCAGCGATTCAGCGAACTACAAAATCGCCTTGACCTGGCGGCGTTTTCGCGGGAACAAAGCTGCCAGAACAAACACTGGCAACGCGATGGTGGTTGGTTCCGGAATCGCATTAATACGCATGTGATACACATCCTGTCCGCCAGTAAACGTCGCCGAAAATGCCAGATTGGCACCTAAACTGTCGGATACCATGTCGTAATAGTCACCCATTTTGTTTTGCATCGGGTAGCCCAATGACTGGTTAAACGCCGGTGTCAAAGCAATGTTGCCTAACCAGCTCAAACCGCCGTCCATTGAGTACGCATAATACAATGTCGAAAACGTATTGGACGCATCGCCACGGGTATCATTCCAGACGGTATCAATGCGACCGTTGGGGGCGACCGACATGGTGCCGAACCATTGATACGCGTTGTTGCCAGTCGGATCGTTGTTGATGCGAATCGGATTGCTCCAGGTTGTGCCGTCGTCGGTGCTGCGAATGAACATTACGTCCAGTGGATCGGAGCCCGTCGGATCAACCGATCCCAACACATAGATATTTCCGCCATTGGCGGTTTGGGAATGATCGGTAGCGATGGAAACTTGACCCAGCAAACCGGCAGGGTTGACACCGCCGGAAGATGTGGTGCCGCCCAATGAAATGGACTGCGGAGTCGAGAACACCGGAATTTGTCCCGCGTCCTGCGCGTTGATTGATTTGGAAAACAAATGACCATTGGCTGTAATCAATGCCGAGCCGGCAACATACAACGTCCCGTTGCGTCCCACGTCCAAGGTTCCCCATTTCGTGTAGGGACTGGGGCCAACCGTCGGCGCTTCGTACGAAACTCCGCCATTGGTTGATCGTGTGAAACTTGTATTGGCGACCGAACTGAATTGGACGTTCCAATGTTGGTACACGTTGCCACGACCCGGACCGTTGGTCCGATCAATCGCAATCCATTGTTTGTCACCGCCAAAAGAATTGATGGGACTACCCCAAGTGGCGCCGCCATCGACAGATTTGAATATCTCTGCCGAAGTCGTCGAACTCAGGCTGGAGTAATAAAAATTTCCGTCGGCATCCGATTCCAACACAGGATCGCTACGAAACAAGCCGGGAGTCAATACGCGGGACGTCCAAGTCAATCCACCATTGGCAGTATAGGCGACACCAGCCTGACGAAAATTGGACGAAATTGTGTCGAATTGCCGCCAGCCGATAGCCATGCGATTGGGATTATTTGGGTCGACCGCAATGGACGGTTCATTGGCGGCGTCGCCGGTAATATTATTGCCGAATGGGTTGGTGTTGACTTGCCTAAACGACGCCGTCTGTGCCGACAACACGCGCGAAAAAATCAGCCCTGCCAGACACAAAAACAACGATGGCCATAACTCAGTTCGATTCATAATTTTCCAGCCCAATCGGGAAGTTCTCGAAATGACAACGTGCGGTCAGTATAACCGCCGAAATCCCGCATTCAATACACTTGATTCGGGGAACGACTTTTGGGAATCGGGTAAATTCACCCCTGGGCCCACGCGGCTCGACCATTTCGCCGCGAATCCAGAGCACCCTGACAAACCACTGGGCTACAAAATGTATTTGCTCAGATCTTCGTCGGCGGCAATGGACCCTAATTTCTCTGTTACATAGGCCGCATCAATTGTAACCTTTCCCAGCTTCATGTTGGGGGCTTCAAAACTCAGATCTTCCAAGAGATGTTCTAAAATCGTGTACAAACGCCGCGCGCCGATATTCATGGTCGATTGGTTGACTTGATTGGCCACCACAGCCAACTCCTCGATGGCGTCGCTCGTAAATTCCAGTTGAACCCCTTCCGTTTCCAACAAAGCAGTATATTGCCGGGTCAGACTATTCTTGGGTTCGGTCAGGATGCGGACGAAGTCTTCTTTGGTCAGGTCATCCAGCTCGACACGAATCGGAAATCGGCCCTGCAGTTCTGGCATTAGTTCACTGGGTTGATGTTTGTGAAAC
Organism: Mariniblastus sp.; assembly: GCA_031400405.1. GTDB lineage: Bacteria > Planctomycetota > Planctomycetia > Pirellulales > Pirellulaceae > Mariniblastus. Next base: position 13,786 of record JANNPW010000042.1, read on the forward strand.
GCGCCGGCGGCAATAAATAGAATGTGGTCCGTTTTAACGTATCCCTGTTTTGTCTGCACCGTCGTCCCTTCGACGATTGGCAATAAATCCCGCTGTACGCCTTGCCGTGAAACATCAGTCGATTTGGTATCACTGGCAATGACTTTGTCCAATTCATCAATAAAAATAATGCCTGAATTTTCTGCCAACGCGATGGCTTGGCTGTTGATTTTATCGTCATCCAATAGCGCATCGCATTCTTGCTCAAAGATTACGGTCCGCGCGGCAGACACTTTAAGTAGCCGTTTGGTCCGCGAGGTGGGCATGATTTTTTCTAACATCCCCTGAAAATCCATGTCCATTTGTTCGATTCCGATCCCGCCCATCATGACCGGTGTCGATTTTTGCTCAACCGTAATTTCGACCGTCCGCTCATCGAGCTCACCGGCCAATAGCATGCGTTTCATTTTCGCGCGAGTCCGGGATAGGGAATCGCCTGCGGCCGGAGCCTCGTCAGTTGAATCAGGTAGCGATCGCGCGCTCGAAGCAGTGCGTTCCGGCGACGTAGGCGTCGCCGTAAACTCATAGTCCACTTGTTTCGGGCTGAGCAAGTCGACCAATCGATCGTTGGTCCGTTCAACGGCCAGCAATTTTACGCTCTCGCGTTCACCGGTCCGGACCAATGCAATCGCATTGTCCAGTAATTCGCGAATCATGCTTTCCACGTCGCGACCGTAATAGCCGACTTCCGTGTACTTGGTGGCCTCGACTTTGATAAATGGCGCACCCGTTAATTTGGCTAGCCGGCGCGCAATTTCCGTTTTGCCAACGCCGGTGGAACCGATCATCAAGATGTTTTTGGGCGAAACTTCTTGACGCAATTCAGCGGACAACTGTTGGCGACGCCAGCGGTTGCGAATTGCAATCGCGACCGATCGTTTGGCCGCCGCTTGACCGACAATATAGCGATCCAGTTGTTCGACAATCTCTTGAGGAGTCAGAGTTTCCATAATTGAAGATCAGCCGACAGTTTTTATTTCTTCGACCACAATGTTCTGGTTAGTATAAATATCAATACTGGCCGCGATCAGGAGTGCTTCGCGCACAATGTCGACGGCTGATAATTGCGTATGTTGTCTCAAAGCCCGCGCCGCTGCGATCGCGTAATTGCCCCCCGAACCGATGGCGACGATGCCATCGGTGGGTTGAATGACATCGCCGGTTCCACTGATCAATAATGTGTGTTTTCCATCCGTAACGATTAGCAAAGCCTCGAGTTGACGCAGCATTTTGTCCATCCGCCATTGTTTGGCCAGCTCGGTCGCGGCACGAACAATGTTGGTTGGTGAGTCTTTGAGAAATTGCTCGAACCGCTCCATCAACGCAAACGCATCGGCACTGCTACCGGCAAATCCGCACAACACTTTGCCATCGAGTAGTTTGCGAATCTTCATCGCGTCCGCTTTCATGATCGCCGTCCCCAAAGTGACTTGGCCATCGCCCCCCATGGCGACCGAAACGTTGGTTTGCACGGTCAAAATTGTCGTGGCGTGAAATTTTGTCATCGAGTCCGTTTCCACTTTTATCTGTTACAACAGTATTTTGATCGAATTTCGGTTTCTCCTCTAGGAGTCTGGTTTTTGGTTCGGCGCCGAATTTCCTGTTTGGCACGACGAATTTCAAGCAACATCGAACGAGCTGGCATTCGAAGACTCTGGTATGTCTGACTGGCCATAGAGTTTCCCGGAAACTTCAGCATTGTTACGAAACGGCGTTCCGGTTGCTACGAGTCAATGGTTGCTAAGCACCGATGCATAATTTTTAGAACAACATGAATGAACATGGATGGACAAGTTGTACAGGATGCTTTCAATTCGTTGATTGCTGCACTGGTGTCGTGTGAATCGTTTGTATTCGAGTTTCGGATTGCCAAAATTGATCAGTCGGCCGACCTCGATTCCAATTGCCTTTAAGTCGTTAATAATCTGGGCCTGGTGCTCGGGAGCGATCGCCTTAGCAGCCTTGAGCTCGACGATGACATTTCTTTCAACTTTTCCTTCTACGAAGAGGGTCGGCATAGAACTCGCCAACGATTCGTTGTCGAAAGTGAACATGGATAGGAAGCTGGCATTGCACTCGCAATCCCTTGTCCTGGAGAGCGATTGCCAAGGCGTTCTCATATCCTGATTCCAGAAACCCGGTTCCCAACTCAGGGATGACTTCGAATGCGCCACCGATGATTTTCTCAGTGATTGCTCCAAACTACAAGTCGGATCGACGATCATGGTGTAGATCCTGTAAATCCATGTTCGTTTCTCCCGTTGTGTCCACTGGTCAGGGTTATGCCAGTTTACTTATGTACTGGTGCTTTTGAGTCTAAGGTTGCCGCACATCAACGTAACCGCTATTCTCAAATTAAGGAGAAAACATGCAGCCCGATCCTGAAAAAACGTTCGAATTAAGAACATTTCGCAGCCCGTTTTTATTGAATGTCGGTGATTCCGCGTTATTGATCATCGATGTTCAGGAAAAACTGCTACCGCTGATTCCGAATCACCGACGAATCCAATGGAACATTGGTCGCTTGATCCGCGGCGCCCAAACGCTAGGCGTGCCAATCGCGGCGACTGAACAATACCCCCAAGGCTTGGGTCGAACGGTCGTCGAATTGCGCGATCGGTTGGCAACCGCCGGAGTTGTTTCGTTTCCCGAAAAAACAATGTTCAGCTGTCGAGAGTGTTCCACGCTACTGGCGGAATTGGGTGAGCAGGGGATTAATAAATTAGTACTGACGGGAATCGAAACCCATGTTTGTGTCGCTCAAACGGCTTTGGATTTGACGGCTGCGGGATTCAACGTTTACTTGGCGGTTGACGCTGTTGGCGCGCGAGGCCAGCTCGATCACGACACGGCCATCCGACGATTGGAAAACTCTGGCGTTATTCCAACGACGACGGAGGCGATCTTGTTTGAATGGTGTGAACAAGCCGGCAGCGAATCCTTCAAGAAAATTTCGCAATTGGTCCGTGAAAACGCGCCGACTTAGTGCCGTTTGTCCACTGCCGGTTTAGCATCTGGTTTCGCGGTTCCCGGTGGTTCAGCCTCAAGTTTTTCGATCTTGCCAAATAGATGCCCGCCGACCTCATCGTGGGTCCAGGTCCCAGCATATTGCCCGCCGCGAATCAGCACGCGCGCATCGAACGTCCCCAAACCCGGAATTGTCACCTTATCAACGGTTATTACGGGCGTTTCGCCAGCCCATTTGATTTCGATCGGCGGCAGTGGCAGAGTGGTGTCGTTGGCGCCGTATTTGATACGAACGACCAAATTCCAGTAATCCCCTTCATCCGCTTTGATCGCTTGCGTGATTTCGTAGTGCTCGGGCGTCGGTGGAGTGTCTTTGCCAGTGACCGTGAATTGGCCAGTCCAGCGGGTATTAGTCAAATACTTGGCTAATTTCTCCAGCCGCGCAGCCTGTGCATCAGCGGGCTTGCTCTCCGACGGAACTTGCGCGGCGGGTTGGGAAGGTCGAGCCGGTACTGGCAATTGCGCGATGGAAGTGTCGCAGCAAATAATCGGGAAAAAAGTCAACGTCAACAACAGGAGTTGGGATTGATGGTTCAGCATTTGGTGCCCCCAGAATGGTTTGGATTCACGCGGAGAAATTCGACAACGGGAAACGTTGAATCCGATCGCCCAATTCTACCGCTTGAATGGTGTTGATAATATGCCGTAATCCCTCTAAGCTACGCAATTGAACGCCTGATCGATCCATCGGGCGTTCTGGTGAACCTATCGGAATATTGGTTTGCTATTTTACCGCCACCGTGTCGCGCGAAGGAGTCTGCGTGTGTTTGTTGCCGCAACCACCAATTGTTTTCCCCAACTATCACTTTCGGAATCCATCGAGAAACTAGCCGATTTGGAATTTTCCCATATCGAACTGGACATTCACGAAAACGGAAATCATCTGAGGCCTTCCGAGGTCCGAACAGATTTGCAAAAGGCGTATGACACGATCAATTCGACCCGTCGATTGACGGTGATCGGACTTAGTCTGCAAATCGAGGCGGAAGGAGAAGAATATTATGCGACTTTTAAGGACTGTTGTGAATTAGCAAAGTACTCCAAAATCGTGACGCTCACAGTCCCCTCGGGCGAACACGGCACGCCGTTCAACGAAGAAGTCGAACGCTACAAACGATTGGTATTGATTGCCGAACAACATGGAGTTCGGGTGGCGATGCGCAGCCAAACGGGACATCTTTCGGCCGACCCCGATACGGTATCAGTGATTTGCAGCCACGTTAAAGGGCTGGGGCTTTCGATGGATCCGAGTCACTATCACTTGGGACATCCCAATGCAACCAGTTATGAACGGTTGGTCGAATTCGTGCACAATGTGTATTTGCGAGATTCAACCGCCGAAAATCCTCAGGTACGTGTCGGACAGGGTATTATCGATTACGGACGATTGATATTGCTCTTGCGCAAAGTAAATTACAATCGCGCATTGTGTGTCGACATTCAACCGACGACTGACCCGGAAATCGACCATGAAGGCGAACTGAGAAAATTGCGGTTGTTGCTGGAAAGCCTGGTAATGATTTAGTCCAGCAAGGGTACTACTTGACTGATTTGATCCATTCCAGCTCAAGCGGTTCACTCGATTTTGGATTGCCCACGCGAATGGCCACCGAACCATCGAGCATGTCTTCGATCATTTGACCGATAATTTTTGCCCTCCAACCGGTCGCTAATGCCGGCTTGGGATTCGCTGGCGCCATTTTCATATGCCACGCGGCCAGATCGCGAATTTCCTGCGCCGTGCCCACGATTCCCGCCGCGATGTTTTCCCGATTGCAAACAATTTTTAACGCCGTGGTCAGGAATTGTCCGAGCAGTCCCAAGTTCATGGTTTTGGAGCGGGGCAATTTGGGCGGCAGTTCGTGCTCGGCCAAAGCGTTCGCTCGGTCGATGGCCTCGGCCAGCGGCTGAATCATGGCTGCGGAAACACGATTTTCGAAACCGCGAATCGCCTTCAGTCGCTTGGGATCAGCGGTACCACGCCGAGCCAATTCGACAATCAGGTCATCGGGCAGGACTCGTTTGGGAGATCGGTTGCGGTGGCGCGCTTCGTCATCCCGGGTGATCCAGATTTCGCGGACGACCGCCAACGCTCGACTGTTCAATCCGGAAATACCTGCGACGCGCTGCCATTGCGGTTCGGATTCGGAAACTTCCAGCGAAGTTAACCAAACCGACATTTCTTCGTCCAGCCACTCCATTCGTCCAAGTCGCTCGAGATCCCGAGAAAGCGAATCATAGAGCGGTTTCAAATGCACAACATCTTGCAAGGCATATTCTATTTGAGCCGCCGATAGCGGCCGCTTCATCCAATCCGTTCGCGTTTCTCCCTTGTCGACCGGTTTCCCCAATGTCTTAGCAACCAAATTGCTGTAGGCAGCGGGAAACTCATGTCCGATCATACCGGCGGCGAGTTGGACATCGAACAGGTTTTTAGGACGTTGCCCGACCGCGCGGAAACAAAACAAAAATTCCTCCCGCGCCGCATGGGCAATCGTTACGTGGTCGCCCGAAACCAACAGGTCCCAGAATTCGTTAACATTGTTGACAACCAGGGTATCGATAATCGCGAATTCCTGTTCGGTGGCGACTTGCAACAAACAAAGCTGCGGGCGATAACGACTCTCGGACACGAACTCAGTATCAAAGGCAATAAACGGGCTCTTGGCAGCTCGTTGGCAGAACGCTGTCACCTCGGAATCGGATGTGATCGGTGGGTGCTGAATGCCGTAGGTCATATTGGAGGTGGCCGATTTTTTTCGCAGCACTAAGTATTTTACAGAGGACTTCTTGGCTCGAAACCAGAAGATCGTTCGGTTCGGCACGCAAATAGAATATCTTGATCTGCAGATTTTGAACAGTTGACTGTCCGTTTCAGGCGTCTCACCTTTTTTCTAACTCCAAGGATCCATTCGTTGACCCAATTGTTGATCAGTGTACGTGACGTTGACGAGGCGATCATGGTCAGTCGCTATCCAATCGGAATTCTCGATTTGAAAGAGCCTTCCGCCGGTGCATTGGGAGCGGTGGCGCTGCACGTTGGTCGACATATACTGGCGGAATTGCCGGCCGAATTGACCAAAAGCATCGCGCTCGGTGAATTGACGGCTTGGATGGAACCGTCAGTAGATCGTCAGCCAGATCATTGGTCTCCCGCGGACCTGGCGGGTTTCCAGTTCGCCAAAATCGGATTGGCCGGTATGGAAGTTCAGAGGAATTGGGAACAGGCCTGGCTGCAGTTTCAGCACAGTCTGCCGGCGACAGTCGAATTAGTCGGCGTCGCCTATGTTGATGCCGCGATCTGTCGTGCGCCAGCGATCGAAGCCGTATTGGATTTGCTGCAGTCACAACCTCAAAAAACGCTATTACTGGACACTTTTTGCAAAGATGGCGGTACGACGCTGGAGATCCTCGGAGAACGTCGGTTGCGCTTGCTCATAGAACGCGCGCGGGCCAACCACGTGCGCGTCGTTATCGCGGGCTCAGTGAGCGCTGAGTCCCTTCCTTTGCTGCTCTCTTGCGAACCCGACTTGATTGGCGTCCGAGGCGCTGTCTGCTTGAGCGGTCGTGCGAACTTGGACCAGCACCGCCTGCGCGAATTCATGGGTGCCTGGCAAGCGTGCAATGGAAATAAAAATCATCGGACTGAATTTCCTTGACATCGCGATTTCATTCGCGATATTGGTACGGTTGTTAACGTGCCAGGGTGGCAGCAGAATGATTTTGTGGCCTTTGGCCGACAACCGATTGTTTCGGCAGGGAAGCACCATCCGAGGCGGAGTCGCCTGATTGACTACTTTGTTTCAAAAAGAGGATGTAACCATGACAGAATCAATTTTGGATGCAATTCGAGACGGGGATTGGAATTTTGAACCCCAGCCGATCCATGAAGATCGCTTTGAATCGACCAAGGCGATGCCTGGATCCGTTGACAAGGTGAATCGTCTGGCTGAGCGTGCCCGCGAGGGATTGCCGCTTTGGCATTCGGCCGACCGGCGAACTTATGACGATGCGGAATAGCAGATTCGGAATCGACGTTTCAATCGGTTTTGGGGCGGTACGTTCGAATCGCGGATTCCGAGTTTAGGCCCGCGCGCCCATGCTGAAATTACCGGCGGGATTTCGTCAGGTACAGCTTTTGTTCGGGCGTGACCGGAATGATCGATTCGATTTCGAAATATTTACCAATCAGTTCCTCCCATTCGTCGAAGCTCAGCCGATTAACGTGCAATTCCTGCCCGGTGCCGGTGGACTCACCGTTGTGAATCGAAAATGCTTGGCGTTGGACTTGTTGCATGTTGGAAAACAAGCCTTCCACCTGTTTCGGAAAAAGGTGTTCGATGCAGTCCACGCAAACAATGCTGTTAAAATTTCCCAGGTCATCGATTGGTTGAGTGATATCGCCGACTCGCATCCCCACGTGGTTTTTTATTTGGTCGATTCCTTCGGCTTCAAACCCGAGTTCTCGCAAACGCTCAACCGTTTGTCCTCGGCCACAGCCCAAATCCATGACTGGTCCGAGCAACCAATCCGAATATTGAGGCAATAACCGAATCCCGGGACAACGATCTCGCAGCGCATTGCCATACCACGGATTTTCGTCGTAAATTTTTTGATAGAGCGCTGCCGTGTTACCGAAATGGTATTCCGCGTTTTGACCGCTGGGTTTGTTTTCAACTGAATTGACTTTACCCATTTCCCGTTTGGCGCGTCCGTCGACTTTCACTAACGGCGAACGCTTCCAGATGGTTAGCTGCTGACGAATCGCGTCAAACTCGATTTGATCCGGTTGAAATTGTTCAATCCACCAGTCGACGGAGCGGATGGTGCGATGCAAATTGTCGCCAAATTGATCGTTGACGCCTGATTTTCGACACGACACCGAGCCGAAAAAAATGCCACCCGGTCGCAACACGCGTGGTATTTCCTGTTTCAAATTTTCAATATCGTTTGGATCCAGATGCTCGAGGACATCAAAGCAGGTTACAAGTGAAAAAAAGTCCGTTTCAAACGGGAGTTGCGGTGACTTCAGGACGGTCAGACGTTGCGCACAACCGGCAATTGAAGCCAACCGGGTTTTGGCGCGATCGATCGAAACGTCACTAACATCAACTCCAAAAGCCAACAAATCGAAAGTTGGCCCAGCAAGATACTCGACCACAAAACCAACGCCGCAGCCAATGTCCAGCGATCGACCTGAAATCATTTTCAGTTGTTCGGTGGCCTGAATGGCAGCCCGTAGACCTGGCGAGTTTTCTGCCTGGTTGTACCGCGGATCAGTCGTAACGACATGATTGTAAATTGCTTGATAGTCCGGCATTGGGCATTCTGAATTTGTTTTGAGTAATGGCTTTCGCCTGATCGCGGATTTAGATCAACAGGATCTCAGGCTTCGAGGATCAGCAAATTTTCCATGAGGCTAGGCAAGTCGGGAATCAATTCAAATTGAGCTGACTTAATCGGCGTTGCGCATCAAGAAATTGATGGGTTTCCGCCAGCCCGTTCAAGCGTTGCGCCAGATCTTTGATTTTTTGTTTACTCTCGGAATTCACGGGAATCGATTTGAGAACTGGAATAGCCGTTTCCACCAAGTTTCGAGTTTGCGTAGCGTCGAGTCGATTCTTGCTCAATTCCAACATCGATGCAAGCAGGAGTTCGCCACGATCAATGTCGACTCGGTCGGCCAATACTGATATCGCATCTTCGACCAAAAAAGCGTCTCCAGCTTGAGATGCCAGTTCACGCGCATGATGAGCATAGGCAATGGCCCGCGCTTGACTGTCGGGGATCATGGTCATCAAGCGATTGGCCAATCGGCTGGCCAATTGCGGTTTCACTTGGGTTGGATTTTGGGATTTCTCGGCCGTTTGAAAGTCCTGCAGCAGCACGGAAATTTCGGCGTCACTCGGAAGTTCTAATTTTGCCGTCCCGGCAATATTGGAAAAATCATCATTCAAGAATTCACGAAACAGTGTGTCGTCGTGACCATCGGCAACTGATTGCGTAATTAACTCTTCAATCCGCTCCGCATGTCGTTCCTGTGGGTCGTTCTGCAATGCCAAAAAAGCCGCCAAAAACAACCGCCAGCTCGGTACATCGTTAATCGCCCCCATCTCGGCAATTTTCACAGCCAACCCCGGCGGTAAAAACTCATAGCGATAGTTGATATTCGAACCCGCCACTCGCAAGATCACGTAGTCTTCCGTTCCATCGACAAACCCGACGATTTGATCGTTCAACGAAATTTCCTGTCCCCCCGCCATCGCCAAACTGCTACTGACAACTTGAGCCCAAAATCCGTCCAACAGGCCGACCGCACTCTTGGTCGCTTCGAAATGCTGCCGTAGACGCTGCTGTGAAGGATTGAGAGAAACTGAACTGGGATCCAACAGCTGGTCGAAACGCCGTTGGGTATCGGTTACATTGCGACTGACCGATTCTCGATCACGGCGGAACAGACTGCGACGGATTTGCCGCAGCCGACTTACTAGTTCCAGCGATTCCAATTCAGTTAACGGTTTCGCTGGTTTGACCGATTCGATTGGGGTGTCGGGGACGACCGCGTCGTTGTCGACACTGCCGGTCTCGATGGCATCACGGCCAGGATCACTTGGTTCGGTATTATCTTCGACTCGATCGGTCTCGGTATCGACTGCTGGTTTCCTATTTCGACCAACGCGATGGGCTGGATCATTGGCCAATATGTTAGCCCGCTCGGCTTCGGTTTCCTCCGGCAAACCGCGTTCCTGAATCTCTTTTACAATCGTTTCCAAATTGCCTGATTCATTTTGAGAATCAGTCGAGCTTGTCGACTCGTTCAACGCGGAAGGATCCGCAACAACATCCGCGGGAGATCCAGTCGAGGTCGGATCGACATTGGAAAATATTTTGTTGGCCAAACGATCAATAATAAAATACAACCCAGCCACCGAAATGACTGTAATCAATATCATCGATATCGCCCCCAAAAGTCCAAGCTTGGACGGTCGGCGTTTACGAACAGGTTTCAGCCGCATTGGCGGTTCGACGTTCACGTTGTCAACCCATTCGGGACTCGCGGTGGCGACTGCCTCCGAACCCACACTGTCGGCTAATTCAGCAGGCGATGGTTGTTGAATCGGAATCGCCATCGGGATTTGCGGCACGTCTCTCGCGGGGAGCGAACTCTCGGCGGGGATAATGTTTCCAGCCATTGGGATTGGCGGCTGCGATACCGCCATCGGTGGTAGCAAATCGGACGAATTCCGCTCGCGCTGAGCACGAGGCGGTGGGTTCTTGGCGGGCGGGTCCGCGACAACCGGCGGCCTGGTGTCGGTGCTTTTGAGTTTCAAGTTTTGCACGTACTCCGACCGCCGCCGGGTATCCGCGAGCACTTCGGCGGCTCGCAAAATTCTTTGACGAACTTGATCAAGAATCGCCTTATTTTCCTCGCCAGCAACGGACTTCAACAACTCCAGTTTGGCTTGCGCAGCGGCCTGAACCTCGTTTGCGTACGCCCTTTCATCCAGAACCCTCGAACTAACGCCTAACAGTTGGAAATAGTGTGGATTCTTCCAACGCGGGTCCAAGCCCAGCCATTGATGGTACGGATTGAAAGTCATCGCAAATTACCAGAAAAATCGGTATCGAAAGTCACTTGGGAAGACCGCCAAGCTTGCCAAAAAAAAGCCTGTGCGTTCTATTAATAGCTTAGCAGAATCGTCTGATTAAATCACGATTGTGCCGCCCCAACTCGGTTCAAAAACCAAGAATTCATGTCCGATTTTGTCAATATCGCCGGCTATCAATTTGTGCCGTTGGACAATTTGGCAGAACGCAAAGCAAAACTACTGCCGTTTTGTAATTCCCTGGAACTCAAGGGTACGATTTTACTCTCGCTCGAGGGTATCAATCTTTTTCTAGCAGGTTCGCCGACCAGCATCGAGCAGTTTCTGGCACACTTGAGGACGCAACCCGAGTTTGCCGAGTTCAAGGTCAAAGAAAGCATCAGCGATCATCAACCCTTTAATCGGATGTTGGTTCGATTGAAAAAAGAGATCATTTCGATGGGCTTGGAAGAAATTCGCCCACGGCAGAAAACGAGCCCTAAAATTTCGCCTCGCGAATTGAAAGCGTGGTTGGACGACGGACGCGATATTGCGTTGCTCGACGTGCGCAATGATTATGAAATCAAACTTGGCACTTTTGCGAACGCGATTCCAATTGGCATCGATCATTTTCGAAATTTTCCGGCGGCGACCGAACGGCTCGCCAATGAGTTTCGGGACAAACCCGTTGTGATGTTTTGCACCGGTGGAATTCGCTGCGAAAAAGCTGGTCCGCTAATGGAACAACAAGGGTTTGCACAGGTCTATCAGTTGGATGGCGGAATTTTGAATTACTTTGAGGAGTGCGGTGACGCACACTATCGGGGCGATTGTTTCGTGTTTGATAAACGCGTGGCAGTCGATCCGAGCCTGCAAGAAACCGCTGCCGAGCAATGCTATGCTTGTCAAGCGATTCTGTCGCTAGAAGACCAATTGTCCGTGTTGTATGTGCCACCGACCGCTTGTCCCTATTGTGCGCGACCTCGGTCGCAACCGTTGTTGGAACGCTTGACCGAGCGCACGGCCCGACTCCGCGCAGCAACCACTCCTCTACCAGGTTTTGTACCTTACGACAACGTTCGGTCGATGAACGTACCGGCGAAGTTCGATCAACGACCCGTAATCGAGTTTCTACTTTCGTTGCATGTCGATCTCGATCGCGAGTTCTGGCTCGCCGCGTGTAAAGCTGGTCGAATTCGTTATCAAGATCGACCGCTTGGCGACGACGTGGTGGTACGAGCCGGCTGGCGGATTCAGAACATTACTCCGCAAACGGTCGAGCCGCCGGTTTCCAATGAGGTCGGTTTTCTGTTTGAGGATGAGGGGCTGATTGCAATCAACAAACCGGCACCGCTGCCCATGCATCCGTGCGGACGGTTCAATCGGAATACATTGCAGAATTTTTTGCGATTGAGTTACCCTCATGAGCAAATTCGAATCTTGCATCGGCTGGATGCCCACACAACGGGCGTCCTGTTATTGGCTCGCCAACGGGATGTCGCCGCCGCGATTCAACGTCAGTTTGCCAACGGTGAAATCAAGAAGACCTATTTGGCTCGAGTGATTGGTCATCCCGCAACGGATTCCTTCCAATGCGCTGCCGGGATCGCCAAATTTCCGACTGCGGCTCAAGGCTTGCGCCACGTCGATCCCAATGGGTGGAATGCGTTAACCCGATTTGAAGTGGTGCGACGCGATCCGGATGGATGTGCTTTGGTGCGATGTTATCCAGTGACCGGTCGGACGAATCAGATACGAATTCATTTGGCCCATCTGGGTTTTCCAATTCTCGGGGATTTGGCCTATGGGCCGACGCAAGACAAACCCGAGCCTTCAAAGATTGTTGGAAACGACTTGGATCCGCTTGCAACTCGATTATGTTTACACGCCCAGGAATTGGATTTCCGTTATCCGTTGAATTCAGCGATGAAGATTACCGCGCCAGATCCAGTTTGGGCACGTTAAATTCGGGAAGTCAAAACTCACCTGGTAGTATTTATCCGGTGATCGTGACCGAGTTGCTGTAAACCGGCGCCGTCAAATAAATCTGCCTGGAAAGAATGGCTCACGCGCCGGCGTGGAGCCGCGAAGATCAAACACAATTGATCCCATTCAATTTTTTCTAATCTTCTGGCCTCCGTGTGACACCGCGAATGTTCCCAAATCAGCGAGCCCAAAATTCGATCGACGGTGGAATTCGAAAAACAAGTAAACAAGGCGGTTTATTTACTGGCCCTTGACACCTTCCGCCCGATAAGCCATCTTTACCCCTTCGCTGGTGGGCATCGTTTGCGACTCACCGCGACGAGGGCGTAGCTCAGTCGGTAGAGCAACGGACTTTTAATCCGTAGGTCCTGGGTTCGAGCCCCAGCGCCCTCACTCTTTTCTATAATACGCCAGTGATTTCGCCAGTGGCGGTTGCCGCTGCGACAACCGTGACGATATCCATCGATTGAGATCGGCCCACCTGAGAGTA